>JBBINW010000001.1:0-145551 GCA_037443665.1 Betaproteobacteria bacterium
AGTTCGATTCTTGCCGGTCGCGCCAATGCCCTCGCCCTCTTCGCGGGCGGTCTGCGGCCCGTCAAAGCCGAAGCCTTTCGCAGCAAGTGCGTTTGCCCGCTCCGAACCAGGGACAACAGCAAATGCTTGGCTTGCGCGACCGCGCTCCTGCGGGCCGCCGCCTGCTTCGTTCCTGACTGCGGCCGCGTAGCTGGCTTTGGAGATCCTCGTGCCCGGCCAGCGTCGATGGGTCGACCTGACCATCACAGGGTCGGAGCGGTACTTCCTCAGGCTGCGTGCGCGTGGAGTGCTGAGTGGCAGGAACGCGGCTTGTGACGCCCGTCCAGCCCGCAACGCACTCCGTGTGACTGGTCGTCGGCGGTCGACGATCGGGCCCCGACGATCGAGCATGCCCGAGCTCGACCGCTGGTGGACGCTGCCGTTCTCAGGTTCAATCGACCGTCATCCGCGTGCCGGTCACCGTGCCGCCAATGTGCTCGATGAGCGTCGTGCCATCCGCCGCGTACTGGTCGATCGCGAAGGGGCCGGAGTAGCTGTTGCCGTCCTGGCTCAGCGTGATCGCCTCCAGGACGACGCCCGGCCCGAGGAAGGCGGCCGGCGTGAGGGGACCGGGCGGCGACGGCGTGTCCTGGCTGGCCCACGCGAGCGCGAGGTGGTTGAGCTTGCCGGTCCGCGGGCCGGTCTGCTTCCATACACCCCTGCAGACATCGCCCGTGCTGGGCGCGCGGCCGCCGGAGATCATGAACTCGGTGCCGTCGCTGTGCCACTGCACGGTCCCGAAGTCCGTCTCGACACCCGCCAGGATCGCCGCCGGGTACGCCGACCCATCGGAGGTGAACGTCACCTTCCAGAGCCCGACGATCGAGTCGTGCCGCGGCATGCCGCCGGCCATCTCGTGCCAGCCCTGCGGCGAATGGCCCGACCAGCCCGGCATTCCACAGCCGGCGTATGCCCCGCTGGCGCCCAGTGACGCCAGCGCAGCCATGCTCAGCGCCGTGACCCACTTCCGGGCCGCGTTGCGCCCGTTCGACCGCATTTCACCTACGATGAGAACCCCTCTCGTCGGTTGCGGGCCGCGAGCCTGGCCCGTTGGATCGGCGGCCGGTAGGCGCCGTGCCCGCGATGCGATCCCCGGGTTCCAGGTTGGCGTGCACCAGCGCAACGCGGCGAACGGCCCGGATTCCGACGTGAGCTCTGGAAATGCGCGTGCGAATGCGCCTTGCCGCCTGGCCTTCCCGTCCTCGGGCGCAGCCTTCGCTCGCCCGCTGATCCGGCTGGGCCCGTCACCCTGAGCCCCCGCTGGAGGGCCGGCAGAACCCGGCCCCGGGGCGCTCGGTCACGAGACAGGATCGCCGGCTCAGCTCCGACCGGATTCGGGTTCGCCGCCGGCAGAAGGGATTCATCGCCGGATTCCGCTGGGCCGCCGCAAAGTTGCCCGCAGGCGGTGGCGAACGACATGCTTTGTCCAAGATCTCGCCGAGCCTCGCGCACCGACCCATGGACTCGCTGGCGCGCCGTCTGTACGGCGACGCCTCGCGCACCGGGCTGGTCGCAGCCTTCGGCCTGGTTGCGATCTTCTCGCTCAGCCGCGCGTTGTCCGATGTGTTCGACGAGACACGCGACGCCGCCCAATCTGGAGGGCCGGCTGCGAGACCTCGCCCATCGCGGCGGCGAGGCGAAGACTGGCTGCGCTGGATCAACGCATCGGTAGGCGCGAGCGTGCGGCTGATCGCCGTCGAGGAGGTCCGCGACTTCAAGGCCGACAACCGGACGACGCTGGTGATGACCGCCACTCACGAATCCCTGATCCGCAAGCCGACCAAGGAGTTGCTGGAGGAACTCGACCCGGCGATGTTCTGGCAGATCCACCGCAGCACGGTGTTCAACGTCAACGCCGTCGAGGAGGAGCACCGCTCGATGACCGGCCACTGCGAGATGCGGCTCGAGAAGCGTCCCGAGCGACTGCCCGTCAGCGCGCCGTACGTGCACCTCTTCAGGCAGATGTGAGCTCAAGGCGGTGCCTGGGGCGCTGCCCCCTGCCGCTTTCGCCGGCTGCCAGGGCCGGCGCCTCGGATGGCGATCACGGAGCGTGTCCTGCTTGACGGAGGTGCACGCGCATTGGCTTTCGACTTGGCACATGACGGCCGAGAGTTCGGCCTCGGGTAGGGGCGGGCTTGGCTCACGCCCCGTGGCGGCTGGCATCGGCCTTGACCTTGGTGCCGCCCACCGCGATCGTGCCCGGCGGGTGGGCGCGATGCTGCTGGAGCAAAGGGACGAATGGGCCTTGAAGCGGAGGCCGGGCCGCGATGCGATGAGGTCCAGTCAGGCTGCGTGCGACACGAGGGCGGGCGCAGGTGGCTGCCCAACATGAGGCAGACCCCCTTAGAGTCCCGGCCTGTAACGCCAAACTTGCGTCGAGCGGATGCCCAACTTCAATGCCAGCGCATCGTCTGCCCAATCTGCTGCGACCGCCATGCCGCGGGCCGGACCCGGCGGTGCGGCAAAGGCGGGCGGGCACGGCACCGGCGGACATCGCGCGCTGCGCGCCGTGAGCGACCCGCAGCACCGCGGCGATGCCGCCTGGCGGGCCCTGGCGCTGCTGCTGGTCGCCTCCGCCGCCCTCCTCGCCGGCTGCGCCAGCCGCGCACCGCTGCGCGACGGCCCGGGCGCCCATCCGCCGCCCGACCTCGCGGCTCGGCCCGACGCCGAGCCACGCATCGAGCCGTTGCGCGTCGGCGGCCCGAACAAGCCCTACGTGGTGCAGGGGCGGCGCTACGCGCCGATGAGCGAAGACCTGCCGTTCGAGGAGACCGGCGGCGCGTCCTGGTACGGCGCCAAGTTCCAGGGCCTGCCCACCGCGAGCGGCGAGCCCTACGACATGTACGCGATGACGGCGGCGCACCGGACATTGCCGATCCCGAGCTACGCCCGCGTGCGCAACCCGGCCAACGGCCACGAGGTGATCGTGCGCATCAACGACCGCGGGCCCTTCGCGCGCGACCGCGTGATCGACCTGAGCTACACCGCCGCGCTCAAGCTCGGCGTGCTCGGCGGCGTCGCGCCGGTCGAAGTGCAGCGGCTGACCTTCGCCGACATCCGTGCCTTGCAGCGCGGCGAGGATCGGCCAGCGGTAGCGTCGTCCGCAGCGGCACCGGCGCTGCCGCCCGACGACCCGGCCCCCGGCGAAGACGCCGAGGTGCTGGCCCAGGCCCGCGCCGCACCGGGTTACTGGTTGCAGCTCGGCGCCTTTCGCGCCCGAGAGGGTGCGGCCGAACTGCAGCAGCGGGTGCTCGCCGCGGCAGCACCGGGGATCGAGCTGCCGGCGGTGGCGGTATTCGGCGAGAGCGGCTGGTTCCGCGTCCAGGCCGGGCCGTGGGCCGACCGCGCGACGGCCGAGGCCGCGGCCGAGCGGCTGCGCCGGCAACTCGGACTCGTGCCGCTGGTGCTGCAACGCGTGGCGCTGGCGCCCGCCGCAGCCGAGGCGCCCGGCCACCCCTAAGTCCGAACGCCTTCGCGCCTTGCCCGGCGTGCGGTTTGCGCCGATGCTCCCTCGCCCGCAGAGGAGACAAGACGCGATGGCTGCCAACGACGACACCCTGCCCATCACCTTCGCCGTCAGCGGCACCAGCGGCCCGCCACTGGCCAGCCGCGGCGCGACGCCCTCCGCGGCGGCGCTGCCCGGGCATGTCAAGGCTTCGGTGCAGGTCGCGACCCAGCGCGACGCCGGCACGCCACAGCGCCTGACGGCGGTGCCCGGCGAGGACATCGTCGCGCTGCACATCGAAGGCGGCCCGGTGCTGCTGCTCCACCCTGGCACCGCGCGAGACCTGCTCCAGGGGCCCGGTGGCCGCCAGCGCGACGGCGGCGACGTGGCGGTGGCGGCCGAACTGGCCTGGCCGGGGCCGGACACCAGCGCGGCCCAGCGCGGCCTGGGTGACATCGGCCACATCGTGGTCTCGGCGCTCCAGGTGCTCACCGGCCTGGTGAAGGATCCGGCGGCCGACTTCGCGGCCAGCCAGGTCGTGCAGCGGGTTGACGCCCAGGTCGATGCCGGCGTCTATCGCCTGGCGCCGGACGCCCTGCCCAGGCTCAAGGGCAGCGGGCACAAGCTCGACCAGGTGCCGACCTCGGCCGACCCGATCCTGGTCCTGTTGCACGGCACCTTCGTCGAGACGACGAGCACGTTCGGGCAGCTCTGGCAGGGCCACGCCAGCGGCGTCGGCCAGCTCTTCGCCCAGTACGCTGGCCAGGTCTATGCCCTCGACCACCCGACGCTGGGCGCGAGTCCCATCGCCAATGCGCGCACGCTGGTCGACGCGCTGCCCGACGGCGCCCGGCTGCACCTGGTCACCCACTCGCGCGGCGGCCTGGTGGCCGAGGTGCTGGCACGCGTGGCCGGCCCGTCGGGTGTGACCGACGACGACCTCGCCTTCTTCGCCGACCCGGCCTACGCCAGCCAGCAGCAGGAGCTGCGCGAACTCGCCGCGCTGGTCAGGAGCAAGGGTGTGCGGGTCGAGCGCGTGGTGCGCGTGGCCTGCCCGGCGCGCGGCACGCTGCTGGCCTCAGGCCGCCTGGACGCCTACCTGTCGGTGCTGAAGTGGACGCTGGAGATCGCCGGCGTTCCGGTGGTGCCGGCCTTCGTCGATTTCCTGGGCGAGGTCGCGCGCCGGCGCGCCGACCCGATGCTGATCCCGGGCCTGGCGGCGATGATCCCGGGCACGCCGCTGGTCGACTGGCTCAACGCAGCGCCCGACCCGCTGCCCGGCGACCTGCGCGTGGTCGCCGGCGACCTGCAACACGGCGACACGCTCGGCAGCTGGCTCAAGGCGCTGCTGGCCGACGCCTACTACTGGACCGACAACGACATCGTCGTGCAGACGCGCTCGATGTACGGCGGCGGCCCGCGCGCCGGCGGCGCCACGTTCCTGCTCGCGCAGGGCAGCGACGTCACGCACTTCGGCTACTTCGCCAACGACCAGACCGCCGACGCCGTGGTCCAGGCGCTGATCCAGCCGTTGCCGCCGGCCGGCTTCAGGCCGATCGGGCCGCTGTCGTGGGCCGGCGAGGACGCCAGCGGCGCGCGCGGCGCCGTGCGCAGCGTGCCCGATGCCACCAGGCCGGCGGTCTTCGTTCTGCCGGGCATCCTCGGCAGCAACCTCAAGCAGGGCCAGCCGCCGCACGACGACCGCATCTGGCTGAGCCCGCGGCTGATCGGCAACTTCGCCCGGCTGGCGTACCAGCCCGGCGGCGCCGACGAGGTCGCCGACGACGGGCCGATCGGCCTGGTCTACGACAAGCTGGTCGCCTTCCTGGACGCCAGCCACGAGGTGATCCCGTTCGGCTATGACTGGCGCCGGCCGCTCGAGGACGAAGCCGCGCGCCTGGCCGCGCGGGTACGCCAGGCGCTCGACGCGCGTCAGGCCAGCGGCCAGCCGGTGCGCCTGCTGGCCCACTCGATGGGCGGGCTGCTGGCGCGCACGATGCAGCTCGTCGAGCCCGAGACATGGCGCCGCCTGATGGCCCACCCCGACGCCCGGCTGCTGATGCTGGGAACGCCCAACGGCGGCTCGTGGGCGCCGATGCAGGTGCTCTCGGGCGACGACACCTTCGGCAACGCGCTGGCGGCCCTCGGCTCGCCCTTCGCCAACCGCAAGGCGCGCAATCTGATGGCCGCGATGCCCGGGCTGCTGCAGCTGCAGGCGGGCCTGCTCGACGCGCGGCTCGGCCTCGACCAGGAGCCGGTCTGGCGCAAGCTCGCCGACGACGACTACCAGCGCGAGCAGCAGAAGAACTGGTGGCACCGCTACGCCGAAGAGATGATGGGCGCCGCCTATGCCTGGGGCGTGCCACCGCAGGCCGTGCTCGACCAGGCCCGGGCGCTGCGCCAGCGGCTAGACGCCCAGCTCGCCGGGGCGCTGGCCACCGACGCCGACAAGCTGATGCTGGTGGTCGGCCACGCGAAGTTCACGCCCGACGGCTTCGAGGTCGGTGACGATGGCTTCGTCTATCTCGACGCCCAGGACGGCGGCGACGGCCGCGTGGCGCTGGAATCGGCGCTGCTGCCCGGCGTGCGCACCTGGACGCTGGACTGCGAGCACGGCAGCCTGCCCAGCGCGACCCAGGCCTTCGACGCTTATGCCGAGCTGCTGCGCCAGGGCAGCACCACGGCGCTGGCGCCGCTGGCCGCCGCCCGCGGCGAAGCGGCGCCGGTCGCCCATGTCCGCAGCCGGCCCTCGCGGGGCGCACCGTCGGCGTTGCCGGCCGGCGGCATCGCCGAGGTGTTCGGCGCCTCTTCGGGCGGCCTCGAGGGCCCGGCGGCCGCGGCCCCGCCGCCGCTGGACGTGAGCCTGCTCAACGGCAACCTCACCTTCGTGAGCCAGCCGCTGATGCTCGGGCATTACCGCGCGCTGGAACTCACAGGAACCGAAGGCGTGGTCGACAAGCACCTCGGCGGCGCGATGCGCACCGCGCTCGAGGCCGGCCTGTACCCGGACGCGCCGGGCTCGCACCAGGTGTTCCTCAACACCCAGCACCGCCGCGACAACCCGTGGCAGCTGCCACGACCGCGGGCGGTGATCGTCATCGGCCTGGGCGAGGAGGGGAGCCTCGACGCCGCGCGCCTGCAGGACTCGGTGTGCCAGGGCGTGAAGGCCTGGGCCCAGCGCGCAGCCGAGGATGCCGGTGGCCTCGCCATCCCGGGCCGATCCGGCATTGCGAGCCCGGAGGATGGCGGCCTCGAGCTGGCGGCCACGCTGATCGGCAGCGGCGGCATCGGCATCTCGCCCGGCACCGCGGCGCGCGCGATCGCGCAGGGCGTGCGTCAGGCCAATCAGCGCCTGGCGGCGATCGGCTGGCCGCTGGTCCGGCGACTGACGCTGGTCGAGTGGTATCTGGACCGCGCCGGCGAGGCCTGGCACGGACTGCAGGTGCTCGCCGCGGCGGCGCCCCTGGCCTTCCGCATCGCGCCGGCGATTGCCAGCGGCACCGGCCCCCTGCGCTACCAGCCGGAGATCGGCTACCGCGGCGCCAGCTACGACCTGATCAGCACCACCACGTCGGCCGAGGGCACGATCTCGTTCGCGCTCGACACCCGCCGCGCGCGCACCGAGGTGCGGGCGCAGCACACGCAGACACGACTGCTCGAGCAGCTCGTGGCGCGCGCGGCGACCGCGCGGACCAGCGACCCCGACCTGGGCCGCACGCTGTTCCAGCTGCTGGTGCCGCTGGAGCTCGAGCCCTTTCTCGGCGGCACCAACCGCGTCGTGCTGCAACTCGACGATGGCACCGCACCGATCCCGTGGGAACTGCTGGACACCAGCGCCCCGCGCGGCGGCGAGGCCGCCGCCAGCGAAGAGCCCTGGGCGATCCGCACCCGGCTGCTGCGCAAGCTCAACACGACCACGTTCCGCAGCGCCCCGCGCGACGCGGATGCCGATGCCGCGGTGCTGGTGATCGGCGCGCCCAAGGTGGACGACCCCGATTACCCCGACCTGCCCGGCGCGCGCGACGAGGCGCAGGCCGTGGCCGGCTTGCTCGGCGCGCCCGATGCGCTGGGCGGCCAGCGCGTGACGGCGCTGCTGGACAGCGCGGAGTTCGACGCCGTGATCGGCGCCCTGATGGCTCGCCCCTGGCGCATCGTCCACGTGGCCGGGCACGGCGCGCCGATCGTGCGCGACGACAAGGGCCATGTGACTTCGTTCGGCGGCGTCGTGCTGTCGCAGGGCGTCTTTCTCGGGCCCGACGAGATCGCCAAGCTGCCGGTGGTACCCGAGCTCGTGTTCGTCAACTGCTGCCACCTCGGCGCCCACGACTCGCAGGAGACGTTGAAGCTGGCCCAGCCCGGAGCCTTCGCCGCCGGGGTCGCCGACGCGCTGATCCAGATCGGGGTGCGCTGCGTCATCGCCGCCGGCTGGGCCGTCGACGACCGGCCGGCCGAGCTCTTCGCGGCCACCTTCTACCGCTGGCTGCTTGCCGGCCAGACCTTCATCGATGCCGTCGCCGAGGCACGGCGCTCGGCGCTGCGGGCGGCGCCCGGCAGCAAGACCTGGGCTGCCTACCAGTGCTACGGCGACCCGAACTGGACCCTGCGCCGCGCCACCGGGGACGCCCAGGGGCCGGCCGAGTCGCCGGATGCGACGCGCGAGCTGGCGTCGGCCCCGGGTCTCGCGCTGACGCTCGAGGAACTCGCGGTGCGCACGCGCTTCGAGGTTCCCGACAGCGCCGACGCCGAGGCCACCCGCGTCCTCCGCGAGGCCGCACAGCGCAAGCTGCAGGCGCTGCAGAACCGCTATGCCGCCGCCTGGGGCTCGATGGGCGCGGTCGCCGAGGCCTTCGCGGTCGCCTGGGATGCGGTCGGCGACCGCGATGCGGCCATCGACTGGTACGCGCGCGCGGTACGCGCGGCCGACGGCAGCGCGTCGCTGAGGGCGCAGGAGCAGCTCGGCAACCTGCGCGTACGCCGGGCCTGGACGCAGGTGCAGCAGGCACCGGCCGACGCGGCGACGCGCGACGCCGCGCGCGGCGAGATCACGCTGGCCCTGCGCGAACTGCAGACCCTGGCGTCGCTGCAGCCGACCGTCGAGCGCCTGTCGCTGTGCGGTTCGGGCTGGAAGCGGCTGGCGCAGCTGGAAGGACTGGCCGGACGCGCCGGCCGCCGGGCCGAGAACGCCGCCCTGGCGATGGCCCTGCAGGCCTACACCTTGGCCGAGGCGCTGTCGTTCGAGAACGGCGATGCCCTGGCCTTCTACCCCGGACTCAACCGCATGGCCATCGAGTTCGCGCTGCATGGCGCCTCGCCCGCGTGGCCCGGCTTCGACGCCGCCGCCACGGCGCGGCTGCAGCAATGCCTGCAGGACAGGCACGCGAGCGACCCCGACTTCTGGACCAGTGCCGGCCTGATCGAGCTCGAGCTCTATGCCGCACTCGCCGCCCACGCGCTGAGCGCACGGCAGCCGGCGCTGGCCGCCGCCTGGGGCGGACTCCACGCCCGCGTGCAGGCGTGCAGCTGGTGGGCCTCGGTGGCCGATCAGGCCAGCTTCGTCTGCGGCCGCCTCGGCCCGCGCGCCGGGCCCGCCCAGCGGCGTGCCGCGGACGCGCTCGTGGCCCAGCTGCGGGGCTACGCGGCCTGAATTGTTGTTGCCAGCCCGGACGGCGTGCAGCTCAGCGCCCGCCGCTGACGTCCAGCACCGCCCCGGTGGTGTAGCTGGCGTCGGCCGAGAGCAGCCAGACGATGGCGGCGGCGACCTCGTCGGCCCGCCCCGGGCGCTGCATCGGCACCGTGCCGGCGAGTTGCCGGGCCCGCTCGGGCTGGCCGCCGGAGCCATGGATCTCAGTGTCGATGATGCCCGGACGTACGGCATTCACGCGCACGCCCTCGGCCGCCACCTCGCGTGCCAGCCCGAGCGTGAAGACGTCGACCGCGCCCTTGCTCGCCGCGTAGTCGACGTACTGGCCGGGCGAGCCCAGGCTGGCGGCCACCGACGAGACGTTGACGATCGCGCCGCCGCGCCCGCCGTGGCGCGTGCTCATGCGCCGCACCGCCTCGCGCGCGCAGGCGATGGTGCCGAAGACGTTGATCGCGAACATGCGCGCCACGCGCTCCGCGCTCATCTCGTCCACCCGCGCGGCGAGATCGACGACGCCGGCGTTGTTGACCAGGCCCCCCAGCGGCCCCCACGCGTGGTCGAGAGCCGCGAACATCGAACGTACCTGTGCATCATCGGCCACGTCGGCGCGCAGCACGAGCGCGCGCCGGCCGAGCGCGCGCACCTCGGCCGCCACGGACGCGGCCGCGACCGCGTCGCGCGCGTAGTTGATGGCCACGTCCCAGCCGCGTGCGGCGGCGAGCACGGCGGTGGCGGCGCCGATGCCGCGGCCACCACCGGTCACGAGCAGGGTCGGGTTCATTCCCGGATGTTAGGCCGCCGCGGCGTCGGCTAGAGTGCGGCGCGCGCACACCACAAACCCGGAGACAGACGAATGCAAAGACGCCACGTCCTCATGGCCGGCAGCGCCGCGCTGCTGGCGGCCCCGCTTCGCGGGCGCGCACAGGCGCTGGAGAAGCCCCAGCTCACGATCGCCGTGGGCGGCAAGAACCTGCTGTACTACCTGCCACTGACCATCGCCGAGCAGCGCGGCTACTTCAAGGCCGAGGGGCTGGAGCTGACGATCGCCGATTTCGCCGGCGGCTCGCGCGCGCTGCAGGCGGTGGTCGGCGGCAGCGCCGATGTCGTCAGCGGCGCCTTCGAGCACACGCTGGTCATGCAGTCCAAGGGCCAGCCCATGCGCGCCTTCGTGCTGCAGGGCCGGGCGCCGCAGATCGTGCTCGGCATCAACCCGAAGACGATGCCCGACTACAAGTCCGTGGCCGACCTGAAGGGGCGCAAGATCGGCGTCACGGCGCCGGGCTCATCGACCAACGTGATGGTGAACTTCATCCTCGCCAAGGCGGGGCTGAAGCCCGAGGACGTGAGCATCATCGGCGTCGGCGCCGGGTCGGGCGCGGTGGCCGCGATGCGCGCCGGCCAGATCGACGCCATCAGCAACCTCGACCCGGTGATCACGCTGCTGCAGCGGTCGAGCGACCTGAAGATCGTCTCCGACACGCGCCTGATGGCCGAGGCCGAGAAAGTCTTCGGCGGGCCGATGCCGGCCGGCTGCCTGTACGCGCCGCAGGCCTTCATCGACAAGCACCCGAACACCGTGCAGGCGCTGGCCAACGCGATCGTGCGCGCCGACAAGTGGATCCAGCTGGCGGGCGCGCGCGACATCATCGCCAACGTGCCCGAGAGCTTCCTGCTCGGCGACCGCGCGGTCTACATCGACGCCTTCCTGGCCGCCAAGGGGGCCCTGTCGCCCGACGGCCTGTTCCCGGCCCAGGGCGCCCAGACGGCCTACCGCGCGCTGGCCAGCATCGACCCCAAGATCGCCGCCGCGCACCTCGACCTGGGCGCGGTCTTCACGAACGACTTCGCGCGCAAGGCCGACCAGCGCTATCCGAAGGGCTGAGCCGTGGCGCTGACGCCGGCGCAGATCATCGTGCTGGCCACGCCGGTCTTCCTGCTGCTGATCGCGCTTGAATGGACGGTCGGCCTGGTACGCGGGCGCAACACGTACCGCCTGGGCGACGCGCTGTCGAGCATCGGGCTGGGGATCATCAGCCAGGTGCTGGGGCTGTTCGCGCGGGTGTTCGCGATCGGCCTGTACACGCTCGCCTTCGAACATCTCGCGCTGGCGCGGCTGCCAGCGGATTCGCCCTGGGTCTGGACGCTGGCGCTGCTGGGCTACGACTTCCTCTACTACTGGAAGCACCGCCTGGGCCATCGCGTGGCGGTGCTGTGGGCGGCGCACGCGGTGCACCACCAGAGCGAGGACTACAACCTGTCCACAGCGCTGCGCCAACCGGCCAGCGGCTTCCTGCTGGACTGGCTGTTCTACCTGCCGCTGGCGCTGGTCGGCGTGCCGCCACTGGTGCTGGCCACGGTGGCGCTGATCGACCTGCTGTACCAGTACTGGGTCCACACGCAGCAGATCGGGCGCCTGGGCTGGTTCGACCGCTGGTTCTGCGCCCCCAGCAACCACCGCGTGCACCACGCCGTCAACGACCGCTACGTCGACAAGAACTACGGCGGCATCCTGCTCGTCTGGGACCGCCTGTTCGGCAGCTACGAGGCCGAGGATCCGCGCGAGCCCTGCGTCTACGGCACGCGTGCGCCGCTGCACAGCTTCGACCCGGTCTGGGCGAATCTGCAGGTCTACGGCCAGCTGGGACTGGACAGCTGGCGCGCGCGGCGCCGGAACGACAAGCTGCGCGTGTGGCTGAAGCCGCCGGGCTGGCGGCCGGCCGACGTGGCCGCGCGCTGGCCGCGGCCGGCGTTCGACATCCGCACGGTGCAGCGCTTCGACCCGCCGTTGGGGCGCGGCGCGGGCGCGCTGGCGGTGGCGCTGTTCGTCGTCGTGCTCGCAGGCACCTCGGCGCTGCTGTGGAACGCGCACCGGATGGACAGCGCACCCAAGCTGCTGGCCGCGGCGGCGATCGTGCTGGCGCTGTGGGTGATGGGCCGGATCACGCAGCGCAGCACGCAGCGCGGCGCCGCCGCCTTGCGGATGAGCCCGCGATGAGCGCGCCCGCACTGGCGCTTCAGGACGTCGCCTGCACCTTCGTCAACGAGGACGATCCAGCGCAGCGATACACCGCGGTGCGCGACGTGACGCTGACCGTGGCGGCGGGCGAGTTCGTCTCGGTCGTCGGCCCCACCGGCTGCGGCAAGAGCACATTGCTGAACATGGCCGCCGGGCTGCTGGCGCCCAGCGCCGGCAGCATCAGCGTCTTCGGCGAGCCGCTGTCGGGCATCAACCGCCGCGCCGGCTACATGTTCCAGGCCGAGAGCCTGATGCCCTGGCGCACGGCGCTGGCCAACGTGATGGCCGGGCTCGAGTTCCGCGGCGTCGGCGACGCCCGCTCCCGCGCCGAGACCTGGCTGCGACGCGTCGGCCTAGGCGCCTTCGGCGACCGCTACCCGCACCAGCTCTCCGGCGGCATGCGCAAGCGCACCAGCCTGGCCCAGGTGCTGGCGCTGGACCCTGACATCATCCTGATGGACGAGCCGTTCTCGGCGCTCGACATCCAGACCCGGCAGCTGATGGAGAACGAGGTCCTGGCGCTGTGGTCGGGCGACCAGCGCCGGGCCGTGCTCTTCATCACCCACGATCTCGACGAGGCGATCGCGATGAGCGACCGCGTCGTCGTGCTCTCCGCCGGCCCGGCGAGCCGGCCGATTGGCGAATTCGAGGTCGATCTCGAGCGCCCGCGAGATGTCGCCGAGATCAAGACCAGCCCGCGCTTCATCGAGCTGCACGCCGCCATCTGGGCGGTGATGCGCGACGAGGTGCTCAAGGGCTACGCGCAGCAGCTGGCCGCGGCATGAAGGTCCGGCCACGACAAGCGCGCCTGTGGCAACTGGCCATGCTGCTGGCGCTGCTCGCATTCTGGTACCTGATGACGACGCCGGGCCTGGTTCGGCCGTTCATCTTCGACAACGACCGCCAGGCGGCCTTCTTCTTCGGCGAGCCGCTGAAGGTGGCGGCGCGCGTGTGGACCTGGTTCGTGACCGACGCCGACATCTACCGCCACCTGGCCGTGACGCTGGCCGAAACGCTGGCCGCGTTCGCCATCGGCGCGTTGCTCGGCCTGGTCGCCGGGTTGTGGCTGGCACTCAGCCCTCTGGCCAGCGCGGTGCTCGAGCCGTACGTCAAGGGGCTCAACGCGATGCCGAGAATCATCCTGGCACCGATCTTCGCCGTCTGGTTCGGGCTGGGCATCGGCAGCAAGGTGGCGCTGGGCGTGACGCTGGTGTTCTTCATCGTCTTCTTCAACGTCTATCAGGGTGTCAAGGAGGTCAGCCCGGTCGTGCTCGCCAATGCCCGCATGCTCGGCGCGAGCGCACGGCAGCTGCTGCGCCACGTCTACCTGCCGAGCGCGACGAGCTGGGTCTTCTCCAGCCTGCACACCAGCGTCGGGCTGGCGTTCGTCGGCGCGGTGGTCGGCGAATACCTGGGCTCGAGCCAGGGCGTGGGCTACCTGATCCTGCAGGCCGAGGGCAGCTTCGACATCAACACCGTGATGGCCGGGATCGTCGTGCTCACCGGCTTCGCGCTGCTGCTGGATGCTGCCGTGGGCCGAGTCGAGCGGCGCCTGATGAAGTGGCAGCCGCGCGCCGGCGAGACCGAGACCTTGTAGGTCGCCGGAGCGGCTACAGTCGCACCCCGACCGCGCCGATATGCCCGGGGGTGAGCCCGATGGCCGGTCGCGGCCCCGAAGACTGCCGGCGAGGCCGATGACCGAAGAACTCCTGCCTGACCTGGTGACCCGCGCCGAGCAGGCCCGCGCCGATGGCGATGTCCTCGCCGGCCTGACGGCCGCCGAGGACGCGTGGGCCCTGCTCGCGCCCGACGACGCGTCCCGTCGACGCCAGGTCGGCCTGCTGCTGGCCCACTTCCGCTACCGCAGCGGCGCGCTGGCTCCCGCGGTCGATGTCGCGCTGGCGATCCTGCCGCTGCTGCGCGCGAGCGGCCCGACGAGCGAGCTGATCGACCTGCTGCGCCTGACCGCGCTGGGCGCCAGCGACACGCACCGCTTCGAGGTCGCGCTGGCGTGCGCGCAGGAAGCCCATCGCCTGGCGGTGGAGCTCGGCGACGCGGCGCGCATCTCGTTGGCCACCAACGCGCTGGGCTGCTTCTTCGAGCGCAGCGGCGACCCCTGGCAGGCCGAGCGGCTGATGCTGGAGGCAATGACCCTGGCCCGCTCGCAGCCCGAGCGGCACCCGTTGTTCACCGCGTTGAACAACCTGGGCGCGATCCTGATCGGCAAGTTCTACCTGCTGCGCGATGCAACGGCGCAGGAGGAGGCCCGTGCGCCGCTGCGCGTGGCGCTGCCGCACGCGCGCGAGGCGGCGGCGATGGCCGCGGCAGGCGGCGAGGCATTCTTCACCGTCTTCACCCAGGGCAACCTGGGCGAAGTGCTGGTCCACCTGGGCGAGGGAGACGAGGCCGGAGCGTTGCTGCATGGCGCGCTGGGGCTGGCGCGGCGCCATGGCTTCGAGGCCCAGGTCTGGCGCATCGGTTGCACGCTGGGTGAGCTCAAGCTCCAACAGGGCCGGCCACAGGCCGCCTGGGATGCCCTGACCGGCGTGCTGGAAGCGGCCGGGGCGGCCTTGCAGCACACCACGCGGATGCGCCTGCACCACGCGCTGTGGCGGGCGGCACGCGAGCTGGGCCGCGACGCCGGGGCGCTGGTCCATCTCGAAGCCTACCTGCGCCTGGAGCGGGAGCGGGCCGTGACGCAGTTGCGGGCGCAGTCGGACCTGTTCGTGACGCGCATGGAAGCCGAGCAGATGCGCCAGGAGGCAAGGCGCCAGCATGCCCGCGCGAGCCAACTCGAGGCCGACGTGCGCCGCGACCAGCTCACCGGGCTGGGCAACCGGCGCGAGATGGAGCGACGCTGGCCCGAGTTGCTCGCGCAGGTGAGCGCCAGCCAGGCACCGCTGGCGGTGGCGATGCTCGACCTCGACCACTTCAAGCAGGTCAACGACCACTTCGGCCATGCCGTGGGCGACCGCGTGCTGATGACGATGGCGCAACTGCTGCGCGCCCACACCCGTGCCGGCGACCTCGTGGCGCGGATCGGTGGCGAGGAGTTCCTGCTCGTGCTCCCCGAGGCGGGTGCCGCCCGCGCACTCGAGGTCTGCGAGCGACTGCGCCAGCGCGTCGCGGCCCACGACTGGGGCCAGATCGCCACCGGCCTGCGGGTGACGCTCAGCGGCGGCCTGGCCCATGCACCCCCGTACGACGCCGACGCGCTCTCACTGCGCGCCGACGCGGCCCTGTACCGAGCCAAGGCCGCAGGCCGGAACCGCCTGGTGCAGGCCTGACGGCGAGCGCCGCGGACGGCCTACCGGGCCGTCGGCATCACGAACTCTGCGCCCTTGCCGATGCTGGCCGGCCAGCGCTGCATCACGCTCTTCTGCTTGGTGTAGAAGCGCACGCCCTCCTCGCCATAGGCGTGCATGTCGCCGAACAGGCTCTTCTTCCAACCGCCGAAGCCATGCCAGGCCATCGGCACAGGAATCGGCACGTTGATGCCGACCATGCCCGCCTGCACCCGGCGCGCGAACTCGCGCGCCACGCCGCCGTCGCTGGTGAAGCAGGCCACGCCGTTGCCGAACTCGTGATCGTTGACCAGGGCCAGCGCCTGGGTGAAGTCGTTCACCCGCACGCAGACCAGCACCGGGCCGAAGATCTCCTCCCTGTAGATGCGCATCTGCGGCGTCACATGGTCGAACAGCGTGCCGCCGGTGAAGAAGCCGTTCTCGAAACCTTCGATCCTGCAGCCGCGGCCATCGACGACCAGGGTCGCGCCTTCTTCGACGCCGACGCCGATGTAGCCCTCGATCCGGTCGCGGGCCTCGCGCGTCACGATCGGGCCCATCTCGGCGTCGAGTTCCATGCCGTTCTTGACCTTCAGCGCGCGCGCGCGCTCGGCCAGTCGCGGCACGATCCTGTCGCCGACATCGCCGACGAGCACCGCGACGCTGATCGCCATGCAGCGCTCGCCGGCCGAGCCGTAGGCGCTGCCGATCAGCGCGTCGACGGCCTGCTCGAGGTCGGCGTCGGGCATCACCACCATGTGGTTCTTGGCGCCACCCAGGGCCTGCACGCGCTTGCCGTGGCGGGCACCGGTCTCGTAGATGTACTGCGCGATCGGCGTCGAGCCGACGAAGCTCAGCGCCTTGACGTCGGGGTGGGTGAGCAGCGCATCGACCGCCACCTTGTCGCCCTGCACGACGCCGAACACGCCATCGGGCAGGCCGGCCTGCTTGAGCAGCTCGGCCATCAGCAGCGACGGCGACGGGTCGCGCTCGCTCGGCTTGAGGATGAACGCGTTGCCGCAGGCCAGCGCCACCGGGAACATCCAGCACGGCACCATGCAGGGGAAGTTGAACGGCGTGATGCCGGCGACCACTCCCAGCGGCTGGCGCAACGTCCAGTTGTCGATACCGGTGCTGACCTGATCGGTGTAGTCGCCCTTGAGCAGCTGCGGCACGCCGCAGGCGAACTCGACGATGTCGATGCCGCGGCTGACTTCGCCCTGGGCGTCGGTGAAGACCTTGCCGTGCTCGGCGGTGATCATCGCCGCCAGCGTGTCCTTGTGCTGGTTCATCAGCGCCAGGAAGTTGTTCAGCACGCGGGCGCGCCGGATCGGCGGCATCTCGCCCCAGGCCGGCTGGGCCGCCCGGGCGGCAGCCACGGCGGCATCGACGTCGGCGGCACTGGCCAGCATCACCTGGCGCGCCGGGGCGCCCGTGGTCGGATTCCACACGGTCTGCGCGCGGGTGCCGCTGCCGCGCTGCGGCGCGCCCCCGATCCAGTGGGCGACGTCGTGGATCTGCGTGAAGGCTTCGGGTGCGCCCATGGCGGGTCTCCTGCAGGGAATCGGTCTCACAGTCTATTCGTTGACGCGGCACGCCGCCGGCCGACTCGCAGGCAGCCCCGCATGGCCCGGGCCACGGTCCGGGGCAGGCAGAAAAAAGAGCAACCCGCCGCTTGCGCGAGGGGTTGCTTCAAGTCCTCCGGAAGAGGACATCGTTGGGCCCGAGGACGCCGCGCCGCGAGACCCTCCTCCGGCGCACCGCCCATGGGCAACGAATCTATAGTCGCCACCCCGGACTGCAAATCCCCTATCGTGGGGACGGTGCCTTGACCCCCCTAACTCCCGGATCCGCCGCCCTGACCGACGCCGAAATCGCACGCCTGGAGAGCCTGCTCGACGCCCTGCCGGCGCCGCTGCAGCCGCTGGACGTGTCGGCTCTCGACGGCTTCCTGTGCGGCGTGCTGCTGCAGCCGCATCGCGTGCCCGCGGGCGGCTGGCTGACTCTGGTGTTCGACATCGAAGGTCGGCCGGCGCCGGCGGGCATGGCAGCACAGGAGCTGCAGACCCTCGTGTTGCGCCGGCATGCCGAACTCGAGCGCGCGATCGACCGGCGGCAATGGTTCGACCCATGGATCTACCAGCTCGAGGACGATGCCCCGGCCGCCGAATGCATGCTGCCGTGGGTGGCCGGGTTCGCGGCGGCGCAGGACGCCTTCGGCGACCTGCTGGCGCTGGACGACCCCGAGCTGATCGAACCACTGGCCTTGCTGTACATGCACTTCGACCCGGCGGATCTCGAGGATGCCGACGCGCTGCAAGCGGTGATCGACACCCTGGAGCCACCGTCCGACCTCGGAGAAGCGGTGCAGGACACCGTGCGGGCGGTGATGCTGATCGCCGACGTGACGCTGCCGCGCGGCAAGGCTGCGGCCCCGAAGGCGCGCGCCAGGCGCCCCCGGCGCTGAAGCGAGCGACGACCCGTCCGGCAGCGCGCCTAAGCGCGCGCACCCCACATGGCGCACGCGTGCAACCCGAGCCCCTGCGCCACGCTGGCGAAGCGGTCTCCGCGCGCCGGCATGGCGGCTGGAAAACAGGCTGCGATGCGGTTCGCCCGTGCTCGCAGACCGGTCGAGCCCCCGGTGAAGTAGACGACGTCCACTGCGACCGGCGCGACGCTGGCCGCGCGTGCGGTTTCCAGTGCGGCGTGCACGATCCGATCGCGGTCGACCTCGATCGCCGCGGCAGCGACGTCCTCGCCCAGGCGCGTCGCCAGCCCGTCCCCCAGCACCGCGAGGTCGATCTCGGCCTGGCCCTGGGTCGCGACGTCGAACTTGGCCTGCTCCGCCGCGGCGACCAGCGCGTGGCCGAGATGCGGCTCGACCGCGGACAGCAGCCGCGCGTGCTGGCGCGGGTCGATGTACCAACTCTTCATGCGGCGAAGCTCGGCCAGCCGCGCCGGCGCATAGACGGTGTTGATCAGGTGCCAGGTCGCGAGGTCGAAGTGGATCCCGCCGGGAACGTCCCGCGGCGACTCTCCCGCGCGCGTCGGGCGCAGGCCACGGTAGCCGAGCAGGGGCAGGATGCTGGCAAGCTCGAGATGGCGGTCGAAGTCGGTGCCCGCGACATGGACCCCGTGGTTGCCCAAGATGTCGTCGCGGCGCTCGGTGCGACCGCGGCGCCGCGGGCCGACGCGCACGAGCGAGAAATCGGAGGTGCCGCCACCGATGTCGGCGACCAGGACCAGCTGCTCGCGGTCGATCTTGCTTTCGTGGTCGAGCGCGGCGGCGATCGGCCTGTACTGGAAGTGCACGTCGGCGAAGCCGACCTGCCGCGCCGCGGCCTCCAGCGCCGCCTGCGCCTGGGCGTCGCGCACGGGATCGTCATCCACGAAGAAGACCGGTCGGCCGAGCCCGGTCGGCCGAGCACCACGCGCGACAGCGCGCAGCCGGCACCGACTTTGGCCAGCTCTGCCTGAGGTGGCGCAGGCAGCCACTCACGACATCGCCGCAGCGCACCGCGCGGCCAGCGCCGATGTCGGTGCGCTGGTCGAGCAGCGGAGACCCGAGGATGCTCTTCATCGAGCGCATCAGACGGCCATCGATGCCTTCCACTTAGGCGGCCACCGCCGCGCGACCGTACAGCCGCTCGGCCTCGAGTTGCTGCGGCGGCGTGTCGGCGCGATAGAAAACCGCCGTCGGCATGGTCGCGAAGCCAGGTTCCAGTTCGACCCGCCGCACGCCGCCGTCGGCGCGCGGCAACGCCACCGCCGAGTGGGAGGTGCCGAAGTCGATGGCGACGAAGCCAGGGTCCGAAGGCTTGCGGCGGCTCGGCATGCAGTGCGTGTCGGCAAGAACCGGCGCGATGCTATCGGCGGGCGCTCGGCGGGCACCGGCGCCGTGAACTGGCACACGCCCCCCCCGGATCGGGCATGCGCGTCGCGCTCGAACGCGTGACACTCGTTACCAGGCATTTCGAAAGACCGGCGCCATGAGCAAGTCCGCTACCACGCACCGTTGGTTTTCAGGCTGGCGCGCCGTCAAGCGGCCGCAGGCCAGCGACCCCGCCGACATGGGCACCGCGTTCGGGCTCGAGCTCAGCCTGATGGAGCAACCCGCCGAAGCCGAAGCGGCCGAACTGCCCCGGGCCAGGACGGTCGGCTGGGTGAGCTGGATCGCGATGCGCCACAAGGCCGCGGCCTGACAAGCCGAGAGCGAAGCCGCGTCAACGATCTGGTAGCGTTCACGACCACTTCGTTCAAAATCCGACCGCCCGCTTAGACTTACGGCATGAGTCGTTTGTCTTTCCGCGAGCAGGTGTTGCGCGTCCGTGAGGATGCGATCGTCGATTCGGTCAACCGGCTGCTTGCGGACAAGGGATTCGACCTGATGACGGTGGACGAGGTCGCCGCCGACGTCGGCATCGCCAAGGCCAGCCTGTACAAGCATTTCCCGTCCAAGGAGGCACTGGCCGCCGCCGCCATGGTTCGCCTGCTTCAGCGCGCCCTCGCACAGGTCGAGCAGCAGCAGGCGCGCGCTGAGGCGAGCGCCTTCGACCGGCTCGCCGCGGTGGTGCGCTGGTCCCTCGTGCTGCAACTCGCCGGCGAGATGCCCAGCCTGCCGTCGCAGAACTCCAGCCTTCGCGCCGAACTCATGGCAAGCAAGACCTACCTCGATCTGCTGCTGCAGCTGAGCGAGCGACTGGGCGAGTGGATCGTGCAGGCGCAGGCCGCCGGCGACGTCGACACAGGCTTGCCCCCCGAGGTCGTGCTGTACACGATCTACGCCCGCGCCTGCGACCCGGTGCCGGCGTTCCTGAAGGCCGGCGGCAACCACAGCGACGAACAGATCGTCGAGTGGGTGCTGTCCACCTGCCTCAACGGCCTGCGCGGTCGCTGAGTCCGCCGGTGCACCGCCGCAAGGCGCCACACCCGCGACGATCACCCGGCGGCCGCGCCTCGAACCTCCTGGTACGGGCGTCCGGCTAGCGGACCAGCAGCACGGGCGTGCTGCACAGCGCCAGCACACGGGTCGCCACGGAGCCCAGCGCCAGGTTGGCCAGCGCGCCATGACCATGCGAGCCGAGCACCAGCAGATCGAAATGCCCCTTCGTCGCCGCATCGGCGATCACCTCGGCCGGCGACCCGACGCGGCTGACGAAGGTGGCCTTCAGCCCCTGGCGGGCGAAGAAGGCGCGGATCGGCTTGAACACCACTTCCGCCGTCTGGTCGTGATAGGCCTTGAGCACCGACTTGTCGATCACCGCCGCCGCCCGCGGCGGCACGCCGGCAACCGCGGTCAGCACGGTGTAGTCGTGCTGCGGCCCCAGCCATTCGTCATGCGCGGCCACGTAGGCCAGCATTCGCTTCGTGTACGGGCTGCCATCGACGGCGACGAGGATCTTCATGACTGCTCCTGCAGGTCGGTCGGGCCGACCGGCCCGTGCGGTGACTTTCGCACCAGTTGCGGCCGCTGACTTGATCGAACTCAGACCTCGATCGTCTTCAGCCCGTCATGACCCGCCTGCTCACCCTTCTTGGCCAGCCCGAGCGCGTTGCAGACGACGCGCGTCGGGGCCCGGCCCGGCCGCGCGACGGCGTATTCCTGCCGGCAATGCAGGTGCCCGTGCAGCCAGACATCGGCGCGCGGGATCAGGTCATCGTCGGCGTTGCAGAAGCTCGCCGTGCCCGGCTGGCTGCCGAAGCGCGGATCCGCGCTCCGCAGGCTGGGCGCGAAGTGGGTGACCACCAACGTCCTGTCCCAACGTCCGCGAGGCGATTGCGAGAGCTCGGCCTCGAGCCAGGCGCGGCACGACCGCGCCTCGTCGCGCACGGCGGCGGCATCGAAGGGCTGGCCGCCGCGGGTGGCCGCCATCAGGCGCATGAAGTACTCGGCGGCGCGCATCGCCCGCGGCCGGTGTTCGGCGCCGAAGAGGTCGAAGTCGCTCCAGCGCGTGCTGCCGACGACGCGGACGAGCGCACCGTCGGCGGCCGCGAAGATGCGTGCTTCTCGCTCGAGCAGCGTGAATCCCAGCCGCGCGCACAGGCCGAGCAGCCCCGCCAGCGCGGCGTCGAAGTCGCGGCCATCGAACTCGTGGTTGCCCAGCACCACCAGCACGGGCACCGGCCAGCCGGCAAAGCGCTCGTAGCCGACCCAGTTGCTGTCGATGTCGCCCGCCAGCACCAGCAGTTCGGCGCCGGGCGCCGGCCGAGGGTCGAAGGTCTCGGTCTCCAGGTGGAGGTCGGACAGCAGCTGCAGCTTCACGCGGCGCGGCGGTTCAGCCGGCCGCGAGCCGCTCTTCGATGCGCGCCTTGACCGCAGGCAGCGCCGCCGGCAGATGGTAGGCCAGGGTCCGGAACAACTCCGCGTGGAGCACCAGCTCCTGCTGCCAGGCCGCACGGTCGATGCCGATCACGGTCGCGAACTGCTCGCGCGTGAAGGCCAGGCCGTCCCAGCGCAGGTCCTCGTAGCGCGGGCTGGTGCCGAAGACGTTGTCGGCGCCGCCTGCGGTGCCTTCGACGCGGCCGATGATCCAGTCGAGCACGCGCATGTTCTCGCCGTAGCCGGGCCAGACAAACTTGCCATCGGCGCCCTTGCGGAACCAGTTGACGCAGAAGATCTTGGGCAGCTTCGCGCCGGCCCCGGCCAACCTGTCGCCGAGGTCCAGCCAATGCTGGAAGTAGTCGGCCATGTTGTAGCCCATGAAGGGCAGCATCGCGAACGGGTCGCGACGCACCACGCCTTGCGCCCCGGCGGCCGCCGCGGTGGTCTCGCTGCCCATCGTCGCGGCCATGTACACGCCGTCGGCCCAGTTGCGGGCCTCGGTCACCAGCGGCACCGTGGTGCTGCGGCGGCCGCCGAAGACGAAGGCGTCGATCGGCACGCCGTCCGGGTTGTCCCAATCGGGATCCAGCACCGGGTTGTTGGTGGCCGCGACGGTGAAGCGCGAGTTGGGGTGTGCCGCCGGGCGCGGCTTCCCGCCGACGGGATTGTCGCGCGCGATCTGCGGCGTCCAGTCGCGGCCCTGCCAGTCGACGAGATGCGGCGGGGGCGTGTCGGTCAGCCCTTCCCACCAGACGTCGCCGTCGTCGGTGAGCGCGACGTTGGTGAAGATCGTGTCGCGCCGCAGCGAAGCCAGGCAGTTGGGGTTGGTGTGCTCGTTGGTGCCCGGCGCGACGCCGAAGTAGCCGGCCTCGGGGTTGATCGCGTACAGGCGTCCGTCGGCATGGGGCTTGATCCACGCGATGTCGTCGCCGATGGTCGTGACCTTCCAGCCCGCGAAGCCCGTCGGCGGCACCAGCATGCTGAAGTTGGTCTTGCCACAGGCACTCGGGAAAGCCGCCGCGACGTGGTACTTCCTGCCCGCCGGCGACGTCACGCCCAGCACCAGCATGTGCTCGGCCAGCCAGCCCTGTTCGCGGCCCATCGTGCTGGCGATGCGCAACGCGAAGCATTTCTTGCCCAGCAGCGCGTTGCCGCCGTAGCCCGAGCCGTAGCTCCAGATCTCGCGCGTCTCTGGGTAGTGGACGATGTACTTGGTGGCGTTGCACGGCCAGGCCACGTCCTTCTGGCCGGGCTGCAGCGGCGCGCCCACGGTGTGCACGCAGGGCACGAAGGCGCCGTCGGCACCCAGCACCTCGAGCGCGCCGCGGCCCATGCGCGTCATCGTGCGCATGCTCACGGCGACGTACGGGCTGTCGGTCAGCTCGACGCCGATGTGCGCGATGTGCGAACCCAGCGGACCCATCGAGAACGGCACCACGTACATCGTGCGGCCCTTCATCGCGCCGCGGAAGAGGGCCTTCTCGCCCGTCTGCAGCAACGCGCGCATCTCCGCGGGCGCCATCCAGTTGTTGGTCGGGCCGGCGTCGTCCTGGCGCTGGCTGCAGATGAAGGTGCGGTCCTCCACGCGCGCCACATCGCCGGCGTCGCTGCGAGCCAGATAGCTGTTGGGACGCAACTCCGGGTTGAGCTTCATCAACGTGCCCGCAGCCACCAGCTGCGCGCACAAGCGCTCGTATTCTTCGCTGCTGCCGTCGCACCAGTGCACGCCGGCGGCCTCGGTCAGCGCGGCGATCTCGGCGACCCACTCGACGAGGCGGGCATGATGGACGAACGAGGGCACGTTCAGGCGCGGGCCCTCGAGCACGGGACGGTTCATGAACTCTCCGATCATGGCAATGTGAAAGACGGAATTCGGCGAACCCCGATCACCTCGAGGCCCGGGCCGCCAAAGGCTTCGAGGCTCGCCGAATCCCGCCACAGCTGGGGCCGTCATCAATGCGGGCCGATCACTGCGGGGGCGGTGATTGTCGATCCAATGTAATCGCGTTGTAACCACCGGCCTGGAGGGCCTCATGCAGATTTCGTATGAAGTGATGCACGATTGCTGGCGGCGCCGTCAGCTTGCGGCGCGGCGGCCGTGAAGGTGCTGCAGGTCAACCGCGCCCTGGCGCGCCCGACCCTGATCAACGGCCGCAACGTGATGACCGCCATCGCCAAGTGCCCGGCCGCTGGCACCGTGGCGGTGCGACCGCTGGGCCTTGAAGGCGATGAACAGGCCGACCTCTCGGTGCACGGCGGCGCGAGCAAGGCGGTGTATGTGTACCCGCGCCAGCATTACGCGTTCTGGCAGACGGTCCGCGCGCAGGCTGGCGTCAGCTTGTGGGACGAGGTCTTGCCGCCGGGGTCGATGGGCGAGAATCTCACCGTCGAAGGTGTGGACGAGTCCGGCCTGTGGATCGGTGACCGCCTGTGCCTGCCGAACTGCGTGCTGGCCGTGAGCGAGCCGCGCTTCCCCTGCTTCAAGTTCAACGCCGCGATGGGCTTCGCCCACGCCGCCAAGCTGATGGTGCAGTCGGGCTTCTGCGGCAGCTACCTGGCGGTGATCGAGCCCGGCAGCGTGCAGGCGGGCGACGCGATCGAGATCGCTCCCGGGCCGCGCGAGGTCAGCATCCGCGAGCTGTTCCGCAGCCGCGCGCGGGCCTGACGAAGCACGACCGCGAATTCGCTGACGCTGCCCGCCGGCCGGCGCCGGTGCCTGGAGTCAGGCCGCCAGGACGTCCAGCGCCGGATAGTCGGTGTAGCCCTTGGCGCCGCCCCCGTACAGGGTCGAGGCGTCCAGCGCGTTCAGCGGCGCACCTTCGCGCAGCCTGCGGCCCAGGTCGGGGTTGGCGATGAAGGCCTTCCCGAAGGCCACGAGGTCGGCCGCGCCGCTGGCCACGGCGTCCATCGCCATGGCCCGCGTGTAGCCGTTGTTGACCATCCAGGCGCCCGCAAAGCGCCGGCGCAGCGCGGCATAGTCGAACGGCGCGATGTCGCGTGGCCCCCCCGTGGCGCCTTCCACCACGTGCAGGTAGGCCAGGCCCAGCGGCGAGATCTCGGCCACCGCATGCTCGTACAGCGCCTGCGGGTCGCTGTCCGGGCCGGCGTCGTTGGCGGGGGTCACAGGGGACAGGCGCAGCCCGGTGCGGCCACCGCCGATGGCCCCGGTGACGGCCTGCATCACCTCGCGCAGAAAGCGGGCGCGGTTGGCCATGCTGCCGCCGTACTCGTCGCGGCGGTCGTTGATGCTGTCGCGCAGGAACTGCTCGATCAGGTAGCCGTTCGCCGCGTGCACCTCGACGCCGTCGAAGCCGGCCTCGATCGCCAACTCGGCCGCACGGCGGTACTGCGCGATCACGCCCGGGATCTCGTCCGTGCGCAGCGCACGCGGCGCCGAAACCTGGGCGAAGCCACCGGCGATGTAGGTCTTGCCGTTGGCCATGCGCGCCGTGCTCGACACCGGCGGCTGGCCGCCGGGTTGCAGCGAGACATGCGAGATCCGCCCCACGTGCCAGAGCTGCACGACGATGCGGCCGCCGCGCGCGTGCACGGCGTCGGTGATGCGGTGCCAGCCGGCGACCTGTGCGGCACTGTGCAGCCCCGGGGTATCGAGGTAGCCCTGGCCTTCGGGGCAGACCTGGGTCGCCTCGGTGATGATCAGCCCGGCGCCGGTGGCCGGATCGGCGCGCTGCGCGTAGTAATCGAGCATCAGGTCGTTGGGCACCTGGCCGGCGCTGGCGCGATTGCGCGTCAGCGGGGCCATCACGATACGGGTGGCGAGGTCGATCTCGCCGATTCGGAGGGGGTCGAAGAGTGTCGTCATGGGAATAGACTACCGCACTGCAGCAATTTCTGCCGGCCGTGGGTTGTCCGGTCGCGGATCGCCGGGTCGGCCGCGTGGCACAGTCCGGCCATGCTCGCCTACCGCCATGCCTTCCACGCCGGCAACCATGCCGACGTGCTCAAGCACACCGTGCTCGCGCTGGTACTGCGCCACATGAACCTGAAGGACAAGGGCTGGCGCTACATCGACACCCACGCCGGCGCCGGCGGCTATTCGCTGCAGGGCGAGTATGCGAAGAAGCGCGGCGAGTTCGAGCAGGGCATCGCACGGCTGTGGGACCGGTCCGACTTGCCCGCGCCACTGGCCGACCTGGTGGCGCTGGTACGCGACTTCAACGCCGGCAAGGGGCTGATCCAGTATCCCGGCTCGCCCGCGATCGCCCACGCGCTGATGCGGCCGCAGGACCAGCTGCGCCTGTTCGAGCTGCATCCCACCGAGCACAAGATCCTGGCCTCGTACCTGGGCGACGTGCCCGGCGTGGAGGTGAAGATGGCCGACGGCTTCGGCGCGTTGAAGTCGCAGCTGCCGCCGCCCACCCGCCGCGGCATGCTGCTGATCGACCCCAGCTACGAAATCAAGACCGACTACGTCCGCGTGCTGGCTGCGCTGCGCGAGGCGCTGGAGCGCTTTCCCGAATGCGTCGTGATGGTTTGGCTGCCGCAGCTGCAGCTGATCGAGGCGACGCAGCTGCCGCAGCGCCTGAAGGCTGCCGCCGACGCCGGCGCGAAGAAGGGCTGGCTGCATGCGCGGCTGACGGTGGCGCAGGCCCGAACGGACGATGGCGGGCACGGCTTCGGCCTCCTGGGCAGCAGCGTGTTCGTCGCCAACCCGCCGCACACGCTGCACGGCGCGCTGCAGCTGCTGCTGCCGTTCCTGGCCCAGGCGCTGGCGCAGTTCGAAGGCGCGAAGAGCGCGCTCGACCGCTCGGCCTCGGCCTGAGCGCGCCGGGCCCGCGCCCCGGTCGCCCGGGGCGCTACACGCCGCGCGCCCGGTCGGCCTTGAACCGGGCGCGGAAGGCCTCGAAGCGGTCCTCGTCCAGCGCCAGCCTGACCTCGCGCATCAGGTTCAGGTAGTAGTGCAGGTTGTGGATGCTGGCCAGCATCGGCGCCAGCATCTCGCCGCAGCGCTCGAGGTGGTGCAGGTAGGCGCGGCTGAAGCCGCCGTCTGCGCCGCCACCGCAGGCATGGCAGCCGCAGGTCTCGTCGATCGGCCGCGTGTCGTCGCGGTGGCGTGCATTGCGGATCTTCAGGTCGCCGAAGCGCGTGAACAGGTGACCGTTGCGCGCGTTGCGCGTGGGCATCACGCAGTCGAACATGTCCACGCCGCAGGCCACTCCCTCGACCAGGTCCTCCGGCGTGCCGACGCCCATCAGGTAGCGTGGCTTGCCTGCCGGCAGCCGCGACGGCGTGTGGGCCATGATGCGCAGCATCTCTTCCTTGGGCTCGCCGACGCTGACCCCGCCGATCGCGTACCCGGGCAGGTCGAGCTCGACCAGCGCCGCCAGCGAGGCCTCGCGCAGCGGCTCGTACATGCCGCCCTGGACGATGCCGAACAGCGCGTTCGGGTTGGCCAGGCGCGCGAACTCCGCCAGGCTGCGGCGGGCCCAGCGCAGGCTCAGCTCCATCGACGCGCGCGCCTCGGCCTCGGTCGTCAGATGGCCGGAAGTCTCGTAGGGCGTGCACTCGTCGAGCTGCATCGCGATGTCGCTGTTCAGCACGGTCTGGATCTGCATGCTGATCTCGGGCGTGAGAAACAGCCTGTCGCCGTTGACCGGCGACGCGAAGCGCACGCCCTCCTCCGAGATCTTGCGCATCTCGCCCAGGCTCCAGACCTGGAAGCCACCGCTGTCGGTGAGCATGGGCCGCGGCCAGCCTTCGAAACGATGCAGTCCGCCGAAGCCGCGCACCACGTCCAGCCCTGGCCGCATCCAGAGGTGGAAGGTGTTGCCCAGGATGATCTCCACGCCCATCTCGAGCAACGAACGCGGCAGCACGCCCTTGACGGTGCCGTAGGTGCCCACCGGCATGAAGGTCGGCGTCTCGACGACGCCGTGGTTGAGCGCGAGGCGGCCGCGGCGCGCTTGGCCGGCGGTCTTCAGCAGTTCGAAGCGCAGCATGCGCGGGATTGTCGCCGCGCATGCGCGAGCGGCCGTCAGCCCTGGCGCGCCAGCAGCATCGCGTCGCCGTAGCTGAAGAATCGGTAGCGCGACTCGATCGCGTGCCGGTACAGCGAGCGCACATGGTCGGGGCCGGCGAAGGCGCTGACCAGCATCAACAGCGTGCTCCTGGGCAGGTGGAAGTTGGTCACCAGCAGATCGACGACGCGGAACTGAAAGCCGGGCGTGATGAAAAGGTCGGTCTCGCCGCGGACCGGCTTCAAGGCGCCACCGCGGGCGGCGGATTCGAGCGCACGCAGCGTGGTCGTGCCGGCGGCGACGACGCGGGCGCCGGCGACATGCGCGGCCTCGACCGCGGCGACGGTCTCGGCACCGACCTCGAACCACTCGCTGTGCATGCGGTGCTCGGCGATGCGCTCGGCTCGCACTGGCTGGAACGTGCCGGCGCCCACGTGCAGCGTGACCGCGGCGCGCTTGACGCCGCGGGCGTCGAGCGCGGCCAGCACCGCCTCGTCGAAGTGCAGCGAGGCTGTCGGTGCAGCCACCGCACCCGGCCGGCGCGCGAACACGGTCTGGTAGCGCTGCACGTCTTCCGCCGTATCGGGGTGGGTGATGTAGGGCGGCAGCGGCACATGGCCGTGGCGCTCGAGCAGCACCAGCGGGTCGGCGGGAAAGCGCAGGTGGAACAGCGCGTCGTCGGGCCCGGCGCGGCCCAGCACCTCGGCGTCGAAGGCGTCGGCGAAGCGCACCAGGCTGCCCGGCCGCGGCGACTTGCTGGCCCGCAGATGGGCCACCACCTCGAAGACGCCACGATCGATGCCCGGCAGCACGCGCTCGACCAGCGCCTCCACACCACCACCGGTGGGCTTCTCGCCGAGCAGCCGCGCCTTGATCACGCGGGTGTCGTTGAAGACCAGCAGGTCGCCCGGCTGCAGCAGCGCAGGCAGATCGTCGAAGCGCCGGTCGATCGGCAGCGGCCCGCGGCCGTCAAGCAGCCGGGAACCGCTGCGTTGCGGCACCGGGTGCTGGGCGATCAGCTCCGGCGGCAGCGCGAAATCGAAATCGGCAAGGGTGAACTCGCGGTGCGATGAAGTGTTCATGAGACAGGCACGACCTGCCTGGACCGTTCGAAGTCCAAAATTGTTCCATGCCCAACCCGACGGCGCCTCCCCAACGGCCCAATGCCCTGCAGGGCAAGCTCTCGGCGCCGGCGCGCGCGATGCACAAGCTCGGACTGGTGCGCGACATCGACCTCGCGCTGCACCTGCCGATGCGCTATGTCGACGAGACGCGCATCACGCCGATCGGCAGCCTTCGCGACGGCGCCACGGCGCAGGTGCAGGGTGTGGTGCAGGAATGCCGCGTCGAGACGCGCTCGCGGCGGCAACTGGTGGTGCGGCTGGCCGACGCCAGCGGCGACCTCGTGCTGCGCCTGTTGCACTTCTACCCTTCGCAGCAGAAGGCGCTGGCCGCGGGTCAGCATGTGCGCGCGCGTGGCGAAGTGCGTGCCGGCTTCTTCGGCCGCGAGATGGTGCACCCCGAGTTTCGCGCCGTCGCGCCCGACGCGCCGCTGCCGCTGGCCCTGACGCCCGTCTATCCGAGCAGCGCGCAGCTGCCGCAGGCCTACTTGCGCAAGGCCGTGGTCTCCGCGCTGGCGCGGGCGCCGCTGGACGAACTGCTGCCGGCGGAGGCGGTGCCAAGCGGCCTGCCGACGCTGCGCGAGGCGCTGCAGGCGCTGCACCACCCCAGCCCCAGCGTGCCGGTAGCCACCCTCGAAGACCACAGCCACCCGGCCTGGCAGCGGCTGAAGTGGGAAGAGTTGCTGGCGCAGCAGCTCTCGCAGATGCAGGCGCAGGCGGCGCGCGCGCTGCTTGCCGCGCCGGCGCTGAAGCGCTCGGCCGAGGGCCTGCCAGCCCGGCTGCTCGCCGCCCTGCCCTTCGCGTTGACCGCCGCCCAGCGGCGCGTGGTCATCGAGATCGAGGCCGACCTCGCGCGGCCGCAGCCGATGCACCGGTTGCTGCAGGGCGACGTCGGCTCGGGCAAGACCGTGGTCGCAGCGCTGGCCGCCGCGGTGGCCATCGATGCCGGCTGGCAATGCGCGCTGATGGCGCCGACCGAGATCCTGGCCGAGCAGCACTTCCGCAAGCTCGTCGGCTGGCTTGAGCCGCTCGGCGTGACGGTGGCCTGGCTCACCGGCAGCCGCAAGGGCCGTGCCCGGACGACCATGGTCGAGCAGGTCGCGTCGGGCGAGGCGATGCTG
This sequence comes from Betaproteobacteria bacterium, assembly GCA_037443665.1. Classification (GTDB taxonomy): domain Bacteria; phylum Pseudomonadota; class Gammaproteobacteria; order Burkholderiales; family Burkholderiaceae_C; genus Rubrivivax. Next base: position 29,968 of record JBBINW010000001.1, read on the forward strand.
GTGGTCGGCACCCATGCGGTGATCCAGCATGACGTGGCCTTCGCGCGCCTGGGGCTGGCCGTCGTCGACGAGCAGCATCGCTTCGGGGTCGCGCAACGGCTGGCCCTGCGCAAGAAGCTCGACGAGCAGGTGCTGGAGCCGCACCTGCTGATGATGAGCGCAACGCCGATCCCGCGCACGCTGGCGATGACCTACTTCGCCGACCTCGCGGTGAGCACGATCGACGAGTTGCCGCCGGGCCGCACGCCGATCGTGACCAAGGTCTTTGCCGACGACAAGCGGTCCCAGGTCATCGCCCGCGTGCACGACGAACTGCGGCGCGGCCGCCAGGTGTATTGGGTCTGCCCCCTGGTCGAGGAGAGCGAGCACCTCGACCTGCAGAACGCCACCGCCACCCATGCCGAGCTGCGCACGGCCCTGCCCGAGACGCGGGTCGGCCTGCTGCACGGCCGCATGACCGGGGCCGAAAAGGCGGCCGTGATGGCGCAGTTCACGGCCGGAGAGATGAAGCTGCTGGTCGCCACGACGGTCATCGAGGTCGGCGTCGACGTGCCTGGCGCGAGCCTGATGGTGGTCGAACACGCCGAGCGCTTCGGCTTGGCGCAGCTGCACCAGCTGCGCGGCCGGGTCGGCCGAGGGGCCGCGGCGAGCGTCTGCGTGCTGCTCTACAGCGGGCCGCTGTCGCCGACGGGCAAGGCGCGGCTGAAGGCGATGGCCGAGACGAACGACGGTTTCGAGATCGCGCGCCGCGACCTCGAGATCCGCGGCCCGGGCGAGTTCATGGGCGCACGGCAGAGCGGCGACGCGCTGCTGCGCTTTGCCGACCTGGCGCAGGACAATGCCTTGTTGCAGCACGCGCGCGAGCTCGCGCCGCGCCTGCTGCGTGAACACCCGCGCGCGGCGCAGGCCCACGTGCAGCGCTGGCTGGCGGCGCGGGCCGACTACCTCAAGGCCTGACGCGCCTGGCGCAGCGTCGGGCACATTCGCGACAATTGCGGCATGACCCTGACCGAGCTCAAGTACATCGTCGCGGTGGCGCGAGAGCACCATTTCGGCCGCGCCGCCGAGGCCTGTTTCGTCTCGCAGCCGACGCTCAGCGTGGCGATCAAGAAGCTCGAGGAAGAGCTGGACGTCAAGATCTTCGAGCGCGGCGCCAGCGAAGTCACGGTCACGCCGCTGGGCGAGCAGATCGTGCGCCAGGCGCAGCAGGTCATCGAGGAGGCAGCGGCGATCCGGGAGATCGCCAAGAGCGGCCGCGACCCGGTGGCCGGCCCGCTGCGGGTGGGCGTGATCTACACGATCGGCCCTTACCTGCTGCCCGACCTCGTCCGCCAGGCGATCGAGCGCGTGCCGCAGATGCCGCTGGTGCTGCAGGAGAACTTCACCGCGCGGCTGCTCGAGATGCTGCGCACCGGCGAGCTCGACTGCGCGATCCTGGCCGAGCCGTTCCCCGACACCGGGCTGGCGATCGCGCCGCTGTACGACGAGCCGTTCCAGGCCGCGGTGCCGGCCGGCCACCTGCTGGCCAAGCGCAAGACGATCACCGCCGAGGAGCTCAAGCAAGAGACCCTGCTGCTGCTGGGCACCGGCCATTGCTTCCGCGACCACGTGCTGGAGGTCTGCCCCGAGTACGCGCGCTTCGCCAGCCCGTCCGGCGACGTGCACGAGGGCATCCGCAGGAGCTTCGAGGGCAGCTCGCTGGAGACGATCAAGTACATGGTCGCCTCGGGCATGGGCGTGACCGTGGTGCCGCAGCTGAGCGTGCCGGCCGGGAAGCAGCCGCACATCCGCTACGTGAAGTTCAGCGCCCCGGTGCCGTCGCGCCGCGTCGTGCTGGCCTGGCGGCGCAGCTTCCCGCGCTACGAGGCGATCGCGGCGCTGCGCAACTGCGTTTACGCCTGCGCACTGCCCGGCGTCAAGCGGCTGACGTCCTGATGCCCGGCTCACGACCCTGCCGACGCCTGCATTGAGGGCGATCGGGCCCCGATCCGGGCTTCGCGCTAGAGTGCGGAATCCAAGTTCCAGGAGCACTCGACATGGCGAAGAAGAAGGATGCCGGCCCAGCGCCGGTAATCAACATCGGCATCAGCGAGAAGGACCGCGCGGCGATCGCCAGCGGCCTCGCCAAGCTGCTCGCCGACACCTATACCCTGTACCTGACCACGCACAACTTCCACTGGAACGTGACCGGGCCGATGTTCAACACCTTGCACATGATGTTCATGACGCAGTACACGGAACTTTGGAACGCGGTGGATCCGATCGCCGAACGCATCCGCTCGCTCGGCCATGTCGCTCCGGGCTCGTACGCGCAATTCGGCAGCCTGGCGTCGATCGAGGACGCCCCCTCGACGCCGCCGAAGGCGATGGCGATGGTCAAGATCCTCGTCGAAGGCCACGAGGCTGTGGCACGCACCGCGCGTGCGGTCTTCCCGCTCGCCGACAAGGCCGGCGACGAACCGACAGCCGACCTGCTGACGCAACGCCTGACGGTGCACGAACAGACGGCCTGGATGCTGCGCTCGCTGCTCGAAGCGGAGTAAGGCGCGCGCCGCGCTCAGGTGCCGGCCCGAGGCGACATCAGCTGCTCGAACAGCCGGATGTGCTGCTCGAACGCCCAGCGGGCCTCGGCCACGATGAGATCGGCCTCGGCCGGCGTTGACGGCAGGCCGGCCAGACACGCGCGGAACGCCGCCTGGTGCGCCGCTACCTGCTCGGTGCCGCCGAAATCATAGAAGCCGGTGGCGGTTGCCGGGCCGTAAGCCCGTGCGACCAGGACCTTCAGCGTCTGGCCGCCGTTGAGGTCGCCCAGGTAGCGGACGTAGGCGTGTGCCGCGAGTGCCGGCGAACCCTGCTGCGCCATCCGCGCCAGTCGCTGGACATAGTCGGCTGCGGCGGGTTCGAGCGGTTCGTCCTCGGGTGCCATGGGCGAATCCGGAGCCCTCAAGGCGGTGATGTCGCCTGACAGCGCCGCGGCGCGGTACAGCGCCGGCATCCGCAACGGCGCGACCCGAGGGTCCGCCTGGCGGCTGTCGAGCGCGACTTCGAGCGCGATGTAGATCGCCAGCAGGTTGCGCAGCAGCGCGCGGTAGCGGGGCAAGGCGAGCTCGCCGCGCAACAGCGCCCCCATCGCACCACTGCGCTCGGCAGCAGCGTGCAGGTCGCGGGTCTCGAGCCGCAGGCGCAGCGGCAAGTCAGCAGCGGTCAAACGGGCGCCTTCGCGCGTGCGGGTGGTGAGGGCGAATCATAGCCAAGCGGCGGCGATGATCCGCGAATGCCTCGAGCCGCCGCACGTCCACCGACAGCCCGTCCCGCATCGCCACCGAAGTCCGCCGCCGTCGCATCTTCGCGATCATCACCCACCCCGAGCAGAGCCTCTGAGTCAGGCCGGGACAGGCCGCGACGCGACCCGTCCCTTTTCCGAGGAAAGCGCGAGGAAGGCGGCAGGTTCACCATGGTCAAGTTCCGTCATGGCGGGACAGGCCAAGACGGAGGGTTTATGTACATAGCTGAGTACATAAACCGCCCTCCGAACGCCCACGCCGCGCTATGTACACACGGGGGCAGGCATGGCTCTGACGGACACCTGGCTGAAGGCCAACAATGGGAAGGAGCGCGCCGCGCTTGAAGCGCGCAGCGACCGCGCCGGGCTCGGCGTGCGCATCACACCGACATGCAAGATCACCTTTCAACTGCGCTATCGCTACGACGGCACCGCGAAGCGTCTTGATCTCGGGTCCTACCCGCTTCTGGCGCTCAAGGACGCCCGCACCCAGGCGCAGCGACTGCGCGCGCAGCTAGAGCAGGGGGCACGATCCCAAGATCGTCCGCCTGCTTGAGAAGCAGGCGATCCTGAAGGCTGACTCGATCGAGTCGCTATTCCGGCAGTGGCACGAGGCCTACTGCGTGAAGAACAAGGAGGGCCATCACGACATCCTCCGGTCCTTCGAGATTCACACGTCTTCCCGCGCATCGGGCAGCTCCCGGCGGACCAGGTAACGCTGCACGAGTGGCTCGATCTCCTGGGGGCGCAGGCCGCCGAGCGGCCCGGCATCGCCGAGCGTCTCCTCGTCAACACGAAGCAGATGTACAAGTGGGCGGTCAAGCGCCGCCTTGTGCCTGCCAATCCACTCGCCGAGATCAGCGCGTGGCATGACCTGCAGGTCAAGAAGGTTCCGGGCTCGCGCTCGCTCTCCCACGAGGAGATTGCGCAAGTCTGGCGCGCGATAGACCGTTCGCGCATGACCGCAAAGAACAAGCTCTTTCTGAAGCTCTGCCTCATCTTCGGCTGCCGGAACGGCGAGCTGCGCCAAAGCGCGAAGGAGCACTACGACTTCGAGAAGAAGGTCTGGACGGTCCCGCCTGCGAACCACAAGATTGGCAAGACCACCGGCAAGCCGCTGCTGCGCCCGATCATTCCGGAGGCGGAGCGCCTCATCAAAGAGGCGATGGCCTTGAGCGGCAAGGGCAAGTACGTCTTCACCAACACCGGGAGCCTTGAGCCGATGGGGACGAGCGCGCCCTTAGCGCTGCCCTACAACGTCTTGGCTGCGCAATATGGGTCGCAATCCATGCCCCCTGCAACTGGGTATCCGGATCTGCAGCGACGAACTTGCCTTCGAGGTTGCGAAAGAGCAGGGCCGGATCATGCTCTGGCTCTGGCATTTCACGAGCGTCGCCCGCCCGGGCCATTTGCTCGATGAAGTCCCGGCTCCGGCTCTTCAGATCGAGCAGGATGCGCCGGGGATTTCCGGCAATCAGCCAATCCACCGTGCTGTTGCCGACGCCGAGGCCGGAGACCTCAAGCTCAGCGTGCGCTGCCGCCGCGAGTTTGCTGCCCGGGATCATCTCAGCGAGCGTTATCGCGTGCCTCTCCGGATGGTTCAGGCGTGCCAGGTACTTGGCGCGCGTGCCGTGGCCCAAGAATCGGTTGACCGTCTTCAGCGTCTCACCGAGATACGCAACGGGCACCCACATATGAGCGCCCCAAACCTGTGAACCATTGATCTCGAAGGGCACGCCGAACTCGTAGCGCCAAAGCCCGGTCATCTTGTCCAAGAATGCTCCCGCGCCGATCAGCGGGTCCGGGACCATTGCAAGCAGCGCGTCCGCATGTTCGGGCGGCTCCCCGGCTTCGATGAGGTGTCCGCGAAGCACGTCCCTAAGTAGAGCCGTCTCCCCGACAACCTGTGGAAAGACGTGCTCGATCATCATTGCTGGCTGCTTCCTTGGCGGAAGCCCTCGTAGGCAAACGCCCCGGCGATCTTCTCGCAGTCCCGTTCGCTGACGCCAGCGGCTTGCGCCGTGGCGTACCAGGATGCCCGGACCTGCGCTTCCATCGCATTGACGATGCCGCGCGCGTCGTCATCGTCCAGGAGAAACCGCGCGCGCTGGCTCAGCAGGTTCTCGGCACTGGCAAGGCGTCCGGCGTCGCCGCAGGCCATGGCGAGGTCCCGCCGTTCGATGCTGATCGGCACCGCTGGTGTCAGGTCATACGCCGGAGAGAGCTTCCAGGCTGCGTCCTTGGCGATGACGGCATGGTTCCGTGGATGATCGTCAACGTTGGAGATCAGCGCGTTGAAGCACATCCGCCGGAAGAGCTCCCGGGTGTTCTCCTCCGGGTTGTCGCACACGCGCCGCAGCTCTTCGGCGAGCAGCACGTAGGACCATTTGTCGCGGGACTGGTAAGTGTCCTCGGCCCTTAGCAGCGTGAGCGCGCTCACCATGCGCGCCCGCAGGTATCCGCCCTCGACCTTTTCCCGGTCGAAGCGCTTGACGAGCAGAACGTCCCGTCCGCCGACAACCTCGACGCGGCTCTCCGCCGTCGTCAAACCGCAGGCGCGACCCAGCAGCAGCATCGCGTGCTCGACGCGCGCGCTGTTCCAGTCATCGTCGGGACGGTTGAACTTCGCGATCCAGAGCCCGGCCTCGTCTTCGACGACAGCCTTCGGACGCGCGCCGCCCATTGAAGTGCCGATCAGCATCAGGTTCTCGACCTGCTGCGCTGCGTCAGCGGTCGCCGCAGCCGCCGGGGCCTCCTCGTCGGCAACGATCGTGTCGGCGATCGCCTGAAGGTTCGCGAGGTCCAGCGTTTGGTTGAACTTGCGCTTTGGAGCGGGCGGGGCCTGATTGAGGCCAAAGCCCAGCGCGCCCGCCCGGTCGTCCGGCGAGCACAGGAGGTACTCCATTTCACCGGGCTGCGCCTTACCCAAGTGCCGCTGAATGACGCGTCGCCCCCAGTAGTCCGGGCTCGCGTCGCGCAGTGCGCCAAAGAGGCCCCCGAACGTCGCCGTGCTGTAGGTGCGGGGGGCGAGCTTCAACTCGATCGGATCGAGCGCGACCGCGTTCGGGCGCTCCATGTAGGTGCGCCCGTAGACAAACCGCCCCTCCGGCACGTCACGGCGGTCTCGCCCCAGAACGAAGCGGCCAGCCGTGACCGGCTCAACCTCGCCCGGGAGCGTGATGTAGACGAAGCATTCCGACGGAGCTTCAGAAGTCATTGCTCAGCTCCGTCTTTGGTCTGGCCCGTGCGCGCTCGCGGGCAAGTGCCAGGGTCTGGCCCTCGTCGTCGCGCTCAGGGGCTGCAACGTCAGACATTTGGCCGAGGAGGTCGAGCGCCCACAGCATCGCTGCATAGACCGCGATGCCGGTTGAGGGCTTGCCCTTTTCGGCATCGGCGACCGCGCGCTCGCCGGTGCCGATCTTCTCGGCCATCTCGGCGATCGTCAGGTTGCGCCGAAGCCGCGCAGTGCGCAGGTTCGCCCCCAGCCGCTTTAGCGTCTGTTCGACGGGGTAAGGTGGCGCGGTCAGCAGCTTGTTGCGGGCGGTCATGGGTCCATCGAGGCTAGGGTCTGGTTCTCTTTAACCAGTACCATGCCCCGTCCGGTCGGGTCAAGAATATTCGCTTTCAAGAGCAGTTTACAGCATTCAATCAGCTCTTAAGAGCGTTTCTTTATCGAGGTGTGCTAGAATCACCTCGCTCATCGCTTCCGGGCGGTCGGCCTCAGAGGCGATGTGCAACAGGTAGGGAGCACATTGAGGACTGCGTACCTACCTGTGTACATAACCGGGTCAAGGAAGAGATGTCGAGCGAACGAATCACCGATGAAGTCAAGCGGAGAAGGACGTTTGCCATCATTTCCCACCCGGACGCCGGCAAGACCACGCTGACCGAGAAGCTGCTGTTGTTCTCGGGGGCGATCCAGATCGCCGGCAGCGTGAAGGCGCGCAAGGCAAGCCGGCACGCGACCTCGGACTGGATGGAGATCGAGAAGCAGCGTGGCATCTCGGTGGCCAGCTCGGTGATGCAGATGGAGTACCGCGGCTGCGTCATCAACCTACTCGACACGCCGGGCCACCAGGACTTCAGCGAGGACACCTACCGGGTGCTGACCGCGGTCGATGCGGCGCTGATGGTCATCGACGCCGCCAATGGCGTCGAGCCGCAGACGCGGCGGTTGCTGCAGGTCTGCCGCGCGCGCAACACGCCGATCCTGACCTTCGTCAACAAGATGGACCGCGAGGTCCGCGAGCCGCTGGACCTGATGGAGGAGATCGAGCGCGAGTTGGGCATGGAGGTCGTCCCCTTCACCTGGCCGGTGGGCATGGGCAAGGCCTTCCATGGCGTAATGGACCTGCGCGCGCAGCAGATGCGCGTGTTCAGCCCCGGCGAGGACCGCGACCACCACCGCGACGAGATCCTGGCCGGCCTGGACAACCCGGCCTACGCCCAGCGCTTCGGCATGCAGTACGAGCAGGCCCAGGGCGAGATCGCGCTGCTCACTGACGCCGCGCCGCTGTTCGACGAGCGCGCCTTCCTGGCCGGCGAGCAGACCCCGATGTTCTTCGGCTCGGCGGTCAACAACTTCGGCGTGCGCGAGGTGCTCGACGCGCTGGTCGATCTGGCACCGGCGCCCGGCGATCGAGCGGCCATCCAGCGCGTGGTGCACCCGGAGGAGCCAAAGTTCAGCGGCGTCGTGTTCAAGATCCAGGCCAACATGGACCCGGCGCACCGTGACCGCATCGCCTTCCTGCGCGTGGCCAGCGGCCACTTCGAGCGCGGCATGCGACTGCGGGTGACGCGCTCGGGCAAGGAGCTGCGGCCAAACACGGTGGTGAGCTTCCTGAGCCAGCGCCGCGAGTTGCTCGACGAGGCCTTCGCGGGCGACATCATCGGCATTCCCAACCACGGCGTGCTGCAGCTCGGCGACACGCTGACCGAGGGCGAAGCGCTGCAGTTCACTGGCCTGCCCTTCTTCGCGCCCGAGATGTTCCGCAGCGTCGAGGTTGCCGATCCGCTGAAGACCAAGCAGCTCAAGGCGGGTCTCACCCAGCTCGGCGAGGAAGGGGCGATCCAGGTCTTCCGCCCGCTCGTGGGCACCGTGCTGCTGCTGGGTGCGGTGGGGCAGCTGCAGTTCGAGGTCGTGGCGCACCGGCTCGAGCACGAGTACGGCTGCAAGGCGCGCATCCTGCCCAGCCGCTACCAGGTGGCGCGCTGGGTGACGGCCGACACCGGCGAGGGTGCCGCGGCCGACGAGCGCGAGCTCAAGCGTTTCATCGACGGCAACTCGCACCGCGTGGCCTTCGATGCCGTCGATGCGCCGACCGTGCTGGTCGAGTACGCACCCGAACTGCGCGCGATCGAGAGCAACTGGCCGAAGATCCGCTTCCACGCCCTGCGCGAGCACGCGGGGCTGGTGTTCCAGCGGCAACTGGAAGGTTGAGCGACGCGCCGATAATCCGCGGCCGTGAACATCGTCCAGCCGGCGCCCTCGCGCCTCTCGCTGTACCTCGACCTGATCCGCTGGGACCGCCCCGCCGGCTGGTTGCTGCTGCTGTGGCCGACGCTGTCGGCGCTGTGGATCGCCGCCGACGGCTGGCCGGGATGGCACCTTGTGGTGGTGTTCGTCCTCGGCACCATCCTCATGCGCAGTGCCGGCTGCTGCGCCAACGACGTCGCAGACCGCGAGTTCGACCGCCATGTCAAGCGCACCTGCGAGCGTCCGGTCACCCGCGGCGCGGTCTCGGTCAACGAGGCGCTGGCGCTGGGCGGCCTGCTGGCGGCGCTGGCCTTCGCGCTGGTCCTGACCACCAACGCCAGCGCCATCATGCTGTCGTTCGCGGCCCTGGTCGTGACGCTGGCCTACCCCTTCGCCAAGCGGGTCGTGGCGATGCCGCAGACCGTGCTCGGCGTGGCCTTCAGCTTCGGCATCCCGATGGCCTTCGCCGCCGCGCAGGGCGGCATGGCCTGGGGCCTGTCGGCGCTCAACGCCGCGGTGCCGCCGCACGCCTGGTGGCTGCTGCTGTCCAACCTGTTCTGGGTGCTGGCCTACGACACCGAGTACGCGATGGTCGATCGCGACGACGACCTGCGCATCGGGATGAAGACTTCGGCCATCACGCTCGGCCGCTTCGACGTGGCCGCGGTGATGGCCTTCTACGCGATCTACCTCGTCAGCTGGGCGGCGCTCGGCCTGGCCCTGGGCCTGGGCCGTGTCTTTCTGTTCGGGATCGCGGTGGCGGCGGCGCAGGCGGTGTGGCACTTCACGCTCATCCGCGGTCGCACGCGCGAGGGCTGCTTCAAGGCCTTCCGCCTCAACCACTGGCTGGGCTTTGCGGTCTTCGCCGGCGTGGCGCTGGATCTGGCTTGGCGCTGAAGCGAGGGCGCCGGTGCGGCCGCACTCAGCCGCCGAACTCGTCGCCCAGTTCGCGCGCCCGCGCCTGCGCCACGCGCAGGGCCTTGACGAAGGCCTGACCGACGCGATCGGCCTCGAGCGAGGTAATCGCGGCATGCGTGGTGCCGCCCTTGGAGGTGACCTGCGCGCGCAGCGTCTGCGGCGACTCGCCGGACGCCGCGGCCAGCGCCGTCGCGCCGTCGAAGGTGGCCAGCGCCAGGCGCCGGCCCTGCTCGGCGCTCAGGCCCATCGCTGTGGCGGCCTCGATCATCGCCTCGAGCACGAAGAAGACATAGGCCGGCCCCGAGCCCGACAGCGCGGTGACGGCATCGAGGTCAGCCTCCTGCTCCACCCACAGCGTGGCGCCGGTGGGGGCGAACAGCGTCTCGGCCTCGGCGCGTTGCGCCGCGCTCACCGCGTCGCGCGCGTACAGGCCCGCGATGCCGCGGCCGATCAGCGCCGGCGTGTTGGGCATGCTGCGCACCACGGCCTGGCTGCCACTGGCCCGGGCAATGGCCGCGCTGCGCACGCCGGCCATCACGCTGACCTGCAAGGCATCGGCGATGAAGGGCGCGCAGGGCGCTGCGGCGGCGGCGAAGAACTGCGGCTTGACGGCCCAGACGACCGTGCCGGCAGCGGCAAGTCGCGCGTCGGCCGACGCCTGTGCGGCGACACCGAGGCCCTGCGCGAGCCTGGCGCGCTGCGCCGGGTCGGGCTCGATGACGGTGATCGTCTCCGCCCCGCGGCCGGCGCGCAGCAGGCCGCCGATCAGGGCCGACGCCATGTTGCCGCCACCGATGAATGCGATCGCGTTCGATGTCATCGGAGCAGTGTAGCCAGGGCGGCCGATGACGCCGGCCTGCAGCGCCCATGCAAACCCGGCATGAAGAGCGATCCCCGATCCGGCGCCAGGGCGCCTACAGTGCCGGGCGCTGCCGCAGCGCGCCGGCGGCCCAAGAGGCGCGGCGCGCCGCGCAGTGCCACCGACTCACGAGGAACCCCCATGACCGCCCAACTTGCACCTTCGCCGCTGTCCTTCGTCCAACCCACCGCCGACAGCCCCTGGGGCACCTACCTGATGCAGGTCGACCGCGTCGTTCCCTACCTGGGCCCGCTGGCGCGCTGGGTCGAGACGCTCAAGCGGCCGAAGCGGGCGCTGATCGTCGACGTGCCGATCGAGCTCGACGACGGCAGCGTCGCCCACTTCGAGGGCTTCCGCGTGCAGCACAACCTCAGCCGCGGCCCGGGCAAGGGCGGCGTGCGCTACCACCCGGACGTGACGCTGGAAGAGGTGATGGCGCTGGCGGCCTGGATGAGCATCAAGAACGCCGCGGTCAACCTGCCCTTCGGCGGCGCCAAGGGCGGCATCCGCGTCGATCCGCGGCTGCTGTCGAGCAAGGAGCTCGAGCGCATGACGCGCCGCTACACGAGCGAGATCGGCATCATCATCGGGCCGCAGCGCGACATCCCGGCGCCCGACGTGAACACCAACCCGCAGATCATGGCGTGGATGATGGACACCTACTCGATGAACACCGGCACCACCGCCACCGGCGTTGTCACCGGCAAGCCGATCCACCTGGGCGGGTCGCTGGGCCGGGTCAAGGCCACCGGGCGCGGCGTGTTCGTCACCGGACGCGAGGCCGCACGGCGACTGAACCTGGAGCTCGACGGCGCCCGCGTGGCGGTGCAGGGCTTCGGCAACGTCGGCTCGTCGGCGGCCGAACTCTTCGCGCAGGCCGGCTGCAAGATCGTCGCCGCGCAGGACCACACGGGCACGATCTTCAACGACCACGGCTTCGACATGGCGGACCTGATGGCGCACCTGCGCGAGACCGGCGGCGTCGGCGGCTTCAAGGGGGCCGAGCCACTGGACGGCGAGGCGTTCTGGGACGTCAAGTGCGACATCCTCGTGCCGGCCGCGCTCGAAGGCCAGATCACCGCCGAGCGCGCCCGCCGCGTGCGCGCCCGGCTGGTGCTCGAAGGCGCCAACGGTCCCACCGTTCCCAGCGCCGACGACATCCTGGCCGACCGCGGCATCCTCGTCGTTCCCGACGTCATCTGCAACGCCGGCGGCGTGACGGTGAGCTACTTCGAGTGGGTGCAGGACTTCAGCTCGTTCTTCTGGACCGAGGACGAGATCAACCTGCGCCTGGACAAGATCATGATCGGCGCCCTCAAGCGCATCTGGGACACCGCCGACCGACACCGCATCACGCTGCGCACCGCGACCTTCGCGGTGGCCTGCGAGCGCATCCTCACGGCGCGGCAGGAGCGCGGGCTCTACCCCTGAGGCCGGCGTCGGGCTCAGGCCCGTCCAGGCAGGGCGAACACGATCGCAAAGCGCCCCTTTGCATCGTGCTCGGCACGCAACTCACCCCCCAGCTGGCGCGCGATCTGGGCCACGATGGCCAGGCCCAGCCCGCAGTGCCCGAGGTCGCTGCGGTTGCGCGCCAGGCGCACGAAAGGCTGCTGTGCGCGCTCGAAGTCCTCGTTCGACATGCCGGGCCCGGCGTCGCTGACGCGCAGTTCGGCGCCCTGCGCCACGGCCCGCAGCGCCACCTCCACCGGCGCGCCGCCGTAGGCCAGCGCGTTGTCGATGAGGTTGGCCAGCAGCCGCTGCAGCGCGAGGTCGGGCACCGGGATGGCGACCGGCTCGATCCGCGCGGCCACCGCCGGTCCGGCGTCGGCGTAGCGGCGCAGCGTGTCGCGCACGGTGTCGGACAGCGGCTCGGGCGCGCCCAGCGCAAGCCCATCGTCGCCCTGCACGTAGGCCAGGAACTGGTCGACGATGCGCTCCAGCGAGAGCAGGTCGGCGGTCAGCACATCGGCCACCGCGGGCTCGCACTGCGTCTCGGCACGCAGGCGCAATCGCGCCAACGGCGTGCGCAGGTCGTGCGAGACACCCGCCAGCAATTGCTGGCGCGCCTGCCCCGCAGCGGCGACCTGGCGCGCCATCTCGTTGAAGGCGCGCACCAGCGCCTGCAGCTCGACGCTGGCGTCGGCGCGCTCGGGCAGGGGGCGCAACAGGCCGTGCTGGCGTCCGATCTGCTCGGCGAGCTGGCCGATGGGCCGGGCAATGAAGCGCACCGACACCAGCAGTGCGCCGACCGTCGTCCCGGCCAGCAACAGCAACCAAACGCCCAGCGTGCCGGTGACAGCGCCGTGGGCCGGGCTGTACTCGCGCTTCAACCACCAAGTTTGCCCCTCGACCGGCAGCCGGAACACGGCCGCGAAGCTGTTGCCCGGTCGTGGCTCGAAGCGCACGTCGATGTCGGGACCGACGTGTTCGCGAATTTGCAGTTCGTACTCGCGCGGGGCCGGCAGCGTGGTGATCGATTCGCCGCGCCGCGGCTCGATCGAGGTGATGTCGATCGGGCCTGCCGACAACTGCGCGGCCAGCGCCGCCCGCTGCGCAGCCGGCACGGCGCGCAGGGCATCACGGGCGATCAGGGCTTGCTCGGCGGCGATACCGGCGACGTCGTCGGCCAGGGGCTTGAGCCACAGGCTGATCACCGCCGCCTGGGCAACGAAGGACAGCAGCGCGATCAGCACCACGCCGCCAGTGAGGCGGCCGACCATCGACCACGACGATCGCTTCTCGGCGCGTTGCCTAGGCTGATCGGGCATGCGGTACGAACATGTAGCCATGCCCGCGCACCGTCTGGATGAAGCGCGGCATGCCCGCGTCGGGCTCGACGATGCGGCGCAGACGCATCACCGCCACGTCGACGGTGCGCGTCAGCAGCGCGTCGGCACGGGTGTGCGAGACCGCGAGCAGTCGCTCGCGCGAGATCGGCACGTTGGGGTTGGTGACGAGCTCGGTGAGCATCGCGTACTCGACCGTGCTGAGCACGCGCACCTGGCCGTCGGGGCCGTGCAGACTGCGCGTGGCCGGCGTGAAGGTGTAGGGCCCGATCGGCACCTCGCGGTCGAACGCCACCGGCACGCCCGGCGTGTTGCCCATCCGGCGCAGCACGGCGCGAATGCGTGCCAGCAACTCGCGCGCCGAAAAGGGCTTGCCCAGGTAGTCGTCGGCACCCATCTCCAGGCCCAGCACGCGGTCGATCTCCTCGGTGCGCGCGGTCAGCAGGATGATCGGCACACGGTCGCCGTCGGCGCGCAGGCGCTGACATGCCTGCAGCCCCGATTCGCCGGGCAGCGAGACGTCGAGGATCACGAGGTCGGGCCGCAGGCGGTGGATGCGGCGCATCAGGTCCTCGGCGCTGGGCATGCTGGTCACCGCCATACCCTGCTTCTCGAGGTAGGTGCTGAGCATGTCGCGCATCGCCGGGTCGTCCTCGACGACGAAGAGGTGATAAGGTTTGGTCTCCATCCGCATAGCGTATGGGCCACCTCCTGCGGCCGCGCCCTGTTGCCCATGTCCAATGGTGACACGGCATGACATGGTACGACGCCGGCGTTGCCGCACGCCGAGGCATTGTCGATCCCGGACTTCGTCGGTGCCCGGGCCCCGAAGGCGGGGATCACCGCGCGTCATAATCCCCGGCTGGGCGGAAACCCTGCTTCGCGCTGCCGGCGCTGCAATCCCCGACCTGAACTGGCACCTTCCAAGGACTTTCGATGACTTCTGCTCCCGTGATTGGCCGACGAACCGTGCTGGCGGCCCTGGCCTCGCCTTTGTGGCTGGCGGCCTGCGGCCACGGCAGCTCGGGCTCCGGCTCGATACGCGCGATCAACCTGACCGACGACCTGGCCAGCGTCGACCTGTACCAGAGCATCACCAATGTGAGCAGTGCCAGCGTGCTGTTCGGCGGCCTGAACACGGGCGTGCTGTCTTCCTACGCGACGCTCGATGCGAACACCTACACGCTTAACGTCAACAGCGCCGGCAACGCCACGTCGCTGTTCACCGGCAATTACTCGATCGCGAAGGACGCCCATTACACGGCCGTGATCTGGGGTCCGCAGGCTTCGTTGCGAATCAACACGCTGCCGGAGGACGACGACACGACACAGATCGCATCGGGCAACACCGTGGTGCGCATCTTCAACGCCACCGAGACTACCGGCACGCTCGACGTCTACCTGACGAGCCCGGGCGCGAGCCTACCCAGCAGCACGCCTACGCAGGCCGGCTTGACTGGCGGATCTTTATCGGGCTTCCACCAGATCCCCGCCGGCACTTACGAACTTCGCGTCACTGGCACAGGCAACCCGAGCGACATCCGGCTCGATATCGCAGCCTTCGCGCTCAGCGCCGGCCAGTATTCGACCATCGTGCTGACAGCGGGCAGAGGTGGCGCCCTGGTCAACAGCACCCTGATCGTCGAGCAGGGCGCCGCCACCTCGACGCCATCCCTGCAGGCGCGGATCCGTGTGGCAGCCAGCGTCGACCACTTCGGGTCGGTCACTGCCTCGATCAACGACACCACCTACGGCGTGCAGACGCTGGCGACCAACCTCATCACCGGCGTGTCGCCATACACCCTGATCACTGTCGCGACCAGCACCAGTGCCACCTACTCGATCCAGGTCAACGGCGCCACTATGTTCACCGGCCCGCTGAACGTGACCGCCGGCGGCGACTACACCTTTCTCGTCTGGGGCCCAGTGAATGCCCCGCAGCTCAGCCAGCTCGCCGACAATAACAACCTGCCTCTGGCCGCGAATCAAGCCAGCATGCGCCTGGTCAATGGCGTCGACAACTTGAGCTCGCTGTCGCTGTATGTGAACCACAACCCTGTTTCGCAGGGCGTCGGCCCCGGGCAGCAGTCATCCAGCTACGCCCTGGTGACCGTGACCAACAGCGCCTTCATTGGTGCGTTTGTTGAAGTGGATGACGCGATCGCGGGCCCAGTCTTCTTAAGCAGCACGAATCAGCCGAATGGCGTGCCGCTTTCGGGGCCAGCGGTCTACAGCGTCTTCGTGCTGTCTGGGCAGTCGACGCCCAAGACCCTGCTGGTGCCGGAACTGTAGACGTCCAAACGCAATGTCCTCCCTGCCCCCGACCGACCCGCTCAGCTTCGACGTCACCGAAGCCGACTTCGAGCGCGCGGTGCTGGAGCGCTCGCTCCAGGTGCCGGTGCTGCTCGACTGCTGGGCGCCCTGGTGCGGCCCCTGCCGCGCGCTGGGCCCGGTGCTCGAGAAGCTGGTGCAGGCCTACGGCGGGCGCTTCGTGCTCGCCAAGCTCAACACCGACGAGGCGCCGGGCATCGCGGCCGCGCTGCAGATGCGCAGCATCCCGATGGTGCTGCTGTTCGTCAACGGCCAGCCGGTGGACCAGTTCCTCGGCGCCCTGCCCGAGGGCCAGGTACGGGCGTTCCTCGATCGCCACCTGCAGGCGCCCGTTTCGGCGGCCGAGGCACTGCGCGCCGAAGCCGCCGAACTCGCCGACGACGAGGCGCTGCCGCTGCTGCGCGAGGCCCTGGCGGTCGAGCCCGGCCATGTCGAGGCAACGCTGGACCTGGCCGAGCGGCTGATCGGCCTCACCGCGCTGGACGAGGCGCGCCAGCTGCTCGACGGCCTGCCCGGCGAGGCGATGGGCCACCGCTACGCGGCGCTGATGGGCCGGCTCGAACTGGCCGCGCATCGCCCTGCCGGCGATCCGGCGGCGCTCGCCGCGCGCGTGGCCGCCAACCCGAAGGACTTCGAGGCCCGTTTCGACCTCGCCGCCCTGAAGGCGCACGACGGCGACTGGCCCGCGGCCTTCGAGCAGCTGCTCGACACCGTGCTGCGCGACAAGGGCGACTGGCGCGAGAAGGCGCGGCGCCAGCTCGTCGAGTGGTTCGAGGTCTGCCCCGATGCCGAGGCCGTGAGCCGTGGCCGCCGCTACCTGGGGATGTACCTGAATTAGGCGCCTTGGCGCCGGCTCTCAGGCGAGGCCGGCCAGGAGTTCCGCGTTGCCGCCCGCCGCCGCGGTGTTGATCGTCAGCGTCTGCTCGGCGCAGAAGCGGTAGAGGTAGTGCGGCCCCCCGGCCTTGGGGCCGGTGCCTGACAGCCCCTCGCCGCCGAACGGCTGCACACCGACCACGGCGCCGATCATGTTGCGGTTGACGTAGACATTGCCGATCCGCGCCGCATCGGCGATGCGCAGCGCCCGGCTGTCGATGCGGGTGTGGACGCCCAGCGTCAGGCCATAGCCCAGGGCATTGATTTGATGCACCACGTCGGCCAAGTCGCGCGCCGCGCCGTCGCCCTGCTGCCCGGGCCCCCAGCGCGCGACGTGCAGCACGGGCCCGAAGATCTCCTCGCGCAGGTCGCCGATGCGCGCGATCTCGAACGCGATCGGGGCCACCAGCCGCGGCAACGCGGCCGGCGCCGGCGTCTCGCCGAGCAGCCGGGCCTCGCTGCGCAGGCGCTGCAGATGATGCTGCAGACTGGCAAACGCGTCGTCGTCGATGACCGGGCCGACATCGGTGGCCAGTGCCGCCGGGTCGCCCACGCGCAGCTCGGCCATCGCGCCGCGCAGCATCTCGATCACCGCGTCGGCAATGCCTTCGTGCACGCACAGCAGGCGCAGCGCCGAGCAGCGCTGGCCGGCACTGCGGAAGGCGCTCTGGACCACGGCATCGACAACCTGCTCGGGCAGCGCCGTGCTGTCGACCACCATCGCGTTCAGGCCGCCGGTCTCGGCGATCAGCGGCACGATCGGACTGTCCTTCGCGGCCAGCGCACGGTTGATCGCTCGTGCCACCTGCGTGCTGCCGGTGAAGCACACGCCGGCGGTGCGGACGTCGGCCACCAGAGCCGCGCCCACCGTCTCGCCCAGGCCGTGCAGACACTGCAGCGCGTCGACGGGAATGCCCGCTTCGTGCAGCAGGGCGACGAAGCGGCGCGCGACCACCGGCGTCTGCTCGGCCGGCTTGGCAGCCACGGTGTTGCCGGCGACCAACGCGGCGACAACCTGGCCGGCGAAGATCGCGAGCGGGAAATTCCACGGGCTGATGCAGACGAACACACCGCGGCCGTGCAGTCGCAGCACGTTGCTCTCGCCGGTGGGGCCGGGCAGCGTCTGCTCGGCCAGCCGGAGCTCGGCCTGCTCGGCGTAGTAGCGGCAGAAATCCACCGCCTCGCGCACCTCGGCCACGCAGTCGGCCAACGTCTTGCGCGCTTCCTTGACCAGCAGGCCGCAGAACTCGGGCAGCCGCGCCTGCAGCGCATCGGCGGCGCGGCGCAGCAGCACCGCCCGCTCGGCGAGCGGACGCGCGTTCCACGGCTCGAACCCGGCCTGCAGCCGGGCCATGGCGGCGTCCGCTTCAGCCGGGCTGGCCCTCGCCACCGGCTCGACACGTGCCGCTTCCACGGCCTGCAGCAGCGGCTGGCGCATCGCCAGGCAGGCGAGGTCGACGCCGCTCGAATTGACCCGCGAGGCGCCGTACAGGGCCCGCGGCAGAGGCAGCGACGGCGCCGTCGCCTGCAGCGGCGAAGCGAGCAGCGTCTCGATGCTCACCGTCTCGTCGGCCAGCTGGTGCACGAACGACGAATTGGCGCCGTTTTCCAGCAGCCGGCGAACGAGGTAGGCGAGCAGATCGCGGTGCTCGCCCACCGGCGCGTAGATGCGGCAGGCCACGGCAGGATCCTTGAGGACCTCGTGGTAGACCGCCTCGCTCATGCCATGCAGCCGCTGGAACTCGAACTCGGCGCCCTCGCGCCGAGCCATCTGCTGAATGGCCGCGATCGTCCCGGCGTTGTGGGTGGCGAACTGCGGGTAGATCACGTCGTGGTGCGCGAGCAGCCGCTGCGCGCAGGCCAGGTAGGAGATGTCGGTGTGCGGCTTGTGCGTGAACACCGGGTAGCCCGGCAGCCCGGCTTCCTGGGCGCGCTTGACCTCGCCATCCCAATAGGCCCCCTTGACCAGCCGGACCATGAACTCCAGGCCGTGTCGGCGCGCCATCGCCGCCAGCTCGTCGACGACCGGCAGCGCGGTCGTCAGGTACGCCTGCACGGCGAGGCCGAAGCCGTCCCAATGCGGGAAGGTCGCCGCGATGCGCCCGGCCAGCGCCTCCATGACGTCCAGAGAGAGCTCCAGGCGGTCGCTCTCCTCGGCGTCGATCGTCAGGTTGATGTTGGCGCGTGCCGCCGGCTCGACGAGACTCCACACGCGCGGCAGCAGCTCGGCGAAGACACGTTCGCGCTGCGGCTCCTCGTAGCGCGGAAACAACGCGCTGAGCTTGAGCGAGATGCCGTCGGCATCGTGCGGCGACGCCGCCGTGCGCCCGCCGGCGATGGCGTCGATCGCGCGGCCGTAGGCATCGAGATGGCGAAGGGCATCGGCGTCGGTGCGCGCGCCTTCGCCGAGCATGTCGTAGCTGAAGCGCAGCGCCGCGCCCTGCGCGCCGGCGGCCCGGTCGTGGCTGCGGCGCTGCGTGGCGGCCACGTCCATCGCCTCGGCGATCGTGCGCCCGAGGACGAACTGGTGCCCCAGCAGCTGGATCGCGCGCACGGTGGCCGCGACCACGGTGCGCGCGCCCAGGCGCTGCAGCAGGCCCGGCGGACGCTCGCTGTCGGGAAGGAAGCGCTTGGACAGCGCGATCGCGCTGGCCGCCAGGCCGGACAACCTGTGGTGCGGACCCTCGGCGCTGTTGACGCCGAAATCGGCACGGCCGAGCTGGTCGGCCGTGAGCGCGACCGCCGTCTCGGCATCGGGCACCCGCAGCAGCGCCTCGGCCAGCCGCATCAGCGCCAGCCCCTCGTCGGTGGAGATCGGATATTCGTGCAGCAGCGACTCCATGGCCCAGAATGGCACCGGCCGGGCCCGCACGGCCGCGATCCAGGGCCGCGCCTGCGTGCGAACCGAATCCCAGTCGAGGTGCCCCTGCAGCGCGGCGAGCGAGGCGGCAACGACTTCGGCTTCGGAGCGGTACGGAAACGGCAGGCGGGCGGCGTCCATGGCAGATCCTGGTCAGTCGACAAGACACGCAGCTTAGGGCGCCTGCCGCCGCATCGGATGCGGAAATCGGCCCCGGCCGCCGCGTTTTCGGCGGTGCCGCAGCCGGTGCGCCGGGCCACCCGCGATCGCCGAGAGTGCGCGGCCATGGAAGCCAGCTCCGAACGTCCGCGCGCCGAGCGCGAGCTCGACAAGATCGACCGCCGGATCCTGCGCGTGCTGCAGGCCGACGGAAGGATCAGCAACCTCAAGCTGACGGAGACCGTGAACTCCTCGCCCACCGCCGTGCTCGAGCGCATCAAGCGCCTCGCACGCGAGGGTTTGAACAGTCTGCTTTTAATATAAGTAAAGCTATGCGAACAAATTCAATTTGAATAGATTCGCAAGCATCGGTGAAGCGGCGAAGGCACTTCGCGTGTCGATCACAACGCTGCGGCGCCGGGAGGCGTCTGGCGGACTGGTCGCCGAACACACGGCGGGCGGGCAACGCCGCTACGACCTGGGCAAGCTGCGCCCGGAGATCGCGCCGAAGATGCGGCGAACCGCCAGACCTGGCCTATGCCCGCGTGTCGAACCATGTCCTGAAGAACGATCTGGAACGGCAGAAGCAGCTGCTTGAACTCTACTGCGCCCGGCAGAGCTGGACGTTCGAGGTCATCGCCGATCTTGGCTCTGGCATGAACTACCACAATAAGGGCCTCAAGCGGCTGCTGGAGGCTTTGATCGACGGGCGGATCGGGCGGCTGGTCATCACCCACAAGGACCGGTTGCTGCGTTTCGGCGCGGAGCTGGTGTTCGCCATCTGCGAGGCGAAGCATGTCGAGGTCGTGATCCCCAACCAGGGCGAGGACACGAGCTTCGAGGAAGACCTGGCGAAGGACGCGTTGGAGACCATCGCCGTGTTCAGCGCCCGCCTGTACGGCAGCCGCTCGCGCAAGAACCAGAAGCTGCTATGGCGTGCGGGCCGCCGTGGAGAGCGCCTCATGCTGATCGCGCACCGCATCGCGGTCGACCCGAACAACGTGCAGGCCACGTACCTCGCCCGCGCAGCGGGCACCGCGCGTTTCGCCTGCAACTGGGCGCTGGCGGAGTGGAAGCGGCCGTACGAGGCGTGGAAGGCGGACAACGCCTTACCCAAACCGTCGCAGCACGCCTTGCGGCGGCAACTCAGCGCCCGCCCAAGCGCGATCAGCTCCCTTGGATGCCGGGGGTCACGAAAAACGCGCCGCAGATGGCGATCATCCAACTCGGCCAGACGTTCCAGAACTTCTTGGCCGGTCGGGCCAAGTACCCGACCTTCCGCAGGAAGGGCGTGCACGACCGATTCACACTCACCAACGACCAGCCGGTCTGGACGGTTCGCGCGTCCGCATCCCCCATCTCGGGTGGGTGCGCACGCGCCAGACGTTGCGCTTTACCGGCAAGACCGTGTCGGCCACGGTCTCCCGCGTGGCCGACCCATGGTTCGTCTCCATCGCTGTTGACACTCAGAACGATGCGCACCTGCCCCAAGCCGAAAACCAAGGCACGGTCGGTGTGGATTTGGGAATCACGGCGCTGGCGACGCTCTCGACGGGAGAGGTGGCCGCTGGTCCGAAGGCTCACAAGCCTCTGCTGGACCGGCTGCGGCGCACGTCGCGGTCCTTGAGTCGCAAGGTCAAGGGCTCGGCGAATCGTCGCAAGGCGAAGACCCGGCTGGCGAAGCTGCCCGGGCGCATCGCGGGCATCCGCTCCGACGCGCTCCACAAGCTCACGAGGGATCTGACGCGCCGCTTCCACACCATCGGCATCGAGGATCTGAGCGTGCGCGGCATGCTGCGCAACCGGCATCCGGCGCGCTCCATTGCCGACGCCAGCTTCTTCGAGCTCCGGCGACAACTCGAATACAAGGCGGCGACGCGCGGCGACGCGGTGGTCGTGGCGGACCGCTTCTACGCCAGCAGCAAGACGTGCTCGGCCTGCGGGCACAAACTCGAGGAACTGCGGCTGGCGGTGCGCGAGTGGACGTGTCCCGCTTGCGGCGACGTCCACGACCGCGACATGAACGCCGCGCTCAATCTGAAGAACATGGCCGTGAGTTCGACGGTCACAGCCTGTGCAGAGGAAGGCTCTGGCCTTCGTCGCAAGACAAAGGCAAAGGCGAAACCGGCCTCGGTAGAGCACGAAGTCAGCAGCAGATTTGCTCAGGCATAAGCACGTTTGCATAGGTCTGACGGAACGGCTACATCCTGGGCTACGAGGCGCGGCTGGACGCCACCAAGCTCGGCGCCGGACTGCTGGTGTTCGTCGAGGTGCTGCTCGACCGCACCATGCACGACGTGATGGACACCTTCAAGGCCGCGGTGCAGGTGCGCCCGGAGATCCCCGAAGCCCACCTGGTGGCCTGCGGCTTCGACTACCTGCTGAAGACGCGGGTGGCCGACTTGGCGGCCTACCGGGTTTTCATCGGCAGCGTGATCTGGGCCCTGCCCGGCGTGCGCGAGACGCGCACCCAGGCGGTCATGGAAGAGTTGACATCCTGCCCGGCCTGGTGGCCGGGGATTCCTGCACCGAGCTCCAAATGCACGCCGCTCTGCCGTGCGGCGGCGCCATCCTTCCCCGCCCTGAAGGGCGAGGCTCGTCGCGCAGATGGGTCAGGAACAGCACGCGGCAGCCGCTGTGACCGCAGCTGCACCGCTTGCTATTGCACCACTTGCCATTGCAGCGCCGGCTATTGCAGCGGCTGCGCACTGGCGGCGGTCGACCCCCGGTGCGGGGGCAGGGGCGGCGAGACGAGGTAGGCACCCAGGCGCTTGGTCAGCTCCTCGGCCGGCGCAGGACGCGCGAGCAGGAACCCCTGCCCCAGGCGGCAGCCCATCTCGCGCAACTGCTCGAGCTGCGCCGCGGTCTCGATGCCCTCCGCGACCACCGTCTTGCCCAGCGCGCTGCCGAGCAGCGCGATGGAGCGCACCACCGCGGCCTCGTTGGCGCCGCGTTCGAGGCGCGAGACGAACGAGCGGTCGATCTTCAGGCAGTCGATCGGCAGCGTGGACAGGTGGCTCAGGCTCGAATAGCCGGTGCCAAAGTCGTCGATTGCGAGCTGCACGCCGAGCCGGCGCAACTCGCCCAGCATCGGCAGCGCGCCTTCCAGCCGTGACATCAGGATGTTCTCGGTCAGCTCGATGCAAAGGTGCCGTGCCTGCAGCCCGCTCTCGATGATCGCCCGCGTCACGCGCGCGACCAGCGCCGGGTGCGCGATGTCGTGCCCGGAGACATTGACGTTCATCGTCAGCCCGGCGTACGCCGGGCCCAGCCGTTGCCATTCGCTGAGCTGGCGGCAGGCGCAGTGGAGCACGAAGTCGGTCAGGCGCAGCATGAGACCGGCCTCTTCGGCAATCGGCAGGAAGTCCATCGGGCTGATCGCCCCGTCCTTCGGATGTCGCCAGCGCACCAGGGCCTCGAAGCCGCTGATCATGCCGGTGGCCAGGTCGCACACCGGCTGATAGGCGACGCTCAGGTGGCCTTCGTCGATCGCCCGCCGCAGATCGCCTTCCAGCCGCAGCCGATTGGCAACCTCGGTGTGCAGGCTGGCGTCGAAGACCGCGTAGCGAGCCTTGCCGGCGCCCTTGGCCTTGTACATCGCGGTGTCGGCGTCGCGCAGCACGTCGTCCGGGTTGGTGTAACCCAGGGCGCTGAAGGTGATGCCGATGCTCGCGCTGGTCGTCACCTCGTTGCCGGCGACGAGGAAGGGCCGCCGCATCGCCACCATCATCCGATCGGCCAGGGCCACCGCGTCCTGCGCGTGACCGAGGCGCAGCATCAGCACGGCGAATTCGTCGCCGCCCAGACGGGCCACGATGTCATGCTCACGCAGGCTCTCGCGCAGGCGCTGCGAGACTTGGACCAGGAACTGGTCGCCGGCGCTGTGACCCAGGCTGTCGTTGATGAGCTTGAAGCGGTCGAAGTCGATGAACATCACCGCGAAGGCGTCGCTCGGGTCCTGCATCGCGCGCTGCACCGCCTGGCTCAGGTATTCCTGGAAGCGGCGCCGGTTGGGCAGCTCTGTCAGCGCGTCATGGAAGGCGATGTGGTGCAGGCTGTCCTCGGCCCTGCGCCTGGCAGTGATGTCCTGCACCTGGAGAATCAGGCACGGCGAGCTGGCGCCGGGCTCGGAGAAGAAGCTGCAGTGCGCCGCCACCCACACGGGCTCGCCGCTGCGGTGGCGGCAGCGCAGCTCGAGCGCGAAGCCCTCGAACTCGTGCGCGCTGACCAGGCCGAGCTGTTCCTCGAGACCACGCCGGTCCTCGTCGATCACGACCTCCTGGAAGCGCCTGCCGACCAGCGCGTCCGCAGGCAGCCCGAGAAGATCACACAACGCCGGGTTGGCCTGCAGGATGTGGCCTTCGAAGGCCAGCAGGGCCATCCCGATCGAGGCGTGCGTGAAGGCGCTGTGGAAGCGCCGCTCGCTGGCCTCGAGTTCGCGCACGTGGCGCGCCGCCAGCTCGGCCTCGCGCTCCGAGGCTTCCGAACCGGCGCGGCGAACGGCCTCGGCCGCCTCCTGCTGGCGGAAAAAATAGTGCAGCGTGGCCAGCATCATCGCCAGCAGCGGCACCATCGCCATCAGCACGCCGAAGCCCGTCTGGCGGTAGGTCGAGTACAGCAGCGTGGCGACGCAGGCGCTGCCGGCATACGCGACGCCGACCCAGCCGAACACGCCGAAGAGATCCGACAGTTGCGGGCGCTCGTTGCGCTTCAGGCGCGGCACCGCCGTCACCAGCAGGGTGCTGCCGACGAAGTAGGCCAGCGAGAAGACCATCATCGCCAGCACCGTGCTGCCGACGTTGTCGATGCCGTGCGCCGCCAGACGGCCGAGCGCGGCGTGCAGCAGCGTCCCGCTGCCGCCCATCGCCAGCGCGGCCATGGCCGGGCTGAAGATACGGCTGGTCCAGCGCTTGGACGTTCGGTAGGCGCCGACGCCGACCTCGCCCACCGCGGCCAGCGTGGCGGCGGCCGGCCCGTGCATCAGCAGCAGCAGGAAGATGAAGATCTCACCGGCGGCGAAGGAGTTCTTCGACTGCGGCACGCGCACCGGGAAGACGCCGGCGAGCATCGCGATGGCCATGCCCACGGCGATCTGCAGCCAGATTGGCCCCGGCTCACGGGCGAGCATGGCGACCGACGCCACGATCACGGCGGCGCCGGCCACGACCACCGACCACCAATACACGGTGGCCTGGCGGTTGTAGTCGGGCATCAGCGCCGAATGCAGACGCCGGGTCCAGGGCACTCGCGCGTCGCCGGCGGGCGTCGGGCTGGGTTCGGGCGGCACGCGGACCTCTTCCTTGAGTCTGGACGTGATGTCGGCAGGCCGGCCCTCCGACTTGAACGCGGCCGCCGCCATCGTCATCGGCCGGGCCGGTCAGCGACGGTGACGGTGACGGTGAAGGCAAGCGTGGGCGGGCTCCGTGTCCAGGCGCGCCGGGCTGCCGACGGCGGTCGAGGCGGGCCCGGCGGTCCGGGCGGCAAGGCGCCCGCCAGCGAAGGCAGCGCCTGCCCGGCGCGGGAGCAGGCCGTGGCGCTCGATGAGGACGATGAAGGCGGTCAGCAGTTGCACCTGAAAGTCTCCGATTTCCGGTCTGGGTTGCGGCCCCGGCGGGCCCGCGTGCGCCGGTCAGCGATCGCGGATGGACGCACCGGCCGCACCCGCATGTGCGGCGCAGCCGCTCACGGCTCGCCGGCCAGCAGGCTCTCGCTGAGGATCAGCCCCTCGGTCAGGATCAGGCCCTCACTGAGGATCAGCCCCTCGCTGAGGATCAGCCCCTCGCTCAGGATGAGGCCCTCACTGAGGATCAGGCCCTCGCTGAGGATCAACCCCGAGCTGACCGTCACGCCCTGGGCCAGCGACGTGCCGCTGCCGCTGGCCAGCCAGCTCGCCAGCGTCGTGTCCGGGATGAACGCCCCGGTGCGGCCGACCAGCGAGCTCGCACCGACCAGCGAGTCGGCGCTAACGACGCCCGCGGTCAGCAGCGTCTGGTTCGGGGCCGCGGTCTGGGTGAAGGTCTGCGGGTAGGTGTTGGCGGGGATGCCGCTGCCCGACCAATAGGCGACGCTGGTCTTCTGCGCGATGCCGTCGGCCCAGGCGATCTGCGGGTTCCACATCGGCTGGTACTGTGTGAACAGCGCCGTGCCGCTGACCACGTGGCTGCCGCCGGCGAAGACGATCCGCGACCAGCCGAAGCTGGCGCCGTTGATCGTGGAGACCGGCGTCGGCATCGACTTGCCCGCGGCCAGCATCGACGAGCCGGCACCGATCGTGCCGGCGGCGATCGCCGTGGACAGGTCGGTGCGCAGGGCCTTGGCCAGGGCCACGGCACCGTCAACGTTGAGCAGGCCCGCGCCCTGTTCGAGCAGGTTGTAGCCGGGCATGGGCTGCGCCGCGTATTGCAGGATCGCCTTGATCAGCGGCGGCGTCAGCCCCGGGTTGGCCTGCAGCATCAGCGCCACGGTGCCGGCCACCGCCGGCGCGGCAATCGAAGTGCCGCTCAGAATCATCTGCGTCTGCGTGGAGTCGGTCTGCGTCAGGCCCAGCGGAGCGAGCAGCGCGCTGGCGTAGTTGGCGGCAAGCCAGTTCCAGCTCACGCCAGTCTTGTGCCTGGCGTTGGCGTATGTCGCCGATGCCGCGGCGACGATCATGTTGCCGGGCGCGACCAGGTCAGGCTTGAGCAGGTTGTCGTACTGCTGCACGCCATTGTTGTTGGTGTAGGAGCCGCGCGTCGGGCCGCGCGAGCTGAACAAGTCGACCGTGTCGTCGCCGCGCGCCGAGGAATTGTGGAAGTTCACCGCGCCGACGGTGATGACGGTCGGGTCGTTGCCGGGCGAACCGATGGTGCCGTAGGTTTCCTGGCCCGTCGTGCCCTGGCCGAAGTTGCCCGCCGCGACGACGACGGTAATGCCGGCCGAGGCAGCCACACGCACGGCCAGGCACAGCGGGTCGGTCTGCCAGCTCTCCTCGGAGTCGGCGGCCAGGCTGAGGTTGAGCACACGGATGTTGTAGTCCTTGGCGTGGTAGATCGCCCACTGGATGCCCTGGAGCGCGTCGCTCAAGGTGCCGTTGCCGTTGCCGTCGAGCACGCGCACGTCGATGATGTTCGCCCCCGGGGCGATGCCCGAGGTGTCCGGCATGCCGCTGCCATAGGCCCGCGCCGAGCCGGCGGCCACCGCGGCCACATGGGTGCCGTGACCGTAGGCGTCCTGCATGACCACCGTGTCGGCGGCGATGCTCGCCTCGTAGGTGGCCAGCGCGGTGCTGCCGGGTTGCATCGTGGTCGGGCTCACGCCGCCGACCACGTTGACATTGCGGATGACGCGCGTCGTGCCGGTCGACTTGGGGATGAACGCGTAGTGCGAACTCGTCACACCCGAGTCGAGCACCGCGATGCCGATGCCGGTGCCGTCCAGGCCGCTGTAGCTGGACTGGTTCTGGTAGGTACGCACGTTGCTCGTCAGCGCGCCGGTGATGCTCTCCAGCGTGCTGCTGGTGCGCCGCGTCGTGCGGTTCGGCGAGACGCTGAGCACGTCGTCGCGCGCGGCCAGCGCGGCGACTTGGCTCGCGCGGATCTGGACCGTCAGGGCGTGGATGCCGGAGTGAAGGGCGGTCACCGCGCCGCCCAGACTCTGCACGTAGGCGCGAAGGTCGGTCATCAGCGGGTCGCTGCCGTCGCTGACGACGATCGCCTGAACGAAGCGGATGCCGCCGACGTCGCGCGCCCACCGGGAGTGTGCCACGACGGGCTGGTTGATCTCGTCGCCGAGGTCGCGGGCAATCTTGTGGATGCGCTTGGCACGGCTCGGCGCGGCGTGTGCCAGCGTCGGCGCGAATCCCGACAACGCGACGCTGAAGGCGCTGATGCCAGCCACGATCGAGCGGCGCAGGCGCCGGCTTTCGATCAGGACGATGAAGCGCGAGATGAAGCTCATGTCGGTTCCCCTGGGTGGCGAGGGCGCGCGGCCGCATCCGACACACGCATGAATGTCTGGTCCTGTCCTGCATCGCGACTGGCATGGCGCCACCCTCGCGACGTGTCCGACCCGCAGCTGACCGGAGGCCACCCCTGCGTTTCGGGTTGCAACAATTCTGCCGGACGCCAACGTCGCGTAACCAACGCACACATTTCGAGGCGTGCAGTCCTACCGCGGCATTTGCCACGACGCGCCGGGAAGTGCGAGCGCGGCGGATGGCCACCGTGGCCCGGTCTGCGGGCCGACCCGATGGCGGACGGAGCGCCGCCAGGGATCGGGGTTCAGCCTCGCTGGCCGAAGATCGCGCTGCCGACTCGAACGAGGGTGGCGCCTTCGGCGATGGCGGCCTCGAGGTCGGCGCTCATGCCCATCGACAAGGTGTCGAGCGCGAACCCCTGCTCATTCAGCTCGGTCAGCAGGCGGGCGAGTGCCCGGTGCGGTACGCGCCGGGCAGACAGGTCGGCCACGGGCTCCGGAATCGCCATCAGCCCGCGCAGCGCCAGACGCGGCATCGCCGCCACCTCGCGCGCCACGGCGGCGACCTCGGTCGGTGCCAGCCCGCTCTTGCTGGCCTCGCCGCTGATGTTGACTTGAAGGCACACGTTGAGCGGCGGCAAGCCGGGTGGGCGCTGGTCGGACAGACGCTGCGCGGTCTTCGGCCGATCCACCGATTGCACCCAGTCGAAGGCTTCGGCGACAACGCGCGTTTTGTTGGTCTGCAGCGGGCCGATCAGATGCCAGCGCAGCTCGCGGCGAAGGGCCGCCAGCGCATCCATCTTGGCCAGCGCCTCCTGGACGTAGTTCTCGCCGAATTCGCACTGCCCGGCGGCGTGCGCCTCGCGCACCGCGGCGGCGTCGAAGGTCTTGCTCACGGCCAGCAGCGTGACGCTGTTGGCATTGCGGCCGGCTGCGGCACAGGCCGCGGCGATGCGCCGCTTCACTTCTTGCAGGTTGCTTCCGATGCTGCCCATAATCCTTTCGAACTCCAGCGCCCATGCCGCCAAGCATACGGGCGCCATTCGCCTGTCATGGACATCACCCAGCTGCTGGCCTTCTCGGTCAAGAACAAGGCCTCCGACTTGCACCTTTCCGCCGGCCTGCCGCCGATGATCCGGGTGCATGGCGACGTGCGGCGAATCAATGTCGAGCCGCTGGACCACAAGATGGTCCACGCCATGGTGTACGACATCATGAACGACTCGCAGCGCAAGCACTACGAAGACACGCTCGAGTGCGACTTCTCGTTCGAGATCCAGGGCCTGGCACGCTTCCGCGTCAACGCCTTCAACCAGAACCGCGGCGCCGGCGCCGTGTTCCGCACGATCCCGAGCAAGATCCTCACGCTCGAGCAGCTCGGCGCGCCCAAGGTCTTCGCCGAACTCTCGCTGCGGCCGCGCGGGCTCGTGCTGGTGACCGGCCCCACCGGCTCGGGCAAGAGCACGACGCTGGCGGCGATGGTCAACCATCTCAACGAGAACGAGTTCGGCCACGTGCTGACGGTGGAAGACCCGATCGAGTTCGTGCACGAAAGCAAGAAATGCCTGATCAACCAGCGCGAGGTCGGCCCGCACACGCTGAGCTTCGCCAACGCGCTTCGGTCGGCGCTGCGCGAGGACCCGGACGCGATCCTGGTCGGCGAAATGCGCGACCTCGAGACGATCCGGCTGGCGCTGACCGCCGCCGAGACCGGCCACCTGGTGTTCGGCACCCTGCACACGAGTTCGGCGGCCAAGACCATAGACCGCGTCGTCGACGTGTTCCCGGCGGCCGAGAAGGACATGGTGCGCGCGATGCTGTCGGAATCGCTGGTGGCGGTCATCTCGCAGACGCTGTGCAAGCTCAAGGACGGCAGCGGCCGGGTGGCGGCGCACGAGATCATGATCGCCACCTCGGCGATCAAGAACCTGATCCGCGAGAACAAGATCGCCCAGATGTACTCCAGCATCCAGACCGGCCAGAGCCTGGGCATGCAGACGCTGGACCAGATGCTGTCCGACCTCGTGCGGCGCAACCTGGTCTCGGCGGCAGAGGCGCGTTCGAAAGCCAAGATTCCCGAGAACTTCCCCGGATGAACACCACCATGGGCAACACACGACCAAGCTTCCCGCCGCGGAACCGGCTTTGCCGGGCCGCTGGCGGACGGCCCCCTCGGGGGGTAGCGAGCGCGAGCGAGCTCGGGGGCTGACAGAATGGAACGCGACCAGGCATCCAAGTTCGTCAACGACCTGCTGCGGCTGATGGTCAGCCGCAACGGCTCGGACCTTTTCCTCACCGCCGACTTCCCGCCGGCGATCAAGGTCGACGGCAAGGTCACCAAGGTCAGCCCGCAGCCGCTCACCGGCCAGCACACGCTGGCGCTGGCGCGCGCGGTGATGAACGACAAGCAGGGCGCCGAATTCGAGCGCACCAAGGAGTGCAACTTCGCGATCTCGCCCCAGGGCGTGGGGCGGTTCCGCGTCAACGCCTTCGTGCAGCAGGGCAACGTCGGGCTGGTCTTCCGCACCATTCCGGCCACCCTGCCGACGATCGACGGCCTGGGCCTGCCGCAGGTGCTCAAGGAAGTGGCGATGACCAAGCGCGGGCTGACGATCTTCGTCGGCGCCACCGGCTCGGGCAAGAGCACCTCGCTGGCGGCGATCGTGGACTGGCGCAACGAGAACTCGTTCGGCCACATCATCACGGTCGAGGATCCGGTGGAGTTCGTGCACGCACACAAGAACTGCATCGTGACCCAGCGCGAGCTCGGCATCGACACCGACAGCTGGGAGGCGGCGCTGAAGAACACGCTGCGCCAGGCCCCCGACGTGATCCTGATGGGCGAGATCCGCGACCGCGAGACGATGGAGCACGCCGTGGCCTTCGCCGAGACCGGCCACCTCTGCCTGGCCACCCTGCACGCCAACAGCGCCAACCAGGCGCTGGACCGGATCATCAACTTCTTCCCCGAGGAGCGGCGCCAGCAGTTGCTGATGGACCTGTCGCTGAACCTCAAGGCGCTGGTCAGCCAGCGCCTGCTGCCGCGCGAGCAGGGCCGCGGCCGGATCGCGGCGGTCGAGATCCTGCTCAACACGCCGCTGGTGGGCGACCTCATCTTCAAGGGCGAGATCGCCGAGATCAAGGAGCTGATGAAGCGATCGCGCGAACTCGGGATGCAGACCTTCGACCAGAGCCTGTTCGATCTCTACGAGGGGCGCCACGTCACCTACGAGGACGCGCTGCGCAATGCCGATTCGGTCAACGACCTGCGGCTGCAGATCAAGCTGCAGAGCCAGCGCGCGCGCAACATCGACCTGGCGGCCGGCACCGAGCACATGAAGATGGTCTGAGGGCCGCGTCGCGACTTCCGCCCACGCGCGTGGCAGGATTGCGGCCATGAGCACTCGCACCTACGATCCGATCGTCCCCTGTCGCACCGCCTTCCTGGGCCTGGGCGTGATGGGACACCCGATGGCCGGCCACCTCGCGCGCGCCGGTCACCGGGTCAGCGTCTTCAACCGCACCGCCGCCAAGGCCCAGGCCTGGGTCGAGGTCCACGGCGGCCACGCCGCACCGACACCGCGCGAGGCCGCGCATGCCGACGGCGGCGCCGACTTCGTCTTCGCCTGCGTCGGCAACGACGACGACCTGCGCGCCGTTGCGCTGGGTGTCGACGGGGCCTTTGCCGGCATGAAGCCGGGCGCGGTGTTCGTCGATCACACCACCGCCTCGGCCGCGGTTGCGCGCGAACTGCACGCCGAAGCCCGTCGGCGCGGCCTGCACTTCGTCGACGCTCCGGTCTCGGGCGGCCAGGCCGGCGCCGTCAACGGTGCGCTGACCGTGATGTGCGGCGGCGACACCGCACCCTTCGAGGCGATGAAGCCGGTGGCGCTGGCCTTCGCGCGCGCCGTCACCCGGGTCGGGCCCAGCGGCGCCGGCCAGCTCGCCAAGATGGTCAACCAGGTCGCCATCGCCGGCCTCGTGCAGGGCCTGGCCGAGGCAATCGCGTTCGGCCAGCGCGCCGGGCTGGACATGCCGCTCGTGCTGGACGTGATCGGCAAGGGCGCGGCGCAGAGCTGGCAGATGGACAACCGCGGCAAGACGATGATCGAGGATCGGTTCGACTTCGGCTTCGCCGTGGACTGGATGCGCAAGGACCTGGGCCTGGTCCTCGACGAGGCCCGCCGCAACGGCGCCCAACTGCCGGTGACGGCGCTGGTGGACCAGTTCTACGCCGAGGTCCAGGCGCTGGGCGGCCGGCGCTGGGACACGTCCAGCCTCATCCGTCGCCTCAAGCGCTGACCGCCGACGCTACTTCCCGGCCGGCCCGCTGGCCGCGATGCCGGCCGCCGGAGCGCTGGCTGCGGAGCTCACCGGCGCAGCGGGCGCGACGGTGGGCCCCAGGCGCGCGAGTTCGTCCTCGGTGAGGATGTCGAACACGCGTACGACCTTGAGCACGCCGGACACCGAGGCCGCGAGTTCCGCGGCACGATTGGCCTCGCGCTCGGTGACGCGCCCCATCAGATAGATGTAGCCGCGCTCGGAGACGACCTTGAAGGCGCTGGCCTGCAGGTCCTTGGCATCGAACAGGGTGGCCTTGACCTTGGTCACGAGCAGCGCGTCCTTCGAGCGCGAGCCGATCGAGCTGTTCGGCTGGACCGAGAGCTCGTTGACCACCGCGCGCACGTTGTCGATACTGCTCACCGCCTTGCCCACCGCGAGCTTTTCGGTCTCGCCGGGAACCTCGCCGGTGACCAGCACGGTGCGGTTGTAGCTGACGACGTTGACATGGCCCAGCGTGGCCAGGTCGCGGATGCGGGAGGCGGCCTTGATCTCGATGCCTTCGTCCTCGACCTGGGTGCCGGTGCTGCGGCGGTCGATCGCCACCATGCTTACGCCCGCCGCGGCGCCGCCGATCAGCAACGGTGCGCAGCCGGCGAGCACCGCCGACAGCACGGCGCCGGCGAGCACAGTGGTCGAGAAGACGCGGACAAAGGGAGCGGCAGGCTTGAATTCGGTATGGCTCACAGGTCTTGTTCCCCCATCAACTGGAAATCGACTGCATCGCACAGGCAATGCAGAACGAGCATTTGCATTTCGGCCACGCGCGAGGCGCGCTCGGGTGGCACCGCGATCAGCACGTCGGTCTCGGCCAGCAACTCGCCGAAGGCCTGGGCGCCGCGGCCGGCGAGCACGACGATCGTCATGTCCTTGTCCTGCGCCGCAGAGATCACGCCCGTGCTGTGGCCCTCGCCGTCGTCGATGAACAGCAGCACGTCGCCGGGCAGGCCCAGCGCACGCACCTGCTGCGCCGGGTCGGTCCACAGCGCCAGCGCCGCCAGCGGCGGCCGATCACGCTCGAAGCGGCCGGCCAGCAACCGTGCCATGTGCACCGCCAACGGCGCGCCGGGACCACTGCCGGCGATCATGAGCTTGCCACCACCGGTAAAGGCAGCCAGCAAGGCAGCGGTGGCCTCGGCGATCGGGCGCGTCAGCAACTCGGCCGCCTGGTACTTGAGGTCAGCGCTGTCGAAGAACTGTTGCTGTATGCGCTGCTCGACCATGACCACGCATCATATGACAGGGGTACGGCCGCGCAGTTCCTCGGCCTTCAGCTGGCATCCAAGCCCGCTTGCAACCCGTCAACTCGGTCGCCGTCGATCGCCACCACGCCGAATCGGCTGGCCGGCAGGGCCGCGAACCGCAGCAGGTACTGTTGCGCGGCACGCACCGGACGCTGGCACTTGGACGAGGTCACGCTTGCCGCCACGCCACCGTGCCCGGCGCCGCGCCGGGCACAGACCTCGACGAAGACGAGCGTACGGTCGCGATCGCGCAGGATCAGGTCGATCTCGCCGCCCCGCGCCCGCGGGCCGCGGGCGACCCGATAATTGCGCTGCCCCAGCACCAGCCCGCGCGCCAGCAGCCAGGCCAGCGCGCGGTCCTCGGACGCACCGCCGCGAGCTCTTCTGCCGTCTGCGGCCTCGACCGCGCCCCACTGCCCCGTGACCATCCATCCGTCCTTGTTGCAGCGCGCTGCGCTGCTGGCTGCCGGCCAGCAGCAGCAACGCGCCGGCACACTCTACGTCGTGGCCACGCCGATCGGCAACCTGGCCGACCTGACGCTGCGCGCGATCCACTGGCTGGGCCGCGTCGACGCGGTGGCGTGCGAGGACACGCGGGTGGCGGGGCAGTTGCTCAACCACCTCGGGCTGCACAAGCCGATGATCGCGCTGCACGCGCACAACGAGCGCGAAGCGGCTCTCGGTGTGCTGGCGCGGCTGGCGGCGGGCGAGTCGGTGGCCTACGTCAGCGACGCCGGTACGCCGGCCATCTCCGACCCCGGCGCCCTGCTCGTCGATCTCGCCGCGCGGGCGGGTCACCCGGTGGTGCCGCTGCCGGGGCCGAGCAGCCTGCTCGCCGCCCTCAGCGCGGCCGGCGACGTGCTGGGCGCGCAGCGCGGTCATGGCGGCGGCTTCTGCTTCGTCGGCTTCCTGCCGCCCAAGGGCGAGGAACGCCGAACCGCCCTGGCTGGGCTGGCGGCCGCGCCGCGCACCCAGGTGCTGTTCGAAGCCCCGCACCGCATCGCCGGCCTGCTGGCCGCGCTGGCCGCCGCGGCGCCGCAGCGCCGTGTGACGCTGTGCCGCGAACTCACCAAGCAGTTCGAGACCATCGTCACCCGGGAGGCTGGCGAACTGCCCGGCTGGCTGGCCGAAGACGCCAACCGCGGCCGCGGCGAATTCGTGCTCGTGCTGCATGCGCTGCCCGCGGCGCCGGCGGCCGAACATGCGCTGCCGGCGACGGCGCTGCGCACGCTGGCCGCGCTGCTGCGCGAGCTACCTCTCAAGCAGGCGGTGGCGCTGGCCGCCGAGCTGACCGGCGCGCCACGCAACGTGCTGTACGAGAAGGCGCTGCGGGACCGCCCGGCCGATTGAGGCCATGGCCACGATGGCCACGATGGCCGGGCGGAAAGGGTCGGACTCCTACAATCGTCGGCCGTTCTTCTCGCTGACGAGGCCGCCCCGATGATCACCCGTGAACCCACGCTCGAACGCCTGGCGATCGCGCAGTCGCTGATGCTCGAGCCGTTCGGGCTGTCGGAAGCCTCGATCGCCCAGGCGCTGGCCACGATCGGCGAGCACCGCGTCGACGATGCCGACCTCTACTTCCAGACCACCCGCCACGAAGGCTGGAGCCTGGAGGAAGGCATCGTCAAGAGCGGCAGCTTCAGCATCGACCAGGGCGTGGGCGTGCGCGCGGTGGCCGGCGAGAAGACCGCCTTCGCCTACTCCGACGACCTGAGCACCGAGTCGCTGCTCGACGCCGCGCGCACCGTGCGCACGATCGCCGCTGGCGGGCAGAGCCGGCGCGTGAAGGTCGGCCGCGCGCCGCGCATCGCCGGCAGCCGCATCCTCTACGCGCCCACCGACCCCATCGGCACGCTCGACAGCACACAGAAGGTGGCGCTGCTGGAGAAGGTGGAGAAGCTGGCCCGCGCCAAGGACCCGCGCATCGTGCAGGTGATGGCCAGCCTGGGCGCCGAGTACGACGTCGTGCTGGTGGCGCGCGCCGACGGCACCCGCGCCGCCGACGTGCGCCCGCTGGTGCGCCTGAACGTGACCGTGATCGCCGAGCAGACGGTGGGCGGCGTCGTGCGGCGCGAGGTCGGCAGCGGTGGCGGCGGTGGCCGTTTCGGTCTGGGCTACTTCCAGGACACGGTGATCGAGGGCTACGTCAAGCACGCCGTCGACGCGGCGCTGACCAACCTCGACAGTCGCCCCGCGCCGGCCGGCGAGATGACGGTCGTGCTCGGGCCCGGCTGGCCCGGCGTGCTGCTGCACGAGGCGGTGGGTCACGGCCTCGAGGGCGACTTCAACCGCAAGGGCTCATCGACCTTCAGCGGTCGCGTCGGCCAGCGCGTGGCGGCCAAGGGTGTCACGGTGCTCGACGACGGCACCATCGCCGACCGCCGCGGCTCGCTCAACGTCGACGACGAAGGCAACGCCACCCAGCGCAACGTGCTGATCGAGGACGGCATCCTGCGCGGCTACATGCAGGACAGCCTCAACGCGCGGCTGATGGGCGTCAAGCCGACCGGCAACGGCCGTCGCGAGAGCTATGCCAACCTGCCGATGCCGCGCATGACCAACACCTACATGCTCGCCGGCACGAAGACGCGCGACGAGATCGTCGCCAGCATCAGGCGCGGCCTGTACGCGACCAACTTCGGCGGCGGCCAGGTGGACATCACCAGCGGCAAGTTCGTGTTCTCGGCCAGTGAGGCCTTCTGGGTCGAGAACGGCAGGATCCAGTACCCGGTCAAGGGGGCGACGATCGTCGGCAACGGTCCCGAGGCAATGACCCGCGTGAGCATGATCGGCAACGACCTCGAGCTCGACACCGGTGTCGGCGTCTGCGGCAAGGAGGGCCAGAGCGTGCCCGTGGGCGTCGGGCAGCCGACGCTGCGCATCGAGCGGCTGACCGTCGGCGGCACGGCTTGATCGTGCCCCCCCCGAGCGCCTGCGGCGCGCCCCCCCGGGGGGGCGCCGCCAGTGGCCCGGCAGAGCCGGTTCCGCGGCGGCCACTTGGTGCGCGAAGCTGAGGGGCCACGGTGGTCACGTACTCGGACATCGAGGCGGCCGCAGCGCGCCTGGCCGGCCAGGTGCTTGACACGCCGTTCCTCGAAAGCCGCACGCTGTCGAAGATCGTCGGCGCGCAGGTGTTCCTGAAGTTCGAGAACCTGCAGTTCACGGCCTCGTTCAAGGAGCGCGGCGCGCTCAACAAGCTGGCGGCGCTGGTCGAGTCGGGCGCGCCGATCAAGGGCGTGATCGCGGCTTCGGCCGGCAACCATGCGCAGGGCGTCGCCCACCATGCCCAGCGGCTGGGGTTGCGGGCGGTCATCGTGATGCCGCTGGCCACGCCTTCGGTGAAGGTCGAGCGCACGCGGGGCTTCGGCGCCGAGGTCGTGCTGCACGGCGAGACCTTCGACGAGGCACGGGTTCATGCACTGCAACTCGCGTCCGAGCAGGGCCTGAGCTTCATCCACCCCTTCGACGATCCGCTGGTGATCGCCGGCCAGGGCACGATCGGCGTCGAGATGCTGCGCGCCCGGCCCGACATCGAAGCGCTGGTGATCGCGGTCGGCGGCGGTGGCCTGATTTCGGGCATCGCCACCGCGGTGCGTGCGCTCAAGCCGGGCGTGGAGATCGTCGGCGTGCAGACCTCGCGCTTCCCGGCCATGGTCAACGCGATCAAGGGCACGGCGTACCCGCAGGGCGCGGGCACGATCGCCGAAGGCATCGCCGTCGGCCAGCCGGGCGAACTCACGCAGGCCATCATCCGGCGCTGCGTCGACGACATGGTACTGGTCGAAGAAGGCGACATCGAGCAGGCCATCGTGATGCTGCTGGAGATTGAGAAGACGCTGGTCGAGGGCGCCGGCGCCGCGGGTCTGGCAGCACTGCTGAAGGACCCGCAGCGCTTCGCCGGCCGCAAGGTCGGCCTGGTGCTGTGCGGCGGCAACATCGACCCGCTGCTGCTGGCCGCGATCCTGGAGCGAGGCATGGTGCGCGCCGGCCGCCTGGCACGGATCCGCGTCGCCGCGCGCGACACGCCGGGCGTGCTGGCGCGGATCACCGCGCTGGTGGCCGACGCCGGTGCCAACATCGACGAGGTGCATCACCAGCGCGCTTTCTCGACACTGTCGGTGCAGAGCGTGGAGGTCGAACTCGTGCTGCAGACACGCAACCCGTCGCATGTGCGTGACGTGCTGGCACGGCTGAATGCGGCCGGCTTCGACAGCCAGGCCTATTGAGCGCCCCAGGTCCGGGCGGCGCCCAGCGCGACCCCCGCGGGGGTCAACAAAAGTGGCGAAGCCACTTTTGCCTGCTGGCCTTCGGCGTCAGGCCAGCGTCGAACCCGGCGTGCTACAGTCTTGCTTATGCATTCGGCATCGTCTTACTTTGCGTTCTTCTGGTTCTCGCACCGCTCGGCGGCTGGAGAGGCAAGCGCGTAAGTCAAGCGAACGCCCCGCACCCAGAAAACCGCCGGCCACCCCGGCGGTTTTTTCGTTCTCCCCGCACTCGAAAGGAAGGTCGCGATGAGTCCCCGACCCGGCAACCCCGACGGCTGGTACGCGCTCAGCGAAAAGACGAGCCAGACCGACGACCAGCGCATCCGCGACGTCACGCCGCTGCCGCCACCGGAACACCTGATCCGCTTCTTCCCGATCGCCGGCACACCGGTGGAGACGCTGGTTTCGGGCACCCGCAATGCCATCCGCCGCATCATGGCCGGCCAGGACGATCGCCTGCTCGTCGTCATCGGCCCCTGTTCGATCCACGACCCGGCGGCGGCGCTCGAGTACGCGCGCAAGCTCAAAGCCGAGCGCGACCGCCACGCGGCCGACCTCGAGATCGTGATGCGCGTCTATTTCGAGAAGCCGCGCACCACGGTCGGCTGGAAGGGGCTGATCAACGATCCCTATCTCGACGAGAGCTTCCGCATCCACGAGGGCCTGCGCATCGCGCGCCAGCTGCTGGTGGACATCAACCGCGTTGGCATGCCCGCGGGCAGCGAATTCCTCGACGTCATCAGCCCGCAGTACATCGGCGACCTCATCGCCTGGGGCGCGATCGGCGCGCGCACCACCGAAAGCCAGGTCCACCGCGAACTCGCCTCGGGCCTGAGCGCACCGGTCGGCTTCAAGAACGGCACCGACGGCAACATCAAGATCGCGATCGACGCGATCCAGGCCGCGGCCCGCCCGCACCATTTCCTGAGCGTGCACAAGAACGGTCAGGTGGCGATCGTCGAGACGCGTGGCAACCCCGACTGCCACGTGATCCTGCGCGGCGGCAAGGCGCCGAACTACGATGCCGCCAGCGTGGCCGTGGCCTGCGCCGAGATCGAGGCGGCCACGCTGCCTTGCCGCCTGATGATCGACGCCAGCCATGCGAATGCCGCCAAGCAGCACCAGCGCCAGGTCGAGGTGATGCGCGATGTCGGCCGGCAGCTGGCCGCCGGCAACCGATGCATCTTCGGCGTGATGGTCGAGAGCCACCTCAACGCCGGGGCGCAGAAGTTCACGCCGGGAAAGAACGACCCGACGCGGCTCGACTATGGCAAGAGCATCACCGACGCCTGCCTCGGATGGGACGACTCGGTGGCCCTGCTCGACGGCCTGGCGCAGGCCGTGAAGGCCCGGCGCGCCCACGCGCACTGAGGCCTCGAGCGTGGCCCGGCGTGGGCTGGTTCAGAACGCGCGGCCGATCTTCAGGTAGGCCTGGGTGCTGCGCGGCTCGTCGAGGCCGCTGGCCAGCCCCAGGCGCAGCTGCAGCCCGAGCGCGTAGAGCAGTTTGATTTCGCCGAGCAGCTCGACGCCGACGCCGCGGCGCCAGCGATCGGGCCCGCGGCCCTCGTTCCAGGCTCCGCCGACGTCGAAGAAGACCGCCGCCGAGAGGCGGTCGATGCCCACCGCCGGCACCATCGCGTGGCGGTCGATGTCGGCCAGCGGCAGCCGCCATTCGGTGCTCACGACGCGGGCATTGCTGCCGATGAGTTTCGGCTCGTCGCCACGGTAGCCGCGCAGCGACAGCTGGCGGTTGTCGAGCACCGGGCCGAGCTGCAGCACCTGGTCTGTGGCGCCGCCGAGCTGGAAGGGCTGCGTGCTGCCGCTGGCCAGGGCCTCGGTCCAGCGCAGCGCCAGCACGCTGCGGCCGAGCGGCAGGTAGCCGCGCAGGTCGGTGCGCAGCATGCCGCCGTCGTAGGCCGGCGCGTCGGGCGAGGTGTCGTGGGCGAACGGCCGGTACGACTCGTAGAGCAGCGTCGCGTGCAGCCCGCGGTTCAGGCCTTCGGACGTCCAGTTGCTGTTGCTGGTGTCGATGTCGACCAGCGCAGCGAGAAGGCGCTGGTCCTGCGGGTGGGTCGAACTGTCGCTGGCGACGTCGACCTGTTCGATCCGGTCCAGCGCGGCACCGACGCCGAAGGCGACGCGGCGTTCGAGACGGTCCCAGGGGAACAGACTCAGCCATTGCGCCTTGACATGGCTGTCATAGACCGTCGTCTGCTCGTCGTTGCCACTGCCGGCCCAGGCCCGCGCCTGCAGCGTGCGGCTGAGCGCCAGGCCGTGGCTGCCCAGGAACAGGTACTCGACGCTGCCCAGCAACTGCTTCTGCGAGGTCTCCCATTCGAGCAGCGCCGCGTACTGGTGCCAGCCGAGCGCGTCGGCCCCCGCGGTGCTGGCGCCGACGGCGCTCAGACCGCGGTCGGCAAATGCGGCTGGCAGCCACGAGCGTGGATAGACCGAGCGCCAGGCGGCATAGGGCTGGCCGTCGCCGAGCACGGTCGCCGGTTCGGGCACCGGACCGGGATCGAACGGCGGCGGTGCCCCCCTGGTGTCGGATGTCACCGCGGCGCCTGCGGTGGTCGTGTCGTCGGCGGGCACCGACTGCAGCGTCGTCGGGTTCGCCAGCCGGTGCAGCGCGTAGCCCTGCGGCGCGAGGACCACCGTGGTCAACGCGCCGTCGGCCGCGGTCCCGGTCTGGGCGACGACAGCGGTGTGGGTGTGGGTCAGCCGCTCGAGGCGGTCGCCGCGCAGGCGCCAGACGTTGTAGACGCCATCGACGTCAGCGATCACTTCGATGCCGGCCGGCCCCTGCTCCAGTCCCTGCATCGGCGCGGCGCGGCGAAGCAGGGTCCGCGGCGGCAACCCCGGGTGTTCGAGATCGAACTCGACGATGCGCCAGTCGGCGCCGCGGTGGGTGATCAGGCCCAGGTGCCGTCCATCGGGCGCCGCCGCGAGGTCGAGCAGTTCGGTGCCGTCGGTGGGCGCGAACAGGACCTCGGGCGTCGCCGTCGGCTCCGCGGCCAGGCGGACCAGGCGCGTCCGCCCGTCGTCGAGCTGCAGCGCCGCGATCTCGGGCCCGGCCTGTACCGCGCGCCGCAGGTGGGCGCAGTTCGTGAGCTGTTCGAGCCGCTCGCCGCGCAGGCGATAGACGTCGTAGGCCAGGTACAGCGTGTTGCAGATGTCGGGCTGGGTCAGCAGCACGCCACCGTCGGGTGCCACGTCGAGGTGGGCGTCGGCATTGACCTTGACCAGCGGCTGCGGGGGACCTTCCGCCGGCAGCCGCACGAGGTGCGGCGCGTGCAGGCCGCCATCGACGACGGCAAGGGTCGAGCCGTCGGGCATCGCCGCCACCGAGGCCAGCTTGAACAGCGGGCCGAGCCGGCGCGGGCCCAGCGTCTCGGGTTGCGCGAGCAGCGGCGCTGCACGTGCATCGACTTGCGCCGCCAGGTCAGCCAGGAACTCGTCCCACAGCCGGTCCATGGTCTTGCCGGTCATCTCGACCGGGTTGGACTTCAGGCGCGGCACCAGGTTGCCGCTGGACTGGTCGACGTAGGCCGCGATCTTGTCGCGCCCGTAGCGGCGGGCCAGGAACTCGAAGAAGTAGGCGCCGTACAGGTACTCCTTGGCCAGGGGCAGCGCGCGCCCGTCGGCGTTGATCTCGGCCAGCGCGAGAAAGCCGCGAGCGCGCTCGGCGCGCAGCCAGGCCTCGAAGAGCGGGCTCTTCAGGCGGCCGCGGCCGGCGGCGGGGTCGCTCTCGTCGTAGACCGCCAGGCCCTCGGTCACCCACCCCGGCTGGAACAGGTTGGGGATGAACCACGGCAGGCGGCCGAAGATCGACTGCAGCACGCGCGGTGCGCCGCGCACCTGGTCGAGATGCACGGCATGGGTGAACTCGTGCACCAGCAGCAGGTCGAGCCAGGGGCTGTTGTCGAGCAGTTCGCCTTCGTCGGGCGGGGCCAGGAACACGCCGATCAGGTTGAACGGCAGCGGTGTCGTGAAGCCGTTGGCGAGATCGACCTCGGTGTAGACGACGAGCTCGGTGCGGCTGCGCGGCTCCCATTGCAGCGCCTGCGTGACGCGCGGATAGACGCGCTCGGCGGCGCTCGCGACCGCCTCGGCCTGGGCCCGCTGCGCGGCGCGGTAGTGGATGCGGAAATGCGCGCTGTCGGCGGTCTGCCAGGGCACGCGCGGGTCGGCCAGAAGCTGCGCCCGGGCCGGCACCGTCGCCAGCACGAGGAGCAACGTCGCCACCATCGTCCTTGCCGCAGTGCAGGCCCGCCCTGCCGGCACGCCCCAGCACCCTGCCCCGGCGATTGCCATCTCGCGCTCCTCCCCCCCGTTGGGTTGATTTCAGTCTTCTTCGCCCCGCGCGCGGGCCAGCCGCTGGCTGCGCCAATAGACATCGTCGCCCCCCAGCCCGTCGAGGTTGGCACGGTTGAGCACGCGCGCCAGCACGAACAGCAGGTCCGACAGCCGGTTGAGATACTGCCGCGGCGGCTCGTTGACCCTGTCGTGGGCGGCCAACGCGACCAGCGCCCGCTCGGCGCGACGCGCCACCGCGCGGCTGACATGCGCCAGCGCGGCGCTGCGCGTTCCGGCGGGCAGGATGAACTCCTGCAGTCGCGGCAGCGTCGCGTTGTAGCGCGCGAGGGCCTCGTCCAGACTCAGCACGGCATCGGCCTTGAGCAGCTCGAAGCCCGGGATCGAGAGCTCGCCGCCCAGGTTGAACAGTTCGTGCTGGACCGCCACCAGAACCTCGCGCACATCCGGCGGCAGCGGCTCGGCCAGCAGCACCCCCAGGCACGAATTGAGCTCGTCCACCTCGCCCATGGCCTGCACGCGGAGATGATCCTTGGGCACGCGGCTGCCGTCGCCGAGGCCGGTGGTGCCGTCGTCTCCGGTTCGGGTGGCGATCTGGGTCAGGCGCTTGCTCATCGACGGTCCTGCGGGTTCGGGATCGCCATTGGACCACCAGCCCGGCGGCCGCGGAACGGGAGCCTGAGGCGACCGGCCCCGGTCGCAGCGACGGGCCCGCGGCTGGCCTAGGATGCGCTTCCTGCCGCTGCGGCGGCATCGACCTCGCGAGGAGTTTTCGATGAACGTCCCCCGGCCCGACGACATGCTGTCCCGCGTTCAAGCGCGACCGATCCCGGTGGCGATGCTGGCCGCGCTGCGCGACCGCTTCGGCCAGCGCTGCAGCACCGCCGCCGCGGTGCGCGAGCAGCACGGACGCGACGAATCCATCTATCCTGGCGCGCCGCCAGAGGCGGTGGTGTTCTGCGAGAGCACCGAGGACGTGGCTGCCGTGGTCGCGCTGGCCAGCGCCCACACCGTGCCGGTGATCCCGTTCGGTGTCGGCTCGTCGCTCGAAGGCCATCTGCTGGCCATCCAGGGCGGCGTCAGCGTCGACCTCGGCCGCATGAACCGTATCGTGCGCGTGCATGCCGAGGACCTCACGGTCACCGTACAGGCCGGCGTCACCCGCGAGCAGCTCAACCGCGAGATCCGCGACACCGGCCTGTTCTTTCCGATCGACCCCGGTGCCAATGCCAGCATCGGCGGCATGGCCGCCACTCGCGCCAGCGGCACGAATGCCGTTCGCTACGGCACGATGCGCGAGAACGTCCTCGGGTTGACCGTGGTCACCGCCAGCGGCGCCGTCATCCGCACCGGCACGCGGGCCAGGAAGAGCAGCGCCGGCTACGACCTGACGCGGTTGTTCGTCGGCAGCGAGGGCACGCTGGGGGTGATGACCGAGATCACGCTGAAGCTGTACCCGCTACCCGAGGCCGTGAGCGCGGCCATCTGCCACTTCCCGACCATCGACGCCGCCGTGCGGACCACGATCCAGGTCATCCAGACCGGCGTGCCCATCGCCCGCTGCGAACTGCTCGACGCCAACGCGATCCGCGCCGTCAATCGGCACTCGAAGCTGTCGCTGCGCGAGGCCCCCATGCTGCTGATGGAGTTCCACGGCAGCCCGGCCGGCGTGAAGGAACAGGCCGAGACGGTGCAGGCGATCGCCCGCGACCAGGGCGGCGAAGACTTCCAGTGGGCGAGCACCGCCGAGGAACGCACGCGGCTGTGGACCGCGCGCCACCAGGCCTACTTCGCGGCGCTGCAGACGCGCCCGGGCTGCCGTTGCCAGAGCACCGACACCTGCGTGCCGATCTCGCGCCTGGCCGAGAGCATCGACGCGTCGATCGCCGAGGCCGAGGCCTCGGGCATCCCCTACTGGATCGTCGGCCATGTCGGTGACGGCAACTTCCACCTCAGCTACCTGTTCGACGCCGACGACCCAGCCGAGGCCGCCGCGGTCGAAGCTCTCAACGTGCGGATGGTGCAGCGCGCGCTGCGCCTGGAGGGCACCTGCACCGGCGAGCACGGCATCGGACTGCACAAGATGGGCTACCTGCTCGACGAGGCCGGCGCCGAGGCGGTGGCGATGATGCGCGGCATCAAGCAGGCGCTGGACCCGCGGAACATCATGAACCCGGGGAAGATCTTCGCGCTCTGACGTCCTGCGGGGCGGCCGGTGGTCATCCGCACCGCCGGCGGACGTACGTCAGGCGGTCGGCGCCGGCACGCTCCACCGCTTGGTCACGTCACCCTTGGCATTGGCGCTTTCCAGGTGCACGC
The DNA here is from genome assembly GCA_037443665.1 of Betaproteobacteria bacterium. GTDB lineage: Bacteria > Pseudomonadota > Gammaproteobacteria > Burkholderiales > Burkholderiaceae_C > Rubrivivax. The sequence continues at coordinate 73,952 of JBBINW010000001.1, forward strand.
CGAAGCCCCACAGCCGCGCGACGTGCTTCAGCACCTCCTGTCCGCTGTCGTGCAGCGGCCGGTCGTTGTGCTGGAAGTGGCGCAGCGTCAATGAGCGGTCGCCGCGCAGGTTGACGTTCCAGACCTGGATGTTGGGCTCGCGCGAACCGAGGTCGTACTGGCGCGACAGCGCCTCGCGCACACGGCGGTAGCCGCTGTCGTCATGGATCGCGCTGACCTCGAGCTCGGTCTGCTTCTCGTCGTCGGTGATCGCGAACAGGCGCAGCTCACGCATCAGCTTCGGGCTCAGGTACTGGCCGACGAAGCTCTCGTCCTTGAAGTTGCGCATCGCGTGGTCGAGCGTCGGCAACCAGGGCTTGCCGGCGATCTCGGGAAACCATGCGCGGTCTTCGTCGGTCGGCGCCTCGCACACGCGCTTGATGTCGGTGTACATCGCGAAGCCCAAGGCGTAGGGGTTGATGCCGCTGTATGCCCGGTGGCCCACCGGCGGCTGGTAGATGACGTTGGTGTGCGAGGTCAGCCACTCCATCATCACGCCGTCGGTCAGGAAGCCGTCGTCGTACATGGTGTTGAGCAGCCTGTGGTGCCAGAAGGTGGCCCAGCCCTCGTTCATCACCTGCGTCTGGCGCTGCGGGTAGAAGTACTGCGCCACCTTGCGCACGATGCGCACGATCTCGCGCTGCCAGGGCTCGAGCAGCGGCGCGTTCTTCTCTATGAAGTAGAGCAGGTTCTCCTGCGGCTCCTCGGGGAAGCGCTTGGCCTCGGGCACCTCGTCGGCCTTCTCGGCGCGGCGCGGCAGCGTGCGCCACAGGTCGTTGACCTGGCGCTGGGCGTAGGCCTCGCGGTCGATGCGTTCGGCCAGTTCCTGCGCCAGGCTCTTGCGGCTCGGCCGGCGGTAGCGGTCGACGCCGTGGTTGGCCAGCGCGTGGCAGCTGTCGAGGAACGCCTCCACCGCATCGAGGCCGTGCTTCTCCTCGCAAGCCGCAACGTAGTTCTTGGCGTAAACGAGGTAGTCGATGATCGACGCCGCGTCGGTCCACATCCGGAACAGGTAGTTGCCTTTGAAGAAGCTGTTGTGGCCATAGGCGGCGTGGGCGATGACCAGCGCCTGCATCGCCATCGTGTTCTCCTCCATCAGGTAGCTGATGCAGGGGTTGGAGTTGATGACGATCTCGTAGGCCAGGCCCATGTGGCCGCGCTTGTAGTTCTTCTCGGTGGCGATGAATTCCTTGCCGTAGCTCCAGTGGCGGTAATTCACCGGCATTCCCACGCTGGCGTAGGCGTCCATCATCTGCTCGGCGGTGATGATCTCAAGCTGGTTCGGGTAGGTGTCCAGCCCGAAGCGCTCGGCCGTGGCCCGGATCACGCGGTGGTAGGTCTCGACCAGCTCGAAAGACCAGTCGCTGGGGCCGGGCAGGTGTTCGCCCGGCCGCACCGCCAGCGGCAGCGGTTGCTCGAGTGCCAGCGGCTTGATCTTCATGCAGTCTCCTTCATGCGGCCTTGGCCCCTTCCTTCTTGAACAGGTCGCGGAAGACGGGATAGATCTGCGACGCCTCGGTGGCCTTGCGCATCGCGAAGTGCTTGTTGACCTCGAGCAGCTGGCTGTACTCGTCCCACAGGTTCTGCTCTTCCTCGGCGACCTGCACGTAGGCGAAGTAGCGACACAGCGGCAGCAGCTTGTCGTTGAGGATCTCGCGGCAACGACCGCTGTCGTGGTGCCAGTTGTCGCCGTCGCTGGCCTGGGCGCCGTAGATATTCCACTGGCTGGGGTCGTAGCGGGCGCGGATGATCTCTTCCATCAGCACCAGTGCGCTGCTGACCACGGTGCCGCCCGTCTCGCGGGCATGGAAGAAGTTCTCCTCGTCCACCTCCTGCGCCTGCGTGTGGTGGCGGATGAAGACGAGGTCGATCTTCTCGTAGTGCCGCGTCAGGAACAGGTAGAGCAGGATGAAGAAGCGCTTGCTGAGTTCCTTGCGCCCCTCGTCCATGGAGCCCGAGACGTCCATCAGGCAGAACATCACCGCCTTGCTGGTCGGCACCGGCACCTTGATGCGGCTTCGGTAGCGCAGGTCGATCGGGTCGAGGTAGGGAATGCGATCGACCCGGCCGCGCAGCACGCGGATCTGCTCGGTCAGCGCCGCGATGGTGGCCTGCGCCTCGCGGTCGTCGGGCCGGGCGTCGCGCTGCAGCGCCTGGAGTTCTTCCTCCAGCGCCCGCAGTTCGCGCCGCGGCGCGGTGCCCAGCGCGATGCGCCGGCCCAGGGCGCCGCGCATGCTGCGCACCACGTGCAGGTTGTTGGGCGTGCCGTCGCTGGAGAAGCCGGCGCGCTGGCTCTTCCACTCGGGCACCTCGGCCAGTTGGGTGCGGACCAGGTGCGGCAGGGCCAGGTCCTCGAAGAAGACCTGCATGAACTCTTCCTTGCTCAGCGCAAAGACGAACTCGTCCTCGCCCTCGCCCTGGTCGCTGGCCTGGCCCTTGCCGCTGCCACCGCCCCCGCCGCCTTTGGGCCGCTCGATGCGGTCGCCCTGCACGTAGTCCTGGTTGCCCGGATGGACGATGTCGCGCACGCCGCCGGAGCCATGGCCGAACACCGGCTCGGAGAGGTCCTTCTTCGGGATGTGGATGTCCTCGCCGCGCTCGACGTCGCGGATGCCGCGGCCGTCGATCGCGCGCTTGACGGCCTCGCGGATCTGCTCCTTGTGCCGGCGCAGGAAGCGCTCGCGGTTGCCGATGGACTTGTTCTTGCCCGCCAGCCGCCGGTCGATGATGGACTGGAGCGCCATCGATCAGCTCGACTTCCGCACCCGGAGATACCACTCGCACAGCAGGCGCACCTGCTTGGTCGTGTAGCCTTTGGCGACCATGCGGGTGACGAAGTCCTCGTGCTTCTTGGCCTCGTCGGCACTGGCCTTGGCGTTGAAGCTGATCACCGGCAGCAGCTCCTCGGTGTTCGAGAACATCTTCTTCTCGATCACCGTGCGCAGCTTCTCGTAGCTCGTCCAGACCGGGTTGTTGCCCTGGTTGTTGGCGCGCGCGCGCAGCACGAAGTTGACGATCTCGTTGCGGAAGTCCTTCGGGTTGGCGATGCCGGCAGGCTTCTCGATCTTCTCGAGCTCGGCATTCAGGCTGCCGCGGTCGAAGACCTCACCGGTATCGGTGTCGCGGTACTCGTGGTCCTGGATCCAGTAGTCGGCGTAGGTGACGTAGCGGTCGAAGATGTTCTGGCCGTACTCGGAATAGCTCTCGAGGTAGGCGGTCTGGATCTCCTTGCCGATGAACTCGGCGTATCGCGGCGCCAGGAGTTCCTTGATGAAGCCGACGTACTTGTCCTCGGTCTCCTTGGCGAACTGCTCGCGTTCGATCTGCTGTTCGAGCACGTACATCAGGTGCACCGGGTTCGCGGCCACCTCGTTGCTGTCGAAGTTGAAGACCTTGGAGAGGATCTTGTAGGCAAAGCGCGTGCTGACGCCGCTCATGCCCTCGTCGACGCCGGCGTAGTCGCGGTACTCCTGGTAGCTCTTGGCGCGCGGGTCGGTGTCCTTCAGGTTCTCGCCATCGTAGACCAGCATCTTGCTGTACAGCGAGCTGTTCTCGGGCTCCTTCAGGCGCGTGAGGATCGCGAACTGGCTCATCATCTTCAGCGTGCCCGGCGCGCAGGTGGCCTGGGCCAGCGACGAGTTGCGCAGCAGCTTTTCGTAGATCTTGATCTCTTCGGAAACACGCAGGCAGTACGGCACCTTAACGATGTAGATGCGGTCGAGGAAGGCTTCGTTGTTCTTGTTGTTGCGGAAGGCCTTCCACTCGCTTTCGTTGCTGTGCGCGAGGACGACGCCGTCGAACGGGATCGCGCCGAAGCCTTCGGTGCCCTTGAAGTTGCCTTCCTGGGTCGCCGTCAGCAGCGGGTGCAGCACCTTGATCGGCGCCTTGAACATCTCGACGAACTCGAGCAGGCCCTGGTTGGCCAGGCACAGGCCGCCGCTGTAGCTGTAGGCGTCGGGGTCATCCTGCGAATAGGCTTCGAGCTTGCGGATGTCGACCTTGCCGACCAGGCTCGAGATGTCCTGGTTGTTCTCGTCGCCCGGCTCGGTCTTGCTGATGCCGACCTGCTTGAGGATGCTGGGGTGGCGCTTGACGACCTTGAACTTCCGGATGTCCCCGCCGTACTCCTCCAGCCGCTTGACGGCCCAGGGCGAGAGGATGCGACTGAGGTAGCGGCGCGGGATGCCGTATTCGCTCTCGAGGATCGGCCCGTCTTCTTCGGCGTCGAACAGTCCCAGCGGTGATTCGTTCACCGGCGAGCCCTTGATGGCGTAGAAGGGTACTTCCTGCATCAGCTGCTTCAGTCTCTCGGCGATCGAGCTCTTGCCGCCGCCCACCGGACCCAGCAGGTAGAGGATCTGCTTCTTCTCCTCCAGCCCCTGCGCGGCGTGCCGGAAATAGCTCACCACCTGCTCGATCGAGTCCTCCATGCCGTAGAACTCGGCGAAGGCCGGATAGACCTTGATGATCTTGTTGGCGAACAGGCGCGACAGGCGAGGGTCGTTGCGCGTGTCCACCGAGGCCGGTTCGCCGATGGCACGCAACATTCGCTCGGCGGCGGTGGCGTAGGCAAGCGGGTTGCGCTTGCATTCGGCGAGGTACTCCTCGAGCGAGAGTTCTTCCTCGCGCGTGCGCTCGTATCGAGCGGCAAAGTGGCTGATCACATCCATGGGGACCTCCGGTTTCCAGCGCCGGAGGGGAGGACGACCCTACCCCTCCTCGCGTCTGGGAAGTTCTGATGGAGTCCCGGCTGTACGGACCCGGGCTCCATCAGAGCTTTCCTGCCTACCGGCAAGGTCGATCGGTCATGAACCGCTCAGCTTCAGCATGGTTCATTCTGCGCCTGACGATGACTCGAAGAACATGCGGAAGGTCCACCATTTCCCGCTTGCCGCGCCCGGCAGCCGTTGCGCAAACGTCACCGCAAGAGGCATGCCCTGCCTGCACTTCCTGGGCAGATGCCGAAGAGACGCCCCCTGGACCCAACCTGCTGCCTGAAACGTTCCGGCCTTGTCCTTCGCCGACACGATCTTCGCACCGATATGGAGCAGGCCGGCGCAGCAATGGTTCCTTGGTGCCCGGAATTCGGCCGGCCTCGGCAACGACGCGGCCGCGGATCACGCGGCGCCCTTCTCGGCAGGCAAGGGGCAAGGCGTCGGACCTGCGAGCGACCGTCCAGCGGTCAGGCCTCGGTCGCGCCGAGTTTTTCGAGCAGCGCGTCGAGTTCATCCAGCGACCCGAACCGGATCGCGATTTCGCCTTGCTTCGCGCGCTTTCCGTGCGACTGCATGCGAATCTCGACACGGGCTGCCAGCCGATCGGCCAGCCGTTCTTCCAGACGGGTGATGTCACCCGACTTGGCCGGCTTCTTCTTGGTCGCAGCAGGGACGCGCCCCGGGCCCCCACGGGCGGCAAGCCGTTCCGCTTCGCGCACGCTCAGCTTCTTGGCGCTGATCTCCTGAGCGGCCATCACCTGCTGTGCGGTGGCCAGCCCCAGCAGGGCACGAGCATGGCCCATGTCGAGGTCCCCGGCCATCAGCATCTGCTGCACGGGCGCCGCCAGCTGAAGCAGCCGCAGAAGGTTGCTGGCGGCACTGCGCGAGCGTCCCACCGCCTGCGCCGCCTGCTCGTGCGTCAGCTTGAAATCGACGACCAGGCGCTGCAGCCCCTGCGCTTCCTCGAGCGGGTTGAGATCCTCGCGCTGGATGTTCTCGATCAACCCCATCACCGCCGCAGCCTCGTCGGTGACCGGCTTGACGAGCACCGGCACGTCGTCGAGGCCGGCGAGCCGCGCGGCGCGGACGCGGCGCTCGCCAGCGATGATCTCGTAGTCGCCGCCATCCACCGGCCGCACGAGCACGGGCTGCATCACGCCCTGGCCACGGATGCTCTCGGCAAGTTCGTACAGCGAGCCTTCGTCCATCCGCGTGCGCGGCTGGTACTTGCCCGGACGCAACCGATCCAGGCGCACCGTGCCGGGCTGGGCGGAGCCCTGGGAATCGCTGACCGTCGGTCCGAGCAAGGCCTCCAGGCCGAGGCCGAGGCCCTTGGGTTTCTTGGTCACCATGGCGGCATTGTCTCCGACCGGCGTCCGGGCTCAGCCGCTGGGCATCTGGCGCCGCGCGCGGCGCTGCGCGGCCGGATACAGCACGTCGCGCTCGAGGTAACGGCGCAGTCGCTGGAGGCGGGGCGCGTCGCGGCCCGGCATGGTGGCCAGGACCTGGATCACGGCATCGACGCGGAGCATCAAATCACCCTCGTCGGTGCGGCGCCAGCGGCCACTGTGGCGCGCGGCCAGCGCAGCGTCGGGTTCGCGGCGGCCGAGTGCGCGCTGCAACCCGTCGCCATCGACCCAGACGTGGCGGCCATCGTCGTCGATCCGCAGCGGGACGCCGCCGAAGCTGTCGAAACGCCCCTGCTCGGGCGCCCAGAACCACCCTCGCGCCCACCGCACGATGTCGCCGGCCCAGTTCGCACCGACCCACGGCACGACGAGGCTCAGCACGGCGATCAGGATCGCGAGGCTCAGCAGGATGGGCAGGCCGACACCGAGCAGGTGCAGCAGGCCGCAAAGTCCGGCGACGCCGGCGCCGAACGCGGCCGCGCGCTGCGCCGGCGTCTTCAGCATCGCGGTGCACTGGCCCGGCGGGACCGCCTCGTGGGCAGCGCTGCGGTGACGGCGACCCGCATTCGCGTATCCTCCCGAGCAAGCATTGTGCGTGAGGCAGAGCATGGGAGTAGTCGTCTTCGTCGATGGCCAGGAAGGGACCACCGGCCTGAGGATCCACGAATACCTGGCCCGTCGACCCGACGTCGAGGTGCTGCGCATTGCGCCCGACCGGCGCAAGGAGGCGGCGGAGCGTTCGCGCCTGCTCAATGCGGCGGACGTGGGCTTCCTGTGCCTGCCCGACGGCGCCGCCCGCGAGGCCGCGTCGTGGGTGACCAACCCCAACACCTGCCTGATCGACGCCAGCACGGCCCACCGCACCGATCCGGCCTGGGTCTTCGGGCTGCCGGAACTGGCTCCCGGCCAGCGCGCTGCGATCCGCGGCAGCAAGCGCATCGCCAACCCAGGCTGCCACGCCAGCGCGTTCATCCTGCTGCTGCGGCCGCTGGTCGATGCCGGGCTGCTGCCGGCGGACATGGCCGTCTCGGCGACGTCGATCACCGGCTACTCGGGCGGCGGCAAGAAGATGATCGAACAGTACGCGGCCGGCAGCGATCCGGCCCTGACCTCGCCTCGGCCCTATGCCCTGTCGCTGGCGCACAAGCACGTGCCCGAGATGATGGCGCACGGCGGTCTGCACGCGAGGCCGATCTTCATGCCTGTGGTCGCGAATTTCTACCAGGGGCTGGCGGTGACCGTGCCGCTGCATCTCGAGCGCCTGGGCACGACCGCCGAGGCATTGCAGCAGGCCTACGCGCGGCGCTATGCCGACGAGCGCTTCATCCGTGTGATGCCCCTGCGCGACCCGACCACCCTCGAGCTGGGTTTCTTCGACGTCCAGGCGTGCAACGACACGAACCGGGTGGACGTCTTCGTCTTCGCCAACGACACGCAGGCGATCGTGATGGCACGGCTGGACAACCTGGGCAAGGGCGCCAGCGGCGCAGCGGTCCAGGCCATGAACGTCCATCTGGGCGTGGACGAAAGCCTGGGCCTGTAAGGGGCGCGCGGCGGCAGCCGCGATCAGCGCGCCTGCCGGTAGTGATAGGCGTAGCCCTCCGAGAAGCCCAGGTCGGCGTAGATCCGCCGCGCTGGAGCGTTGTCGGACTCCACCTGGAGGTATGCACAGGTCGCACCCGCAGATGCCGCCCTTGAAAGCAGGTGCTCACACAGCATGTGCGCCAGGCCCTGGTTGCGCTGACTCGCAGCGGTGAAGATGTCATACAGACCGACCAACTCGGCCTCGCGCGCGAACTGGCCGCAGGCCAGGGCGGCGCCGTCACTGTCGCGCACGATCGCATAGCCCTCGTGGGGAACGGGTGCCTGCGCCAGGCGCTCGGCATGCGCCTCGCACTGCGCCGGCGGTGAGCCTCGAAGCGCTCCGACCGTCCGCGCGAAGTTGCGGGCGTCGAGCGGCACCAAGCGGGTGCCCGCAGGCGGAGGCCGCGGGGCCGACCGCGGCAGTCGGCAGCAGACCATCACGCGGGTGTCGTCGAAGCGGTTGAAGCCGCGCGCGGCGAGTTGCGAATCGAGGTCCGCCGGCTCGCTGAAGGGCGTCATCCGCACGATCATCGGCAGCCCGGCATCCGCGAAGACCGCCGCCGCCAGAGCAAGCTTGCGCTCGACGGGCAGTCGCCCCGCGGCCACGGCATTGATGCACCTCGCGCGTTTGGCCTTGGCGGGCGAAAAGCGCAGCAGCCAGCCATCCAGCCATCGCTGTTGAGATGGCGCGCTGGCGTTGAGACTGGCGTCCTCGATGCGCGAAAGCAGGTCTTCGGCGACACCCGAGGGCCGTCCGCCAGGGGCCGGGCTAGCCAAGGCGGGCGACCATTTCGCGGGCGAATGCGACGAAGGCCTGCGCCCCTTTGGAGGCCGGATCGAAGGTCACGCCCGGTTGTCCGAAGCCCGGTGCCTCGGCCAGGCGCACGTTGCGGGGGATGACGGTGTCGAACACCTTGGCGCCGAAATGCGCCTTGAGCTGGTCGCTGACCTGCTGCTGCAACGTGATCCGGGGATCGAACATGACGCGCAGCAGGCCGATGATCTGGAGGTCGGGGTTGAGGTTGGCGTGCACCTGCTTGATCGTATTGACCAGGTCCGACAAGCCCTCCAGCGCGAAGTATTCGCACTGCATGGGAACGAGAACGCCATGCGCAGCACAAAGCCCGTTCAGCGTGAGCAGGCTCAGCGATGGCGGGCAATCGACGAGCACGAAGTCGTAGTCGTCTCGCACCGCGAGCAACGCCGCCTTCAGGCGCCGGTCGCGGCGTTCCAACTTGACGAGTTCGACCTCGGCGCCCGCGAGTTCGCGGTTCGCCCCCAGGACCTGGTAGCCGCCCTTGATGCTGGGCTGGCGCGCTTCGGCCACGGTCGCGGACTCGAGCAGGACGTCGTAGACCGTCGTCGACAAGCCGCGCTTGTCGATCCCCGAGCCCATGGTGGCGTTGCCTTGCGGATCGAGGTCGACCAGCAACACGCGCTGACCGAGCTGCGAGAGGCCGGCGGCCAGGTTGACAGCCGTGGTGGTCTTGCCCACACCACCCTTCTGGTTGGCGACGCAGAAGATGCGCATGCCGCTCATGGCGACGGCGTCAGACCGTGGTGGGGCGGGCGGTCCAGTTCGGGCATGGTGTTCTCGGTGATGGGGTCCGGACTGCGGTGCCGCCGCAACCAGGTCGCGGGCCGGCGGCATGGCGCGCTGCGCCGAGAGGCGGGTCCGTCGTGGCCGGGAGTCGGACGCGTATGGTAGCCAAATCGGATGCCGGATCAGGCCGGTTTCCCGACCGCCGCCCTTCTTCGCATCCAGACGAGGCATCGATCCGCGTCCAGTCCCGGGACCGTGATCTGTTCCACGTGGAACACCTCGACGTCCGGCGGCACTTGCGCGAGCTCTTCGCCGGGTACCCGCCCCTTCATCGCGAGCCAGACGCCGTCCGGCGCGAGACATTCGCGCGTCATCTCGACGAATTTGGCCAGCGTCGCGAACGCCCGCGACACCACGACGTCGAAGCGCTCCGAACGGAAGGTTTCGGCGCGTCCGTGGACGGCGTGCAGGTTGCCGATGGCCAGCACACCGGCGACGTGGCGGACGAAGGCGGCCTTCTTGGCGACGGCATCCACGCAGGTGACCTCCAGGGCGGGCATCATGACGGCAATGACGACGCCGGGAAGGCCGCCTCCGCTGCCGACGTCGAGCAGCCGCCCGCGCGACAGATGGGGAGCCAGGTGCGGAATGATCGCCAGACAATCGGCCAGATGCTGCCTGAGCATGGCGCTCCGGTCGCGCACCGCCGTCAGGTTGTAGACCGCATTCCAGCGCTCAAGCAGGTCCAGGTAGAGTGTCAGCGCCGCGCGCTGCTCGCTGCTGGCAGCCAAGCCCAGCGTCTCCACGACAGCGGCCATCTCGTCCGGCCGCGCCGGCGGCGCACTCAGGCCGCTTCCCCTCGCGAGGCCGTGGACGGCCGGCGCAGTTTCTTCAGGTGCACGAGCAGCAGGGAAATCGCTGCCGGCGTGACACCCGAGATGCGCGAGGCCTGACCCAGCGTGCCCGGCCGATGCCGGGCCAGCTTCTGGCGTACCTCGAACGAGAGCGCGGTGACGGCACCATAGTCGATGTCGGGCGGCATCGGCAGGGCCTCGAGGGCGGCGGCGCGTTCGATCTCCTCGTGCTGCCTGTCGATATAGCCGGCGTACTTGATCGAGATCTCGACCTGCTCGATCACGGCGTCGGCCTCGCGGGCACCCATCTGCCCGCACCAGGTTTCACGTGAAACATCGTGCCCGGCCAAGCGCGCCAGGCCGGAGATCGAATCGAAGGTCGTGCCCGGCCGACGCAGCAGGTCCGCCAGGCTGTGCTCGTGCTCCAGCGCCTTGCCCAGCACGCGCTCCGCGTCGGCTGCCGGCACCGTCGCCGGACGCACCCACGTCGTCTGCAGGCGCTGCAACGACCGCGTCAGCGCCTCGCGCTTGGCGACGGTTGCGCGCAGCCTTTCGTCATCGACGAGTCCGAGCGAGTGGCCCTGTTCGGTCAGCCGCAGATCGGCGTTGTCCTCCCGCAGCTGCAAGCGGTACTCGGCACGGCTGGTGAACATGCGGTACGGCTCGGTCACCCCCTTGTTGATCAGGTCGTCCACCAGCACGCCGAGATAGGCCTGGTCGCGCCGCAACACCCAAGGCTCGCGCCCCTGCACCTGAAGCGCTGCGTTCGCGCCTGCATGCAGCCCCTGCGCCGCCGCTTCCTCGTAGCCCGTCGTGCCGTTGATCTGACCGGCGAAGAACAGGCCCGCGATGGCCTGGGTCTCGAAGTTCGGGCGCAGCGCGCGCGGATCGAAGTAGTCGTACTCGATCGCATAGCCGGGGCGCACGACGTGCGCATGCTCCAGCCCGGCGATCGACTGCACTGCCGCGATCTGGACGTCGAACGGCAACGAAGTCGAAATGCCATTCGGATAGAACTCGTTCGTCGTCAGACCTTCCGGTTCGAGAAAGATCTGGTGCGAGGTCTTGCCGGCGAAGCGGTTGACTTTGTCCTCGATGCTCGGGCAATACCTCGGCCCCACGCCTTCGATGAGCCCGGTGAACATCGGGCTTCGCTCGAACCCGCTCCTGATGATCGCGTGCGTCCGCTCGTTGGTGTGGGTGATCCAGCAGGGCACCTGCCGGGGGTGCTGCTCCGGACGGCCGAGAAAGCTGAACACGGGCACCGGATTCGAGTCTCCCGCCTGCTCTTGGAGGCCAGAGAAGTCGATCGACCGGCCGTCGATGCGCGGCGGCGTCCCGGTCTTCAGGCGCCCCTGCGGCAGCTTCAGCTCCTTCAGACGCGCCGACAGCCGCATCGCCGGCGGATCGCCTGCCCTTCCGGCGCTGTGGTTCACCAGGCCGACATGCATGCGCCCGTCCAGGAACGTGCCCGCGGTCAGCACCACCGCCCGGGCGCGGAATTGCACCCCAAGCTGCGTCACGGCGCCGACCACGCGACCGCCTTCCAGCATCAGGTCGTCCACCGCCTGCTGGAACAGCCAGAGCTGGGTCTGGTTCTCCAGCCGCCGCCGGATCGCCGCACGGTACAGCACGCGGTCGGCCTGGGCCCGCGTGGCACGCACGGCCGGGCCCTTGCTGCCGTTGAGGATGCGGAACTGGATGCCGGCCTCGTCGGTGGCCGCTGCCATCGCGCCGCCGAGCGCGTCGATCTCCTTGACCAGATGCCCCTTGCCGATCCCGCCGATCGACGGGTTGCAACTCATCTGCCCCAGCGTCTCCAGGTTGTGGGTGAGCAGCAAGGTCGCACAACCCATCCTCGCCGCGACGAGCGCGGCCTCCGTGCCGGCGTGGCCGCCGCCGACGACGATGACATCGAAAACTCGCGGGTGCTGCATGGAGCGGCGATTTTACGAGCGCACTCGAACTCTCCGCCCACGGCTCGACCCGTCCTGGCGACCAGCCCAGGCCCAGAGGCGCCGCGACGGAGCGACGAACGGCACCCCGGGGGCCCGTCGGCCGCCCCTCATTGCATGGGCGCGGCACCCAGGACGCTGCGCAGATCCTGCGCGACGCGCCCCTCGTACAGGGCGATGACTCGGCTCGCCGAGGCGATCGTCTCCGGCCGGTGCGCCACGATCACGCGTGTAAGCGACAACTGACGTATCGCCTGATTGACCGTGCGTTCGCGATCGACGTCGAGCGAACTCGTGGCCTCGTCCAGCAGCAGAATCTTGGGCCGCTTGTAGAGCGCCCGCGCCAGCAGGATGCGCTGCTTCTGTCCGCCCGACAGCGCGGTTCCCATGTCGCCGATCAGCGTGTGGTACCCCATCGGCATCGCCTCGACCTCGTCGTGCACTGCCGCCACGCGCGCGCATTGCTCGACCCAGGCCAGGTCCGGCTCGGGGCTGAAGAAGCTGATGTTGTCGGCGATCGAGCCCGAGAACAGCGGCTCGTCCTGCATCACCACCCCCACCTGACCGCGCCAGGCGCGCAGGCCGACGCGTGCCAACGGCGTACCCCCGACCAGCACCTCACCCTGGGTCGGCGCGTGGATGCCGAGCATCACCTTGAGCAGCGTCGTCTTGCCGCAGCCCGAGGGCCCGACGATCGCCACCGACTCGCCGGGCTCGATCTTCAGGCTGACACCGCGCAGGACTTCGGGCTCGCCGTCGGCATAGGCAAAGCGCACGTCGCGCAACTCGATGCCAGCGCCCACTTCCCGGGCAGATGCTGCGGTGTCTTGTTCCGGCGGCGTGAGAACGATGTCTGCCAGACGTTCGCCCTGCAGCCGCAGCATGCCGATCTCGGCGGCCTTGTCGATCAGCGCGCTCACCCGGCCTGCGAAGGTCTCGCGATAGGCGAAGAACGCGAACAGCATCCCGACCGAGAACCTGCCGTCCATCACCAGCACCGCCCCGATCCAGATCACCGCCACGCGCTCCAGACCGAACAGCAGCCGGTGCGACACGGTCGCGAAGAGTTCCAGCCGCCGCACGTCCACTTGGGCATTCATCGTCTCGACGACCAGGCTGGCAAAACGCGACTGTCGGTCACCCTGGGCATTGAACTGCTTGACCGCCTGCACGCCGCGCAGAGATTCGAGAAAGTGACTCGATTGCCGCGCCTCGAACACCAGCGCCTCCTCCGTTGCGCTGGCCAACGGTCGGTAGAGGGCCCAGCGGACCGCGCCGTAGAGGGCGACCGCGGTCACGCTCACCGCGGTGAGCGGCGGGCTGTACAGCGACATCATCGCCAGCGTCAGCAGCATCATCAGCCCGTCGAGCAAGGCCTCTATGAAGCTCGTCGTCAAGGTGCGCTGGATCTGCTGCACGGCGCCGAAGCGGGACCAGATGTCCCCCGTATGGCGCTTCTCGAACCATTCCACCGGCAGCCGAAGCAGGTGCGCGAACACGTTCACCATCCATTGCAGGTTCAGCGACGACGACAGCACGAGCACGGCCCAGGATCGCGCGGCCGCCGTCGCGACCTGAATCAGGACGAGCAGGCCGAACCCCAGGCCCAGCGTCAGCAGCAGGTCGCGATCGGCACTGACGAGGACGTCGTCCACCACCCATTGCATGAAGAACGGGCTGAGCAGGACGAAGACTTCCAGCGCCACAGCCAGCACCAGAATCTGCCCGAGCGAGCGCTTGAGCCCGCTCACCGGCCCGAGCAGCTGGCGCAAGGTCACCCGCCTGCGCTCGTGCACCGGCTCGAAGCTCGGCGCCGGAGACAACTCGAGCACGATGCCGGTGAAATGGCGCGACAACTCCTGCAGCTTCACGCGACGCACACCCCGCGCCGGGTCGTGGATCACCGCCGCGCCCTGGCGCCAACCCACCAGCACCACGAAATGGTTCAGGTCCCAGTGCAGGATGCAGGGCAGCTGGACCTGGGTCAATTCGTCCAGTTCAGCTCGCAGAGCACGCGAATTGAGCTGGATCGCCTCGGCCATTCTCACCAGCTCGGCCAGGGTCACCCCTTTGAGCGACAACGCGAAGCGCCGCCTGAGCGCCGGCAGGTCGGTCTCGAAGCCATGCGCGCCAGCAACCATCGCCAGGCACGCCAGCCCGCACTCGGCGGCCTCGGTCTGAAGGATCATCGGCACCCGGCCGCGGCCCGAAAACAGCCGGACGCCGCCCGGTTGCGCGCTCAAAGCCGGCTCCGCAGGCCCAGAAGGGGCTCGAACAGCCACTCGACCAGCCGCCGGCGCTCGAGCATCACATCGGCCTCCAGCCGCATCCCGGCCGACAGCGACATCGATGCCGGCGGCTTCTCGTCCAATGCCACCGTGATGCGGAACATCGGCTCGCCGCCGGCACTCACGGCCGGCAACGCCAGCGCCGCCAGCTCGCTGGCGGCCAGCGGCGTCCGCGACACCTGCAGCACATGACCGGGCTGCTGTCCGAATTCCTGGTACGGAAAGGCCTGGTAGCGAAGGCGGACGGCCTGCCCGGGCTGCACGAACCCGACCGCGCTGGACGGCGCATACAGCTGTGCCTGAAGCCGGGCGCCAGCCGGCACCAGGGTCGCCAGGGCCGACGCCGGGGACACACTCTGCCCGGCCTCGGCCAGCACCGTGCTCACGGCGCCGGACTGCGGTGCGCGAACGATGACCCGCTGATCCGCGCCCTGCTCGGCCGCGTCACGCTCGGCCAGCGCCAGATCCCGCTCCAGGCTGCCCACGGCACTCTCGGTCTGCAGCGGCAAGGCACGGCGCTCGCCTTCGAGCGTCTCGCGCTCGCGCAACAGCGCCGCGCGCTGTCGGGCCAGCGTTTCCGCGGCGGCCCGCAACCCGAGGACCTCTTCCGATTTCGACTGCACCTGTGCCGCCGAGATGAAACGGTCCGCCTGCAGAGATTGCAAGCGCGCCAGCGACTGTTCGGCCAGTGCCAGGCGCTGCTGCTGCAGGTGCGACTCCGCATCGAACTGCGAGAGCTCCGAAGACAACGACGCAAGGCGCCGCTCGAGCCCTTCCAGGCGCGAAGTCGCCAGCGCGCGCTCGGCCTGGGCAGCATCGACGAGGCTGCGCTTGCGCTCGGCGAGGCTGTGACGAACCTGCGCCTGCGCCTCGCTGCCCAGCAGCGGCCGGTCGAGCGCAAGCACGAAGAGGACGTCGCCAGCCTTGACCGACTGCCCCTCCGAGACGCGCCTTTCGGTCACGGTTCCAGACACGGAAGGCACCAACCGGATCAACCCTCGGTCGGGGGCCAGCACACCCTGGACCGTGGCCTTGCGCGTGTAGTGCGCCAGCGACATGAAGGCGATCAGCGCCGCGGCAGAGCAAAGTGCAGCCGCGGTGAGCCAGCTCAGCGCGAGCGGGCGCACAAGATGAACCCCGCCCAGCCATTGCTGCCTTTGGCCGTCAACAGCTTCCTGGCGAAACAACGGGCGTGCAGCAGCCATCGAAAAAGCGTGGGCCGCAGGACCCGGCCCGCAAGCGCCTCAGGGCCGCAGAGGCGGCCGCCGAGGAGCGCAGATGCCCCGAAAGGAAGTGCTCAGCCCACGCTCGGCAGCGACTGGGTGGAGACGGGTGTCGCCGAGCAAGGACCGACTCGCGGCAAACCACCTGCAACGAGCTTGAGCTGCTGCTGATCGAGCAGCGTCGGGCGCGCGGCAGGCGCGGCGGCGGGCTTGGACGATTGGCGGCGACCGAACAGCGTTCCCAAAACTTTCATGGCGCAACTCCATCAACAAAAGCGTGCGATATCGCACGGTTGATGTTGATTGGAGCAGCGTCGCGCCGCGCTGCAAACTGTCAGGTCTTACAGGGTGTGTGACGCTTCGAAAGCGCCGTTGCGGCGCCTCCGCGGGGGATGGCTTCAACCGATCAGGCCCAGCCGAAGCGCCTTCAGGACGGCCTGGTGCTTGTTGACCGAGCCGAGCTTGTGCATGGCGTTGTTGATGTGAAGAACGGCCGTGCGCTCGCTGATGCCCAGCAGAGCGCCGGTCTCCCAAGCCGTCTTGCCCTCCATGGTCCAGCGCAGAACCTCGAGCTCGCGGGGCGTGAGAGAAGGCCTTTCCGGCTGGTTCGGCGGCGGCACCATCAGGCGTATCGCCGCGTCCTGGGCGTGGACGGCAAAGAGCTGGAGATCGGCAACAATTCGTTGCAGTTCTTCCGGGTCGCTGGGCAGCGGCCGGTCCCGGTCGACGCCCAGGATGAAGTGCTTGCCCTCGGGCAGGTGCAAGGCCATCGCGATCCCGGTGCGGTACCCGTAGCTCGCCTGCTGCTCCCACAAGTCCCCCGCCCCGCGTTCGACGTAGGTTTCCTGGTCCCAGATGATGGGGATCGTCTGATGCTTGCAATGCAGGAGCACCGGGTCGCGGCGGCAATCGGCCGGGTCACCGTAGGGTTCGACGTAATCGGTGGGCGTGTTGTCCACCGTGATGAAATCGGTGCTGCCGAGCCCGCGATCGATCTGCGTCACGGCCGACACCGTCTCGAAACCGAGCTTGCGCGTGAAGCCCACGACCGCCTCGCGGAACTCTTCACGGCTACGGGCCTGAAGCACCGTCGTGTATCCACCCGGGAGCATCGCTCTCCTCGCTCGACCACCTCACCCCCCGCAAACAGGGGGGCCCTGACAGGATTTACAGCTTTCGCGCTTCTGAAGCATGGCCAAAGATAGGCGCATGCAGATCACAGAATCCACGGAGGCACTTTCTTGCCTCCCCACCACGGCGTGGTCGCTGCGTGCTTGGCCGCCTCTATTGTGGCAGGCCGGCGAGCCCGCGCACGTGCGCTTTCATCACTTGGGCACGCGGATCACGCTGGGAATGGACGCCCCGGGGCCCGCCGCGGGCCAGACCGTCTGGGCTGCCTCGGCCGCCGATGGCGAGGCCGGCATGGCCTGGGATTGGGTGCAGATCGCGCGCGGCGTGGTCGCCATCGCCGACCCGATGTCGGTCATCACCAACGTGCGCCTCATCGGCGACGAAGGCGCGGTGCTCACCGCGTTCGAGTCGGCGCGCTTCCTCAACGAACTCGTGCGCGCGCTGCCCTGGCAGCGCGAGGTTCAACGCTTGCTGAAGACGCGTATCAACTGACCGCCCGTCCGCAACGCACGCGGCCTATGGCTTGAGCGCCGCCGTGTGCAGCGTGCGCGCGACGAAGACGATCGCCACCCCCGCCAGAAGCACGCAGACAGCGACCGACGGCACGACGTCGCCGAAGCCCAGCGGCTCGCCCTTGAGCACGCGGCCCATCAGCGTGGTCTGCGCCAGCGCCGGCACCCACAGGTGCCAGGGCCGCGTGCCTTCCTGGTTGAAGACCGCCACCAGCGGCAGCAACGAGAACCCCAGCATCACGACCGTCGCGTTGGCCTGTGCCTCCTTGAACGTCTTGCAGCGGATCGCGATGGCCATCAGCACCGCGGCCAGCGCGCCCGCCAGCGGCAGCAGCAGGGCGATGAACGCCAGCGCCTCGCCGAAGCCGAAGCGGAACATCGCCGCCAGCACCTCGCTGCGAAGCAGCCACTGCCCCGGCAGGAAGCTCAGGCACGACAGTACCGCGATCAGCATGCCGACGCTGGCCACCGCGGCCCACTTGCCGAGCACCAGCGCGGTTCGCGGGGCCGGGGTCATCAGCAGCGGCTCCAGCGAGCCGCGTTCGCGCTCGCCCGCGGTCGTGTCCAACGCGGCGTTCAGCGCTCCGTAGAGCACCGCCATCAGCACGAAGTACGGCACCATGTTGCCGAATTGCGCAGCGCGGGTCGCGGGGTCGGCGAGGTCACGCTCCTCGACGCGGATCGCCTCCAGCGCCGCGGGCGCCACACCCCTTGCGGCCAGGCGCAGGACGGCCTGTTCCCGGTTGAAGCCCCGCAGCAGCTGCAGCACCGGGCCCACGCCGGTCTGCGCTCGCTGGTTGCCCGCACTCGATACCACGGCGACGTCCCGGGGATCGCCGTCGACCAGGCCCTTCTCGAACTCGGGCGGAATCACCACCACCGGATCGCCGAGCCGGCTGTCCTTGAGCTGCTGCTCGTAGTCCGCCGGCGCGGCCTCGATCGTGTACGTCTGGCGCTCGAAATAGTTGCGCAGCGTCGGCGCCCGGTCCATGCCCAGGACCACGACCAACCGCGCCTCGGCGCGCTTCTCGATTCCCCCGACCAGCGACGACACCAGCAGCAGCACGAGCGGGCCGATGGCCACCGAGCTCAGCAGCACGGTCATCAGGGTCCGGCGATCGCGCAAGGCATCGACGAGTTCCTTGCGGTAGGCGGTCCACGCGGCGGCGATCACGGGCGCTCCTGCCGCGGGGACGGAGGTGGGGCGAAGGCCAGCCTGACGAAGGTCTCCTCGAAGTCGTCCTGCCCGACCGATGCCGACAGCGCGGCCACGGTGCCGGCAGCCACCGTGCGGCCGTGGGCGATCACCACGACCTGGTCGCACAGCCGCTCGACCTCCTGCATGATGTGGGTCGAGAACACGATGCACTTGCCTTCGGCGTCGCGCAGGCGGCGCAGCGTGTCGCGCAGGGCGCGGGTGGCCATCACGTCCAGGCCGTTGGTCGGCTCGTCGAGCACGATGTTCGGCGGGTCGTGCACCAGGGCCCGGGCCAGCGCGGTCTTCATGCGCTCGCCCTGACTGAAGCCCTCGGTGCGGCGGTCCAGCAGGTCTGCCATCCCGAGCGTTTGCGCGAGCGCCTGCGCCCGGCTGCCCGCAGCGGTGGCCGACATCCCATGCAGGCGGCCGTAGTAGACGATGTTCTCGCGCGCCGTCAGCCGCGGGTACAGACCGCGCGCATCGCTGAGCACGCCCATGCGTGCCAGCGCCGCGGCAGGCTCGGTCGCGACGTCGATGCCGTCCACCCACACCTGCCCGGCGTCGGGCTCGATCAGCGCCGCGGCGATGCGCAGCGTGGTCGTCTTGCCGGCGCCGTTGGGGCCCAGCAGGCCGGTGATGCAACCGTCCGCGGCACTGAAGCTCACGTCATCGACCGCGACCACCCGGTGCGCCTTGCGGCCGCGGCCCTGCGTGAATTGCTTGCGCAGGCCCTGCACTTCGATCATCGGCCGCCCTCGGCGTGCACCGGAACGAAGGCCGGCGGCCGCGGCACCGCCAGCACGCAGGCGGCGTCCACCTTCAGCGCCTGGTCGTCGGCGGCGGCGTCGATGAAGTGGAAGATCACGTCGCGCATGCAAGCGATGCCCATCACGCCATGGCCGGCCTGCGGCACGACGACGTGGCGGGCCTTGGGCCCGAGCGCCCGGGCGACGCGCTCGCCGTGCCGGGGCGGCGTGACCGGGTCGGCACCGCCGGAGAGCAGCAGCGATGCGCCGTGCGCAACCGGCAGGCGGTAGAAGGCCGCAGGCACCTCGCCACGCGGCCAGTCGGCGCAAACCTGCCGGTACTGGCGGGCGAAGGTATCGCCGAAATCCGCGCTCGGCGTATCGGCGGCCTGCGCCGATCGGGGCCAGTCCTCGGCACAGACCACCGAGAAGTGCATGCCATCGTAGATCTTGGCCCCGCTGCCGCCAGAGGTGGCCGAGGCCAACCCGATCAGTGCCTCGAAGTGCCCGGCCGCCGCCCGGTGCAGCGCCAATGGCAGGCCCGCGGCCAGCCAAGGCGCGTACAGCGGCGCACGCACCATGCCCAGCACCATCTCACGCGTCAGCATGAGACGCTCGATCTCGCCCGTCACCGGTTGCGCCACTTGCACGGTTCTGGGCAGGCTCGCCAGCAGGGTTTGCCAGTCCGCGCGCAACGCGGGGTACTGCGCGCGGCAGTGCGCATCGGTGGCGTAAGAGGCCAGCAGGGCGTCGAGCGCCGCCTGGTTGTCGCGCGAGAACGATGCCGGCAGCACCATGTCCGGCGGCGCGACGCCATCGATCACCATCCGGCGCACCGCCTGCGGATACTGGCGCAGGTAGTCCAGCGCCGCGCGCGTGCCGTACGAACCGCCGACCAGGTTCACCTGCGCCGCACCCAGGGCCCGGCGCACGACATCGGTGTCCTGGCTGGCGATCCAGGTCGTGAACAAGCGCAGGTCGCCGTAGGGCAGCTTCTGCAGCCGAGCCCGGCAGGCGTGCATGCGCGCGACCAACGCGTCCGGATCGATCGTCTCGGCCAACGGTGTCGTCGGCGGCTCCTCGCCACAGCTCAAGGGCGCGCTGCGGCCGGTGCCCCGCTGATCGACGAGCACGATGTCGCGCCGGTTCGACAGCCGCGACAGCATGCTGCTGATCGGACCGGCGAGGTCGATCGCGCTCTGGCCGGGACCACCGGCGAAGAAGAACACCGGGTCCGGCTTGCGGTTGCGCGCCAGCGCCGGCAACACCGCGAAGTGGACGTCGATCTGCACGCCCTGTGGCCGCGCGGGGTCCAGCGGGCGCCGAACGCTGCCGCACAGCGCCTCGTGCTCCAGCCCCTCGAGCCGGCACGGCGCCAGCCCCGGCCTGGACTCGGCGGCCGCGGCGGGCACCCACGCGACCAGGCCGGCTGCCAGCCAGGCAGCGAGCAGCGATCTCGCCAAACGGCGCCCTGGCATTCAGCCGAGCATTCGCTTCAACTCGCCGCTGGCGATCAGCCGCGAGAGGTCTTCGGCGCCACCCACCAAGATTCCCTTCACGAACACCATCGGCAGCGTCGGCCAGCCGGTCCACATCTTCAGCGCATTGCGGCGGCGCCACTGGCTGAGATAGCTGCCGTACTCGAGGTACTGGTACGGCAGGCCGACCGCATCGAGCGCCTTGCGCGCCTTGCGGACGAACGGGTTCTGCGCCATGCCGACGATCACGATCGGATGCCGGGCCACGGCATCCTGCACCTCGCGCACCGTGGCTTCGTGGTGATGGGCGACGACGTCGCGCACCGCCGGGTGGATCTGCGATTCTTCGAGAACGGAACGCGGCATCGGTGGAACCTCCTGCGCCCGAATCTACTGCATGCCCTGCCAGGCCGCCGGTCGGCCCGACGCCCGGCCGTCGGTGATCAGGGCACCGGCTTGCCGGGCAACTCGAGCAAGGCCGAGCAGGCCTCGCGCTGGCCTTGCGCACGGTCCACCTTGGCGCAAAGCTGGTCGCGTTGCAGGCGCAGCCGGCGCATCGAAGCCGCGTGCGCGCCATGGCCGTTCCATGCCACGAGCTTGGCGCTGGCCAGCTGCAGCGAGCGGCGGCTGCGGCCCTCGAAGGCACCGTCGTCGCGCCCCGCCTCGGTGAGAAGCTGGGCGGCGGTGCGCTCGATGCGCGTGGCGTCCTTCGGCGCCAGGTCCACCAGCGCGGCCAGGTAGCGCGAACCCCACTGCAGCCGGGTCGCCGGGCCTTCGCTGGTCTCGAAAGCCTTGGCATACCAGCGCAGCGCCTCGTCAGTGTGACCGAGCTTGCCCGCGTTGCCCGCCAGCTCGCTCATCAGGTAGTAAGGCGAATGGCTGCGGGCCAGGTTGGCCTCGAGCAATGCGTCGCTGTCGGCCCACAGGCCGGCTTGCGCCAGCGCATAGGCCGCGGCGGTGATCACCGCCTGCCGTTCGTAGGCGTCGGTGGTCTCGCGGTCGTCTCGCGCCACCTGCGCGCGCAGTTCGCCGACCAGCGGCGCCGGCAACCGGACGTGGACCTGGCTCTTCGGCACATCGATGCGCGCCAGTTCAATGCGCGCGGCGAGCGAGCCCAGGCGGTCCGCTCGCGACAGCGTCCGGTCAGCCTGCAGACGCACCAACGCCGCGTCGTAAGCCGCGAGAATCGCGGCATCACCCGCATCACCCGCATCACCCGCATCACCCGCATCGCCGGCACGCAGCGCGCGCGCGATCTCGCCGGCGTCGTTGGTCAGCACGTCCATCTGGGCTCGCGACTGCTGCGGGTCGCGCAGAACGGCCAGCACGCGCTCGCGCAGCGCGGTGTCGGCCTTCACGCCCTTGCCGTCGTCGCTGGCCGCCAGCGCCTTCAGCCACAGCCGGGTCGCGGTGTCGCGATCGGCCGCTGGCGCGGCGACCGCCAGGCGCACGAGCGTGTCGGCAAGCTCGGCCATGGGCACCAGCTGCTGCTCATCGGTGTCCCAGGAATAGAACGCCAGCAGCCGCCATTCGCCGGCCGTCAGGGTCTTGCCCGCAAGGGCATCGGCGAGAACCGCCTTCACCGGCCGACCGCCGGCCATGCCGAGCTGGAGCACGGCCAGCGCCTGCGGCGGATCCACCTCGCCGGGCAGGCGCGTGATCTCGTTGCCGCCGGCGCTGAACAGCACCACCGTCGGATAGCCGCTGACCTTGAAGCGCTGGCCCAGCTTCTGCGCGCCCGGAAGGTCGCCGTCGACGTAGACGGCGACGAACGAGCGCGACAGCGCCGCGAAGTCCTGGCGGTTGAACAGCGTGGCCTTGAGCTGGTTGCACGGCGGGCACCAGGTGGCACCCCAGTACAGCAGCACGGGCTTGTTCTCGGCCTGCGCCCGGGTGAAAGCGCACTGGATGTCGGCGTCGTTGGCGGCAGCCTGCCACGCGACGTTGGGCGAAGGCGGGCCTGCGGATGCCGCCAGCGTCGCGGCGCAGAACGCGACGGCAAGCCCCAGCCTCTTGACGAACGACCCCATGCCCGACTCCATGAACCCGCAGGAGCTCCGGATTGTCCTTCGGCTGGCGCGGCAGAGCCACGTTTCAAGGAAATGCGGCTCTGCCACTTTCCTCGACCGCCGCGGGGGCGGGCCGGGCGCGGCCCAGCCCTGGGCGTGCTCAGAGACCGAGCTCGCCCTTCAACCGCGCCACTGCGGGAACGGAACCGATCTGCGGCGTCGTCTTGAGCACGGCGCCCAGCTCCTGGCGGGCTTCCTCCCGATTGCCCACCTTGCTCAGTGCGAACGCCAGGTGCACCCGGATCTCGGGGTTTTCGGGGCTGCGAAGCCGGGCCTCGCGGAGGTAGGGCAAACCACCCTGGGCCTGCCCCATCTCGACCAGCGCCCATCCCAGCGTGTCCATGTACGCGGGCTCGTTGGAGTCGATCTTCAGCGCCGCTTCGGCAGCCGACTTGGCCGCGGCGTGCTCACCGAGGGCCAGGAGCACGTTGGCCAGGTTGTTTTGCAGCCTGCCGCTGCCCGGCTCGACCGCCAGCGCCGCGAGGTAGCTGCGCTTGGCGTCGGCGAGTTGGCCGGCCTGGAACTGGGCCTCGGCCAGCGCCCGCAGCACCGCCTGGTCGGCGGGCCGCTTCCTGAGCCAGTCCTGGTAGAAGCGGGCGGCGGCGGTCGGGTTGCCCGAGACCACATGGGCGTGCCCCAGCAGCAAGGCCGTGTCCGTCGTCGCGTCGATCGCCAGCGCTCGCGTGTAGGCGGCCACCGCCTCGGGGTACTTGCGGCGCGCCATCGCGATCCCGGCGCCCGCCAGCTCGGTCTCCGCGCGGTGAGGGTAGCGATCATGCAGCACCTGGTACGCCTTGTCGGCCTCGCCGGCGTCGTTGCCGACCAGCGCGACCGCCACGTTCAGGGCCAGCGCCTGGAGGTCGTTCGGGCGCGCCTGGAGCGCCTTCTGCACGTTGTAGGCGGCGCCCGACGGGTTGTTCGCGTACAGCTGCAGCCTGCCGATCCGCACCTGCAGGTCGGCGTCGTAGTCGGCGATCAGGGTGGCGTTCTTCAATTCGGCCCGCGCAGCGTCGAGATTGCCCTTGGCAATCTGCGCCTGCGCCAGCGCCAGGTGCAGCGGCACGTCCTTCGGAAACTTCTGCGAGTACTGGCTGGCCGTGGCGACCGCGTCGTCGGTGCGCCGAAGTGCCAGCAGTTGCGCGATCGCCGCCGCCGCCGAGTGGGGGTCGCCGGCGTCTGCCGCGCGCCGGAACTGCTTCAGTGCCTCCTCGGGCCGGCCGGCGCGCTGCTCGAGCAACGCGAGTTCGTAGATCACCAAGGGCTCATTGCCCTTGACCGTCATGTCCTGGAGCCGGCGCCGGGCGGCGTCGATGTTGCCTTCGGCTGCATCCAGCCTGGCCAGGTTGAGCAGCGCCGGACCGAAGGTCGGCTCGATGGCCAGCGCCTGCATGAAGGCTTGGCGCGCGCCCTTGCGGTCGCCGGTCGTGCCCTTGATCTCGCCCATCAGATCAAGCACCCACGTCCGGTCGGGAAACTGCTTGACCAGGGTGTCACCGATTGCGAGTGCCCGCTTGGCCTGGCCCCGCTGGAGATAGTCCGTCGCCAGCGCGCGTCCGGCTTCGGGGTCATGGGTGCCCGCGAAGACCTTCTCGAGGTTGGCCCGCCCTTGATCCGCGAGCCCCAGCTTGAGCTGGGCCATGCCCAGCGCGCGCCTGACCTGCGGCGTGTCCAACCGCGGCAGCGCCGCTTCCAGCGCCGTCACGGCCTGCGCGTAGCGGCCCAGACCCAGGTTCACCTCCCCCTGCTGGTAGAGCAACTGCGGGTCGTCGGCAAAGGATCTCCGCAGCGATTCGATCACCGGCCGGGCGCTGGCGTAGTCCCCCATCTCAAGGTAGATGCTGGCCTGCAGGCTGCGCGCGGCGTCGTGGTTCGGGTCCTTCGCCAGGATGCCGTCGAGCAGCGTCAGGGCCTTCTGGCGGTCGCCAAGCCCTTCGTGGACCACAGCCGCCATCATTGCGAACTTCTCGTGCGAGGCCAGCCAGGTCGGCGGGATCGTGTCGATCACGGCCGCGGCCTCGGTAAATGCAGCCTTCGCGGCGGCGTTGTCGCCGCGCATCCGCGCCGTCGTCGCCTTCAGCGTCAGCACGCGCAGGTCCTTCGGCGCCGCCTTGACCAGCTCGGCCAGATCCTGCTGCGCGTCGGCCGTGCGCCCAAGGTCCAGCAGCAGCGCCGTGCGCCCGAGGCGGGCATCGATGCGGCGGGCGGGGCTCAGCGCGATGGCCTTGTCGAACGCGGCCAGGCTGCCCTTGGCGTCACCCGCTTCGCGCAGCACCACGGCGTCCATCGTCCAGACCTGCGCATTTCCGGGCTCCAGGGCGACCGCCTTGGCAGCGACGTCACGTGCACGGACCAACTGCCCGGTGCGCAAGAGCAGGGGGACTTCCTCCAGCATCACGACGACCGCGTTGGGGTCGATCGTGCGCGCTTCGTCGAAGGCCTGCGCGGCCATCCGCTGGTTGTTGAGCGAGGTGTAGGCAGCGCCGCGCAGCGCCAGGGCCTGGACCTGGGTGTCACGCGGGAAGCCGCCGATGCCGGAGACCGCCTCGATCGCCTGCGCAGGCTGGTCGAGTTCGAGGTACGTGCGGCCCAGCGGCACGGCGACCTCGCTGCGATCGGCGCCCTGGTTCAGCGCTTCGAGGTAGGTCGCCTGCGCGGCGCGAATGTCGCCCTTCTCTACATAGACCTTGGCCAGCAGCAGATGGGCGGCGACCTGATGCTTGTTCTGCTGGATCGAGTTCTTCAGCTGCACGATCGCGCCATCGAGCTCGCCGCGTTCGAAGCGCTTGGCCGCGTCTTCATAGAAGCGCGCGGCTTCGGCCACGCCGGCATGGGCCGGCGCGGCGAGCAGGCCGATGGCCAGCATGACGGCCAGGCAAATGGCAGCCAACGGGGACCGACGGCCGTGTCGGGGACATGGCAGCCCCGATCGAAAATACTTGGTCATGAACGACCCGGACAGACTCGAGGCGCTCGAGGTTACATCGCAAGGGAGGCGGTCCGCGCCTCCTTGTCCGGTCGTCTGTGAAGCCCTCCTCGCATCGGGTCCCGGCTGCGAGCCCCTTGGCTTGCGCCCTGCGCCTACATGCGTCTTCAGGCGTCGAAGCGGACCCGCCAACCTGCCTTGCGGCCGGAGCGCGTCACCGACCCAACCTTGTTCGAGGGGTTGCAACGAGCGTCTGACTCTGAGCGACCCAACCCGGCGCGCGGGCCAGGTGTTCCTGGAGAAACGACGTTGCCTTGCAAGGTGAAAGGCAGTGCCGAGATGACCGACATGTCATTGGTGCGAGCCCGCGGCGTTATCGGACGCCGTCCTGCGAGCCCGTCTCTGAGCATGGTCCGGGAACAGTCGGTGACATTGGTGAGCGACGCGAGCCGCATCCCGTTTGAGAGATCGAGTCGATTTCGATGTTTCCCATGGCACTGCCGTTCACCAACTACGTTGCGGTATGGCACGGCAATGCGCAAGCGACAGGACTTGGTGTTTCCCAACGCGCCGGCAATAGACGTCGGAGCATTCAGCCACTGGGCGGCAGCCCCGCCGCGCGGCACCGACGTGCCGCTGCGCGAAGTCGTCACGATGACTGACGATTTGAACGGGCTGGCCGATTGGCTGCTGGGGTGCGGCGTCGATGTCGTGGCAATGGAGTCCACCGGC
The DNA here is from genome assembly GCA_037443665.1 of Betaproteobacteria bacterium. GTDB lineage: Bacteria > Pseudomonadota > Gammaproteobacteria > Burkholderiales > Burkholderiaceae_C > Rubrivivax. The sequence goes on from JBBINW010000001.1 coordinate 100,351, forward strand.
GTGTACTGGATCCCGGTGTACGAGGTGCTGGAGCAGCGCGGGCTGAAGGTCTGGCTGGTCGATGCCCGGCAGGTCAAGTACGTGCCGGGTCGCAAGAGCGACGTGCAGGACTGCCAGTGGCTGCAGAAGCTGATGAGCTACGTGCTGCTGCGCGCGGCGTTCCGCCCGGCGGCCGAGGTCCGTGTCTTCCGGGCTGTGGCGCGCCAGCGCGAGGTGCTGCCGACCGAGCAGGCCAGCTGGGTGCAGCACATGCAAAAGGCGCTGGTGCAGATGAACATCCAGCCCACCGAGGTGATAAGCGACGTCATGGGCCAGACCGGCCAGGCCATCATCCGCGACATCGTGGCCGGGCAGCGCGAGCCGAAGTTGCTGGCCAAGCACCGGCATCGGCGCATCAAGGCCAGCGAGCACGACATCGTGCGCGCGCAATCCGGCAACTGGCGCGAGGAGCACCTGTTCGTGCTCGGGCAGGCGCTGGCGATGTACGACGACATTGCCAAGCACCTGGCTGAGTGCGAGGCCAAGCTGCAGGCGCTGCTGGCCGAGCGCTCGGCCGCCAGCGTCGATCTGGGCAAGGCGCCCAGGGCGGGCAGCAAGGCCCGTGCGGAGTTCGACGTTCGCCAGCAGTTGGCCAACTGGGTCGGCGCCGACCTCGCGCGCACCAACGGGCTGGGCCTGGACTCGGTGATGAAGATCTTGAGCGAGATCGGCACCGATCTCAGCCGCTTCGCCAACGTCAAGCACTTCTGCTCCTGGCTGGGGCTGTGCCCGGCGACCAAGATCAGCGGCGGCAAGGTGCTGTCGGCGCGCACCAAGCGATCGGCCAACCGGGTGCGCCAGGCGCTGAAGATGGCGGCCATGAGCCTGTCACACAGCGACTCGGCGTTGGGGGCGTTCTACCGACGGCTATGCGGCCGGATGGACAAGCCGCGCCAACACGGCCACCGCCCACAAGCTGGCGCGGATCGTGTACTTCATGCTCACCCGCGGCGAGGCCTTCGTCGACCAGGGCCAGCAGCGCTACGAAGAACAACAGCGCGAACGCAGCATCGCCGCACTCAAGTGTCGCGCGGCCGCGTTGGGCTCCCAGATCAACCCCGTGGCGGCGGCTGCACGACAACGGCCGCTTTCAATTCAATTTCTTGAGAGATTCCAGCCGATCCCTCGCCATGGCCCTGGGGCGCTCGCTTGGACACACGCGGCGCTTCGCCGGTCGAGGGTCGAAGACCTCGTCGCCCGACGGGTGGACGCAGCAGCGTTGGCAACGCGGCTCGAGGGCGTGCTTCGCGCAGTCGTTATGAGAAGCTCGCCCCGGGTTCCAGCGCCGCAAGCCGGGAAGAATCAAGGCCTGCATGCGCAGGCCTTGTCGCGGGAATCGGCTCGTTCAGGAACGTGCGCCAGCCAGGCGGCGACGCCGAACCTCGGCGGCACCCAGAAGGGCCACCGCGACCAGCGCCATCGAGCCGGGTTCGGGAGCCGAACCGCCGCCGCAACCGGGCGTGCCCGGCGTGCACGTGCTGATGTTGAAGAGGAAGGAGAAGTCGTTGTACGAATTGGATTGCCCACCGAGCCAATCATTGAAGCCGACGTAGGTATAGCTGCCGGCCGCGATCGTTCCGTTGTGCCCGGTCGGCACGCAGTCCTGCGAGGAGGTCGATGTGCATGACCCCGCCTGCCCGGTTAACCCGCTAGCCGCGTTGACGCTTGTCGAGTAGGCCATCGCGACGTCGTTCGAGTTGGCACCCGAAACGCCCGACAGAGGATGCGACGTGGTGCCCAAGGGTGACGTGGGGGCGTTGACGTAGCCGTCGACGTTGCCCCACCCGCCGGAGCTGCTGTTGGCGTTCACGTACTCGTCGGACCAGATGTAGTGCTCAGTCTTGTTCACGGTCGGCAACGTGCAGCACTGCTGGTAGTTCGTCTCGTTTGCCAGGAGGACGAACGTGATGGTCTGGCCGGCGGTCACGTGCACCCCGCTGCCGAACAGCGCGCTCCCGAAATTGATATTGGCGCTGGCGTTGGTCAGCGAACTGACGGTCAATCCGCTCGTCGGCAGCGAGGTACTGCTGGTGGGGTTGCCCAGATAGACGCCGACGCCATCCGTAAATGCCGGGCCGTTATTTCCATAGACCTGGCTGTTGAACCCGCCTGTAAAGTAACCCTGCAAGGTACCGGTGCTCGTTGCAGTGAACGTGAAGACTGTCGTCGACTGCGACGTTGAGGTGTACGGGTTGGTCCATGTCGTCGTGGCAAGGGCGCTGCCGGCGGAGGCGAGCCCCAGTCCGAGAAGGCAAAGGGCGCGGCGGAGACGGCGGGCAAGCGGGACACTCATGACGGACCTTCGGTGGATACTCGGTTCGGCCACAGGGGAAAAGCAATTTTCGAGCCGCGATGTCGTCGACCAGTCAAATCAAAGACTTGGATGACATCGCGCCGACTCTCTGCGACCAAATGTAATGGAAGCCGACAACCGCCGCCACCCCGCGATCAGGTGCTTCGACGCCGGAGCGGCGGCGGTCTGCTCGCCCGCCCTGCCAGTATCGGGGCCGGCCAGGAAGCCCGCCGCAAGTGTCGCCGCGGGCGGGGCCGCCGCGGCGGGCTATGCGAGAAGGGGTTCACGCAAGGGCCGGATGGCGCACGCTTGCGGCCATGCGCGGCGGGAGGGCGGGGTCACCTCGGCCGCCCAGCGATCGTCCGCACGCCCCATGACCCAGAAGGTCACTCAGGCGTGGCCGGGGCGGCGCGCGACTACACGGCCACGCGTCGAAGCGCGTCGCGGAAGGCGACCTCGAGGCGGCAATCGGGCAGCCGAGGAATTCGCTGCAGCAGAACCGTACCCCGGTCGCTCCCCACCTTCTGCTGGACAAGGCCTATTGCGCCAACGGCGAGGCACTGCAGCGCCTGCTTGCCCTGCGTCGGATCGTCGACAGCGGCTTGGGCATCGAGGCAAGGGGCGTCGGCCTGCAGGGAGGCCTTGCGGTTGGCTGCGTCGGCGCCAGGCGAGCGAACCTGCGGTCGGGCAGTTGGTGTCCGATCAACGAACGAATGGTTATTGGCTGAAGGGCGGTGCACCGGGTGACGCAATACACGCGGTCAGTTGCGCGGCGGGCTACAACCTGGCTCGGTTACTGCGCACCATCGCCCGCGAGAGTATCGGGCCCGCTCTCTTGTGCCTACTTCGAATGGTGCTGTCACCGACGATCGGCCCACGAACGACGCTCGCGCCGGCAGATAAAGGTCTGGCCACTGCCCGGGCTTGCCAATGCCGCCGTGGCTACGCTGCTCCGAGGCAGGATGACGGCCATGCCAAGCAGACCAGCAAGCCGAAAGGGAGTTGGAAGTTTGCAGCGTCGACCTCGTCGGTCTTCCCGCTTTTGCAGTTCCGCCGATGGGCTCAGATCATCGCGGACGAGCCTGACTCGCGTCGAACGCGAGGCGGGCGTCGGCGCTACCGGGCGTCGGCGCTGGCGCTGACCTGGGCCGCCCACTGCCAGGCCCGCTCTGCCAAGTCGGGCAGCAATGCATCGACAGCGAGTGCATGGGCAAGCGGCTCGGCGGCTTCCGCGCCACCGGCATCGATCGCCTCGGCCAGCGCCAGCCGGTCGGCCCACGGCCCGCGCCCATTCAGAAGCGCGTCGCGCGCCGTCTCGCCCAGCCGCAGCGGCTCCAGCGCCACCGCCATCGGCACCTGAAGCAGCGGCTCGATCATCGAGAGCAAGCCCAGCGTGAAGAAGGCGCCGGGCTCGGCGTCGCCACGTACCTGGGCCACCGACTCCAGCAGCCGTCCGCGCGCAAGCGCCGCTTCCTGCAGCGCGCGCGACGCCAGCCGCGCTTCGGCTGCCGCCATCAGCTGGACCGAGAGCCAGCGGTAGAGCTCGGCACGACCCAGCACAAACACTGCCTGGTCCACTGTCTCCACCGAGCGCGCCAGCCCGATCGCCGGGCTGTTGACGTAGCGCAGCAGGCGGTAAGCCAGCGCAACGTCGCCTCGCACCGCATCGGCTATCAACGCCGTGTCGCGGTCCAGCGCGAGGTGGTTCAGCAAGTCGCAGATCCGATGGGCGGCGCTGCCCAGTTCACGCGGCGGCAGCGTCCCACCGAGGCGCCCGATCTGCCCGCCGGCAAGGTGGATGCCGCTGCGCAGAACGCGCTCGACGTCGCCCAGATGCGACAGGCCCGTGGCCGCCGTCGTCAGCCGCGGCCACAGCTCATGCCAGCGCTGCGCCGACAACAGCAGGGTGTCGATGCCACCCCCGGCGTCGAGCAGCACGAAATCGACCACCGGCTCGCGTGCCGGCGGGCCGTCGAGAACGCCCAGCAGCACACCCTTGGCGCGGAGCGCCTGCGCCGCCGTCGGTGGCAGGCTCTTCAGGTCGTCCACCACCAGCAGCGCTCCCGCAGGCGCGGCTTCCAGCACCGCCGGTCGCCCGAGCATCGCCGCCGTCACACGCAGCATGGCAGCGCGCCCGACCGCCGCCAGCGGCGCCGCGGACGCGAGCAAGGCCAGCTGGTGCGCGACCGCCGCGGCATCGGCGCGCGACGCGAGCCGTCGCTCGGCCGCAGGCGGCAGCAGGATCTCGAATCCGGACACGGCACCAGCGCGACCAATCAATGGACGGCGCACACCGAACGCCGGTATCGGTGCATCGGTGGGCGCGGCGGTGGTCCGCTCGGCTGGGCCGTCCGAAGCCGCAGTCCGGCCGGCAACCGGCGCCGGGCCGCCGCCAATCAGCCTGCGCAGCCAGGCGATCAAGAACCGCCGGCGATGTGCCGCCCAGCCAAGCCAGAGAACCGCGCCAATTCCATGACCGGGATGATATGAACGCCACCGGCGATCACGCTACAGGGTCCTCCCTGCGGCGGTCGCAGGGCGTGGCGAGCAATCCTTGCTCGTATTGCGCTTCGGCCACGTCGGCAGCCGCCTGTGCGCTTTTCAGTCGACGACCTGCACGCCCTTCCAGAACGCCACCCGGCCCTTGATCTGGGCCGCCGCCTCCTTCGGGTCGGGATAGGTCCACACGGCGTCGGGGTTGGCGTCGCCGCCGACGAACAGCGTGTAGTAGCTGGCCTGCCCCTTCCACGAACACATCGTCTTCGTGTTGCTCGGCAGCACGTATTCGCGCTTGAGCGCTTCGGCGGGGAAGTAGTGGTTGCCCTCGACGACGACGGTGTCGTCGCTCTCGGCCACGATGGTGCCCTTCCAGATCGCTTTCATCGACGCCTGCTCCTGGCTTTCTTTGAGACCCGGCCAGCCTACCACCGGTGCCGTCGAATGCTGCATGCAAGCCCTTGCAACCCACCCACCGGGCGCCGCGGCTAGAGTTCCGGCATGGATATCGCCATCGCTCCCGCTTCCGTTTCTTCCCCGCGCGGCATCGAGCGCCTGATCCAGGGCCAGGCCACCAGCGACGGCGCCGGGGTGCGGCTGACGCGGCTGCTGACGCAGGATCTGCAGCGCCGGCTCGACCCGTTCCTGATGCTCGACCTGTTCGGCACCGACAACCCGGGCGACTACATCGGGGGCTTCCCGGACCACCCGCACCGCGGCTTCGAGACCGTGACCTACATGCTCCAGGGTCGAATGCGCCACCGCGACAGCGCCGGCAACGAGGGGCTGCTCGCGCCCGGAGGCGTGCAGTGGATGACGGCCGGCCGCGGCGTCGTCCACCGCGAGATGCCCGAACAGCAGGCAGGTGCGATGGAAGGCTTCCAGCTCTGGCTGAACCTGCCCGCCCGCGACAAGATGCGCGCGCCGTGGTACCGCGACATCGGCAGCAACGAGGTGCCCGAGTGGCATGGCCCCGGCGCGACCGTGCGCGTGATCGCCGGCGCGAGCCACGGCGTGGCCGGCGCGATGCAGCGCGAGGGCACGGAGCCGCTGTTCGCGGACATTCACCTCGAAGCCGGCGCCAACTTCGAACAGCCGCTGCCGACAGCGCACAACGCCTTCGTCGTCGTCTATCGCGGTGAACTCGCGCTGGGTGACACGGTCGTGCGGACGCGAAGGATGGCGATCCTGGCCAACACGCCGGGCAGCGACGGCGTGGCCGTGCGCGCCGGCCCGGCGGGAGCGCGCGCGATCCTGGTCGCCGGCCGGCCGCTGAAGGAGCCGGTCGCCCAGTACGGCCCGTTCGTGATGAACACGCAGCAAGAGATTCTGCAGGCGATTCAGGACTTCAACTCCGGCCGCCTGGCCTGACCGCGCCAGCGACGAGTCCGCGGCGCGCGGGCCCGGGCCTCTCGCTGCAATCGACGCCGCGACAGCCGGCGTCAGCGATCCTTGCGCAAGCTATCCCCGGCGCCGCGTGGTCGCTGCTGGCTTTGACCAACCGCACCGGCGCCTGGGTGCGATCGGTGCCGCCACCGCAACCTGCCTGCAAGATGGCGCGTGGCAGCGTCGCATTCCAGCGAAGATTCATCGGGCGTCTCAGGCGTCGGGGGGCACGACCCGCACGGTGCCTCGGGCGCCATCAAAATGCCCTGCGACGGCCCGGCGCCGCGCCAAAGGACCAGGTGCAACTCGATCCTGCTCGCCAGCGGCAGTTCGGCGGCCAGCGCGTCGGGGGTCGCATGCTCCCGAGCCACCCGGCCATGCGAGTGTTCGCCGCTCGAGTCGAAGCAGCCCGGAGGGCGGTCGCCATCTGCCTGCGCCGGCTTCGTGGCACCGGCTCGGGCGTCGCCGACATCGGTGGTCGAGCGCACCGGGCGATGGGGCAGTGACAACAGCCCGGCGACGATGTTCATGGCCCGCACCTCGGTCGTTCAGCTGGCGCCATCGTCGGCGGTCGGCGGCGGCCTGAGCATCGCCAAGAGGTCGGTCCCGGGCGGGCCCGCTTCGGCGACCCCCCGACGGGGCGGCGCGCCGCCGGGCCCAGCGCCCGGGCGCCCTACCATCGCGCCATGTGCGGTCGCTACGTCGTTGCCTACGACCCCGAAACCCTGGTCTCGGGCTTCAGCGTAACCCGCGTGACGCCGTTCCCGCGGCGCTGGAACGTCGCACCACAGTCCGAGGTGCCGGTGGTCTTCGAGACGCGTGACGGCGAGCGCGTGGCCGAGCTGATGCGCTGGGGCCTGGTGCCGCACTGGGCCAAGGATGCCGCCATCGGCCACAAGCTGAACAACGCGCGTGCCGACGGCCTGTTCGACAAGCCTTCTTTCCGCCAGGCCGCGCGCCGCCGCCGCTGCCTGCTGCCGGCCAGCGGCTTCTACGAGTGGCAGGCCACGGCCACGGGCAAGCAGCCCTGGTACGTCTGCAGTCGCGACGGCAGGCCGCTGGCGATGGCCGGTCTGTTCGAGGCCTGGCGCGCGGCCGAGACCGCGCCTTGGCTGCTGAGCTGCTGCATCGTCACCACCGAAGCCAATGCGCTGATGGCGCCCATCCACGACCGCATGCCGGTGCTGCTGGAACCGGAGCAGTGGCCCCACTGGCTCAGCCGCGGCGAACAGGACCCTGCGGCGCTGCAGCCGATGCTCGCGCCCTGCCCGCCCGAGCGGCTTCAGGCCTGGCCGGTGGCGCGAGCCGTCAACCGCGGCGCCGCCGACGGCGCGGCGCTGATCGAGCCGCTGAAGGAAGCGCCCTAGCCGAACGGCCGCACGCCGATCAGCACGCCGTGGGCCCAGAAGCCGAACACGGCCCAGGCGACGACGCCGACCACGACGGTCATGAGGGTCGGGCCGCTGCGGCCTGCGGGATAGGTCGTGCCGGCGACGCGGTCGCGCTGGCGCGCCGAGCGGAAGTCGAACACCGCCCAGACGAGAAAGGCGCCGAACAGCAGCACCGCCGCCAGCGTGCCGTTGGCCAGCAGATGGGCGAAGGCCCAGGTCTTCACGCCCAGCACCATCGGATGCTTCAGGCGGGCCTTGATCGCGTTGCCGGGCACGTAGGCCGCCGTCAGCATCACGAACGATGCCAGCATCAGCAAGGCGGCGAGATGCCGGGTCCAGACCGGCGGCACCCACAGCAGCACGGGACTCTGGCGGGCCACGCCCCAGCCCCAGACGATGAGCGCGAAGCCGGCGATCGACAGCACCGAGTACAGCCCCTTCCAGGCCGCTTCGCCCAGCTGCGCGATGCGTTGCCGGCGCCAACCGTCGGCAACGATGCGCACCGAGTGAACGCCCAGGAAGAGCACGAGGCCCAGGATCAGCAAGGTCATGAGAGGCAGGCCGGTGGCTGCAGAGTGGTGCATTGTGCCGCCGCTATCCTCACGGGCCATGAACAGCGTCCCACCGAAGCGTCTTTACTGGGAGGACTTCCCCGTCGGCCGCAAGATGGCCTTCGGCGCGATGCCGGTCACGCGCGAGGCGATCGTCGACTTCGCGCGCCAGTTCGACCCCCAGCCGTTCCATCTCGACGAAGAGGCCGGCACCGCGTCGTTGTTCGGCGGCCTGTGCGCCAGCGGCTGGCACACCTGCGCGATGGCCATGCGCATGATGTGCGACGGCTACCTGAGCGAGTCGGCCAGCCTGGGCTCGCCGGGAATCGAGAACCTGCGCTGGCGCAAGCCAGTCTATCCGGGCGACACGCTGGGCTTGCGGCTCGAAGTGGTCCAGGCGCGGCCGATGGCCAGCCGGCCGGAGGTCGGGCTCGTGCGCATGCGATGGGAAGTCCTGAACCAGCACCGGGAGGCGGTGCTCGAGATGGAGGGCTGGGGCATGTTCGGCCGCCGTCCCACGGCGGCCTGAGCATACCGACGCGCCGGGCCCCCGCCCATAATCCGGCCCCAACCCCAAGCGCCCCTCGCCTGCCATGTTCAAACGCGTCGTTCTGCCCCTGTTCCTGATCGCGGCCCTGGTGGCGCTGTACTTCTGGGCCGCGCTGCACTGGACCTACTCGACCGGCGAGCGCGCCGGCTGGGTACAGAAGCTCTCGCACAAGGGCTGGCTGTGCAAGACCTGGGAGGGTGAACTGGCGCTGGTGTCGCTGCCCGGCACGACGCCCGAGAAGTTCCTGTTCACGATCTGGGACGAGGACGTGGCCCAGCGTGTCGTCAAGGCCATGGGCCGGCGCGTCAGCCTGCACTACGAGCAGAAGGTCGGCCTGCCGGGCAGCTGCTTCGGCGACACGCGGTACTACATCACCGGCGTCGCCGTCAGCGACGAGATCCCGCTGGCCGCCGGCGTCATGGTTCCCTCGCCGCAGGCGGCGTCGGCCGCGGCGCCCAGACCCTGACCGCCGCCGGCGCTCAGTCGCCGTACCAGATGACCTGCCTGCGCATCGCGACCCAGCGGTCGTAGTTGTTCGCGAACAGGTCCTCGATGCGGTTGCGCTTGACCTTGAAGGTCGGCGTGATGATGTCGTTGTCCACCGTCCACGCGTCGGCCATCGCGACGATGCAGTCGAGCTGCTCGTGCGGGTCCAGCAGCTCGTTGATGCGCCTCAGGTGCGCGGCCAGCGACACCTCCAGCTGAGCCCGGCCGGTGGGGTCGGCGGCCTTGCGCGCCGCCTCGGGGTTGAGCATGGCCAGCGCCAGTGGCTGGCCGAGGTTGGCGCCGGTGACGCAGCAGGCCTCGATGGCCTCGTGCATGACGAGCCTTTCCTCGATCGGCGCCGGCGCCACGTACTTGCCCTTGCTGGTCTTGAACAGGTCCTTCACGCGCCCGGTGATGGTCAGGTAGCCCTCGGCATCGATGGCGCCCTTGTCCCCCGTCTTCAGCCAACCGTCGGCGCTGAGAACCTGCGCCGTCAGCGCCGGCTCCTTGTAGTAGCCGAGCATCAGGCAGGGCGCCTTGACCTGGATCTCGCTCGTCACCGGATCGAGCCGGCATTGCACGCCGTCGTAGGGCAGGCCGACCGTGCCTGGACGCTGCTTGCCGGGCAGCGTCGCATGGCTGACGCCGCAGTTCTCGGTCATGCCATAGACCTCGACCAGGTCGAGCTTGAGCTTGCCGTACCAGCGCAGCAGGTCGGGCGGCATCGGCGCCGCACCGCCGGCGGCGAAGATGCAGTCCTGCAGGCCCAGCGCCGAGAGCACCTTCTTGCGCACGATGGCGCCGAGGATCGGGATCTTCAGCAGACGGTCGAGCCTGGCCGGCGGCATCTTGGCATTGATGCCCTGCTGGAACTTGACCCACAGCCGCGGCACCGAGAAGAACACCGTGGGCCGCGCCCGCTGCAGGTCGGCGGTGAAGGTGTCCAGGCTCTCGGCGAAGAAGACGTGCATGCCGGTGGCCAGCAAGCCGTGCTCGACCAGCGTCCGCTCGGCCACGTGCGACAGCGGCAGGTAGCTCAGCATGCGGGCGCTGCTGTTGATCGCGGGCACGCGCTTCAGGCCCGCCCGGATGCCCCAGGCGAAGGTGCCGAAGCTGTGCATCACGCCCTTGGGCGTGCCGGTGGTGCCCGAGGTGTACATGATGGTCGACAGTTCATCGGCGTCGCGCAGCGGCTGCCCGGCCAGCGGCGCGGTCGTGGCGACGATCGCGTCCCAGGTCGGGTACGACTGGGCGGCGTCGACGGGTGCCAGCGGCAGGCTGATGCATTTCAGATCGGCGGGCACGCCGGGCTTCATGCCCGCCCACCCGTCGAGCTTGCCGACGAACAGCACCCGCGCCTCGCTGTGCAGCAGGATCTGCCGGATCGTTCCCGCGGCCAGCGTCGGATACAGCGGCACCGAGACGAACCCGCCGAGCCAGATCGCGAAGTCGCTCATCAGCCAGTGTGCCGTGTTCTTCGACAACAGCGCCACCTTGTCGCCGGGCTGCAGGCCCAGGCTCTGCAGGTGCGCAGCCATGCGCCGGCTCTGGTCCATCACTTCGCGCCAGCTGTAGTCGCGCACCTGACCGCCGCCCAGAGGCTGGGTGAAGACGACACGGTCGGGCGACGCGGCCTCCCAGTGGTAAAGGCGCTGCAATGCGAGGGTGTCGGCGGGAACGGTCGATGTCATGGGCTTGCCGGCAGGCTGCCGGTCTTCGGGGTGTCTGAACGACTGGGAATGGCGAGCCTACCCAAGCCGGGCACGCGCCGTCAGCAGGACTTCCCGCAAACACCCCTTCGGGAGGTGGGGGTGAACGGCCCGGACTGGGCTCAGCGCCGACCTTGCTGCTGTGCGTTGGCGAGCTGTTCCTGGGTCTGGCGCGCGGCCCGCAGCACCAGCGTCAGATCGAGATCGGCCTGCGGCGCGACGGCCGCGGCGACCTCGTCGAGGGTCTCGGGCGCCGCCATCAGCGCATGCGCCAGCACCGACAGCGCGCAGACCGCCCGCCGGCCGGGGTTTTCCGGCAGCACGGCCGTCGCCTGCGCCTGCACATGGTGGCGCACGCTGGCCACCGCGGCTGCGCCCAGCCCCCAGCTCTCGCACAGGGCCGCGCCCAGCGCATCGTGGCTGACGCCGAAGCCGGCGTGTTCGAGGGTCACGAGCTCGACGTCGCCGGGTGCAGCACGCAGGATTGCGCCGTAGTGCGACGGGGCGTGGCGGAACAGCACGGCCTTGCCGCACTCCTCGAACAGACCCGCCGAGTGCGCGGCCCAGGCGTCCAGCGACAGGCGCGCGCCCAGCCGCCCCATCAGAAGGCCGCGCTCGCCGGCGCGCTGCCACAGCGGGTCGAGTTCGGGGGCCGGCGGGAACGCGGCGCGCAGGCCCATCTCGAAGGTGATCGCCGCGACCTCCCGCATGCCGAGGTAGGTGATCGCCTGGTGGACGCTCTGCACCCGCCCCTTGAGCCCGTAAAGCGACGAGTTGACCGCCTTCATCACCGCCGCGGCCAGCGCCATGTCGGTCTCGATCAGCTCGGCCGCGGCCTGCAGGTTGATCTCGTCGTCGGCCAGCAGCAGCGAGAGTTGTACCAGCGCCTGCGGCTGCGACGGAATATCGATGTCCAGGGAGCGCAGTTCGGGGTTGACGGACATGGCGGCGGGCAGGGGGCGAGGGTGCGACGCATCCTAGTCCGCGTGCTCACCGGCACGGTCCGGAACAGAGGTCCGATTGCCGGCCAATTCCAGGCTGCAGGCGGCCAGCACGGCAGCCCGGCGGCCCGGAAGTCGGCCGCATGCGCCGGGCGCGCACCCCGTCAAAGCCAAAGAAAAAGCGCCGACAGTGCGGCGCTTTCAAAGCCGGCCCGTCTTCGTGTGGCCGGTCTGTGGTCGTCACTTCGAGCGGTGTCTGGCGTCTCCTCAGGCCCCCGTGAGGCAAGCCGCCGCATTGCTGCGGCCGTTGCCACGAGTGACGCGAATGTAGTCAAGCGACACCCATGGTCGCCATCCGGGCTAACCCGCCGCGGCGGTGATCCACGCCGCGGCGCGCTCGGCGATCATCAGCGTCGGCGAGTTCGTGTTGCCACTGGTGATCGTCGGCATCACGCTCGCGTCGGCCACCCGCAGCCCGGTCAGACCGTGCACCTGCAGTCGCGGGCTGACCACGGCGCCGGGGTCACCCGCCGGCCCCATCCGGCAGGTGCCGACCGGGTGGAAGATCGTGGTGCCGATGTCGCCAGCCAGCCGTGCCAGTTCGTCGTCGGTCTGGAACTCCACGCCAGGCTTCACTTCACGCGGTCGGTAGCGGGCCAGCGCCGGCATCGCGGCGATGCGCCGCGTCAGGCGCAGCGACTGCGCGGCAATCAGGCGGTCCTCGGGCGTGGAGAGGTAGCGCGCCTGGATGCGCGGCGCATCCTCGGCCCGCGGCGAGCGGATGCGCACGAAGCCGCGCGAGCCCGGGTTGAGGTTGCAGACACTGGCGGTGAAGGCGTTGAAGCGGTGCAGCGGCTGGCCGAACGCATCCAGCGACAGCGGCTGCACGTGGTATTCGAGGTCCGGCCAGGCCAGCGACGGTGACGAGCGCGTGAACGCCCCGAGCTGCGACGGCGCCATGCTCATCGGGCCGCTGCGGCGCAGCAGGTACTCCAGGCCGATCATCGCCTGGCCCCAGATCGAGGCGGCCATCGTGTTGAGCGTCTTCACGCCTTCGACCGCGAACACCGCGCGGATCTGCAGATGGTCCTGCAGGTTCTCGCCGACACCCGGCAGTTCGTGGCGGACCGCAATCCCGTGCTCGCGCAGCAGCGCGGCCGGCCCGAGGCCCGAGAGTTGCAGCAACTGCGGTGTACCGATGGCGCCCGCGCACAGGATCACTTCGCGCGCTGCCCGCAGGCTGTTCGGCGCGCCGCCGCCGGTCGGCCGCACCTCGATGCCCACCGCGCGCCTGTGCTCGTCGACCAGCACGCGCAGGGTCTGCGTGCCGGTCCGGATCTCGAGGTTCGGCCGCCCCGCGGCCGGGCGCAGGAAGGCCTTTGACGTGTTCCAGCGCACACCGCGGCGCTGGTTGACCTCGAAGTAGCCCACACCCTCGTTGCTGCCGCGGTTGAAATCCTCGGTGGCCGGGATGCCCGCCTCGCGCGCGGCAGCGGCGAAGGCGTCGAGCACCTCCCAGCGCAGCCGTTGCCGTTCGACTCGCCACTCGCCGCCGGCGCCGTGGTGGGCGGCGAAACCCGGGTCGGCAGCGCCGCCCCCGTCGCCCCGCCAGTGATCTTCATGGCGCTTGAAGAACGGCAGGCACTCGTCCCAGCGCCAGGCCGCATCACCGGTCAGCGCGGCCCAGCGGTCGTAGTCTCGCGCCTGCCCGCGCATGTAGATCATGCCGTTGATGCTCGAGCTGCCGCCGAGCACGCGGCCGCGCGGGTAGCGCAGGCTGCGACCGTTCAGGCCGGCATCCGGCTCGGTGAAATACAACCAGTCCGTGCGCGGGTTGCCGATGCAGTAGAGATAGCCCACCGGAATGTGAATCCAGCGGTAATCGTCCGGGCCGCCGGCCTCCACCAACAGCACGCGGCAGCGCGGGTCGGCCGAGAGGCGGTTGGCAATCAGGCACCCCGCGGTGCCGGCGCCGACGATCACGTAGTCGTAGCTTGGGGCTTCGGAAGTCATCTCTGGTCGGTCATTGCGCTGCGCGCGGATCGTAGGCGCTGGCACCCGGCTTGGCAGCCGACCAGCTCCGGCGGCTCCGCCGCGACACCGGGTGGCGCGTCGAATCTAGGGTTTGTCCGGGGACGCCAAAACAACAATTGCTTGCGTTGCGCTTTACATCGTGGCAGGACCGGTGCGCTAATAGGGAGTCTGTGTCTGGCAGCCGCATCTCTCGCCTGATTGGTTCACGCAGGGTTGAGCTCCACATGGTTTTGACAGGTACTTTTGAGGGCTCCCCGTGGGAAACAAACTTTACGTAGGTAATCTGGCCTATTCGGTGCGCGACGACTCGTTGCTCCAGGCTTTTTCGCAATATGGCAATGTGACCTCGGCCAAGGTCATGATGGATCGCGAAACCGGCCGCTCGAAGGGCTTCGGCTTCGTAGAGATGGGCTCGGACGCCGAAGCCCAGGCTGCCATCAACGGCATGAACGGCCAGCCGATCGACGGCCGGGCCGTGGTCGTCAACGAGGCCCGCCCGCGCGAAGAGCGTCCGGGCGGGTTCGGCGGCGGCGGCGGCAGCCGGGGTGGCTACGGCGGCGGCGGTGGTAGCGGAGGTGGCGGCTACGGCGGTGGCGCCGGCGGCGGTGGCGGCGGCGGTGGTCGCAGCCCCTACGGCGGTGGCGGCGGTGGTCGCAGCCCCTACGGTGGCGGTGGTGGCGGCGGTCGGGGTGGCTACGGCGGTGGCACCGGCGGCAGCAGTGGCGGCGGCAGCCGCGGCGGCTACTGATCGAGCTCCCCGCATCGAAAGAAGGGCACCTGCGGGTGCCCTTTCTTTGCATCCCGCACGTGAGCGCGTCCTCCCGCGGCCCGCACCCGCCCGGGATCAGTGCCGGCGCGGCTTGCGCCCGCGGCCGGCCAGCGCGCGATCGAACACCCGGTTGGGCAAGATGCGAAGCAGCTTCGCCACCCAGGCCATCTGCCACGGAATGACCCGGTAGCTGTCGCCGCCCGCGATGGCGGCAAAGGCCCTGTCGGCAAAGGCCGGCGCCGGCATCAGGAACGGCATCGGATAGGGGTTGCGCGCGGTCAGCGGCGTGGCGACGTAGCCCGGCACCAGGGTCACCACCTTGACGCCGGTGCCGCGGCATTCCCCGCGCAGGCTTTCGCAGTAGGCAACCACCGCGGCCTTGCTCGCACAGTAGGCGCCGTGCCCCGGGAAGCCGCGGATGGCCGCAACGCTGCCGACGCCCACCAGCGTGCCGCTGCCACGCTGCCGCATGTGGCGCAGGAACGGGTGGAACGTCGCCGCCAGGCCGAGGTTGTTGACGGCGAAGACTTCGCGCATGACGTCGAGGTCGCCGCGTTCTCCCGTGTCCATGCCGACGCTGATGCCGGCGTTGGCGATGACCACGTCAGGCAGGCCCTGGCGTGCAATGCAGGCCTGCGCGGCGGCGATGATGCTGTCGGGCTGCGCCACATCGGCGCCGTAGACCCCGGCGCGGTCGCCGCCCAGGCCCTGCGAGCGCACCCAGTCGCCCAAGGCCTCGGCCCGCCGGGCGACGAGCGCCAGACGCCAGCCGGCGGCAGCGTAGCGCGCCGCCAGCGCCTGCCCGATGCCGCTGGACGCGCCCGTGATGAAGACCAGCGGCGCGGTCACGGTCGCGGCCTCGGAGACAGCGTGGCGCGCATCGGGCCCTGCAGGTCGAGCCGCCCGGCCGCGTTGTCGTAGAGCATCCCGGCCGCGTGCAGTTCGGTGCCGCCGAACTCGATGCCCACCGGCAGATGGCTCATGACCTGCTCGGTGACGAGGAACATGTCCAGGAACTCGCTGCGCAGCACCAGCTGCTGGCCGGCGGCATCGGCGCCGCGCACCTCGGCCCCACCCAGCAGCTGCACCTCGGAGCCATCGCCGTTGGTCAGCGCCCGCCGCGCCACCGCCGTGGTCACCCGACCGTCGGGTGCGAAGGCATGGATGGTCGCGCGGTCGATCTCGATCCGGTCGGTCACGGGATAATGCTGCAACCGCGCTCCCTCGATGCGCAACCTCAGCCGACCCGTGGGGTCGAAACGCTCGAGCGCGAACTCGCGCATCGTGTAGTCGGGGTTGCCGGACACCGGCGGT
The DNA here is from genome assembly GCA_037443665.1 of Betaproteobacteria bacterium. Classification (GTDB taxonomy): domain Bacteria; phylum Pseudomonadota; class Gammaproteobacteria; order Burkholderiales; family Burkholderiaceae_C; genus Rubrivivax. The sequence goes on from JBBINW010000001.1 coordinate 116,310, forward strand.
GCCGCGGCCGTCGACGTCGGCCGCGGCGCGTTCTTCAGCAGCCACCAGGTACCCAGCGCCAGCAGCGCCATCACCAGCAGCGGCAGGTAGGACGCGAGCGCCGCGCGCAGCCGCTGGTGCCAGGCCAGCTCCGGGCGCGCGACCAACGCACGTGCCGGCCCGAGCGAGATCGGCACCTCCGGCAGATCCGGCAGGTGCAGCTCGACGCTCATCGTGCCCCCAAGGCGCTGCGCACCGCCCCCCCAAGGGGGCGTGAGCGCCTTCGCAACGGCCGTGCGACGCTCATCGCTCAGCTTCCGTCCAGCGTCTGCAACTGGCCCTGAAGCAGCGCCGCGTAGCGGCCGCTGGCCACCAGCAGCAGATCGCAGAACTCGCGTGCGGCGCCATGGCCGCCGCGGGCCGCGGTGACATGATGCGCGACCGCCCTGACCTCGGCATGCGCATTGGCCGGCGCGCAGGCCAGGCCGGCACGCGAGAGCAGCGGCAGGTCGGGCCAGTCGTCGCCCATCGCCGCCACATCCGCCCAGCCCAGGCCCAAGGCGTCCAGCAGCCCCTGGGCGGCTGCCAGCTTGTCCTGCACGCCGTAGACGGCGTGCGGCAAGCCGAGGTCGGCGACGCGACGGCGCACCGCCGCGGAGTCGCGCCCGGTGATTACCAGCGGCTCGATCCCCGCCTGTCGCAGCAATTTCAGCCCGTGGCCGTCCAGGGTCGAGAAGGCCTTGACGGTCTCGCCGTGCTCGCCGATGTAGATACGGCCGTCGGTGAGCACGCCGTCGACGTCCAGCAGCGCCGCCTTCATGCCCAGGCCCGGACCTTGCGCCCGCAGCAGCAGTTCCGGGGGGAAGTTCAGCGCCGGCATTGCCCGGGTCCGCCATGTACGCGCGGTTTGCCGATCGCGGGGCAGGCGACCATCAGATCACCTTCGCGCGCATCAGGTCGTTCGAGTTCAGTGCGCCCACCAGCAAGCCCGCGTCATCGACGACCAGCACGCTGGTGATGCGGTGCTGTTCCATCACGCCGGCGGCTTCCACCGCGAGTGCGTCGGCGCGCACCAGGCGCGGGCTGCGGTGCATCACCTGCTCGGCCGTGAGCGCGCGCAGGTCGGCGCCGCGCTCGATCAGGCGGCGCAGGTCGCCGTCGGTGAAGATGCCGATCGGCCGCCCGTTCGTATCCCCGACGGCAGCGAAGCCCAGGCCCTTGCCCGTCATCTCGCGCAGCAGCGCATTGAAGCTCGCACCGGGTGCGACGCACGGCACGGCGTCGCCGCTGCGCATCAGATCGCGCACGTGGATCAGCAGTTTGCGGCCCAGGCTGCCGCCGGGGTGCGAGCGGGCGAAGTCGGCTTCCTTGAAGCCGCGCGCGTCGAGCAGCGCCACCGCCAGCGCGTCGCCCAGCGCCATCTGCGCTGTCGTGCTCGCGGTGGGCGCGAGGTTGAGCGGGCAAGCCTCTTCTTCGACCGCACTCGACAGCACGATGTCGGCGTGGCGCGCCAGCGTCGAATCCGGCCGGCCGGTCATGGCGACGAAGCTCACGCCCAGGCGCCGGATCGCCGGCAGGAGGGCTGCCAGCTCGTCGCTCTCGCCGCTGTTGCTGATCGCCAGCACGATGTCGCCGGCCATCACCATCCCGAGGTCGCCATGGCTGGCCTCGGCGGGGTGGACGAACATCGCCGGCGTGCCGGTGGACGCCAGCGTGGCGGCGATCTTGCGACCCACATGGCCGCTCTTGCCCATGCCCATGACGACGACGCGGCCGCGGCATTGCAGCATTGCTTCGACCGCCCGGGCGAACGCATCCCCGAGCCGCGCCGCCAGCGCCGTGAGCGCGCGCGCCTCGATCTCGAACGTGCGCGCGGCCATTCGCAGCGCGCGTTGCGCGTCGAAGGGGCCCAGCGCGGTCATCCGAGATGGCGGTGATCTAGCATCGGTCCATTCTAGGCACGCCCCTCGCCCGTGGCATCGACGCTCGAACTCGTGCTGCTGTACCTGATCGCCGCGGTGCTCGGCGTGGTTGCCTGCCGCTCGCTGAAGCTGCCGCCGATGCTGGGCTACCTGGCGGTGGGCGTGCTCATCGGTCCCAACGCGCTGGCGCTGGCTGCCGACAGCGCAGGCGTCAAGTACCTGGCCGAGTTCGGCGTCGTGTTCCTGATGTTCGTCATCGGGCTCGAGTTCAACCTGCCCAAGCTGCGCAGCATGCGCACCCTGGTCTTCGGGCTCGGGCTGTCGCAGGTGCTGCTGACCATTGCCGGCGCGCTCATCGGGCACACGGCGATCGCCGCCCTGTACACCGCCGTCACCGGGCGCGCCTGGCAGATGTCGTGGCAGGGCGCGGTGGTGCTCGGCGGCGCGTTCGCGATGTCGTCCACCGCCATCGTCGTCAAGCTGATGGCCGAGCGGCTGGAGCTGGCCAGCGAACACGGCCGGCGCGTCCTCGGCGTGCTGCTGTTCCAGGACCTGGCGGTGGTGCCGCTGCTGGTGCTGATCCCGGCGCTCGGCACGCCGGCCGACCAGCTGCTGATCGCGGTGGGTTGGGCCGGCCTGAAGGCCGCCGCCTTGCTGACCCTGCTGCTCGTCGGCGGGCAGAAGGTGATGCGCGCCTGGCTGACGGTGGTGGCGCGGCGCAAGAGCGAGGAGCTGTTCGTGCTCAACCTTCTGTTGATCACGCTCGGGCTGGCCTGGCTCACCGACCGCGCCGGGCTGTCGCTGGCGCTGGGCGCCTTCCTCGCCGGCATGCTCATCGCGGAGACGGAATACAAGCACCAGGTCGAGACCGACATCCGGCCCTTCAGCGACGTGCTGCTGGGGCTGTTCTTCATCACCATCGGCATGAAGCTCGACTGGCGCCCGGTGTGGGACCACTGGCTGCTGGTCCTCGCCCTGACGACGCTGCCGGTGACGGTCAAGTTCGTGCTGGTGGCGGCGTTGGCGCGCGCCTTCCGCGCCCCGCCGGGCGTGGCGCTGCGCACCGGCCTGTACCTGGCGCAGGCCGGTGAATTCGGCTTCGTGCTGCTGACCCTGGGCGCCGACCGCGGCCTGATCTCGCCGGCCTGGGAGAGCCCGATCCTGGCCAGCATGGTGCTGTCGATGCTCGCCACGCCTTTCGTGATCCTGCACAGCAACCGCATCGTCAACCGCCTGAGCGCGAACGACTGGTTGATGCAATCGGTGGCGCTGACGACGATCGCGCGCCGCGCCATCGCCGCCGAGCGCCACGTGATCATCTGCGGCTACGGCCGCTGCGGCCAGAACCTGGCCCGCCTCCTGGTGCCCGAAAGCATCCCGTACATGGCGCTGGACCTCGACCCCGACCGCGTGCGCCAGGCGGCCGCGGCCGGCCAGAGCGTGGTATTCGGCGACGCCGCGCGGCTGCAGAGCCTGATGGCGGCCGGGCTGGCGCGGGCCGCGGCGGTGGTCGTCAGCTACCACGACACGGCCTCGGCGATCCGCATCCTGCGCCTGGTGCAGGAACACGCGCCCAAGGTGCCGGTCGTCGTGCGCACCGTCGACGATGCCGACCTCGACAGACTGAAGGCCGCCGGCGCGACCGAGGTCGTGCCCGAGGCGATCGAGGGCTCGTTGATGCTCGCCGGCCATGCGCTGGCGCTGGTCGGCGTGCCGATGAAGCGGGTGATCCGCGTCATCCGCGAGGCCCGCGACGCCCGCTACAGCCTGCTGCGGGGCTATTTCCACGGCGCCGACGACGACACCGTCGAGGAGCTCGCGCAGGCCCGGCTGCTCAGCCTGACCCTGCCCGAAGCGGCCCGCTGCCTGGGCCAGACGCTGGAAGCCCAGGCGCTGCATGCCGTCGGCGTGAGCGTGGTTTCGGTGCGCCGCGCCAGCGGCGGCGTCAGCGCGCCTTTGGCCGGGCACCGGCTGACCGCCGGCGACACGCTGGTGCTGTCCGGGCTGCCCGAGCCCCTGGCGCTGGCCGAGGAGAAGCTGCTGCGTTCGTGATCGCGCAGTGCTTGATCTGCCCATCGGTCGCAGGCGCCGGCAGTCCCCCGCGATCTGAGCGTGCTGCGGCAGCGCCGCGGCGCCGCCATCCTGCGGCATGCAGGTCACCATCGCTGCCGGTGTCCGGCTCTTCGTCGACATCGAAGGCCGCGACCTCGTGTCCGACGGCCCGCGCACGCGCCAAGCCGACCCTGCTGCTGCACGGCGGTCGCGGCGATGGGCTATGTCCACCCGGCCTTCAAGCCGTTGCTCTCGCATCGGGCCGACATCGCGCAGCTCGTCCATCACGACCACCCCCCGCCATGGCCGCAGCGACCGCCGGCCACCCGACGAAGGGGGGCTGGACTCCTTCGCCGACGACGTGGTGCGACTTCGCGACGCCCTGGGCATCGTCAAGCCGATCGTGCTCGGGCCGTCGTTCGGCAGCTTCGCCGAGATCGCTGCCGCGATCCCGGCGCCCTGGGCACGCCTCGTCGCCTTCGGCGACACCGGGGGCACCGGGCTTGGCGCGAGGTGCCCGATGCAGCGCTGGGTGTGCTGCGGGGGTTCATCGCGGTGTCCGACAGCTCGAGCCCGCCGGCTGACAAGAATGTCAGCCGGCGGACAGCGCCTTGGCCTGTGGCCAAGCCTAAATTCCGCGGCCGGGCAAGGTCAGCGGCGCCATGGCCCCCTGCCCCCCATCGACCCTCTCGCGTCCTCCGAGCTGCATCACGCCCGTGCACATCCCTCGCCGCCACTGCAACGCGACCGGCCAGCTCGTACTGGCCGCCGCAGTCATCGCCTGCGCCGGCTGCGCCAGCGGCCCCGACTACGTGCGCCCCGCGTTCACGCCACCGGCGACGTACAAGGAGGCTGGGCCGTGGACGGCGGCGCGGCCGGCCGCCGCCGCCGCAGACCAAGCCTGGTGGTCGGTCTACGCCGACCCCGACCTCGACGCCCTGGTCGCGGCCGCGAACGCCGCCAACCTGAACCTTCGCAGCGCCGAAGCGCAGTACCGGCAGGCGCAGGCCGCCGTGCGCCTCGCGCGGTCCGGCTACATGCCCACGGTCGGGGCCAGCGCCTCGATCGGCCGCGCCCGTTCGCAGACCGCCCTCGGTCCATCGATCGGCGGCGCCGACGCGCTGTCGCTCGGCGCGAGCTGGGTGCCCGATCTGTGGGGCCACGTGCGGCGATCGGTCGAGGCCGGCGAGGCTTCGGCGCAGGCCAGCGCGGCCGACCTCGCCGGCGCGCGGCTGAGCATCCAGGCCGAGCTGGTGCAGGACTACCTTCAGCTGCGCATCAGCGACGCTCTGAGGGACCTCCTCGGGCGCACGGTGCAGGACTACCGAAAGGCGCTGGCGCTGACGCGCAGCCAGAACCGGGCCGGCACGGCCACCGGCGCCGACGTCGCGCTGGCGGAGACGCAGCTGCTGTCGGCCGAGGCCCAGGCGATCGACCTCGACGTGCAGCGCAGCCAGCTCGAGCACGCAATCGCCGTGCTGACCGGCCGGCCGCCAGCCGAACTGTCGATCGCTGCCCGGCCGAGCGGCACCCTTGGCCTGGCGCTGCCCGAGGTGCCGCCGGCGATGCCGTCTCAGCTGCTCGAGCGGCGGCCCGACATCGCTGCCGCCGAGCGCCGCGCGGCAGCAGCGAATGCCGGCATCGGCATCGCGCAGTCGGCCTATTTCCCGAGCCTGACGCTGGGCGCTGCCGCCGGCTTCGCCAGCGGCAGCTTCGCCCGCCTGACCGAGACGCCGGCCCGCGTCTGGTCGGTCGGCGCAGCACTCGCCGGCACGCTGTTCGACGGCGGGGCCCGCAGCGCCCAGACCGACGCCGCCATCGCCGCCTACGATGCCGCCGCAGCGCAGTACAAGCAGACCGTGCTCGGCGGCCTGCAGCAGGTCGAGGACCACCTGGCCGCGCTGCGCGTGCTGGCTCACGAGCGCCGCGTGCAGGATGCCGCCGTCGCCTCGGCGCGCAAGGCCGAGCGCGTCAGCCTGGCGCAGTACCGCGCCGGCACCGCCTCCTACCTGGCGGTCGTCACCGCGCAGACCTTGACGCTGGCCAGCGAGCGAAGTGCCTTGCAGCTGCTCGGGCGGCAGCTCGCCGCCAGCGCCGCGCTCGTCACCGCCCTGGGCGGGGGCTGGGACGCCGTCGCGCTGGGCGCGGCCGACGCGCAGCCCGCCAAACCGGCCGCCGGGGCCGCGCAGCCGATGGCCGATGGCAAGCCGCGCGCTTCGGCCGCCGCCAGGCCTGCGCCGGCCACTGGCGCCGCCCCGGGCTGAACGCCCGCCCCCCGATCACCCGATCCCCGAAGTCGCCATGCCCCTCACCCCACCCCTGGCCACCGCCGGATCCTGGCTGCGCCGCGGCGCACTGGTCCTGCTCATTGCAGGGGCCGGCTGGTTCGCCCTGCGCAGTGGCGCGCAGACGCCGTCGCCCGCGGCGCGTCCGGCCACGGGGGTCGCCGCGACCCTGGTTCGAGTCTTGCGCGAGAACGTGCCCGACTACCAGGCCGGGATCGGCACGGTCCAGGCCATGGCCACCGTGACCGTCAAGACGCGGGTCGACGGCCAGCTCGAGCGCATCGGCTACGTCGAGGGTCAGGATGTGAAAGCCGGCCAGGTGCTGGCCCAACTCGACGCCCGCCCGCTGCGCGCGCAGCTCGAGCAGGCGCAGGCGCAGAAGGCACGCGACGAGGTACAGCTGGCCAACGCGCGCGTCGACCTCGCACGCTACGAGGGGCTGATCAAGGAAGACGCGACGACCCAGCAGACACTCGACACGCAGCGTGCCCTGGTCGCCCAGCTGCAGGCCGCCGTGCGGACCGACACGGCGCAGGTCCACTACGCACAGATCCAGCTCGACTACACGACGATCTCCGCCCCGCTGTCGGGGCGCACCGGCGCGCGCCTGGTCGACCCCGGCAACATCGTCCACGCGGCGGATCCGGGCGGCCTGGTGGTGATCAACCAGATCGACCCGATCGCCGTCGTCTTCACGCTGCCCGGCGACACGGTGCAGGCGATCAACCGCGCCCAGCACCGCGGCGGGCACCTTCCGGTGCTGGTCTACGGCCGCGACGGCGGCCCCTTGCTCGCGCGCGGCGAGCTGGTCCTGGTCAACAACCAGATCGACGCCACCAGCGGCACGGTGCAGCTCAAGGCAAGGTTCGCGAACGCCGAGCACGTCCTGTGGCCGGGACAGTACGTCGACGTCCGCCTGGTGCTGGGCGAGTTCGCGCAGGCCCTGACGGTTCCGGCGGCGGTCGTGCAGCGCGGCGCGACCGGCACCTATGCCTACGCCGTCGACGCCGAGGGCAAGGCGCAGATCCGCCCGATCACCGTGCTGCGCATCCAGGACGGCCGAGCCGTCGTGACCCGCGGCCTACAGGCCGGCGAGACGGTGGTCGTCGACGGGCAGTACAAGCTGCGCCCGGGCGTGCCGGTCGTGGCCAGGGCGCCGGCCGCGGCTGCTTCGGCGGCGACCGCGCAAGCCGACCGCCTCGACCCGCCCAAGGCCCGGCCGTGAGCGTCTCCGCAATCTTCATCAAGCGCCCGATCGGCACCTCGCTGCTGGCGCTGGCGATCCTGCTCACCGGCATCGCGGCCTGGCCACTGCTGCCGGTGGCCCCGCTGCCGCAGGTCGACTTCCCGACCATCCAGGTCACGGCGAACCTGCCGGGCGCGAATCCCGAGACCATGGCGTCCAGCGTCGCCCAGCCGCTGGAGCGCCAGTTCTCGCTAATCCCCGGGCTGGCGCAGATGACCTCGACCAGCGCGCTGGGGACGACCCAGGTCACCCTGCAGTTCGAGCTCAGTCGCAACATCGATGCGGCCGCGCTCGACGTGCAGTCGGCGATGACCGCCGCCGGCGGCCAGCTGCCCTCGAACCTGCCCAGCCCGCCGACGCTGCGCAAGATCAACCCGGGGGACTTCTCGATCCTGGTGCTGGCGGTGCAATCCGAGACGCTGCCGATCACCCGGGTCAACGAGTACGCCGACACGATCCTGGCGCAGCAGATCTCGCAGATCCCGGGCGTTGGCCTGGTCAACATCGGCGGCGTGCAGAAGCCCTCGGTGCGCATCCAGGTCGACCCGGCCAAGCTGGCGGCGATGGGGCTGAGCCTGGAGGACATCCGCGTCGCCGTCGCCAGCACGACGGTCAGCCAGCCCACCGGCAGCATCGACGGCCAGCAGCAGAGCTTCGCCGTCTACACCAACGACCAGATCCTGAGCGCCGAGCCCTGGAACGACATGGTGCTGGCCTACCGCAACGGCGCGCCGGTGCGGGTGCGCGACATCGGCGTGGCGGTCGAGGGCCCGGAGAACGTGCGCACTGCCGCCTGGGCCTACCAGGGCGCCGCGGCGCCGGCCGACAGCACGATCCGCAACGGACGCGGACTGGTGCTGTTCATCACCAAGGAGCCGGGCGCCAACGTCATCGAGACGGTCGAACGCATCAGGGCCGCGCTGCCACGGCTGCGCGCGGCGATCCCGCCGTCGGTCGACGTCAACATCCTGGTCGACCGCACGCAGAACATCCGGGCCTCGGTGCTGGAGGTCGAGCGCACGCTGATCATCACGATCTTCGCCGTCATCGGCGTGATCTTCATCTTCCTGCTCAGCGTGCCGGCCACCGTGATCCCGGGGGTGACGGTGCCGCTGGCGCTGCTGGGTACCGCGGCCGGCATGTACCTGTTCGGCTACAGCCTGGATAACCTCAGCCTGATGGCGCTGACGATCTCGGTAGGCTTCGTCGTCGACGACGCGATCGTGATGCTGGAGAACATCTACCGCTACGTCGAGAAGGGCATGAAGCCGCTCGAGGCGGCGTACAAGGGTGCCGCGGAGATCGGCTTCACGATCATCTCGATCTCGGTGTCGCTGGTGGCGGTGTTCATCCCGCTGCTGCTGATGGGCGGCATCGTCGGCCGCTTGTTCCGCGAGTTCGCGGTCGTCGTGACGATGACCATCGTCATCTCGGTGGCGGTCTCGCTCACGCTCACGCCGATGCTGTGCTCGCGCTTCCTGGCCGACACCCACGCCCGGCCGCACGGCCGGCTGTACCTGATGTTCGAGCACGGCTTCGACGCCATGCTGGCGGGCTACAAGCGCGGCCTGGACTTCGTGCTCAAGCACGAGTTCGCGACCCTGTGCGTGTTCGTCGCGACGCTGACGCTGACCGTGCTGATGTTCGTCTTGAGCCCCAAGGGCTTCTTCCCGCAGCAGGACACAGGCACGATCTACGGGTTCGCCGAGACCGCGCAGGACGCCTCGTTCATCGCCATGCAGCAACGCATGACGCAGGCCGCCGACGTCGTGCGCCAGGACGCCGACGTGACCGCCTTCGGCATGTTCGCCGGCGGCAGCACGGCCAACACCGGCGCCTTCTTCATCGCGCTGAAGCCGCGCGACGAGGGCCGCACGGCCACCGCCGACGAGGTCATCGCGCGCCTGCGACCTCGGCTGGCCCGGCTGGAGGGCATCAACCTGTTCATGCAGGCGCCGCAGGACATCAACGTCGGCGGCCGGCTGGCACGTACGCAGTACCAGTACACGGTCACCGACACCGACCTGAGCGAGCTCAACGCCTGGGCGCCACGGCTGGTCGACCGCTTCCGCAAGCTGCCCCAGCTCACCGACGTCGCGACCGACCAGCAGAACGAGGCCGCCGCCGCCGTGCTGACGATCGACCGCGCGCGCGCCGCAAGCTTCGGCATCAGTCCGGCACTGATCGACTCGACGCTGTACGACGCCATCGGCCAGCGTCAGGTCGCGCAGTACTTCACCCAGACCAACAGCTACCACGTGGTCCTCGAGGTCGCGCCGCGCCTGCAGCAGGACCCGGCACTGTTCGACAAGCTCCACATCGCCTCGTCGCTGAACGGCCAGCAGGTGCCGCTGTCGGCCTTCGTCAAGGTCGACACGAGCAAGACCGCCTACCTGCTGATCAGCCACCAGGGCCAGTTCCCGGCGGTGACGATCTCGTTCAACCTCGCACCCGGGGCCGCGCTCGGCGACGCGGTGACGGCCATCGAGAAGGCGCAGCGCGAAATGGGCGTGCCGGCCACGCTGTCGGGCAGCTTCCAGGGCACGGCCAAGGCCTTCGGCGAGTCGCTGTCCACCATGCCCTACCTGATCGCCGCCGCGCTCATCTCCGTCTACATCGTGCTCGGACTGCTCTACGAGAGCTACATCCACCCGCTGACGATCCTCTCGACCCTGCCCGCCGCGGGCCTGGGCGCCCTGCTGATCCTGCGACTGGGCGGCTACGACCTCAGCGTGATCGCGATCATCGGCATCATCCTGCTGATCGGCATCGTGAAGAAGAACGGCATCATGATGATCGACTTCGCACTGGTGGGCGAGAGAGAGCGTGGGCTGCAGGCGCACCAGGCGATCTACGAGGCCTGCCTGCTGCGCTTCAGGCCGATCATGATGACCACCGCGTGCGCCATCCTCGCTGGCCTGCCCCTGATGCTCGGCCACGGCGCCGGCTCCGAACTGCGCCGGCCCCTGGGCTACGCGATGGTCGGTGGGTTGCTGGTGTCGCAGGCTATGACGCTGTTCACCACGCCCGTCGTCTACCTGTACCTGGATCGGGCGCACCACTGGTATGTTCGACGCAAGAAGGCCCGGGCGGCGTTGCGCGCGCCGCATGCGGGCGGCACGGCGGCCGCGGCTGACTGACGCGAGCCGGCGCGGCCCGAGCCGCCCTACCGAGCAAGGCAATGGGAAGCAGCGATGAAGATCCTGGTCGTCGAGGACGAGCGCAAGACGGCGGACTACCTCCACAAGGGGCTGACCGAGCAGGGCTGCGTCGTCGATCTGGCGCACGACGGCCTCGACGCGCAGCAGATGGCGCTGGAGGTGGACTACGACGTCATCATCCTCGACCAGATGCTGCCCGGGATGGACGGGCTGGAGGTGCTGCAGTCGCTGCGCGCGGTCAAGGACACGCCGGTGATCATGCTGACGGCGCGCGACCGCATTGAGGACCGCGTGCGCGGGCTGCGCGCCGGCGCCGATGACTACCTCGTCAAGCCGTTCTCGTTCATGGAGCTGCTGGCCCGGCTGCACGCGCTGACGCGGCGCGGGCGCCGGCAGGAGCCGGCGGAGCTGCGTGTCGGCGACCTGGCGATCGACCTGCTGTCGCGCAAGGCCTTCCGCGATGGCACCCGCATCGAGCTGACGGCCAAGGAGTTCGCACTGCTCACCGCGCTGGCACGCCACCGGGGAGAGATCCTGTCGAAGACGGCGATCGCCGAGATGGTGTGGGACGTCAGCTTCGACAGCGGCACCAACGTCGTCGAGGTCGCGATCAAGCGGCTGCGGGCGAAGATCGATGCGCCTTTCCACAGCCCGCTGCTGCACACCGTGCGCGGCATGGGCTACGTGCTCGAGGAGCGGTCGCCTCGATGAACCCGGCGCGCTCGATCGCCGCCCGCTTGGCCGCGATGTTCGCGCTGGCGGGGTTGCTCGTGTTCTCGCTGCTCGGCTGGGCGCTGGACCGCGAGCTGCGCAACGCGCTGCGGCGCCAGCAGGTCGAGCAGCTCGACACCAAGTTCCAGGACATCGCCTACGTCATCCAGCGCCTGCGCGAGCCGCAGCAATGGGCGCGGGTGCACGCCAAGCTCGACGCGCTGACCCCGCCCGACCACAGCACCCGCTACTGGATCCTCAGCGACGACCCGCAGATCCGCTACGGGCAGGCGCTGGCCGAGATCGCGGGCTTCAGCCAGGGTGCAAGCAGCGTCGGCGAGCTGCGCATCGGCGACCAGCCCGAGCCCTTGCTGATCCGCGGCGCCTACTTCCCGGCCAACGACCTGCACGCGGCGCTTCGCTTCATCGTCGGCATCGACTCGGCCTCGTACGCCCGCACGCTCCATTCGTTCCGGGCCGTGCTCGCGGCCTGCGCGGCCGTCGGCGTCGTGCTGGTGGCGCTGATCGGCTTTCTCATCGTGCGCTGGGGCCTGCTGCCGCTGCAGCGCCTGTCGCGGGAGGCGCGTGCGCTCAGCCCCAGCGCGCTGTCGCAGCGCCTGGCGGTGGCGCCGCTGCCGGCCGAGCTGTCGGACCTGGCGCTTTCGTTCAACGGCGCGCTCGACCGGCTCGAGGCCGCGTGGCAGCAGCTGGAGAGCTTCAACGCCGACGTCACGCACGAACTGCGTACGCCGCTGACCAACCTGATCGGACAGACCCAGGTCGCGCTGGCACGCGAGCGCAGCGCCGCACAGCTCGAGGAGGTGCTGCAGTCCAACCTCGAGGAGCTGGAGCGGCTGCGGGCGATCGTCAACGACATGCTGTTCCTGGCCCGTGCCGACCAGGGCGAGCGCCCGCAGCACCTGCGGCCGACTTCGCTCGCCGCCGAAGTGCGCAAGACGGTGGAGTTCCTCGACCTCCTGCTCGACGAGGCCGCCGTCAGCGTGCGGGTGGAAGGCGACGCCCAGGCGCCCATCGAGCGCGCATTGTTCGGCCGCGCCGTGACCAACCTGCTTCACAACGCGATCCGGCATTCTCCGGCACATTCGGAGATCGTCGTCGAGCTCGCCGCCGCCGAGGGTCGCGCGAGCGTGACGGTGTCCAACACCGGCGCCGAGATTCCGGCCGAACACCTGGGGCGCCTGTTCGATCGCTTCTACCGCGTCGATCCGGCGCGCAGCAACAGCGACGCGAACCACGGGCTCGGGTTGGCCATCGTCAAGGCGGTGGCGGCGATGCATGCGGGCAGCGTGTCGGCCGCCAGCCACGGCGGCGTCACGGCGGTGGGGTTCTCGGTCGCGCTTGGCGCCGGACGCATCCCGGGTTGAGTTCAGTCCTCATGTAGGTTCTCAGAATCGTTGCGAATTAGGGGCACGGCGGATCAGCCACTTACGCATCGATTTTGAGAATCGCTGCCCCAGATTCTCAAAATCGATGCGAACTTCCTACAGCCTCTGGACCTACCGTCGGTCGCGACTCTCGTTCTCAGCCTACTCTTCATCCGGCTCCCGCGTGTCGAAGGAACACGACGCGATCAACGCTGAGCCGTATCTGGGCTCCTGAAAGCCTAGGTGTACCGCCGCCAGCCTACCGGCCGTGGCCATCGCGACCACAAGCTGAAACTCCCGATCGGCCAACTGCACTACGGCGTCCAAGGATCCTCTCATCGAGAGGACGAAACCCCTGCTTGCAGACCTCGTTGATGGATGCGCGCGACTTCCCGAATCGCCGCTGTGAACTTCGGGTGTTCGATGATCTCTTTGCGCAGCGTGAAATTCGCAATCGCGGCTGGAGGCAGCCGCACCTGGGCGTGCGTTCAGGCCCAGCGTCTGCAGGTCATACGTGCGGTCATGCGGGTTCATGACGGGACCCCCAGTGCAACCTATGACGTTGAGAACTCCGGCAACTCGTCATCGAGGCCGGGGTCCATCGGCGGCAGTGGCTTGAGGTCTGCCTTCCTGGGCTCACAAGCACGGGCGAGCGCATCGCCGGAAGTCCTGCCCGGGACCTGCTCGCTGTCGGTCAGGTTGAGTCCCGCGACGACCTTGCGGGTGCCGGACTTCTTGGCCCTGATGGACTCGTCAGTCCTGTATCTCGTGTTGGTTCAATTCCGAGGCGCCCATCCAGTAGCAGAGCAGCGGGCCGGGAATGCGCATGATTTGGGTGGGTGTGCCGCTGGCTAGGGGCAATCCGGTCATCAAGCCGAAGTCGTCCAACGCCTTGGTGACGACGTAGCCGCGCGTGATGTTCTTCTGCTCGCACAGCTCGATGAGCCCCTTTAACTCTCGCGCACCCGTGTGCTGGGCACGGTACTTCACTTCAAATGGGATGATCTGGCCACCCACTTCGGCCACCAGGTCGACCTCGCGGTCCTTCTTGCCGCGCCAGTAGGTGAAGCGAACGCTCTGCGCGTAGTAGCGGGCGAACAGATGCTTGAAGACCGCCGTCTCCGTGGCCACCCCCAGCGCGGCGGGGTCCTCGAGGATGGTCTTGCCCTTGAGCATCACGGCCGGCGCGATGGCCGCATCGGCCAGGTAGATCTTGAACCGGGCGCGCAGCACATCCTTGCCGTAGCCGAACGGCGCCAGACGGTAGATGAGGTGTGTGGCTTCCAGCAGCTCGATGAAGTTCTGCGCCGTGGGCCGCTTCACCTCCAGGTTGGAGCACAGGTCCACCATGTCGAGCAGGCCGCCGTCGTGCATGCACAGGTAGACAAAGGTGTGTTCCAGGTCGAGCACACGGCGCACACCGAACAGCGCGGTCATGTCGCGCTTGAGCACCTTGTCGATGATGTCTTCGCGCAGCAGTCGCTGCGCCTGGGTGATGCTTTCGACTTGCGCAGTCTGCGGGAAGCCGCCACGTACCAGGTACTCGTGGAAGTGACCGACATACGGCGCTGCGGCCTCGGCGGTACGCAAGAAGTCAGGCGGCTGCCAGTCGATCAGGTCGCGCAACGAGCGCAGCTTGGGCAGCGCCGGCAGCGAAAGGTTCTTGATCTGCAGGTACTCGAAGAAAGACAAGGTCGTGAGGCGGATGGTGTGCCATCGCCCGACGCCCGACTCCTGGCCCGCCTCCACCAAAGGCATGGCCGAGCCGGTGAAGGCAATGCGCCGGCTCTTCTGGAAGTCGACCTGGTGCTTGACCCAGGTGCCCCAGTCGCGGATGAACTGAGCCTCGTCGAGAAAGATGTATTCCAGGCCTTCGGCCTTGGGTTCGCGCTCTCGCCAGGCATCAAGCACGGCGTCGATGCCGGCCAGTTTCAGGATGGGGTGGTCGAAGGTGGCGTACAGGATGTTGGCCGGCGGCACGCCGGCTTTCAGCTGGGCGTCGATGGCCTGCAGCATCAGCGTCGTCTTGCCGATCTGGCGGGCGCCTGACAGCAGCACCGCGCGCGGCGACGGCGGCACGGTCATCCAGGTGTTCAGCTCCCGGAACGCAGCCCGTCGCCACTTGGGAAGATCGGCAATGGCCTCCTCTCGCCACCAGGGGTTGAACTGGGACAGCACGGCAATCAGCTCTTCGCGGGAGACCTTCATGGAGCATGAATCTACCTGCAGGAGATCAGCAAGTAAAGTACGCTTTATCTAAAAGATCACCAGAAGACCTTTTTCTACCAAAGGTGGCCTCTGGGACGCAGTCGTCCAATCGGGAAGTGAGGCCACGGCGAACGGTCCCACAGCGGTGTGTTCGGGAGCCCGTCTGTACTAGGCCAAGGCCGCAGAATTCTGGTGCTCAAAGAACTGCGGTACGACCGGCAAAACTTTGCCGTCACGTCGGCGGGACCATGCTGACGTCGACAAGATCCATCCGCAAGTGTTAAGAAAATCCGCAATGATTTTGAGAACCTACAACCTCACGCGTCGATATTCGCCGCCCGCAACGCATTGCTTTCGATGAAGTCCCGCCGCGGCTCCACTTCGTCACCCATCAGCATCGTGAACACGCGGTCGGCCTCGATGGCGTCGTCGATCTGCACGCGAAGCAACCGCCGCACCGCGGGGTCCATCGTCGTCTCCCACAGCTGCTCGGGGTTCATCTCGCCCAGGCCCTTGTAGCGCTGCCGGGCGACCGCGCTTTCGGCCTGCGCCATCAGCCAGGCCATCGCGGCACGGAAGTCGGCGACCTTCTGCTCCTTCATCTTCTCGCCCTCGCCGCGGCGGACCACGGCATCCGGGCCGAGCAGGCCGAGGAACGACGTGCCCGCGGTGGCCAGCGCCGCGTAGTCGGCGCCGTGCACGAAGTCCTGCGTGATGGCGCTGCTCTTGACGTTGCCGTGGTGGCGACGGCTGATGCGCAGCAGGTGCTTGTCGGTGCGGACGTCGAATTCGGCGCTGACCTGGGCGTCGATCAACGCCGACTGCAAGGCAGCCGCACTGGCTTGGGCGCCCGCCGCGTCGTCCAGCTTCAGCGTCAGCCCGCCGCCGATCGCTCGCACGGCATCGACGTCCATCCAGTTCGACAAGCGCTCGATGACGGCGTTGGCCACGAGGTAGCTGCGCGCCAGCGTCTCCAGTGCGCTGCCTTCGATCGCCGGCCGGCCGCCCGCGCTGGCGCCGTCGGGCCAGACCGACGCCCCGTCGAGCGCGACGCCGAGCAGGAAGGCGTCCAGCGCCAGTCCGTCCTTGAGGTATTCCTCGTGCTTGCCGAGCTTGACCTTGTACAGCGGCGGCTGTGCGATGTAGATGTGGCCGCGCTCGACCAGCACCGGCATCTGGCGGTAGAAGAAGGTCAGCAGCAGCGTGCGGATGTGGGCGCCGTCGACGTCGGCGTCGGTCATGATGATGATGCGGTGGTAGCGCAGCTTGTCGATGTTGAAGTCCTCGACGCCGATGCCGGTGCCCAACGCGGTGATCAGCGTGACGATCGACTCACTCGACAGCAGCCGCTCGTAACGCGCCTTCTCCACGTTGAGGATCTTGCCTCGCAGCGGCAGGATCGCCTGGAACTTGCGGTCGCGGCCCTGCTTGGCGCTGCCGCCCGCGCTGTCACCCTCGACAATATAGATCTCGCACTGCGCGGGGTCCTTCTCCTGGCAGTCGGCCAGCTTGCCCGGCAGGCCCAGACCGTCGAGCACGCCCTTGCGCCGCGTCATCTCGCGCGCCTTGCGCGCCGCCTCGCGCGCGCGTGCGGCATCGACGATCTTGCCGCAGATGATCTTGGCGTCGATCGGGTTCTCGAGCAGCCAGTCGGTGAGCAGCTTGCTGACGATGTCCTCCACCGGCCCGCGCACTTCGCTACTGACCAGCTTGTCCTTGGTCTGGCTGCTGAACTTGGGCTCGGGCACCTTGACGCTGACGACGCAGGCCAGGCCCTCGCGCATGTCGTCGCCGGCGATCTCGACCTTGGCCTTCTTCGCGATGTCGGTGTCGTCGATGTACTTGTTGATCACCCGCGTCATCGCCGCGCGCAGCCCGGTCAGGTGGGTGCCCCCGTCGCGCTGCGGGATGTTGTTGGTGAAGCAGAGCACGTTCTCGTTGTAGCCGTCGTTCCACTGCATCGCGACTTCGACGCCGATGTTCGTGTTCTGCTCGCTCATCTTGTCGCCCATGGCGTGGAAGATGTTCGGGTGCAGCACCTTCTTGCCCTGGTTGATGAAGCCGACGAAGCCGCGCACGCCGCCGGCGAACGCGAAGTTGTCCTCCTTCGCATTGCGTTCGTCGACGAGCTTGATCTTGACGCCGTTGTTGAGGAAGCTCAGCTCGCGCAGCCGCTTGGCCAGCACGTCGTAGTGGAAGTCGATGTGGCTGAAGATCTCGTCGTCGGGCAGGAAATGCACCTCGGTGCCACGCTTCTCGGTCTCGCCGATGACCTTCATCGGGCTGACCTCGTGACCGTCGCGCATCTCGAGCACGCGGTCCTGCGGCACGCCGCGCCTGAACTCCATGAAGTGCACCTGGCCCTCGCGGCGTACGATGAGGCGCAGCCACCTGCTCAGTGCGTTAACGCAGCTCACGCCGACACCGTGCAGCCCGCCCGAGACCTTGTAGCTGTTCTGGTTGAACTTGCCGCCGGCGTGCAGTTCGGTCAGGGCGATCTCGGCGGCCGAACGCTTGGGCTCGTGCTTGTCGTCCATCTTCACGCCAGTCGGGATGCCGCGGCCGTTGTCGATGACGCTGATGCTGTTGTCGGTGTGGATGGTGACGGTGATGTCGTCGCAATGGCCGGCCAGCGCCTCGTCGATCGAGTTGTCGACGACCTCAAACACCAGGTGGTGCAGCCCGGTGCCGTCGGAGGTGTCGCCGATGTACATCCCGGGGCGCTTGCGCACCGCCTCCAGCCCTTCCAGGATCTGGATGCTGCCTTCGCCGTAGGCCGCCGAGGCCTCGCTGCCGGTGGACGCCGCAGCACCCTCTGCGCTGGGCACGGCGCGCTGGGTGACGCCATCGTTGTGGTTTGGTTTTTCGCTCATCATCTCTTTCGATAGACCCGGCCTGGGCGGCCGGGAGGCCCGCCCAGCAAGCGCCGCGGAACGGCCTCGGCCCGGCCGTTGGCGTTGCCCCGTCGAGGGCGAAGCGGCCAGGCCGCTTCGGGGCTTGACTAGATCCGCATCGGCATCACCACGTAGCGGAAGCCGGGTTGCTCGGGAACGCTGAACAGCGCGCTGGCGCTGCTGTCCTGCAGTTCGAGCTTGACCATCTCGTGCGGCGAATTGGCCAGCACGTCGATCAGGTAGGTGACGTTGAAGCCGATCTCGATCGGGTCGCCGTTGTAGTCGATCTCGAGCTCTTCCTTCGCTTCCTCCTGCTCGGCGTTGCTCGAGGCGATCCGCAGCACGCCGGGTTCGATGTTGATCCGCACGCCCTTGAACTTCTCGCTCGTCAGGATCGCCGCGCGCTGCAGGCTGGCCAGCAGCGGCGCCCGTCCCATCACCACCGCGTTCTTGTGGTTGCGCGGGATCACGCGGTTGTAGTCCGGGAACTTGCCTTCGACGAGCTTGGTGACGAATTCCATTCCGGAGAAGACGAACTTGGCCTGGTTGCTCGCGAATCGCATTTCGATCGGCGTGTCCTCGTCCTTGAGCAGCCGTTGCAGTTCGAGCACGGTCTTGCGCGGCAGGATCACCTCCTGCTTGCTCGGCACCTCGGCTTCCAGCTGCGATTGCGCCAGCGCCAGGCGGTGGCCGTCGGTGGCCACCAGCGTCAGGGTCTTGCCCTCGGCGATGAACAGGATGCCGTTGAGGTAGTAGCGGATGTCGTGCACCGCCATCGCGAAGTGGACCTGGTTGATCAGGTCGCGCAAGGTCTTCTGCGGCACCGAGAACGTGGGGCCGAACTCGACGCTTTCGTTGACGAGCGGGAAGTCGTCCGCCGGCAGCGTCTGCAGCGTGAAGCGGCTCTTGCCGCCCTGCAGCGTCAGCTTGTTCTGCACCGCCGTCAGCGTCACCACCTGGTCCGCCGGCAGGCTCCTGAGGATGTCGATCAGCTTGCGCGCGCCCACCGTCGTCGCGATCTGGCCCACGTCGCCGCCCAGCGTGGCGTGCGTGCGGACCTGGATCTCGAGGTCGCTGGTCGTGAACTCGATCCTGTCGCCGTCCTTGCGCAGTAGCACGTTGGCCAGGATCGGCAGCGTGTGCCGGCGCTCGACGATGCCGGCCACCGACTGCAACGCGTCCAGCAGGTTCGCCTGGGCGGTTTTGAGAACGATCATGTTTTCCTCTTCTTTACTCTGGTGGTAGCTGGTAGAGCACCGCCGAATCCGGGGACAACGCTATTTTCGCCTTTTCCATCAATGGCTTATGCGGCGGTGAACCCTGTGTGTTCAGCCCCGCCCACGGCGTATCCCGATTGGGGACAAGAAGCGTTGCAGGCTGCGCTGTGTGGACAAGCGCCGGCTTGTGCCGATTCTGTCCACAGGCTTGTGCGCGATCGCGGCGCATCAGGGGGCATTCAGCCCTTGAGTGTCTGTTCCAGCACGTGCAGTTGCTGGTTGAGTTCCGGGTTGCGCGTACGCTCCTCGCCGATCTTGCGCACCGCGTGCAGCACCGTGGTGTGATCGCGGCCCCCGAAGTTGTCGCCGATCTCGGGCAGGCTCTTCTTCGTCATGTCCTTGGCCAGGTACATCGCGATCTGCCGCGGGCGAGCGATGCTCGCCGGCCGCTTCTTGCTGTACATGTCGGCGACCTTGATCTTGTAGAAGTCGGCGACCGTCTTCTGGATATTCTCGACCGAGATCTGCCGGTTCTGGATGCTCAGCAGGTCCTTCAGCGCGTCGCGCGCCAGCGCGATGTTGATCTCCTTGTGACTGAAGCGGCTGTAGGCCAGCACCTTGCGCAATGCGCCTTCGAGTTCGCGCACGTTGGCGCGCACGTTCTTGGCGATGAAGAAGGCCACGTCTTCGGGCATCTCGGAGGCCTCGGCCTGTGCCTTGCGCATCAGGATCGCCACCCGCATCTCGAGTTCGGGCGGGTCGATGGCCACCGTCAGCCCGGCGTCGAAGCGGCTGGTCAGCCTCTCGTCGATGTCCACCAACCCCTTGGGGTAGGTGTCACTGGTCATGATGATGTGTGCCCGCTTGGTCAGCAGGGCCTCGAAGGCGTTGAAGAACTCCTCTTGCGTGCGGTCCTTGCCGGCGAAGAACTGCACGTCGTCGATCAGCAGCAGGTCCAGCGAGTGGTACTTGGCCTTCAGTTCGTCGAAGGTCTTGCGCTGGTAGTTCTTGACCACGTCGCTGATGAACTGCTCGGCGTGCAGGTAGAGCACCCGGGCCTGAGGCCGGTCCTTCAGCAACGCGTTGCCCACCGCGTGCACGAGGTGGGTCTTGCCCAGGCCGACGCCGCCATAGATGAACAGCGGGTTGTACATGACCCCGGGTGCGCCGGCCACGTGCAGTGCCGCAGTACGCGCCATCTGGTTCGCGCGCCCGGCCACCAGCGTGTCGAAGGTCAGGGCGCTGTTCAGCCGGTGGGCTGCCGCGGCGACGGCAAAGCCGGACGCGGGAGGTGAAGCTTGACCGTTGGCAGCGGCCTGTGGAGAAGCCGCACCGGATGCGGGCGAGCGGTCCAGCGCCTGCAACGCGAGGCTGCCGGCCTGACCGCTGCCACCACGCGCCAGCCCGCCATCGGCGGCCGGCGGCTCGGCCCGTGGCGCCAGCGTCAGCGCCAGGCGCATCGGGCGGCCGGCCACCGCGGCAAGGGCCGACTCGATGCGGGTGGCGTATTGCGACCGGATCCAATCGAGCTTGAACCGGTTGGGCACCTGAACCGCAACGATGCCGGCGCCGACATCCCCGGCACTCCCCGCGTCGACATCGACACCATCGTGCGCGACGGCGGCGTCAGGGGCGGGCGCCAAGGGGCGTATCCAGGTGTTGAATTGTTGTTCAGGCAACTCGGCTGCGAGACGTTCGCAACTGCGTTGCCAGAGATCGAGAATCATTATGTGGAAATCTTCTTTTGGCGAGAGCCGAACGGGGCTACCCGGAACGTCGGCGGAGCGCAGTTATCCACAACTTCCGACGCGCCGTCAAGCCCGGCGGATGTGGCGCTCTGCGGTGCAAGTGTTTGACCTGACTGGCGTTTTTTGTTGTAATTGCGGGTTTCCCTTATTTCACTTTGCCGGGCGCCGCGGCCGCATCGAGACAATGCGCGTGGTCGCCCGCGCCACCGCTTGGCAGGCTTGGCAGGCTTGGCAGCGCCCGGCGCCCTCGTTCGAAGTCCCTTGATGCCCTGCTACAGGCGGGGTGGAGCCCGCCATGAAGCGCACCTACCAACCGTCCAAGATCCGCCGCGCCCGCACCCACGGCTTTCTCGTCCGCATGAAGTCCCGCGGCGGGCGCGCGGTCATCAATGCCCGCCGCGCCAAGGGGCGCAAGCGTTTGGCGGTCTGATTCGCCCGCGCCCGCTCGAGCGCGGCAGCCCTGGGGCGGTCGCGATGCCGGGGCCGGGTTCCCATGTGCGGCGGCTTGTCAACAAGGCGGACTTCGAGTGCCTGCTCGCCGCGAGATCGCTGTCGCGTAGTGCTCACTTCGCGCTCCATCACGTGGCCGGGGTTCCGCAGACCACGCAGACGCCAAGGGAAAAGGGCGGAACACAAGAGTTATCCACAGGGTTTGTCGATGAAGGACAGCGTCCTGTGGATGACTTGCCCGGCGGATGCTGGATCGGCTGCGTCATCCCGAAGCGCCTTGCGCGTCGTGCGGTCACGCGAAACCTGCTCAGGCGACAGATCCGCAGCGCGTTCGGACGCCATGCCGGCGGCCTGCCGGCTGGGCTTTGGCTGGTACGCTTGCGGGCTCCTTTCGCGCCGGCACAGTTCGTCTCGGCGCGATCACGGGCTCTGGCGCTGGCCGCCCGGTCCGAACTCGATGCCCTGCTTGCGCGCGTGAAACCGTGATCAATCTGCCTTCACTTGCCGCCCGCCTGCCGCAGCAGGGTCTGATCGCGCTCGTGCGCGCGTATCGGCTGCTGCTCAAGCCCTGGATCGGCAACGCCTGCCGCTTTGAGCCCACCTGCTCGGCCTATGCGCTCACCGCCCTGCAGCGCCACGGTGCGTTGCGCGGCAGCACCCTGATCACGGCGCGATTGCTGCGCTGTCACCCCTGGTGTGCAGGCGGGTGCGACCCGGTGCCCGAAGAATTCTCGATGCCTGGCGCCGGCCTGTTCAGCCGGCTCGGGATCACCGACCCGGCGGCCGCGCGCGGCCGCCCGACCCGGAAGACACCATGACCGATATGCGCCGCACCCTTCTGTGGGTGGTTTTCATCATGTCCCTGGTGCTGCTGTACGACGCCTGGAACAAGCAGAACGGTCACCCGTCGATGTTCGGCGGCCCGGCGCCGGCGGTCACCGGCACGGCGGCCGCGCCGCCGCAACCGGCGGGCACCTCGCTGCCGACCGCCGTGCCCGGTGCGATCGGCGCGGCAGCACCCGCCGCCGCAGCGCCAGGCGCGTCATTGGCCGCTGCCACCGCCGGCGAGCTGGTCACGATCAGCACCGATGTCGTCAAGGCCACCTTCGACAGCCAAGGTGGCACTCTGGTGCGCCTGCAACTGCTGGGCTTCCGCGAGAGCGCCGATGCCAAGGAAGACGTGGTCCTGTTCGACCGCAGCGCGCAGCGCCTGTACCTGGCGCAGACCGGCCTGGTGACGACGCAGCCCGGCGTGGCCCTGCCGAACCACCTGACGCAGATGACGATCGACGCGGGCCCGCGCACCCTCGCCCCGGGCGCCGACACGCTGACGCTGCGCTTCGAGTCGCCGGCCGTCGACGGCCACAAGCTTGTCAAGACCTACACGTTCAAGCGGGGCGCCTACACGATCGACGTGCGCCACGAGTTCATCAACGGCGGCAGCACGCCGCTGGCGCCACAGCTGTACCTGCAGCTGACCCGCGACGGCCGGCCCCCCGAAGGCGGTTCGCGCTTCTACTCGACCTTCACCGGCCCCGCGATGTACACCGACGCCGGGCATTACCAGAAGATCCAGTTCAAGGACATCGCCAAAGGCAGCGACAGCCACGACAAGAGCGCCGACAACGGTTGGATCGCGATGGTCCAGCATTACTTCACGTCGGCCTGGCTTGTGCCCCAGATCGGTCCGCGCGAGTTCCGCACCGCGAAGGTGGGCGACGACGACTATTCGATCGCGATGGTGCTGCCGCTGGGCACCGTCGCCCCCGGCGCCAGCAAGACCGTCGATGCGACGCTCTTCGCCGGCCCGCAGGAGGAAGACAAGCTCGCCGCGCTGGCGCCGGGCCTGGAGCGGGTGAAGGACTACGGCTGGCTGTACGTGCTGTCCAAGCCGCTGTTCTGGCTGCTGACCCGGTTGCACGGCCTGCTCGGCAACTGGGGCTGGGCCATCGTCGCGCTGGTGGTCTGCCTGAAGGCGGCATTCTTCTGGCTCAACGCCAGCGCCTACCGCAGCATGGCCAAGATGAAGTCGGTCGCGCCCAGGGTCGCCGAACTGAAGGAACGTTACAAGGACAAGCCGCAGGAGATGCAGCAGCAGATGATGCGCATCTACCGCGAGGAGAAGGTCAACCCGCTGGGCGGCTGCCTGCCGATCTTCGTTCAGATGCCGTTCTTCATCGCCCTGTACTGGGTGCTGCTGTCGAGCGTCGAGATGCGCAACGCGCCCTGGATCGGCTGGATCACCGACCTGTCGGTGCGCGATCCGTACTTCATCCTGCCGGTGCTGATGACGGGCTCGTCGCTGTTCCAGGTCTGGCTCAACCCGGCGCCGCCCGACCCGGTGCAGGCCAAGATGATGTGGATCATGCCGCTGGCGTTTGGCGTCATGTTCTTCTTCTTCCCCGCCGGGCTGGTGCTGTACTGGCTGACCAACAACATCCTGTCGATCGCGCAGCAGTGGGTCATCAACAATCGGCTCGGCGTGGCTGGCAGCGGCGGACCCGGCAAGAGGAAGTGACGCGCGGCTCGGCCGCAGGCGGCGGCGCGATGGGTCGATGGGTCGATGGGTCGATGGGCCGATGGGCAATAGCGCACGCTACCGCCGCGGGACTCCCCTGATCAGGGGTTGAGGAAGGCCCGGATCGCGCCGACGATGAAGGCCTGCGGGCGACCCGGCTCGACCAGAGCCGGCTCAGGAGGTCCGGGCGCGTGCTTTCAACGGCGCATGCCGCTCCACCCGCGCCATCTTCGTCGCCGGCGCGCCAGAATCGGCAGTCCATGCGCGCCGCCACCCACGCGCCGGGCTCCGCGCTCGGCCGCCACCACGACCCCATCGTCGCCATCGCCACCGCCAACGGGCGCGGCGCGGTGGGTATCGTGCGTGCGTCGGGGCGCAGCCTCGCTTCGCTGATCGACGCCGTCTGCGGCCGTGCGCTGGTGCCGCGCCAGGCCACGCTGCTGCCCTTCATCGGCAGCGACGGCCAGCCGCTGGACCGCGGGCTGGCGATCCACTTTCCGGCCCCGCACTCCTACACCGGCGAAGACGTGCTCGAGCTCCAGGCCCACGGCGGCCCGGTGCTGCTGCAACTGCTGCTGGCGCGCTGCCTGCAGGCCCAGCCCGGCCTGCGCCTGGCCGAGCCGGGCGAGTTCACGGAGCGTGCCTTCCTCAACGACAAGCTCGATCTGGCCCAGGCCGAGGCCGTGGCCGACCTCATCGATGCCAGCACCGAGGCCGCCGCGCGCTCGGCCGCGCGCTCGCTGGCGGGCGCGTTCTCGGCCGAGGTGACGCAACTTGCCGAGCGCATCGTGCGCCTGCGCATGCTGGTGGAGGCTACGCTGGACTTTCCCGAGGAAGAGATCGACTTCCTCGAGCAGGCGGGCGCCCGCGGCCAGCTCGCTGACCTGCTGGCGACGGTGAACGCGGCACTGGGGCGCGCACGCCAGGGCGCGCTGCTGCGCGAAGGCCTGCGCGTGGTGCTGGCCGGCCAGCCCAATGTCGGCAAGAGCTCGCTGCTCAATGCGTTGGCCGGTGCCGAGCGGGCGATCGTCACGCCGCTGCCGGGCACCACGCGCGACCAGATCGCCGAGACGATCCAGATCGAGGGTGTGCCGCTGGCGGTGATCGACACCGCCGGCCTGCGCGCCACGCACGAGGCCGGCGACGAGGTCGAACGCATCGGCATCGGCCGCAGCTGGCAGGCCATCGAAGGGGCGGACGCCGTGATCTTCCTCCACGACCTGGGCCGCCGCGGCGAGGCGGCCTACGAAGCGGCCGACGCCGAGATCGCCACCCGCCTGCCGCCCGGCGTGCCCGTGCTCCAGGTCTTCAACAAGGCCGACCTGCCGGGGGCCGCCGCGCCACCGGAAGGACTGGCCCTGTCCGCGCGCACCGGCCAGGGGCTGGAGGCCCTGCGCCAGGCGCTGCTGCGCCAAGCCGGCTGGCAGGCTGCACCCGAGGGGCTGTTCATCGCCCGCGCGCGCCATGTCCAGGCGCTGATGCGAACGCGCGAACACTTGCAGCGCGCCAGCGACTTCGCCGCTGAACGCGACGCCACGCTCGACCTGCTCGCCGAGGAACTCCGACTGGCGCACCTGGCGCTGGGCGAGATCGTTGGACAGTTCAGCAACGACGATCTGCTGGGTGAGATCTTCGCGCGCTTCTGCATTGGCAAGTAGGCGCACTTCCGAGAGGATCCGACGACGTCCGAAGTGTCTGTTCAAGCTATCGTTTTTCAACGATCTATGTTCCGAAAGCGCCCGAGAAAGAACCGAAGCCGGCCGCCTTGTTTTGGTTTGCTCAGGGTCCGGGCCCTACCGTGTTACCCGGCGCCGCCTGCGGGGCGTCGCAGGCCTGCGGCGCGGCGCGCCGGCACGGCTGCGATGCTGGCGTCGGCC
Source organism: Betaproteobacteria bacterium (assembly GCA_037443665.1). GTDB lineage: Bacteria > Pseudomonadota > Gammaproteobacteria > Burkholderiales > Burkholderiaceae_C > Rubrivivax. The sequence goes on from JBBINW010000001.1 coordinate 141,963, forward strand.
TCCTGGGTGCGGCCGGCTGCGACATCTGCCAGGCCGCGGCGCGCGTCGTCGATCAGCAGCGGGTGGACGCGCTGGCGCTCCAGGCGGGCGTACTCGTCGAGCCGGTCGGAACCTGGAAGTGTGAGCAGCCGGGAAGCGAAGTGATTCATGCCGCGGAGAGCTTCTCGCACAAGTCGACGGGCGAAACCGCGTCGACGTTCTCTGCGATCGTGAAGCGCTCGGCGCCGCCGTACACGACCAGGCACGGCCCGGGTCGCACGGTATCGCAGCCCAGATGGAATCCCCGCTCGATCTTCGGCGCGAGCCCGCGTTTGACCTCGATCGCCCACGGCATGCGCTGACCGGGAAGCGTCAGCAGCAGGTCAATCTCGGCGCCGGCCGCGGAGCGGAAGAAGTGAGCCTCGGTGCCGTTCGGCGCGGCGGCGATCAGCGACTCGATTGCCAGGCCCTCCCAGCCCCGCCGGCCACCGGGTGCGCCAGCAAGGCCTGGCGGTCGCCGACCCCGAGCAGCGCGTGCACCAGGCCGCTGTCGCGGACGTAGACCTTGGGCGACTTGACCAGGCGCTTGCGGACGTTGCCGTGCCACGGCGCTAGGCGGCGCACGAGGAGCAGGTCCAGGTAGGAGGCAACCGTCTTGCCATCCTCGGCCAGCGCCCGTGCGAGCGCCGCGGCGTTGAGCAGGTCGCCCTGGCTGTGGGCGAGCATCGTCCAGAGCCGGCGCAGGGTTTCCGCGGGAACGCGCGGCCCGAGCTGCGGAATGTCCCGCTCGAGGTAAGTGCGGATGAAATCCACCCGCCAGCGCAGGCGCGCGGCATCGGACTCCGCCAGCAGGCTTTCCCGGAATCCGAGCGCAGCCAGAGCATGTCGAGGCGCTCGCCTCCGACCTCGCCGGCATCGAGCGGCGCGAGTTCCAGCTAGCGGATGCGTCCTGCGAGCGACTCGCTCGATTGCTTCAGCAGGTCGATCGACGCGGAGCCCAGCTCCAGGAAGCGACCCTTGCCCGGCCCGCGCCGGCGTCCGGCATCGATGAGGTCACGCAGGCTGCTGAAGAGCTGCGGTGTGCGCTGGACTCGTCGAGGATGACGAGCTTGTCCGCGTGTTGGGCCAGGTACCGCTGCGGCTCCGAGAGCTTCGCGCGGTCGGCTTCGGATTCGAGGTCGAGATAGACCGCCGGCCGCGTGGCGGAGAGTTCGAGCGCCAGGGTGGTCTTGCCGACCTGGCGCGGCCCGAGCAGCGCCACGGCAGGGGCCTCGGCCAGGGCCGACGCGAGCGAGGAGACGAGTCGGCGGGGAATCATCATTGCAGTGATGGATCGTGCGTCCGAAATGCAAGGTCACTCCGGCGGTGGCGCGTGGCGGAACCTGAATTCGTGCAGCAGCCTGCTGCACAAACAATCGCTCCGGCTACGTCGCGGCGAGCCGAGCACGTCATCCACGCTGCGCACAGCGCCTTCGACTTGCTGGCTTAGCCGCAGACGCAGCCGGCCCAGCTTCGGCAGCTTGATGCGGCTGTTGGCGTCATCCATCTCCAGCTGCAGCGGATCCGGGAACCCGACAAGCCACCTGCGGACGGTGGTCACGCGCCGCTCGGCCAGCGCCAACGGCCCACCGCCGTCGGTGCTGGCATGCCCTGCCAGCAGCAGGCCCTTGCGACCCCAACGCTGCAGGGCCCAGGCCACGAGTTGCAGCCGCTCCTCGCCTGCCGCGCCCAGGCTGGCCTCACCGGAGGCGCGAATACGACCTTCCGGGTCGTCGGCAGGCAGCCGCGTCAGATGCAGCATCACCTGCGCTGCCCGCCGAGCGTGCGCTGCAGATCGACCGCCGGTCGACGAGCAAGCGGATCTGCGTCTGCGCCAGCGCGTTCTCGCGGCCCCGCCTGCCGTCGCCGCTGCTTGACGAGTCGTACGCGCACTTGCAGGCGCCGACGCCCGGCTCCCCCGGCGCGGCGCTTGGCAGGGTTGCTTCGCTCATAGCTGGAACGCGATGGCGCGCACGATGCCTTCGACCAGGTCGCGCCCCCAAGCCGGGCGCCGCGCGCGATAGCGCGACGACCGGCCGGCCAGCGCCACCATCCACTCGGCCAGCCAGGACACCTCGGAATGCCCATAGAACGCGGCCATGGCCTCGTAGTTGAGAAACAGGCTGCGACCGTCGAGATTGACGGTGCCGCACAGTGCGAATTCGGCGTCGATCACCACGGCCTTGGCATGCACCATCGCGTCGGCCAGGAAGACCTGGGCACCGGCATCGGCAAGCTGGCGTAGCGCACGCTCGCGCGCCCAGTCCGCCAGTCGATGGTTCGAGCGCCGCGGTAGCACCAGGGTGACCATGACGCCGCGCCGGCAGGCGGTGCACCAGGCGTCGAGCAGCGCGTCGTCGGGAACGAAGTAGGGCGTAACGGCCACGATGCGCTCGCGCGCTGCATAGGCGCCCGTCATCAGGAGGTCGTGCACGGTGTCCTGGGCCAGGTCGGGCCCCGAGGGTACCCACTGGGCCAGCGGCCCCGCGGCGCTTGCGGGCGCGGCCGCGGGATTCGTCGCACCGGCGTGCGCCTGCGCTGGCGGCCGGCCGCTTGCCGCGCGCCAGTCCAGCGTGTACTGCGCCAGCGCCTGCCCGGCGAGCGGGCCGTCGACGACGAAACTCAGGTCCAGCCAGGCCGGGTGCCGTGGGCGATCGATGAAGTATTCGTCGGCCAGGTTGCGTCCGCCGGCCCACAGCTGCGCGCCGTCGGCGATGGCCAGCTTGCGGTGATTGCGCAGGTTGGTGCGACCGCGCATCGGGTTGCGCAGCAAGGGCATGAAGCGGCGGACTTCGACGCCGCCGGCACGCAGGCGGCCGAGCAAGCGCCGCGAGGTCCGCAGGCTGCCGACCGAGTCGATCAGCAGCCGGACCTGCACGCCCCGGCCGGCTGCCGCGACCAGCGCGTCGGCCATCGCCGCACCCACCGAGTCGCTGCCCAGCAGGTAGGTGCCCAGGTCCAGCCGCTGCCGCGCCCCCGCGCAAAGCGCCAGCAGCGCGCGGTACGACGCCTCGCCGTCACCGTAGAAGGCCACGGCGCGGTTCGGCGCCGCGCCCGCAAGCCCGAGGCCCGCCAGCAGCCGGGCCGCCCATTCCGGCGCCGAGCTCGGTGCGGCCTCGACGCGTGCGGCTTGGGCAGGCCGCGCGACCTTGCGGGTGCCGAACAGCAGAAACAGCGGCACGGCGGCGTAGGGTAGCAGGGTGATGGCCAGCACCCAGGCCACTGCCGTCGAAGGGGGGCGCCGCTGGTTGCGCATGCGCGTGAGCAGCATGTAGATCAGCAGCCCCGTGGCGACGCACGCGCCATGCACGAGGCTGGGCTGCGACAGCGGCCACGGACCAGGCATCGGATCGGCGGGCCGGGCTCAACTCGGCCACGACCCGTCGCATGCCTGGCCACGGTCGCCCGGTCTTCGGCATCGAGGCAAGCAGGGATTCGACGTCGCAGGAGACATGCTCAGTGCCGCTGGTTGGGCTTTCGTGCACCGAGCATACGCCGCGGCCCGAGCAGGGCTCACGCGGCAGCAGGGGGGGGGGGGGGGGGGGGGGGGGGGGGGGGGGGGGGGGGGGGG
>JBBINW010000001.1:145561-165254 GCA_037443665.1 Betaproteobacteria bacterium
CCCCCCCCCCCCCCCCCCCCCCGACTTCCGGGGCGCGACGGCACCTGGTCCGCTTCCGCGGCGTGCTCACACCTGACGCCGGGCTGCAGGCGCAGGCTCCAACAGCCGGCGCGTTCACTCGGCGCTGGGATATCGTCCACCCGCAGAATGCGAAGTCCGACTCGCCCGGCGGGCGGCTTGGTCTTGGTTCTGGCAAACCCCGTGGTACAGGCTCGGGCGTTCACCCGGTGGTGCCCGACGCAATGAGCACGCCCAGGCAAGTGAAGCAGACAGACTTCTTGTTTCAATGATGGATCCATGCGTCCAACGGCAGTCGACGAGCGGCGTGGTCAAGAGCGATTGCACACCGCCTGCGGTGATGCCGAGGTTGGTCGTTGCGCTGGCAACCGAGCTGACCGGGTCGCGGCGCGAAACGGCCTACCGGGGCGCCCGGGACGAGCCTGGCGATGGCTGAGTTCGCCGGACGTGACAAGAGCCGCTGGCTGACCCAGCGCACGGCGCACCTGTCGCCCACGACGCGCGGGCTGCTGTGGTCCGCCGGCAGCGGGGCGCTGTTCTGCACGCTCAACGCCACCATGCGAAGCCTGGCGCAGCAACTGCCGCCGATGCAGGCGCAGTTCCTTCGCTACCTCTTCGGCTTTCTCGTCATGCTGCCGCTGCTGCTGCGCACCGGTGCCGCCGCTTACTGGCCGCGCCAGGTTGGCGGCCAGTTCACGCGCGGCGCCGTGCATACCGTGGGGCTGATGCTGTGGTTCCTGGCGCTGCCGCGCATCCCGCTGGCCGCCACCACGGCGATCGGCTTCACGACCCCGCTCTTCATCCTGCTCGGCGCGTTCCTGTTCCTGCGCGAGCCGATGCGCTGGGAGCGGTGGCTGGCCACCGCGTTTGGCTTTGCCGGCGTGCTGATCGTCGTCGGCCCCAAGCTCTCGGGCAGCGGCGGCGGCTTCCATCTTCTGATGTTGGCATCGGCCCCGGTGTTCGCGGCCTCGTACCTGCTCACGAAGGTGCTCACGCGAAGCGAACGAACGGGCGTGATCGTGCTCTGGCAGGCGATCAGCGTCACCCTGTTCAGCCTGCCGGCGGCGATGTGGGTGTGGCAGGCGCCCAGCGCGTGGCAGTGGCTGGGCTTCGGCTGCTGCGGGGTGCTGGGCAGTGCAGGGCATTACTGCCTGACGCGCTCGTTCAGCGTCGCCGACATCTCGTCGACCCAGTCGGTGAAGTTCCTCGACCTCGTGTGGTCGTCGCTGCTGGGTTGGGTCTTGTTCGCCGACGTTCCCGCAGGCACCACGCTGATCGGCGGCGTCGTGATCTGCGCCGCGACACTGTGGGTCGCGCGACGCGAACATCACCGGGGCAGCATTGCACCCGCGCCCGCTCGCTGAGCTCTGCCTCAGACACAGACAATGACCGCCTGCTGCCGCCGTTCGCATCGAGCTCGCGCAGAGCCGGCCCGCCGGTGTCCCCGCTGGTGTCCGCGTGGCATTGGAAACCGTGCGGAATCAAGCATCGATGCGGTCTGGCGGCGGCCTTCCAAATCGTGCAGCGAATGACGCCGCCCAGCGCCGTCTCGAGCGAGGCTGCTTTCAGCCGCTGGCGCGATCTCGGCGCCGGCCTGTGCGTGGCCGGGCTGCTGTTGCCAGAGGCCGTGGCCTACGCGGGCCTGGCACACCTGCCGGTGGTCCACGCGCTGAGCGCCGCGATCGTCGGCCTGGCCCTCTACGCGCTGTTCGGCGGCAGCCGCTTCGCGATCGTCTCGCCGACCTCGTCGGCCGCCGTGCTGTCGGCGGCGGCGGTGGGCTCGCTGGGCCTTGTGCCCGGCGATGTTGCCTACACCCAGGCGCTGCTCGCGTTGACGGCCACCGCTGGCGCGATGCTGCTCGTGCTGGGCTGGGCCGGACAGGGGCAGCTGTCGGCCTTCGTCTCGCGGCCGGTCTTGCGCGGCTATGCGTTCGCGCTGGCGGTGACGATCGTCGTCAAGCAGATGCCCGACGCGCTCGGACTGGCCGTGCCGCCGGGTGTCGACCCCGCGCACCTGCTGCTGTTCGCAGCGTCGCACCGGTCGCAGTGGCAGCCCGCGACCATCGCGGTGGCGCTGGCGGCGGCGCTGGGCGTGGCGCTGCTGCGCCGCTGGGCCTGGCTGCCGGCGTCGATGATCGTGATGCTGCTGGCGATCGCAGCGGCACGCGCCTTCGACCTCGCCGGCCTGGGCGTGGCCGAAGTCGGAATCGTGCAGGCGCCGGCCTGGCGGCTGTCGCTGCCGGTGCTGCCTTGGGCCGACTGGCTGCGGGTGGGTGAACTCGCCGCGGGCCTCGTTGTCCTGGTCTTCGCCGAGTCCTGGGGCGGCGTGCGCAGTCTGGCGCTGGCGCATGGCGAGACGGTCGATGCGAACCGCGAACTGCTGGTGCTGGGTGCGTGCAACCTCGGCGCCGCGCTGTGCCAGGGCATGCCGGTGGGGGCCGGGTTCTCGGGCACCTCGGCCAATGCTGCGGCGGGCGCGCGCAGCCGCTGGGCCGGCGCAGCGGCGCTGGGCGTGGTGGTGCTGGCCGTCGTCTGGGCGCTGCCGGCACTGCGCTACCTGCCGCGGCCGGTGCTCGCGGTGGCGGTGGTCAACGCCCTGTGGCACGCGCTGTCGCTGCGGCCGCTGCGCGCCGTCTGGCGCATGGATCGCGATCGGCTGTCGGTCGTCGGCGCGGTGGTCGCCGTTCTGGCGCTCGGTGTGTTGGGTGGCATGCTGGCGGCGATCGCGTTGTCGCTGGTGACCGCACTGCGCCGCTTCAGCCAGCCAGTGGTGCACGAACTCGGCAAGCTCGGCGACAGCCACGATTTCGTCGTCCTCGACGAGAACCCCGAGGTCGTCGCCGTGCCTGGCGTGCTCGTGCTGCGACCTGAAGAGCCGCTGTTCTTCGCCAGCGCCGAGCGCGTGGTGGCCGAGGTCGTTCGCATAGCAAAGAGCCGCGAAGTGACGCCGCAGGTCGTGCTGAGCCTGGAGGAGACCGCCGACCTCGACGGCACCGCGGCCGAATGCCTGCTCGAACTCGACCGCCTGCTGCACGCCAGCGGTCGGCGCCTGCTGCTGGCGCGCGTGAAGGGCAGCGTGCGCGAACTGCTGGCCCGCATCGATGCGCAAGGGCTGGGACATGCCGACCGGCTCTACTGGAGCGTGGCTGATGCGGCACGGGCGGCGCAGGCGGCGGTTGCTGCGGCTTCGAACTGAACGAGCACCAGCCGTTTTGCGGTTCTTTACCTGGTCGCCAGAAACCAGCCACGGCCGCATGCGTCAATCGCCTTACGGGCCGCCATTGCCGGTGGCACTGGCTGCGGCCCGGCGTCAGCAAAGGAGTCGAACATGTCTGCACGCAAATCCAACGCCGAACGCGGCCCGCGGCCGCTGGCTCGCGCCGCCCTGCTCTGCACGCTCGCCACGGTCGCCGGCTCGGCGCTGGCCGCCGAGTACGGCACCGTCGTCTCGTCCACCCCGATCAACGTCCAGGTGCCGGTGCCGCAGACCCAATGCACCGACCGGCAGCAACTCGTCCAGCCGGCGCCCAGCGGCGGTGGCGCGGTGCTGGGTGCGCTGATCGGCGGCGCGGTCGGCAACGGTGTCGGCGGCGGCTTCGGCCGCGCCGTGGCCACCGGTGTCGGCGTGGTCGCCGGCGCCGCCATCGGCAACCAGGTCGAGGCCAATGCAAACCCGCCGGTGGCCACCACCGTGCGCCAGTGCAACACCGTCACCGCCTACGAGACCCGCGTCATCGGCTACGACGTCGTCTATGACTACAACGGCCAGCGCTACAGCACGCGGCTGGCCCAGGCACCGGGCGAGCGCATCGCGCTCAACGTGGCGGTGACGGCCGAAGGCGCGACCGCGCCGGGGCCGGGGCAGGCGCCGGTACAGACCGTTGCGCCGGCGCCGGTCGCCGTCGTCCAACCGGCACCGGCGGTCTATGGCTATCCCGCCTACTACGGCTACGACGGCTACCACGACCAATACGGCCCGTCGGTGGCTGTGGTGCCGCAGATGGTGATCTGGGGCTACTGGGGTCGCGGCGGCCACGGCCGCTGGCATTGACCGCGGCGCTGCCGCCTCCTTCGGCCGGCCGGGTTCGTGCGCCCGCCGGTCGTCGGGGCGGGTTGTCCCGTGGCACAGTCCGCGAATCGCGCCGCGCAAGCATCCCGCCCCCTTCCGATGACCATCGATCCCGACCTGCAGCCTCTTTCGCCCGCCGTTCGGACCCCTTGCCCGCCAGTGTTCGTCCCGGGCGCCGCCCGTATGGTGGCTGGCCGCGTGCTTGCGCGACGCAGGTCGTTGCGCGCTGAAGGATCGGCGAGCACCCGTCGCGGCCGCCCGGGTTGCGACGCTTGAGTGGGGTGTTCAAAGACGTCGCCCGCGTTGCGGCGACCATCGGTGGCGGCGCGCCGGCCATCACGGCGCACGGCGCCTGGCTCGCGTCGAAGACCGCCCGTGGCCACGTCACGCCCAGTGCCTGAAACCACCCCAGCAAGCCAACACAGCGCCACCATGGAACAAGACGCCTCCCCTTCCCCGAACGCGGGCGTGCCGCCAGCCTCACCGCGTCGCGGCTGGCCCTGGGGCAGCGTGCTGGCGATCGGCGTCGTGGTGGCGATCGCAGCGCTGGCCTGGTACCTGACCCACCGCCCGCGCATCCCGGAAGCGGGCGGCTTCGGCGCCCCGGGCGCATCGGCCGCTTCGGCCGCCCGCGGCGCGCCCGCCGGTTTCGCCGCCGGACGGGGCGGGCCGCCGAGCACCGTGGGGGTGGCCACCGCGCGCCACGCCAACATCCCGGTGATCGTCGAAGCCCTGGGCACGGTGACCTCGGCGGCCAGCGTGATCGTCACGCCTCAGGTCTCGGGCGTCATCACCGAGGTGCTCTACAAGGAAGGCCAACTGGTGAAGAAGGGCCAGGTGCTGGCGACCATCGACCCCCGGCCCTTCCAGGCCGCGCTTGACCAGGCTGCGGGTGCGCGCGCGCGCGATGGCGCCCAGCTCGACGCTGCACGCCAGCAGCTTGAGCGCTACCAGGTGCTGCTCAAGCAGGACTCGATCGCCGGCCAGACCGTCGACACCCAGGCGGCGCTGGTGCAGCAGCTGATCGGCACCGTGGCCGTCGACAAGGCCAACGAGGACAGCGCGCGGCTGAACCTGCAGTGGACGCGCATCGTCGCCCCGGTGACCGGCCGCGTCGGCCTGCGGCCGGTCGACGCCGGCAACTTCATCGCCGCCGGCAACGCGACCGGGGTCGCAACGATCACCCAGGTGTCGCCGATCGACGTGCTGTTCTCGGTGCCGCAGGAGCGTGTGCCCGAACTGCAGCAGCGGCGCGACGCCGGCGCCACGCTGCCGGTGGCGATCTGGGACCGCGGCCGCCTGCGCCAGATCGACAGCGGCAGCTTCTCGACCCTGGACAACCAGATCGACACGCAGACCGGCACCGTGCGCGCGAAGGCCCGGGTCGCGAACGCCGCCGCGGCGCTGTTCCCGAACCAGTTCGTCAACGTGCGGCTGCTGCTGCGCACCGTCGACGCTGCCGTCGTGGTGCCGGTGACGGCGCTTCGCCACGGTCCGAACGGCGACTTCGTCTACATCGTCAACGACGACCACACGGTCTCGATGCGCAGCGTCAGGTCAGGGCTGGCGGGCGTCGACGACGTCGAGATCACGCAGGGCCTGGCGGTGGGCGAGCAGGTCGTCACCGAAGGCGGCGACCGCCTGAAGGACGGCGCGCGGGTGCTGACCAGTGCCGACCACGCGGCCGGCGGCGCCTCGGGCGCGCGCGGCGGCCATGGGCGTCACGGTGCGGCCAGCGCCGCGGGTGGCGGCGGGGCGGGTCGTCCGGCCAGCGGTGGCGGGGCGCCGAGCAGCGCAGCGCCGGGCGCGCGCACCGGCGCGGCGGCCGTGCCGGCAGAACCGCTGGCGCTGCCGACCGCCGAGCAGCGCCAGCGAATGCTCGATGCGGTGAAGGACGATCCCGAGCAACTCACGCGCCGCCAGCAGTTCCTTGAGGCGCTGGACCGCGGCGACCCGGCGGCGCTGCAGCGCTGGCGGCAGCTCGCCAGCCATCGCCGCGAAGGTGCGGGCGCGGCGCAATGAAGACGGCGTGCTGCGGGGGTCGCGCGACATGAGCCCGTCGCGCCCCTTCATCGAGCGCCCGGTGGCGACCTCGCTGCTGATGCTGGCGATCGTGCTCGCCGGCCTAGTCGGCTTCAAGTTCCTGCCGCTGTCGGCCCTGCCGCAGGTCGACTACCCCACGATCCAGGTCCAGACCCTGTACCCCGGCGCCAGCCCCGAGGTGATGGGCAACACCGTCACCGCGCCGTTGGAGGGCCAGTTCGGCCAGATGTCGGGACTGGACCGCATGAGCTCCACAAGCGCAGCCGGCGTCTCGTTGATCACGCTGCAGTTCGACCTGACACTCTCGCTCGACGTCGCCGAGCAGGAGGTGCAGGCGGCGATCAATGCCAGCGGCTCGCTGCTGCCCGCCGACCTGCCGGCGCCGCCGATCTACGCCAAGGTCAACCCGGCCGACGCACCGGTGCTGACCCTGGCGATCAGCTCGGACACCATCCCTCTGACCGACGTCCAGAACCTCGTCAACACGCGGCTGGCGCAGAAGATCAGCCAGGTCTCGGGCGTCGGGCTGGTGAGCCTGTCCGGTGGCCAGCGCCCGGCCGTTCGCATCCAGGCCAATACGCAGGCGCTGGCGTCCCTTGGCATCGGCCTGGACACCTTGCGCACCACGATCGCGGCGGCCAACTCGAACGCCGCCAAGGGCAGCTTCGACGGCCCCAAGCGCGCCTACACGATCAATTCCAACGACCAGCTGCTGTCCGTCGACGACTACCGCAAGCTGATCGTCGCCTACAAGAACGGCGCCCCGGTGCGGATGCAGGACGTCGCCAGCATCGTGCTCGGCGCCGAGAACAACCAGCTCGGCGCCTGGGCCGGCCTGCCCTGCGGGCCGAACGCCGTGGTCGGCGTGGCGCCGGTCGCCGCCGACCATTGCCAGGACGGCACGGCGCTGATCCCGGCGATCATCATGAACGTGCAGCGCCAGCCCGGCGCCAACGTGATCGCCACCGTCGACGCCATCAAGCGTCAGCTGCCGACGCTGCAGGCCGGGCTGCCGGCGTCGCTGCGCATCGACGTGCTGGCCGACCGCACGAACGGCATCCGCGCCTCGGTCGAGCATGTCGAGATGGAGCTGATCCTCGCCGTGGTGCTGGTGGTGCTGGTGATCTTCGCGTTCCTGGGCAGCCTGCGCGCCACCGTCATCGCCAGCATCGCGGTGCCGATCTCGCTGATCGGCACCTTCGGGCTGATGTACCTGCTGGGCTACAGCCTGAACAACCTGAGCCTGATGGCGCTGACCATCGCGACCGGCTTCGTCGTCGACGACGCGATCGTGATGATCGAGAACATCGCGCGCTACCGCGAGGCCGGCGAGTCGCCGATGCGCGCCGCGCTCAAGGGCGCCACGCAGATCGGCTTCACGATCATCTCGCTGACAGTGTCGCTGATCGCGGTGCTGATCCCGCTGCTGTTCATGAGCGATGTCGTCGGCCGGCTGTTCCGCGAGTTCGCGGTCTCGCTGGCGATCACGATCCTGATCTCGGCCGTCGTTTCGCTGACCCTCGTGCCGATGATGTCGGCGCGCTGGCTCAAGGGTAAGCACGACGAGCGCCCGCCCGGCCCCCTCGGGCAGCGCCTGCAGCGCCTCTTCGGCTCTGTCATGAAGCGCTACGACGGCGCGTTGGTCTGGGTCATTGCCCACCAGGCGATCACGCTGGCGGTGGCGCTGGCGACCTTCGTCGTCACCGTGGCGCTGTACATCGCGATCCCCAAGGGCCTGTTCCCGACCCAGGACACCGGCCAGCTGCAGGGCCGCGTGCAGGCCGCCGCCGACGTCTCGTACGAGCGCATGTCGCAGCTGCAGGCGCAGGCCGCGCGGGCCATCCTCGCCGACCCCGACGTGGCCAACCTCAGCTCCTTCGTCGGCGTCGATGGCGCCAACAGCACGATGCTGCAGGCTGGGAGCCTGCTGATCAACCTGAAGCCCTCGCACGGCGACCAGCAGGCGCTGATGGACCGGCTGCGTTCGCGCGTGAACGCGGTGCCCGGCGTCGCGCTGTCGCTGCAGCCGACGCAGGACCTGACGATCGATTCCGAGACCGGACCGACCGAGTATCGGGTCTCGCTGGAGGGCGTCGACGCGGCCGACATCACGGCCTGGATGGCCAAGCTGATAGCCCGCCTGCACACCGCGCCGCAGGTGCGCAACGTCAGCAGCGACGCGGGCGCGCAAGGCCTGGCGACGATGGTCGCCGTCGACCGCGACACCGCGTCGAGGCTGGGCATCAGCGCGAGCTCGGTCGACGACGCGCTGTACAGCGCCTTCGGCCAGCGCATCGTCTCGACCATCTTCACCGACACCAACCAGTATCGCGTGATCCTCGAGGCCCAGCCCGGGCTGGCCGCCGACTCGACCGGCGTCGGCAACCTGCACGTGATGGCCGGCAACGGCAAGCCGACGCCGCTGTCGGCCTTCGCCGACATCCGCGACGAGCTCGCGCCGCTGCAGGTCACCCATGTCGGCCAGTACCCGGCGAGCACGCTGAACTTCGACACCGCGCCGGGCGTCTCGCTCGGCGCCGCGGTCGACGCGATCCGCCAGGCCGCCAAGGACATCGCGCTGCCGCCTTCGATCACGATGACCTTCCTCGGCGCCTCGGGTGCCTACGAGAAGTCGCTGGCCAACGAGCTGTGGCTGATTCTCGCGGCGGTGGTCTGCGTCTACATCGTGCTGGGCGTGCTCTACGAGAGCTACGTGCACCCGCTCACGATCCTGTCGACCCTGCCCTCGGCCGGCGTCGGCGCGCTGCTGGCGCTGATCGTCACCGGCAACGATCTGGGCGTGATCGGCATCATCGGCATCATCCTGCTGATCGGCATCGTCAAGAAGAACGCGATCATGATGATCGACTTCGCGATCGATGCCGAGCGCAACGAGGGCAAGAACGCGCGCGAGGCCATCCATCAGGCGGCGATGCTGCGGCTGCGGCCGATCCTGATGACGACCTTCGCTGCGCTCGGTGCGGCCGTGCCGCTGATGCTGAGCTGGGGCGACGGCGCCGAACTGCGCCGGCCGCTGGGCTTGGCGATCTTCGGCGGCCTGCTGGTCAGCCAGCTGCTGACGCTGTTCACGACGCCGGTGATCTACCTGATGTTCGACCGCCTGGGCGGCGGTACGAGCCGGTTGCGTTCCGATGTCGACAGCGGCGACGGCGAAGCGGCGCGGGCCGAGGGTTCGGCGTGAACCTGTCCCGCCCCTTCGTGCGGCGGCCTATCGGCACCGTGCTGCTGACGGTGGGCATCGCGCTGGCCGGCATCGGTGGCTTTTTCGCGCTGCCGGTCTCGCCGCTGCCGCAGATCGACCTGCCGGTGATCCAGGTCAACGCAGCGATCCCCGGCGCCAGCCCCGAGACCATGGCCAGCAGCGTCGCGACGCCGCTGGAGCGCCACCTGGGCACGATCTCGGGCGTCAACGAGATCACGTCGACGAGCTCGGTCGGCGCCTCGCGCATCACGCTGCAGTTCGACCTCAGCCGCGACATCGACGGCGCGGCACGAGACGTGCAGGCGGCGATCAACGCCGCACGCATCGATCTGCCCGCGACGCTGCGTCAGAACCCGACCTACCGCAAGGCCAACCCGGCGGCGGCGCCGGTATTGATCCTGGCGCTGACCAGCAAGACCAAGACGCCGGGCCAGATCTACGACGAAGTCTCCAACACCATCAACCAGCGCCTGCTGCAGGTCAGCGGCGTCGGCGACGTGCAGATCGGCGGCAGCTCGCTGCCGGCGGTGCGCATCGAGCTCGAGCCCTTCTCGCTCAACCAGTACGGCATCAGCACCGAGGACGTGCGGGCGGCGATCCAGGCCGGCAACGCGAACCGGCCCAAGGGCCTCGTGCAGGGCGGCGGCCGCCGGCTGCAGATCTACACCCAGACCCCGGGGCTCAAGGCCGGCGACTACGCTCCGATGGTCATCGCTTGGCGCAACGGCGCGGCGGTGCGGCTGCGCGACGTCGCCGATGTCGAGGACGGGGTCGAGAACTCGCGCACGCTGGGCCTGTTCAACGGCGAGAAGGCGATCATCGTGCTCATCATCGCCCAGCCATCGGCGAACGTGGTCGCCACCGTCGACCAGATCAAGGCCTTGCTGCCCGAGCTGCAGGCCGAGCTGCCGGCCGACGTCACGCTGCACGTGGCGGTCGACCGCACGACCTCGATCCGCACCGCGCTGAAGGAGGTCGAGCTGACGCTGATCGTCGCCGTGCTGCTGGTCGTGGGCGTCGTCAGCCTGTTCCTGCGCAGCGCGCGCGCGACGCTGATCCCGGCGGCGGCCACCGTGGTCGCGCTGCTCGGCACCTTCGGCGTGATGGCCCTTCTGGGCTTCAGCCTCAACAACCTCAGCCTGATGGCGCTGACGGTGGCCACCGGCTTCGTCGTCGACGACGCCATCGTCGTGCTCGAGAACACCAGCCGCCACATCGAGGCCGGCATGAGCCGCATGCGCGCGGCCCTGCTCGGCGCGCGCGAGGTCGGCTTCACGGTGATCTCGATCAGCCTATCGCTGGTGGCGGTGTTCATCCCGCTGCTGTTCATGGGTGGCCAGGCCGGACGGCTGTTCCGCGAGTTCGCGATCACGCTGTCGGTGGCGGTGATCATCTCTCTCGTGCTGTCGCTGACGACGACGCCGATGATGTGCGCCTGGCTGCTCAAGCCCGGCGGCGACGACCCGGCGCGGCGTCCGCCCGGGTGGCTGGCGCAAGCGGCCGAGCGTGGCTACGCCTGGGTGCTGGCGCGCTATGCCGCCAGCCTGGACTGGGCGCTCGCCCACAAGGGCCTGGTGATGCTGATCCTGCTGGGCGTCATCGGCCTCAACGGCTACCTGTTCGCGAAGGTGCCCAAGAGCCTCTTCCCGCAGCAGGACACCGGCCAGCTCGCGGGCGGGCTGAGCGCCGACCAGAGCATCTCCAGCCAGGCGATGGGCGACAAGCTGCGTGAGGTCGTCGACATCGTGCGTGCGGACCCGGCCGTGGACACCGTGGTCGGCTTCACCGGCGGCGCGCGCGCCGGGGGTGGCTTCATGTTCGTGAGCCTGAAGCCGGCGTCCGAGCGCAAGGACAATGGCCTGGCGGTGATCGCCCGGCTGCGGCCGCAACTGGCGAGCGTCACCGGCCTGCGGCTGTTCCTCAACCCGGTGCAGGACTTCCGCTCGGGCGGCCGGCAGAGCAACTCGACCTACCAGTACACGCTCAAGGGCGAGGACAGCGAGACCTTGCGCCTGTGGTCGGGCAAGCTGCTGGAGGCGCTGAAGGCGCACCCTCAGCTGACCGACCTCGACAGCGACGAGCAGGAGAACGGCGTGCAGACCAACGTTGTCGTCGACCGCGACGCCGCCGGCCGGCTGGGCATCAGCGCCAACGCCGTCGACGCCGCGATGTACGACGCCTTCGGCCAGCGCCAGGTGGCGGTGATCTACACCGACCTCAACCAGTACCACGTGGTGATGGAATGGGCGCCGTCCTACATCCGCAGCCCGGGCGCGCTGGGCGACGTCTACGTGCCGGGCACGACCCTGGTCAGCAGCGGCGGCAAGCTGGTCGCGGCCGAGAGCGCCGCGACGCCGGGCGTCACGCCCACCATCTCGGTGTCGCCGAACCCGGCGCTGCGCAACGCGTCCAGCGGCAACGTGCTGTCCAACTCACCCGACAGCATGGTGCCGCTGAAGGTGATCGCGCGCTTCGTCGAAGGGCCGACCGCGACCTCGGTCAACCACCAGGACACCGAACTGGCGACGACGATCTCGTTCAACCTCGAGGACGGCGCGACGCTGGCCGACGCGCGCGCCGCGATCAGCCAGGCCGAGGCCGACATCGCGCTGCCGACGACGGTGCGCGGCGAGTTCGCCGGCACGGCCTTGCTCGCGCAGCAGAACAACGCGCAGCAGTTGCTGCTCATCGTCGCCGCACTGGTCGTCATCTACATCGTGCTGGGCGTGCTCTACGAGAGCCTGATTCACCCGCTGACGGTGCTGTCGACGCTGCCTTCGGCCGGCGTCGGCGCGGTGCTGGCGCTGCTGATGTTTCGCATGGACTTCTCGCTGATCGCGCTGATCGGCGTCTTCCTGCTCATCGGTATCGTGAAGAAGAACGCGATCCTGATCATCGATTTCGCGCTCGAAGCCGAGCGCGCCCGCGGGCTCAATGCGCTCGAGGCCGTGCGCGAGGCCAGCCTGCTGCGCTTCCGGCCGATCCTGATGACGACGCTGGCGGCGGCCCTGGGCGCGCTGCCGCTGGCGATCGGCTTCGGCGAGGGTGCCGAGCTGCGCCAGCCGCTGGGCGTGGCCATCGTCGGCGGCCTCATCGCCAGCCAGCTTCTGACGCTGCTGACGACGCCGGTCGTGTACATGCTGCTCGACAAGCTGCGCCGGCGCAAGGCCGACGAGCGCCACCTCAGCCGCGCCGGCAGTGGCGCGTTGCTGCCCTCGGAAACGACATGAACATGCGTCCCGCACTTCTCGCCCGCCCCGGGGCCTGGCTGACGGCGGCCGCGGTCGCCGCGCTGACCGGCCTCACGGCCTGCGCCACCGGGCCGGGCTACCGGCCGCCGACCGTGGCCGCGCCCGCCGCCTTCAAGGAGGCGCCGACGGCCGACGCGACCTGGTTCCCGGCCGCCCCGGCCGATGCGCTGGACCGCGGCCCTTGGTGGCAGCTCTTTGGCGACCCGGCCCTGTCGGCGCTGTGCGAGCAGGTCGAGGTGTCGAACCAGAACGTTGCCGCCGCGGTGGCCAATTACACGCTGGCGCAGGCGCAGGTGCGCGAGGCGCGAGCGTCGCTGTTCCCGTCGCTGGCGCTGAATGCCGCAGCCTCGCGCAGCGGCGGGAGTGCGTACCCGCAGGGCAATGGCAACAGCCACCAGCTGGGCCTGGCGGCGAGCTGGGAGCCCGACGTCTGGGGCAAGCTGCGCGACGCCGCCGCGGGCGCCGAGGCCGTCGTGCAGATCAGCGCCGCCAACCTGGCGGCCGCGCGGCTGTCGGCGCAGGCGGCGCTGGTCACTGACTATTTCGCGCTGCGCGAAGCCGACAACGAGATCGATCTGCTGCGCGCCGCCGTTGCCGCCTACGAAAGGGCGTTGCGCATCACCCGCAACCAGTACGCCGCGGCGATTGCCCAGCGCACCGAAGTGCTGCAGGCGCAGACCCAGCTCGAGAGCACGAACGCGAACCTGACCGCGCTCGTCGGCCAGCGCGCGACGCTCGAGCATGCGATTGCGCTGCTCGTCGGCAAGGCGCCAGCCGAGTTCGCGATCGCTCCCGCAGACTGGAAGGCGACCGTGCCGCCGGTGCCGCTCTTGCTGCCCTCGCAACTGCTCGAGCGCCGGCCCGACATCGCTGCCGCCGAGCGCAACGTCGCGGTGGCCAACGCGCAGATCGGTGTTCAGCGCGCCGCTTATTTCCCCAGCTTGGCGCTGACGGCCGGCTACGGTGGCACGGGCTCGAGTGTGGCCAGCCTGTTCCGCGCTTCGAACAACGTCTGGTCGCTGGGCCTGTCGGCGGCGCAGACCCTGTTCAACGCCGGCGCCACCGCCGCCCGCGTCGACGAAGCAAAGGCGACGCGCGACGCCGCGGTCGCCAACTACCGGCAGACCGTGCTGATGGCCTTCGTCGCCGTGGAGGACCAGCTGGCCAGCACGCGCTCGCTGGCCGAGCAGGAAGGCCAGCGCCGCGCCGCGTCGGCCGACGCCGATCGCACCGAGCGGCTGACGCTGAACCAGTACCTGCAGGCGCAGGTGCCCTACACCAGCGTCGTCAGCGCGCAGGTCACGGCGCTGAGCGCGCGCCAGACGCTGTCGCAGCTGATGTCGAGCCGCCAGGCCGCGGCGATCTCGCTGATCCAGGCGCTGGGCGGCGGCTGGCACGCCCCCGACGCGGGCGGCGCCACCGCGGCACGTTGAGGCGACTTCGTGATCCTGCATCGAGTTGCGGGCCGTAGCCCAGTGGGCGCCGACGCAAGGGCCAGGGCCTTCAAACCATGCGGAACGGCCGCTTCACGGGACGGGCCCGGAAGACGGTCGCTCAGTACAGCGTCTCCACCTCGCACGCGAGCCGGTAGCCCGCGCCGCGTTCGGTGACGATCAGCGCCGGTGCCGCCGGTTCGGCCTCGATCTTCAGGCGCAGGCGACGGATCTGGACGTCGATCGCGCGATCGTAGACCTCGCCCTCGTGCAGCCGCGACATCGACAGCAGCTGGTCGCGGCTGAGCACGCGCTGCGGCGCGCGGCACAACGCCGAGAGCAGGCTGAACTCGCCGTTGGACAGTTCCACCGCGCCGCCCTCTGCGGCCACCAGGCGGCGCGTGCGCAGGTTGAGCTCCCAGCCGGCGAAGCGGAACGCGCGTCGCGCGCTGTCGCGCTCGGGCAGCGTGGCCTGGACCTGGTAGCGGCGCAGCACGGCGCGCACCCGGGCCAGCAGTTCTCGCGGGCTGAAGGGCTTGGTGACGTAGTCGTCGGCGCCCAGCTCCAGCCCCATCACGCGGTCGGCTTCTTCGCTCCGCCCGGTCAGCAGCACGATCGGCACCGTGGCCCGCTCGCGCAGCCGGCGCGCGAGCTGCATGCCGTCCTCGCCCGGCAGCTTCAGGTCGAGCAGCACGAGGTCGATCGCCTCGTGCTCCATCAGTGCGAACAGCTCGGCGCCAGTGCTGCCGCTGCTCACGCGCAGGTCGTGCTCGCCCAGGTACTCGCTGACGAGTTCGCGGATACTGGGGTCGTCGTCGATGACCAGGATGTGCGGGGCGGTGGCGCTGTTCACGGGGTCGGGCGCAGGGGCGGCTGCAGCCTGTCAGTATGGCCCACGTCCCGTGTCGCACCGCGCAAAGAACCGTAGCCCATGTTCCCTGAACCGCTGCCGCGCAAGTCGACGCCCTGGCGGGCGTGGTGGATCGCGATCGCGATGTGGCTGGTGCTCCTCGCCGCCGCGGCGGTCGCGCTGTGGCACCTGCGCCTGGATGCGCTGCGGGGCGAGGCCCGCGAGCTGAGCCTGCTCTCGCTGGCCCTGACCGACGAGATGGACCGCGGCCTGCAAAGCGCCGAAGCAGGCCTGCACGCGCTGCGCGCCGAACTCGACGACGGCGACCTGCCGATCGCCGGCCCTGCGGCCACGCGCGCGCTGCGCACCCGGGCCGATCTGATGCCGCTGGTGGGCCACCTGTGGCTGCTCGACCGCAGCGGCCGCCTGCTGGCCGCGGGCGACGGCACGCCGCCGCCCGCGCTGCTGGGGTTCGCGCCCGCGCTGGCCGACCTGAGCGCGGACGGCATCGCCGTCAGCCGCCCGTTCGACGTGCCGCCGAAGGGCACGCCGCTGGTCGCGCTGGCCGTTCGCTTCGGCGGTGCGCCCGGGGGCCATGCGGCCGCGGCCGGCGGCTGGATCCTCGCCGGCATCCCGGCCAAGGCCCTGCTGGGGGCCTTCTCGGCCGCCGCGCCGGCACCGGATGCGCGGATGGCCGTGTTCCGCAGCGACGGCGTGCGCCTGGCCGGCAACATCGTCGACCGGCCGATGCTGGACGAACCGGTGCTGGCCGCGCGACTCGCCATCCAGCCCGGGATGGCGTTGCGGCGCTTTCGCGACGGCAGCGACCATCTCGTCGGTTTCAACCGTGTGCCGCGCTACGGCCTGGGCGTGATGCTCACCCGCAGCCTGGAGACCGTGCTGCTGGGGTGGCGCCAGACCGTGCAGCTGACCGTGGCCGGCGCGTTCGTGCTGCTGATGATCATGGGACTGGCGGCGCAGGCCGTGCAGCGCGCCAACCGCCGCCGCGGCGAGGCCCAGCAGGCGTTGCAACTGCAGCGGGCGCGGGCCGGCAAGCTCGAGTCGCTGGGGACGCTGGCCGGCGGCGTGGCGCACGATTTCAACAACGTGCTGGCGGCGATCGTCGGCTACGGCGAGATGGCGCAAGAGGCCGCGCCGGCGGGCAGCGCGCAGGCCCGCCATCTGGACCGCGTGCTGCAGGCGGCGCAACGCGGCAAGGCGCTGGTCGAACGAATCCTGGCGTTCGGCCGCGGCGGCGCGCGCAGCGCGGTGGTCTTCGAGCTGCAACCGGTGGTCGAGGAGGTCCTCGCCCTGCTGGCGGTGTCGTTGCAGCCCGGGGTCGTGATCGAGCGCGCGCTCGATGCCGCCGGTGCCCGCGTGCGCGGCGACCCCACCCAGTTTTTCGAAGCGGCGATGAACCTGTGCGTCAACGGCATGCAGGCGATGGCCACCGGCGGCGTGCTCAGCGTGCGGCTGGCAAGGCTGCACGTCGGCAATGCGCAGGTGCTCTCGCACAGCGTGCTCGAAGGCGGCGACTGGCTCGCGTTGACGGTGGCCGATCAGGGCGGCGGCATTTCGCCGGGTGTCATGGAGCACCTCTTCGAGCCCTTCTTCACGACCCGCGGCAAGGACCGGGGCACGGGCCTGGGGCTGGCCGTGGTGCATGGCGTGGTGGCCGAGATCGGCGGTGCAATCGACGTCCAGAGCCCGCCCGGCCGGGGCGCAAGCTTCACGCTGTATCTGCCCGAGACGCGCGCGGCGCGGGACGCTGCCACGGCGGTGCCGGGCCCGGCGCCCGGCGGCAGCGGGCAGACCTTGCTGGTCGTCGACGACGAGCCGGCGCTGGTGGCGATGACCGAGGAACTGCTGCGCGGCTTGGGCTACGCTGCGGTCGGCGTGAGCGACCCGCGCCAGGCTCTACAGATGTTGCGCGAGGCTCCGCGGCGCTTCGCCGCGCTCGTCACCGACGAGGTGATGCCGGCGCTCGGCGGCACCGAACTCACGAATGCGCTGCGCGCGTTTGCGCCGACGCTGCCGGTGCTGCTGGTCAGCGGCTTCGGCGGCCCGCAGCTGGCTCAGCGGGCCGCCGAAGCCGGGGTGACGCGGGTGCTGGCCAAGCCGCTGTCGCGCGCTGCGCTGGCGCAGGCGCTGGCCGATGTACTGGCCGGCGAGCGGGCCGACTGATCCCCCCGGCGGGCCCGGGCCGGATTGCAGATGAAACACACGGCGGCCGGTACCGACATGCGGCCGTACGCGCAGGCGCCCAGGATTGCGGCATTGCATCGCTTTCGGATGCGACAACGCGACGAAGGAACTCCGGGCATGAACAAGCAACATCTCTCGCCGATCGCCGCCGCGCTGGCGGTCTCGGCTGCCGCGCTGTGTCTTCCGGCGTACGCGGACGGGCTCTACGTCGGCGCCGGCCTGGGCGTGCCGCACTACGGCAGCGGCGGCGTCAAAGGCATCGGTGGCAACGGCACCGGTGTCAGCGGCAACCTGTTCGGTGGCTACCAGGTCACGCCGAACTTCTCGCTCGAAGCCGGCGTGGCCGACCTCGGTCGCATCCGCAACGACAGCGGCACCGTCAGGAGCCACGGCGAGTACCTCGACGCCGTCGGCACCTTGCCGCTGGGCGACTCCTGGGCCCTGCTAGGCCGGCTGGGCGTGACTCATGTCGCGCTCGACACTTCCGCCGGCGACGACAGCGGCAACGGCCTGAAGGTCGGCCTTGGCGCCGAGTATTCGCTGTCCAGCAACCTGGCGCTGCGCGCCGAGTGGGCGCGCTACCACCCCGACGCCTTCGGCACCAAGATCAACGCCGATCAATACGTGCTCGGCGTGCGTTTCGGGTTCTGAGGCTGCCCCGCGGGCGCCGTCATCCGGCGCCCGCCTCGACGACGGTCGTGCCCACCGGGCGCGCCGGACATGGAGTGAAGACGATGGACAACTGCACGAGCTCGAACGCGGCAGCCGGCCGCGGCTGCGAATCCTCGGACCTCTCGCTGCCCGAACTGGTTGGCGAGGTCTACGAGGCCGCACCCGCGGCCGACCGCGGTCACATCCTCGAACAACTGCTGCGCCCGCTGGGCGTGCTGTCGCTGGTCGCGGTGGCCGACGGCGTCTTCGCCAAGGTGCGCTTCCGCGCCGGCTGGCAGGACATGCGCGTGCGGCTGGAGGATACGCAGCGCATCGGCGCGCGCGAGGTGGCGGCACTGGTCGAGCACGTGCAGCAGGTCAGTGTCGAGGCCGTCAACGGCCTGGCGCAGTTGATCGCCGCCTCGCCGCTGCTGGCCAGCTCGGCGGCAGCGGCACTGCTGTTCGCGCTGCTCGTGCGCCGCGCGCGCGGCGAACTGGGCCGGGCCGGTGGCACCGCGCCGGCGCCGGACGCCGCCGAGGCATTTGCAGCGGCTGGCACCGCGCTGCTGCCCGAAGCCGACATGGCCGCGTGGGCACAGGGCGGCGCATCGGCGGCGCGCCTGCGGGCCGCGGCGGATTGACGTGGGCAAAGCCACCCAGGATGGCGCGGCGCGGCTGCTGATCCGCGCCCAGGTGCCCGGCAAGCGGGGGGCGCCGGTGTGGCAGCGGTTACGGGCGCTGGTCTCGGGCGCCGACGGTCACGGTCGCAGCGAGGCGCTGCGCCTGCACATCGACGACCTGCACGGCCGCTGCCTGCTCATGCTCGACGACGCCGGGCCGATGGTCGACGTTCCCTTGCCAGCGGGTACTTACCATGTCTTCGCCGGGGTCGCCGCGCAAGAGCGCTGCTACACGATGACCCTGGAGCCGGGGCGGCCATTCGAACTCGTGCTGCCCTTTGCCGCCCGCCAGGCCGGGGCCGCGTGGCCGGCCGGCGCGGACCCGCACGCCGCGCTTCACAATACGCCTTTACAAGGGCGACAAGCGGCTTTGACCGGGCGCGGTTCTGATCGCTGACGGCCCGCCGGGCCGCGACGCCACCGGCGTCGGGCAAAGAACGAGGAGAAGGCTCCATGATCGGAACGAAAACCTGGTGGCGCACCCTGGGCGCGATGGTGGCCGCCGCGAGCCTGGTCGGCTGCGGCGGTGGCCACAGCGCCGCCAACATCAGCGGCACCCTCACCGGCCTGAACAGCGGCGGCACGCTGGTCCTGCAGGACAACCTGAGCGACACGCTGACGCTGAACGCCAACGGCAGCTTCACGTTTCCGACCCAGGTCTCCGACAAGGGGACCTACAACGTCAGCCTCCTGACGCAGCCCAGCGGGCAGACCTGCAGCGTCGGCAACGCCACCGGCACTGTCGACAGCTCGGGCCACGACGTCACCAACATCACCGTCGTGTGCACGTCGTCGATCAGTGTCACCGTCACTGGGTTGACCAGCGGTACCTCAGTCGGCCTGAGTTCGGGGCTGGGGACGGGCACTGTGCTCTACGTGCCCTACCCCGGAGGCACCTATTCGTTCACCGACCCGCTCGCCTCGGGTCAGAGCTACAGCGTGACGGTCGTCGTGGAGCCGGTCGGCGAGACCTGCACCGTCGCCAACGGCACCGGCACGTCGACCGGCGCGCAGGTGAGCAACGTCGCAGTGACCTGTTCCCCCTGACCCGTCTGCGCGACAAGCCTCGCCCTTCAGGGCGGGCAAGGATGGCGCCGCCGCTCGGCAGGGCGGCGTGCATCTGGAACTCGGTGGTCCTGCGACGTAGGCCGTATGGAGGCCCAGCCTCTGCGCCTATCGCTGCGCCTATCGCTGCGCCTTATCGCTGGGTGCTGCGCTGCAAGCCCGCTCAGCAGCGCCCGTTGCGGCGCTGGGCAGGCCAGCTACGCTG
>JBBINW010000002.1:0-137855 GCA_037443665.1 Betaproteobacteria bacterium
GCGATCGTCCAGGCGGTGTCGGCGTGCGCGAGGGCGGTGCGCGGGTCGCCGCGCCGGCTACCCACGGGCCGGCCGCCGCGCAGCGAGGCCGACCAGGCGTCGGCGCGGCCAGCCTGCGAGGTGCGCGCGCCCGCACCCAGGCGCAACGCAGCTAGAAGGCCGGCGGGAATCGCCGCCAGCGCGGCCTCGATCAGCATTTCGTCGAGCTTCGCGTCCGGCTGCGGCGGGGCGGGATCCTGTTGCTGCTCGGCCGTGTTCTCACTGCCGGGCGGCACGGCCTCGGGTCTCGGCGGGGGTTCGGTGGGATCGGTCGGCGGGTCGTCGGCCGCGCCGGGTGGCTCCTGGGTCTCGGGCGCCGGCATCGTCGTCGCCCGCGGCGCCAGCACCAGCCGCGCGGCCAGCATCGCGTCTTCGGCTGCGACCGCAGTGCTGCCGCGCAGCGCCGCCGACGCGCAGGCCGCGCGCCACGCCAGCCAGGCTGCGCGCGGCGATGCGATGCCCAGCGCCAGCGTTGCCGCGCACAGGCCCTCGGCGATCTCGGTGTCGAAGGCGATGCCGGCGAGCCGCCCTCGCGCCTGCAGGATCTCGGAGGCATCGACGGTCGAATGCAGATCCTCGATCGTCCGCCAGGCCAGCGCGTCGAGGTCGAGCGAGAAGGCCAGTCGCTCGGCCAGCGCGGGCGGCGGCCGTTCGTCGCCGCGGTCGCCTTCGTCGAGTGCGATCACCGCGAAGCGGGCGGCGCCGCGCAACGCCAGGCCCTCGCGCTCGGACTGCACCTCGCCGCGGTCCATCGCGGCGGCCAGCCTGGCGGCGTGGCCGGCGCTCAGGCGTTCGGCCATCGCCACCAGCAGTGCGCCACCGTCGCATTGGGTGAGCAGTCCTGCCTGCGCCACCGGGCGGCCGCCGCGCAGGGTGGCGACGAGGTCCAGGCCGCCGAGCAGCCGGTCGTCGCCGATGTGCAGCGGCATCCGGCGCACCGGCGTCGTGGGCGGCAGCACGGAGCGCCATTCGGCTAGCCAGCGCTCGCGCACCGGCCCGGCGCGTGCGCGCAGCGTGACGCCGCCCAGGCCCGCCGGATCGACCGCGATCAGGGCCGCAGCGGCGAGGGCATCGGCCCAGCGTTCGGCGTCGACTTCAGTTGCCGCGTCATCGGCTTCGCCGCTGCCCAGCGCGACCGCCGCGGGTGCATCGTCGCGATCGCAGGCGCCGCGGCCGTCTTCGGTGCTGGACATCGGCAGCTCGAGTGCGCCGCGCCGTCAGGCGCCGAACAGTTCGGCAGCTGCGCGCTCGACGCGGGCGCCAGCATCCGTCTCGTCGAGCGGGTCGCGGCGCAGCCGGTGGCGCAGCGCGGGGCCGGCGACGCGGTGGAGTTGTGCGTCGCCCACCGCCGCGTGGCCCTCGAGTGCGGCCAGCGCGCGGGCGGCGCGCATCAGCGTGAGCTCGCCGCGCAGGCCGTCGGTGCCCAAGGCCATGCACAGCTGCGCCGCGCGGGTGAGCGCGGCGTCGCCGACCTCGACCGCGGGCAGCCGCTTGCGTGCGGCGACGATGCGCCGGCGCAGACGGTCTTCCTCGGCCGTCCATTGTTCGCGAAATGCCTGCGCGTTGCGCTCGAAGGCGTCGCGGCGCTTGACGATCTCGACCCGCTGCGCAAGGTCGCCCGGCGTGCGCACCTCCACCGCGAGACCGAAGCGGTCGAGCAGCTGCGGCCGCAGTTCACCCTCTTCGGGGTTGCCGCTGCCGACCAGAACGAAGCGCGCCGGGTGACGCACGCTCAGCCCTTCGCGCTCGACCACGTTCTCGCCCGACGCGGCGACGTCGATCAGCAAGTCGACCAGGTGATCCTCGAGCAGATTGACCTCGTCGACGTAAAGGAAACCGCGGTTGGCGCGCGCGAGCAGCCCGGGCTCGAAGGCCTTGACGCCCTGGGTCAGCGCCCGTTCGAGGTCGAGCGCGCCGATGACGCGGTCCTCCGTGGCGCCCAGCGGCAGGTCCACCACCGGCACGCTCACCAGATGGCTGCGCGGCCGACTGCCCTTCTTGAGGACGCCGCAGTCATCGCAGCGCGGCTGGTCGTCGTCGGGGTCGCAGGCGTAGCGGCAGCCAATGACGGCCTTCATCGGCGGCAGCAGCGCAGCCAGCGCGCGCACCGCGGTGGACTTGCCCGTGCCGCGGTCGCCGAACACCAGCACGCCGCCGATGCCGGCATCGACGGCGGCAATGAGCATCGCGAGTTTCATCTCGTCCTGGCCGACGATGGCGCTGAAGGGAAAGGCTTGGGCCATGGGCTTGGGGTCGGTGCGCGGATCAGTGCGGAGGCGACGCCGGCGGGCCGCCCGCCAGGTCGGCCCCGGCGAGATGGCGGCGCGCGCGGCGCAGTGTGTAGACGACGGCCCCGGCGATGAAGGGCAGGGCGATGCCAGTGCTCAACTCGGGCGAGACCGGCAGGCCGGCCACGTGCGCGGCCTTGGCCAGGTAGCCGAAGATCCCCGCCACGTAGTAGACGATGGCCGCCACCGACAGACCCTCGACGGTCTGCTGCAGGCGCAGTTGCAGCTTGGCGCGCCGGTCCATCGACACCAGCAGGCTCTGGGTCTGCCGTTCGCGGGCGATGGCCACCCGCGTCGACAACAGGCTGCTGGCGCGTGCGACGCGTTCTGACAGGCCGGCCAGGCGCTGCTGCACCGAGCGGCAGGTGGCCACCGCGGGCGTGAAGCGCCGTGACATGAACTCGTCGATCGTCGGCAGGCCCGGCAGGCGGCGCTCGCGCAGCTCGGCGATGCGGCGCGTGACCAGGCCATAGTAGGCCTCGCAGGCGCCAAACCGGAACTGGCTCGCCGCCAGGCCGCTCTCGACCTCGGCCGCGGTGCGCGTCAGCTCCCCGAGCAGGACCTCGTCGGTGGCGAGTTCGCTGGCGGTGTCGGCGGCCGGCCGGCGCGCGATCTCGTCGGTCAGGCCGGCCAGCGACTGCTCGATGGCGAGCACGCGCGGTGTCTGGCGGCGGGCAATCGGCAGGGCCAGCAGCGCGAGGATGCGGTAGGCCTCGATCTCGAACAGTCGCTGCAGCGTGCGCCCGGCCTGTCGCTCGGTCAGGCTGCTGTCGGCGAGCAGGAAGCGCGTGCAGCCCTCATGCAGCTGGAAGTCGGTGTAGACCCGCGCCGCACCGTCGGCGATCTCGGCACCGATCACCGTGTGGCCGCCGAACACGGTGGCCAGCAACTCGGCGTCGGGGGCGGCGCTGCCCGCGTCGACCAGCTCGACCTGCGCCGCTGCCACCGTCGCGCCAGGGATGGCGGCCAGCCAGGCCGCAGGCAATGCGGCCGCGGCGGCACTGCCGAACAGTTCGCCGGTGCCGTCGGCAATGACCGTGTAGCCGGAGAACTCGCCATGGCGCTCCCACTTCAGGCGCACGGCACCGAGGCGGGTGCGGAAGTGGTTGGCCGTGGCTGCAGGCGGGTCGACCGCGTAGCGCTCGCACAGCGAGGCCAGATGGGCCAGCTCGCGGCTGCGCTCGTCGGCGTCGAGCTGCACCGCCACGTAGCTGGCGCGGGCCGGCGCACGCACCGCCTCGGGGGGACGGGCGTGGGCCTCTTCGGCGAGCAGGGTCCTCAGCGCGTGATCGGCAGGAAACATCGACATCGGAGTGAGCGCGGAGCACCGATCCCAGGTCGCCGCGGGCCTTGCAGTATGTCACGCCGAATGGACATTTCTGGACCGTTGCGCGACCGCACACCGACGCTGACGGGGTCACCCACGGCGCGCCTGTGCACCGGCCACGCGCTCGCGCCGTTGAAGGCGCGTCGGCGTCCATGAGTGCCGTCGTCGCAAGGAGCAAACCGCATGCATACGAGTTCTCGCCGTGTCTTCCTGCTGCAGGTCGCCGCCACCGGCACCGCGCTCGCGGCGGCCGCCGCCGCCGGCGCCGAAGCCGCACCGCTCGACCCGAAGGACCCTCAAGCGGTGGCGCTGGGCTACGTGCCCGACACCCGCCAGGCCGACGCGAAGAAACACCCCAAGCACACGAATGATCAGAAATGCGCGACCTGCCAGCTCTTCGGCGGTGCCGCCGGTGCGGCCAGCGGGCCGTGCCCGATCTACGCCGGCCGCCTCGTCGCGGCCGGCGGTTGGTGCTCTTCGTGGATCAAGAAATCCGGCTGATCGGTCCGTGATCGCGGCGGCCGGGTGGCGTTGTCTACCGCCGACTTGCCGTCAGCGGTCGGCCAGGCATCAGTCGTCCGACCGGCCGCCGGTGGCGCGCCGGATATGACCGTACAGCAAGGTCGCACGCCTGGCCGAGGTTTCGAGCTCCTCGAGCAGCGGCGCCGCCGGGGGTGCCGGGCTGCTGTCGACGATGTCCATCGCGGCGAGGCTGGCGTTGGTCAGGATCGCCGCAATCAGGTCGTCGGGCGCGTCGCGCAACCGGCCCGGCGTGCCGGTGCGCAGGGCTCGCCCGGCCTGCGACAGCGAGGCCTCCAGGTGGTGGCGCGCCGCGTCGGCACGCCGGGATTCGGTGAGGTCTTCGAAGATGAAGACCATGCCCAGCAGCGAGCCGTCGCGCGCCGGCACCGGCTCGGCGCGCAGGCGCACCATGAGCCCGTGGCCGCGCGCCAGCGTGAGCTCGCCGCGCCACGCGCGGCGCTCGGCCTTGAGTTGGCCGACGAGGTGCCGGATCCCGGTCGGGTCGACGAACAGCCGCGTCATCGCTTCGAGGTCGGCGCATTGCCCGCGTCCGCAGCCGGCCAGGGCCAGGAAGGCATCGTTGGCATAAAAGGCCCCGCCGTCGGCGTCGGCCACCACCACGGCCTCGCGCGAGTCGGCGACCGCCGCGCGGACCTCGGCAACCTGGTGTTCGGCGATCAGCAAGCGCACCGCGTTGACCTGGGTCATGATGTCCACCAGCGCGGCGCCGTAGGCCCGGGCCAGCTCGACCTCGGCTTCAGTCCATGGCCGGGCAGTGCCGCGCACCAGCTCCGACCAGGCGGCAAACGAGCGCCGTGGCGAGAGTTCGAGCGGGTCGTCGCCGACGATCGGCTTGGCCGGGTTGCCGGCCCAGGTCACCGATTGAAGCTGTTCCTTGCGCAGCCACACCAGGTAGTCGGCGTGCACTGCCGACAGCCGCACCGCCAGCACGCCACTGGCGAGCGGTGTCAGCGCGCCGAGCGCCGGATTGGCGCGCTCGACCGAGGCGCACTGGAACGTGCCGTGGACGAAGGGCTGGGTCTCGATCCACAGCAACAGTTGTCGCAGTTGTGGCTCTGCCGGCACCTCGCCGGCGGCCAGGCACTGGCCATCGTGGAACAAGGCCACGCCGGTGGCCTCCAGCGGCTGCAGCAACGCGCTGGGTTCGCGAAACAGCGCCGGCCGCCAGTCGCCGTCGCTGGCCGTGGCCTCGACCAGCCGCCGCGCCAGACGCTGCACCTGCAGCCCGACCTGTGCGCGGGCGAAGTTCTCGATCGCCGCCATGCGCGTCGTCGCCGCCTCGGCGAGCAGCGCCGAAGCCGAGCGCAGCGCCAGCCGCAGGTTGCGAGGGCGGTAGTGGTGGCAGGCGATCAGGCCCCACAGCCTGCCTTCGCGCACCAACGAGACCACCAAGGTCGCCGTGACGCCCATGTTCTGCAGGTATTGCAGGTGCAGCGGCGACATGCTGCGCAGGTAGCACATCGACATGTCCAGGGGGGTCGCGCTGCCCGCGCCGGCGGCAACCAGTGCCGAAGGCGCATAGCCGACATCGACGAGCACCCGCACCCGGTTGCGCAGGTAGAGTTCGCGCGCACGCTGGGGGATGTCGGTGGCCGGGTAATGATGGCCGAGCAGCGAGTCGAGCCGTGGATCGCGGGCCTCGGCGATGATCTCGCCGTGGCCTTCGGGGTCGAACTTGTAGACCATGACGCGGTCGTAGCCCACCATCTCGCGCAGGCTGACGACCAGCGAGTTGGCCAGGTCGGCGACACTGGCCGCTTCGCTCAGCCCCTGCACTGCGTGGCTGAGTCGCTGCAGCAGTTGCGGGCCCGGCAGATCCACGGTTTCCAGCGCCGGCCCACGTGTTGTGGCAGCGTCCTGGCACAGCGGTTCCAGCTCCAGCACCAGCGCGCCCTCGGCATTGCGGTGCATCAGCCCTTCGAGGTCGATCGCCCGTCCGGACTCGGCCACCCGGCAGCGAATCGGAACCCCGTCGTGCAGGTCGGCACTGGTGGCGAGTTCGCGCACGCGCTCGGCAATGTCGCCGCCCAGCGCATCAAGGCCGTTGCCCAGCAACGTTTGCAGCGGCCGCCCCAGCAGCTCGCCGCTATTGGCGCTGGCGTGGTGGATGTGCAACTGCGGCTCCTGCAAGACCCACAACAGGCCATGTGGCTGAATCGACCCCGCAAGGTGGATCAGCTCACGCTCGCAATTGGTGAGATCGGCCTGGCCGAAGGGCGGACTGCTCGACACGCTTTCGGTGCAACGTTGAGGACGAGTGATGCGAAGCGACGGTCACGATCGGGCGGTGTCGCGTCGGGACTTCGAGCGCGATGAGCGTGCCCGGTTCGCCGCGATCGACTGCCGGATTGTCCCAACCCACATTTTGCCGTGCTCCCGCTGCGCGCACTGAAGCAGGTCGCCCGTCGTTTGGCAAGCGAGCTTCCCCGGACAGCGCCTCGGCTAATCTTGCTCCTGGCGGGCGCGCTGCCACCAGTCCAGCGCGTGTGCGACGCCGGCACTGGCAAGCCACAACGGCAGCCAGCGTCCGCCGCGGCTGAGATCGAGCAGGGCCAGCGTGAGAAAGAGTCCGGCTGCGGCGCCGGGGATCATCTGGCGCATCAGCGCGCGTCGCAGGCCCAGGCGGGCGAGCACGAGCAGGGTCAGCAACTCGAGCCCGATGACTGCGAGCACCACCGCAATCAGCGTCGCCGCGGGCAGCGCGGACATCGGCGGCAGCATCGTGCGCCGCTCAGACGCGGGCCAGGCCGAGCAGGTGCGCCATGTCCTTGAAGAAGATCCGCAGATGGGCCAGCGGCCTGGCGCGCACCAGCCGCTTGTTCATGTAGGCGTCGAAGGTGAGTTGCTGCACGTCGCGGTCGCGGCAGATGCTGACGAAGCGCTCGCGCCGGCGGTCGTTGCGGTACCAGAAGCGCTGCATCATGCCGAGGACCCAGAAGACGCGGCCATGCTCGCGCATGAAGCGCCGGCGGGGTCCCGCGAGCGCGCGGGCGTCGCCGGTGCGCAGGAACTCGGCAACGGCCTCGCCAGCCAGGCGGCCGCCGACCATCGCGTAGTAGATGCCTTCGCCCGAGGCCGGTGCGACGACGCCGGCGGCGTCGCCGGCGAGCACCACGTTGTGGCCGTTGTCCCAGCGCGGCAGGGGCTTCATCGGGATCGGCGCGCCCTCGCGGCGCAACGTCTGCGCACCATCCAGACGCGCGGCCCGGCGCAGCTGGCCGACCGCGGCGCGTAGCGAGAAGCCTTTGTCGGCGCTGCCGGTGCCGACGCTCAGCGTGCCGCCGTGCGGGAAGACCCAGCCGTAAAAGTCGGGCGAGAGCTCGCCGCGGTAATAGACGTCGCAGCGCGAGCCGTTGTAGCCGGGGGGCGGCACCGCGGGCGTGCGCAGTATCTCGTGGTACGCGAAGACGTAGCGGGCCTGGTCGGCTCCCGCGACGGCTTGCCGCGCAACGTCCGAGCGCGCACCGTCGGCGCCGATCACGCAGCGCGCGCGCACGCTGCGCAACGCCGCCACGGCGCCGGTGCCCGGCTGGCGCACGCTGCGGCCTTCGTAGTGGACGACACAGCGGCCGGCTTCGTCGGTGGCCAGCCGCCGGAAGATGCCTGTCTCGCGCACTGCGCCCTGGCTGGCGGCGCGCTGGCGCAGCCACTCGTCGAAGACGTCGCGATCGACCATCCCGACGAAGCCGCCTTCGATCGGGATGTCCACCTTGCGGTCCCTCGGCGAGACCATGCGCGCCGAGCGTGCCCGTGCTACCAACAGGTGCTCGGGGATGGCGAAGTCCTTGATCAGGCGTGGCGGGATCGCGCCGCCGCAGGGCTTGGTGCGGCCGGCGCGGTCGAGCAGCAGGACGCTGTGGCCGAGGCGGGCGAGGTCGTCGGCGGCCGTGGCGCCGGCCGGGCCGCCGCCGATCACGACGACGTCGTAGTCGGGCCGGGTGTCGGTGGACTGGTTCATGGAGATCCCTCGGCGGCCGCTTCGGCAACTTGGTTGGCGCCGGTGCCGCGGGCCGGGCCGATGGTCGCAGTCCAGGCCCGCGCGACATCGGTGGCGGCTGCGCCGAAGCCGCCGAGGGCAGGCGCCGCCACGGGCCGTGCCGGCAGCGACGCGGGCAGCGCCAGCTCGACGGCCATCATGCGGCTCCGGCCGCTGCTCGAAGCGCGAACGCGCTGACCAGCATGCCGCTGACGAAAAGGGGGACGCCCAGGCCGCTGTACCACCGCGCCCAGCGCCGGGGGTCGCGCAGGAAGCGCCGCATCATCAGCAACTGCACCGTCAGCAGGGTCGCGACGGCCAGCGCGTGCAGCGGTTGCTGCCACCGCAGCAGCAGCGCCGCCA
Organism: Betaproteobacteria bacterium; assembly: GCA_037443665.1. GTDB lineage: Bacteria > Pseudomonadota > Gammaproteobacteria > Burkholderiales > Burkholderiaceae_C > Rubrivivax. The sequence continues at coordinate 8,537 of JBBINW010000002.1, forward strand.
CCGCGACCTGCGGCACGACCATGATCCAGCAGGCGGCGCGTGCCGCGCCCTGAACACCCAGGCGCACCGGCAGTGAGCCCACCCCCATCTGGCGGTCGCCCTCGATCGACTTGAAGTCGTTGAGCGTCATGATGCCGTGCGCCCCGGTGCTGTACAGCGCGGCCAGCGCCAGCGAACGCAGGCCCGGCATCTCGCCCCCGGCCATCACCGTCGCCCCGGTGACCCAGGCCAGGCCTTCGTAGCACAGGCCGCAGGCGGCATTGCCCCACCAGCCGTTTTCCTTCAGTCGCAGCGGCGGTGCACTGTAGGCCCACGCGAGCCCCAGGCCGAATGCAGCGGCGGCGAAAGCCCAGGGCCCGAGCGCTAGCGCCACCAGCAGCGAGAGCAGCGTCCAGGCCACCGCCACGTACAGACCCCAGTGGCCGGGCATGCGTCCCGACGGGATAGGCCGCTGGGGCTCGTTGATGGCGTCGACGTGGCGGTCGAACCAGTCGTTGACCGCCTGGCTGGTGGCACAGACCAGCGGGCCGGCAAGCAGGACCCCGCAGCCGATCAGAAGCAGGCGACCTTGCAGCGGCAGCCCCGAAGCGACGGCCCCGCAGCTGAACGCCCACATCGGCGGAAACCAGGTGATCGGTTTGAGGAGCTCGGCGACCGCCGAGGGTGCTGGAAGTGCCACGGCGAAATGTTGCACGTGACAGGTTGAAGTGTCAACGCAGATTTACACGCGATCCTGCCGAGAGGCTCGGCGCCGCGTCGCGGCCTCCGGGATCAACTTTCTTCGTCGGCGGCCTGCTCGGCGAGCCCGAAGCGCCGCAGCTTGACGTAAAGGCTCTGGCGTGAGAGCCCCAGCAGCAGCGCCGCCGAGGCCCGGTTGTCACCGGTCATCTCGAGTGCCGTCTCGATGCACAGCTGCTCGATGAGGTCGGTGGTCTCGGAGACGATCTCCTTGAGCGGCACGTTGCCGACGAGCTCGGCCAGGTCGTCGGCCGAGCGCGTGATCGGCGCGTTGACGAGCGGCTGCGCGCGCAACCGGCGCTCGATGTTCCGGATCGCAAAGGCGAGCACGGGGTCTTCGGCCGGCGGCAGCGCCGAAGCGGCGATCTCGACCTCGGTGCTGGCGCCATATTCGCCACGCACCGCCGTCACGAAAAGGCCGACCGATCCGCGCTGACGAAGGTTGGTGATCAGCACGCCGAGCTCGACGCCGGTGCGGCCGACCCAGCGGTCGAGCATCTGGCCGCGCACCTGGTCCTCGGCACTGGCCTGGGCCAGGGCGACGAAGGCGCGGTTGGCGCTGAGCACGCGGCCCTGGGCGTCGGTGAAGACGAGGGCGTCGCTTGCGTTCTGCACGAACGCGCGCAGCGTGGACTCAGCGCTGCCGGCTGCTATGCCACCGTTGGGGGCGGCCTTGCCGCGCGGCGTCGCGACGGCCTTGTCGGCTACGGGCGTCAGGCGCACGAGCACGAAGGCGTTCTCGTCCTGGCGGAATACCGAGGCCGACGCCGCGACTTCGGTGACATGGTCGGCACACAGCGCGCGCACCGGCTCGCGGCTGCCGATCGATCGCGCCGCGGCGAGCAGCGACTGCAGGGCCTCGGCGGCGCGGGTGTCGAACAGCGAAGGCAGCGCGCTGCCCACGAGCTTGCCGCGGGCGTCGCCACACAGCGCCCTTGCGGCGGGGTTGGCTTCGAGCACCTTCTGCGTCAGCCCGTCGACGATGAGCACCGCTTCGCCCGAGGTCTGGAAGAGATGGCGGTAGCGCGTCTCGGCCTCGCGGAAGCGCCAGTAGTCGCGCTCCATCGCCTGTTGGGCCTCGATCAGCCGCTTCTGCAGCGCGACGGTGGTGCGAAGGTTGCGGCCGAAGGCGACGATGCAGCCCTTGCGACCCCGGCCACCGGGGCGCGCGTCGGCCAGGCGAACGGCGGCGTACAGCAGCGGCAGGTCGTCACCGTCCTTGGTCGGGTGGTTGACCTGGCGCCAGCGCGCCTCCCCTGTCGCCGCCGCGGCATCGCGCAGCAACGCCTCGACCTTCTGCCGGCTCTCGATCGTGACGGTCTGCACCCACGGGCGGCCAATCCACTCGCCCGCCGCATCCGAAGGCAACTCTGGATCCTGCACGACCAAGTCGAGAATCGTGCCGTGGTCATCGAGGACCAGCGCGATGTCGCTAGCCGATTCGACCAGCCGCGAAGCGCTCTTCGCATCGAGTTCGCCGAGCAGGGCCTTGCGTGCGGTGGCCGCAGTCATGGCGCGGTGGCTCGGATGGGATCGAGGCAGGAGATCACGTCGGGGTCCCTGGGTTGACGGGCGGATTTGGCTGGGCCATGACGAATCGCCGTGTCAACTTCTCGCGACGACGCCACCAGTAATCATAGCCTCGGCCAGTGCCGGCGCCTGGCGAGCGTCGGACGCCGTGCCGTCGGCACCGACGCGCGCCACCCATTCCGGGTGCTGCAAGAACAAGGGACCACCGACCATCACGAGGATGGCGCTGTTGCGACTGGCGCAGCGCACGTCGGTGATCGCCGCCTGGAGCCAGGGCAGGCGCACTTCGCTGCCGATCGAGAAGCCCACCAGGTCGAACCACTCGGCCCGCACGCGTCGCGCCGGATCGCGTGCCGCGCCGCCGGGGCCGCCGTGGATCTCCCAGCCGGCGCGGCGGAAGAACTCGGCGACGATCGAAAGGCCGAAACTGTGCTGTTCGTCGGGCGGCTGGGTCAGCATCGCGCGGCGGCCGTTGACCGGGTGCTCGATCTCGGCACCGAAAGCCGGGCTCAGTTCCCGCAGCAACCGCTGCAGGCGGCCGAGACCGACCGTCACGGTGCAGAAGTCGCAGCGGTCCTGCTCCCACATTGCACCGAGGTGGCGCGCGGCGCCGGCAAACAGGTCCAGATAGATCGACTCCACGGTGGCCCCGCGCAGCCGCATGCCGTCCACGGCGAGCGCGATGCGGGCCTCGCTGTCGTCGATGAGGCAGGCCGTGAAGGCGTCGATGTCGGACTGCGACGGCGGTGGCAGCGGCTGTGACGGTGATACCGGGCGCGCCGCCGCGCGATGCGACCGCGCCAGCCGCGGTATGACCTCGAACTCCAGCGCCCGCACCAGCTGAGCGACCTGGGCCATCGCCGAGGTGCGGCTGCCGTCGTTCAGCGACCAGGGCGTCCCGGGCTGGTTGTGCGGCCAGCCACCGGCGTCGGACAGGAATTCGGCGGGCGAGTCCTCGGTACCGCAACGTCCAGACATGCCCATCTCCTGCATCTGCCGGTCCGGAGCAAGGACAGACAGCTCTACTGCATGGTCGGGGGCGCTACGCAATCGGTCGGATCCTGCTCGCATGGTGGCGCGCTCAGGAGGCGAATTTTGGCTGCGCCCCGGCTCCGGCAACCTGCGCGTCACTGGGGACCGCGGTCAACCACTGGGCCGAGTTGTACCGCCGGGCGCGGCCAACGTCAAAGCGCGCGGGTCGGTGTTTCCACCAGGGCAGACCGATCCAAGCGCTTGCGTGCGCGCGTTCGGCATACGGCCCTGCCGCGAGCCAACGCGTGCCGCCAGTGTGCGGACCTGCCATAGCGTCTCCTTGCATCCGGGCGTGCTGGAGGCGGTTGCTGGAACCGGCCGCCGCGCGCATCGCAAGGGTCCTCGCGAACCCGTCGTGAGCCGAATGATCGGCGCCCCCGGATCGACTGTCAAGAAAGAATGACGTCAATCAGGATTGACACATTTCTGACAAGGCCCTAGTCTGGAAGCCATGGGTCGCCTGGCTTCGATGGTGGCGCGGCCCCCGATCACGCGGAGAGCAGTTCGATGAGCCAGCGCGCAGCGCCCCCCGGGGCCCGGCCCCCCCTGTACACGCCAGAGCAAAGGCGGCGGCGCGATGCCAGCGGCTGGACGCTGGTCCAGGCGGTGCTGGCGCCGGTGCAGTTCGCGGTCTTCCTCGTCAGCCTGGGCTTGGTGCTGCGCTTCCTCGCCACCGGCGAAGGCCTGGCCCTGGCGACGGCATCGGTCGTGGTCAAGACGATGACGCTGTACCTGATCATGATCTCCGGCGCGATCTGGGAGAAGGCGGTCTTCGGCCGCTACCTGTTCGCGCCCGCCTTCTACTGGGAAGACATGTTCAGCATGCTGGTGCTGGCGCTGCACACGGCCTACCTCCTGGCGCTGGCCACCGGCACACTCACCGCGCACCAGCGCATGCTGCTCGCCCTGGCCGCCTACGCCGCCTACCTGATCAACGCCACGCAGTTCGTGCTCAAGCTGCGCGCGGCCAGGCTCGCTGGCGTGCCCCGCGCCGCGCAGGGCAGGGAACTCGCCGCATGAACGGGCACGGCCGTTCCGAAGTGCTCGCCTGCGACCGCGCAGTGCGCAGGGTGGTGCGGTGACCCCGGTGATCCCGCTGCACGCCGAATCGTCCACGGGTTGCGGCAACGCGCCGGTGCTGCGCGAGCGCGGCCAGCGCGAGGTGTTCTGCGGCCTGACCGGCATCGTCTGGCTGCACCGCAAGATGCAGGATGCTTTCTTCCTCGTCGTCGGCTCGCGCACCTGTGCCCACCTGGTCCAGTCGGCGGCCGGCGTGATGATCTTCGCCGAGCCCCGCTTCGCCACGGCGATCATCGACGAGCGCGACCTCGCCGGTCTGGCCGACGCGCACGACGAGCTCGACCGCGTCGTGTCGCGACTGCTCGCGCGGCGGCCCGAGGTCAGGACCTTGTTCCTGGTCGGCTCCTGCCCCTCGGAGGTGATCAAGCTCGACCTCTCGCGGGCCGCCCAACGCCTGTCGCAGCGATTCGCGCCGGCGGTGCGCGTGATCAACTATTCGGGCAGCGGCATCGAGACGACGTTCACCCAGGGCGAGGACGCCTGCCTCGCGTCGCTGGTGCCGACCTTGCCTGTGGCCGCCGATGTGGCATCCAGTCTGATCGTCGTCGGGTCCTTGCCCGACGTGGTCGAGGATCAGTTCGCGCGCCTGCTGGCCGAGATCGGCCTTGCAACGGTGCATTTCCTGCCGGCACGCCATGCCGCCGAAATGCCGGCGGTCGGACGCGACACGCGCTACCTGCTCGCGCAGCCCTTCCTGGCCGACACCGCGCGGGCGCTGGAAGCGCGCGGCGCGCGTCGCGTCGCCGCGCCCTTTCCGCTCGGCGTCGAAGGCACCACGCGCTGGCTGGAGGCGGCCGCCGCGGCATTCGAGATCCCGGCCGCGCGCGTGGCGCGCGTGACCGAGGCGGCGCGCACGCGCGCCGCCGCCGCACTCGCGCGACAGCGCCCCGCGCTGCAGGGCAAGTCGGTGTTCTTCTTCCCTGATTCGCAGCTCGAGCTCCCGATCGCCCGCTTCCTCGCGCGGGAACTCGGCATGCCGTTGCTCGAGGTCGGCACGCCCTACCTGCATCGCGAGCATCTCGCCGACGAACTGGCTCTGCTGCCGGCGGGCACACGCCTGAGCGAAGGCCAGGACGTCGATCGCCAGCTCGAGCGCTGTCGCGCGCTGCGGCCCGACGTCACGGTCTGCGGCCTCGGCCTGGCGAATCCGCTGGAGGCCGAGGGCCTGACCACCAAGTGGTCCATCGAGCTCGTCTTCACCCCGATCCACGGCTACGAGCAGGCGGCCGATCTGGCCGAGTTGTTCGCGCGGCCGCTGCGCCGGCGCGAGCTCTTGTCGGCCTGAGTCCGGAAGACCCATGCAACTCACGCTCTGGACCTACGAAGGACCGCCGCACATCGGTGCCATGCGTGTCGCCACCGCGATGCGCGGGCTGCACTACGTGCTGCACGCGCCGCAGGGCGATACCTACGCCGACCTGCTGTTCACGATGATCGAGCGGCGCGACCGCCGCCCGCCGGTCACCTACACGACTTTCCAGGCCCGCGACCTCGGCGGCGACACCGCCGAACTCTTCAAGACCGCCACCCGCGAGGCCTACGATCGCTTCCGGCCGCAGGCCATGATCGTCGGCGCTTCTTGCACCGCCGAGCTGATCCAAGACGACCCGGGCGGTCTGGCGGCGGCGCTCGAATTGCCGATCCCGGTCGTGCCCCTGGAGTTGCCTGCCTACCAGCGCAAGGAGAACTGGGGCGCGGCCGAAACGTTCTACCAGCTCGTGCGCGCATTGGCCGGGCCGGCGGCAGCGGCGCGCGCGGCGAGCCGGCCGGTGGCAACACCGTCCGGTCCGGGTGCCGAAGTGCCGGCACTGCCGGCGGCCCGCGAGCCGCGCTGCAACCTGCTCGGCCCCACCGCGCTGGGTTTCCGCCATCGAGACGACGTGACCGAGGTCACCGCCCTGCTGGGCCGGCTCGGTGTCGAGATCAACGTTGTCGCGCCGCTGGGCGCGACACCGGCCGACCTCGCGCGGCTGGGCGACGCCGACTTCAACATCGTGCTGTACCCCGAGGTCGGCGGGCAGGCAGCACTCTGGCTGCAGCGCAACTTCGGCCAGCCGATGACCAGGACGGTGCCGATCGGCGTCGGTGCGACGCGCGAGTTCATCGCCGAGGTCGCGGCGCTGGCCGGCGTCGATGCCGCCGCGGCGCTCGCGGACCCGCGGGCCCGCTCGCCGTGGTACTCACGGTCGATCGATTCGACCTACCTGACCGGCAAGCGCGTGTTCGTGTTCTGCGACGCCACCCATGCCGTTGCCGCGGCGCGCGTGGCTGCGCGCGAACTCGGCTTCACCGTCGTCGGCATCGGCACCTTCAGCCGCGAGTTCGCGCGCGAGGTGCGTGAGGCCGCCAAGCTCTATGGCGTGGAGCCGCTGATCAGCGACGACTACCTCGAGGTCGAGGCGCGGGTGGCCGAGTTGCAGCCCGAGCTGGTGCTCGGCACCCAGATGGAGCGCCACATCGCCAAGCGGCTGGGCATCCCCTGCGCTGTGATCTCGGCGCCGACGCACGTCCAGGACTTCCCGGCCCGCCACGCCCCGCAGATGGGCTTCGAGGGCGCCAACGTCATGTTCGACAGCTGGGTCCATCCGTTGATGATGGGCCTGGAGGAGCACTTGCTGACGATGTTCCGCGGCGACTTCGAATTCCACGACGGCGCCGCCGCGTCGCACCTCGGCCGCGCGGGCGGCATGACGGCCGAGATTGCGAAGCCCTCGCCGCCCGAGCCCGCCATCGTCGGTGCCGCCCCACTCGCCGGGACCGGGGTCGCGGCCGCCGATGCGGGCAACGTCATTTCGATCGCCGCCTGGGCGCCCGACGCCCAGGAGGAGTTGCAGAAGGTGCCGTTCTTCGTGCGCGGCAGGGCGCGCCGCAACACCGAGCGTTTCGCGGCCGAGCGGGGCGTGCACACCATCACCGTGGAAACGCTGTATGACGCAAAAGCGCATTTCGGTCGCTGAGGCGGGCTTGGGCGCCTTGCCGACGCCGGCGGGTCTGCGCGGCGCGCGCAAGAGCGGGAAGGCAGCGCCGCGTACGCCGGTGCGGGTGCTGGTGCTGACGATGGACACCCACCTGACCAGCGCGACCGACCGCGCGCGCGTGGCGTTGGCGCGCGAGGTGCCGGGATTGCGCCTGAGCACGCACGCGGCGGCCGAATACGCGGCCGATCCGGCGGCGCTGGCGCGTTGCCTGGACGACATCGCGCAGGCGGACATCGTGATCGTCACGATGCTGTTCCTCGAGGACCATTTCCTGCCCGTGCTGCCGGCGCTGCAGGCGCGCCGCGAGGAATGCGATGCGATGATCTGCATGGTCTCGGCGGCCGAGGTCGTGCGCCTGACGCGGCTGGGCCGATTCGACATGGACAAGCCCGCCAGCGGGCCGATGGCCCTGCTTAGGCGGCTGCGCGGCAACCGGGAAAAGCCCGGCCACGGCGGCGCCGCGCAGATGAAGATGCTGCGGCGCATCCCGCAGTTGCTGCGCTTCGTTCCGGGCACGGCGCAGGACGTGCGGGCCTATTTCCTGACCATGCAGTACTGGCTCGGCGGCTCGGAAGAGAACGTGCTGAACATGGTCCGCTTCGTCGTGGACCGATGCGCCGACGGCCCGCGCCGCGCGCTGCGGGGCTCGGTGCATGCCGCACCGCCGCTGGAGTACCCCGAGGTCGGCGTCTATCACCCGAGCATCGCCGGGCGTTTGGCCGACAACCTCGCGGCCCTGCCGCGCGAACCCAAGGACGCGAAGGGCACGGTCGGCCTGCTGCTGCTGCGCTCGTACCTGCTGGCCGGCAACGCCGGCCACTACGACGGCGTCATCGCCGCGATGCAATCGCAGGGCCTGCGTGTCGTGCCGGCCTTTGCCGCCGGGCTCGACGCGCGGCCGGCGATCGAGCGGTTCTTCATGAGCGACGGGCGCGCCACGGTCGATGTGGTGGTCTCGCTGACGGGCTTCTCGCTCGTCGGCGGCCCGGCCTACAACGACGCGAAGGCGGCCGAAGAGGTGCTCGCCCGGCTCGACGTGCCCTACCTTGCCGCGCACCCGGTGGAGTTCCAGACGCTGGACCAGTGGGGCGGCTCCGAGCGCGGCCTGATGCCGGTCGAGAGCACGATCATGGTTGCGATCCCCGAGCTCGACGGGGCCACCGCCCCGACCGTTTTCGGCGGGCGCGCCGGCGCACCCGGCGTCACCTGCAGCGGCTGCCACCACGCCTGCACCTTCAAGGCATCGGACAGCGCGCACGACATGCGCAGCTGCACGGAGCGCGCGCAGACGCTCGCTGCACGCGCCGCCAAGCTGGTCGCGCTGCGCCGTGCCGGGATGGCCGAACGCAAGGTTGCGGTGGTGCTGTTCAACTTCCCGCCCAACGCCGGCAACACCGGTACCGCGGCCCACCTCGCGGTCTTCGAGTCGCTGTTCAACACCCTGGCGGCGATGAAGGCGCAGGGCTACACGGTCGAGATGCCCGCGAGCGTCGACGCGTTGCGCGAGGCGATCGTTCGTGGCAACGCCGAGCGCCATGGTGCCGACGCCAACGTCCATGCCCTGATCCCCGCCGCCGACCATGTTCGGCGCGAGCGCTGGCTGAAGGCCATCGAGGCCGAATGGGGCCCGGCACCGGGGCGGCAGCTCAGCAACGGCAGCGCCATCTTCGTCCTCGGCCGCCGGTTCGGCAACGTGCTGGTCGGCGTGCAGCCGGCGTTCGGCTACGAGGGCGACCCGATGCGGCTGCTGTTCGAGCGCGGCCTGGCGCCCACGCACGCCTTCTCGGCCTTCTACCGCTACCTGCGCGAGGACTTCGGAGCCCACGCGGTGCTGCACTTCGGCACCCATGGCGCGCTCGAATTCATGCCTGGCAAGCAGACCGGCATGTCCGGCAGCTGCTGGCCCGACCGCCTGATCGGCGACCTGCCCTGCCTTTACCTGTACGCGTCGAACAATCCGTCGGAAGGTGCGATCGCCAAGCGCCGCGCCGGTGCCACCCTGATCAGCTATCTCACGCCTCCGGTGGCGCAGGCTGGCCTGTACCGCGGGCTGCTCGATCTGAAGTCCTCGATCGACCGCTGGCGCACGGCCGACGCCGATGCAGCCGATCGGACCGAACTCGCCGCTCTGCTGCAGGCCCAGGCGGCCGCGGTCGAGCTCGCGCCGGCGGCGCCTGCCTGGACCGCTACCGAGTGCGACGACCGCGTCTTCGCCCTCGCCGAGAAGGTGCTCGAGCTCGAATACACGCTGATCCCGCACGGCCTGCACGTGGTCGGCCGGCCGCCGTCGGTCGAGGAGCGGGTGGACATGCTGCTCGCGGTGGCCGAGGTCACGCACGGGCAGGTGCTCGCGCGCGCCTCGGTGCAGGCACTGGTGGCCGGCTGCAGCGCCGATAGGGCGCTGGCGACGGGCGGCGCGCCGCCCGACCCGGCGATGACCGAGACGCTGCGCCAGCTCGCCGAGTGCGACCGCCTCCTGGCACAGGACAGCGAAGTCACTGCGCTGCTGCGCGCGCTCGACGGCCGCTACATCCGCCCGGCACCCGGCGGCGACGTGCTGCGCACGCCCGAAGTCTTGCCCACCGGGCGCAACCTGCACGGCTTCGACCCGTTCCGCATCCCCAGCGCCTACGCGATGAAGGAGGGCGCGCGCCAGGCCCAGCGCCTGCTCGACCGCATCGCGGCCGACGACGCGCCGCTGCCCGAGTCGGTGGCGATGGTGCTTTGGGGCAGCGACAACCTGAAGAGCGAGGGCGGCCCGATCGCGCAGGCGCTGGCGCTGATGGGTGCGGTGCCGCGCTTCGACAGTTACGGCCGCATCGCCGGCGCGGCGCTGGTGCCGCTGGCCGAACTCGGGCGGCCGCGTATCGACGTCGTGATCACGCTGTCGGGCATCTTCCGCGACCTCATGCCGCTGCAGATCAGGCTGCTGGCCGAGGCTGCTTTCCTGGCTGCGTCGGCGGCCGACGAGGGTCCGGAGCAGAACTTCGTGCGCAAGCACGCACTGGCCTACCAGCAGGAGCACGGCTGCACGCTGGAGACTGCGGCGCTGCGCGTCTATGGGAACGCCGAGGGCGCGTATGGCGCCAACGTCAACAACCTGATCGAGAGCAGCCGCTGGGGCGAGGAAGAGGAGCTCGCCGAGACCTACGCCCGCCGCAAGGGCTTCGCCTATGGCCGCGGCGGTCGTCCGGCGCAGCACTCGGCGTTGCTGCAAAGCGTTCTCGCCGACGTGCAGCTGACGTACCAGAACCTGGACTCCGTCGAGCTCGGCGTGACCACCGTCGACACCTACTTCGACACCCTGGGCGGCATCACCGGCGCGGTCAAGCAGGCGCGGGTGGGCAAGGGCCGCGGCGCCGTCGGCCAGCAGCTCGCGCCCACCGTCTACATCGGCGACCAGACGCGTGGCGCAGGCACGGTGCGCACGCTGTCGGAACAGGTCGCGCTCGAGACGCGCACGCGCATGCTCAACCCGAAGTGGTTCGAGGGCATGCTCGAGCACGGCTACGAGGGCGTGCGCCAGATCGAGGCGCACATCACCAACACCTTCGCCTGGTCGGCGACGACCGGCCAGGTCCAGCCCTGGGTCTACAGGCAGCTGACCGAGACCTTCATGCTGGACCCGGTGATGCGCGAACGCCTGGCCCGGCTCAATCCGACCGCATCGGCCAAGGTGGCGAGCCGATTGATCGAAGCCTTCGAGCGCAATTACTGGCAGCCCGATGCCCAGACGCTGGCAGCCCTGCGCCGGGCCGGTGAGGAGTTGGAGGACCGCCTCGAAGGGGTCTTCGAAGGAGCCGTTGCATGAGTGTGGACACCGCCATCCCGGTCACGAGCATCGGCCGCGGCCGCGGCGGCCGCCCCGACGGCGAGGGCAGCGTTCAGGTGCAGCTCGACCCGGCCGTGAAGATCGGCACCGCCAAGGTGTTCGCGATCTACGGCAAGGGCGGCATCGGCAAGAGCACGACCTCGAGCAACCTCTCGGTCGCATTCAGCAAGCTCGGCAAGCGGGTGCTGCAGATCGGCTGCGACCCCAAGCACGACAGCACCTTCACGCTGACCAAGAAGATGATGCCCACCGTCATCGACGTGCTCGAGTCGGTGGACTTCCACGCCGAGGAACTGCGCGTCGAGGACTTCGTCTACGAGGGATACAACGGCGTGATGTGCGTCGAGGCCGGCGGCCCGCCCGCGGGCACCGGCTGCGGCGGCTACGTCGTCGGCCAGACGGTCAAGCTGCTCAAGGAGCACCACCTGCTGGAGGACACCGACGTCGTGATCTTCGACGTGCTGGGCGACGTCGTCTGCGGCGGCTTCGCGGCACCGCTGCAGCATGCCGACCGGGCGCTGATCGTCACCGCCAACGACTTCGACTCGATCTTCGCGATGAACCGCATCGTGCAGGCGATCGGCGCCAAGGCGAAGAACTACAACGTTCGGCTGGGCGGCGTGATCGCCAACCGCTCGGACGAGACCGACCAGATCGACAAGTACAACGACCGCGTCGGCCTGCAGACGATGGCGCGTTTTCCGTCGCTGGACGTGATCCGCAAGAGCCGGCTGAAGAAGTCCACGCTGTTCGAGATGGAGGAATCGCCCGAGCTGCGCGCGGTGCAGGACGAGTACCTGCGGCTGGCTGCCAGGCTGTGGGCCGGTGTCGATCCGATGATCTGCGACCCGATGAAGGACCGCGACATCTTCGACCTGCTCGGCTTCGACTGACCGCCAAGGTAACGACCATGGACACCGCCACCTACGCCAGCCGCCGGGTCGAGATCGAGACCTACTTCGACCGTACCGCGGCCGAGGCCTGGGCCCGCCTCACGTCCGACGCGCCCGTCGGTCGCATCCGCCGCACCGTGCGCGCCGGCCGCGAGCGCATGCGCGCTACGATGCTGTCATGGCTGCCGGCCGACCTGCGCGGCCTGCGCATCCTCGATGCGGGTTGCGGAACCGGTGCGCTCGCCGTCGAGGCCGCGCGCCGTGGCGCCGAGGTGCTGGCGATCGACCTCTCGCCCACGCTCGTCGATCTGGCGCGCGAGCGTCTGCCGCGGTCGCTGCAGGACGGGCAGGGCGTGGGCTCGATCGATCTGCGCAGCGGCGACATGCTCGACCCGGCGCTCGGGTCGTTCGATCACGTGGTGGCGATGGACTCGCTGATCCACTACAGCACCGACGACGCGGTGGCCGCGCTGTCACGGCTGGCGCCGCGGGTGCGCGGCTCGATGATCTTCACCTTCGCGCCGCGCACGCCACTGCTGGCCGCGATGATCGTCCTGGGCCGCCTGTTCCCGCGCCGAGACCGCGCGCCCTGGATCGAACCGATGGCCGAGCAAAGCCTGCGGCGGCGCATCGGCAACGCCGCCGAAATGCAGGCCTGGCGCAGCGCGCGCAGCGAGCGCGTGGCCAGCGGCTTCTACACCTCGCAGGCGCTGGAGCTGGTCAGAACATGAACGCCGTCGGCCGCAAACTCGTCCGGGGCTGGGTCAAGGTCAGCCCGCGCTTCCTGCCGTTTGCCGATGCGGCGACGGTCGAGCTGCCGCTGGCGCGGCTGATGCGGCTGGCGCTGTTCCAGGTCTCGGTGGGCATGAACATCGTGCTGCTGGTCGGCACGCTCAACCGGGTGCTGATCGTCGAGTTCGGCGCCGCCGCCTGGTTGGTGGCTCTGATGGTGGCGCTGCCGATCGGCTTCGCGCCGTTCCGCGCCCTGGTGGGCTTCCGCTCCGATACCTACCGCTCGGCGCTGGGATGGAAGCGCGTGCCGTTCATCTGGTGGGGCTCGCTGCTGCAGTTCGGCGGCCTGGCGATCATGCCCTTTGCATTGCTGGTGCTCTCTGGCGGCGGCCGCGGCCCGGCCTGGGCGGGGCAGATCGGCGCCGCGCTCGCCTTCTTGCTCGTGGGCTCGGGGATGCAGGTCACGCAGACCGCCGGTCTGGCGCTGGCCACCGACCTTGCGCCGCCGGCCAGCCGGCCGCGCGTGGTGGCGTTGATGTACGTGATGCTGCTGCTGGGCATGGTCGTCTGCGGCCTGCTGTTCGGCCAGCTGCTGCGCGAGTTCAGCCCGCTGCGGCTGGTGCAGGTGGTGCAGGGCTCGGCGGTGCTGAGCATGGCGCTGAACATGACCGCCTTGTGGAAGCAGGAGGCGCGTGCGCCGTCGGCCCACCACGATGCGTCGGAGGCCGACTTCGGCCAGAGCTGGCGTGCCTTCATCGCCCAGCCGCAGGCGCGGCGGTTCCTGGTTGCGGTGGCGCTGGGTACGGCGGCCTACAACATGCAGGACATCATCCTCGAGCCCTATGGCGGCGAGGTGCTGGGCCTGAGCGTGAGCGCCACCACCTCGCTGACGGCAGCGATGGCCGCCGGCGCGCTGGCCGCCTTTGCGCTGGTGGCGCGGCTGCTCGTTCGCGGTGCCGACCCCTTGCGCGTCGCTGCCTATGGCTTGCTGTGCGGCCTGCCGGCATTTGCCGCGGTGGTGATGGCCGCGCCGCTTGGCGCAGCGTGGCTGTTCCGCGCCGGCACCATCGTCATCGGCTTCGGTGGCGGCCTGTTCGCGGTCGGCACCCTGATGGTTGCGATGAGCATGGAGCGGCGCGAGAAGATCGGTCTGGCTCTCGGTGCCTGGGGCGCGGTGCAGGCCACGGCCGGCGGGCTGGGCATCGCCTTGGGCGGTGCGCTGCGCGATCTCGTGCATGTGCTGGCTTCGCAGCAGGTCTGGGGCCCCGCCTTCGTCGGTCCGGCCACCGGTTACATGTTCGTCTACCACGTGGAGTTGGCGCTGCTGTTCGCCACCCTCGTGGCCATCGGCCCGCTGGTGCGTCACCGCCCCGCGGCGTCGGCCCGCCAAGATCACTTCGGCCTGGCGGAATTCCCCCGCTGAGCCATTTTTGCCTGGAGGTTCTCCCATGGTCACGTCCATGCCGTACATCGATCTGGCCCAGATCGTCCTGTACCTTTTCTGGATCTTCTTCGCCGGGGTGGTCTACTACCTCCTGCGAGAGAACAAGCGCGAGGGCTACCCGCTGGACACCGACCGCCTGGGCAGCCGGGTCAAGGTGCAGGGGTGGCCAAGCATGCCGACGCCCAAGACCTACAAGCTGCGCAGCGGTCAGGAGGTCTCGGTGCCCAACGACAGGCGCGACACCCGCACGGTGCGGGCTGAGCCGGTGGCGCGCCACGGCGGCGCGCCGCTGGCGCCGACGGGCAACCCGATGCTCGACGGAATCGGTCCGGGTGCCTATGCCGAGCGCGCCGACGTGCCCGACCTCACCTACGACGGCGTGCCCAAGATCGTGCCGCTGCGCGTGGCCAGCGACTACCACCTCGACCGCCGCGATCCCGACCCGCGCGGTCTGCCCGTCATCGGCGGCGACGGCAGGGTCGGCGGTACCGTTCGCGACGTCTGGGCCGACCGCTCCGAGGCGATGGTCCGCTATCTCGAGGTCGATGTCGCGGGCAGCGGGCGGCGCGTGCTGTTGCCGCTGAACTTCAGCAAGGTCGGCCGGCGTGACGTGCGCGTCAACGCGATCCTCGGCCACCAGTTCGCCGACGTGCCGTCGCTGCGCAATGCCGACCAGATCACGCTGCTCGAGGAAGATCGCATCGTCGGTTACTACGGCGCCGGCACGTTGTACGCCGAGCCTTCGCGCACGGAGCCCCTGCTGTGAAGCCGATCCGCACCGAACGCGCCTACCCGATCCGCGGCATCCGTGAAGACCTGCCCGCGGGCGAGCGCGTGCTGTGGCAGGGCGCGCCGGCCTGGCGAGACCTGGCCGTCACCGCGTTCCACTGGCGCCAGGTGGCGCTGTACTTCGGCGCGCTGCTCGGGCTGAGGCTGGGCTTTCTGCTCGCCGAAGGTGCCACCGTGCCGGCCGCCCTGCGGGGCGCGCTGCCGCTGATGCTCGCCTCGCTGACCGGGCTGGCGCTGCTCGCCGGCCTCGCGCTGTGGTCGGCGCGGACGACGATCTATGCGATAACGACTCGGCGTGTCGTGATGCGGGTGGGGATGGCGTTGCCGATCGACATCAATCTGCCCTTCACCGGGATCGAGGCGGCCAGTCTGGCGCAGCGCAAAGACGGTTGTGGCGACATGCCGCTGGTGCTGCGTGGCGGTGTCCGCCTGGCCTACGCTCACCTGTGGCCCTACGCCCGACCCTGGCGGCTCGCGCAGCCCGAGCCGATGCTGCGCGCCGTGCCCGATGCCGCTCGCGTGGCGCAGACCCTGGCCCAGGCCCTGACGAGCAGCGGCGGTGTCGCGTTGGCGCCCGCCGCGGCGGGCGCTTTCGTGCCGGCGTCGGCGGCGGGCCATGCCCCGCAGCAGCCTGGTCCGGCTGGCGGCTATGGCGTGGCGACGGCCGGTCAGCACTGAGGCATCGAGGAGGCCGCCATGGATGTTCTCGCCACCCGCTCGACGCGCCTGACGCCGCCGCCCATCGTCGGTGCCGGGCTGCTGCTCGCAGCCACGCTGATCGCGGTCACTGCGATGCGCCTTGCCCATGCGCCGCCGGCGGCCACCGAGCCTGAAGCCGCGGTCGTCGCGCAGCGCGACCTGCGCTTCGAAGACCAGGCTGGCGGCGGCGTCAACGTCATCGACGTTCGTCACCCCGAACGCAGCCAGCGGCTCGCACCGGGCTCGGAGGCCGACGGCTTCCTGCGCGCCACCGTGCGTGCGCTGGCGCGCGAGCGCAAGCGGCAGGGCGGAGACGAGGCCACGCCGTTCCGCCTGAGCGCGCTGGCCGACGGACGCCTGGTGCTGGAAGACCTCGCCACCGGCCACCGCGTCGATCTCGAGGCCTTCGGCCACACCAACGCGCAGCGCTTCGCCCGCGTGCTGGAGGCCGGTGCGCCGCTGCGCACGCCCCCTGCCGGGGCCGCGGTCAAGGTGCCGACACGCTGAATCGCAAGACGAAAGGGATCGCCATGAGCTCCGCCGCCACCTTCGAGAAGACCATCAGCTCGCGCGAAGCCGCGCTAGACGCCGCGCGCGCCAGCACGCTGCTCAGCCCGCGCTTCTACAGCACCGACTACGCGGCAATGGATCGCCTGGACGTCGGCCCGCTGCGCGACGAGTGGGACGCCATGCTTGCCGAGTACGAAGGCGACAACAACCATGACCATTTCCAGCGCACCGAGGACTTCGCCACCGAGATCCGCGAACTGCCGCCCGAATTGAACGTCGAGTTCAGGAACTTCCTGGTCTCTTCGCTGACCTCGGAATTCTCGGGCTGCGTGCTTTACAACGAGATCAAGAAGCAGGTCGCCAACCCCGACATCAAGGCGCTGATGGCCTACATGGCGCGTGACGAATCGCGCCATGCCAACTTCCTGAACATGGCGCTCAAGGACTACGGCCTGGGCGTGGACCTGGGCGCGCTCAAGCGCACCAAGGCCTTCACCTACTTCAAGCCCAAGTACATCTTCTACGCCACCTACCTGTCGGAGAAGATCGGCTACGCCCGCTACATCACGATCTACCGCCAACTCGAGCGCCACCCGGACAAGCGCTTCCACCCGATCTTCAAGTGGTTCGAGCGCTGGTGCAACGACGAATTCAGGCACGGCGAATCCTTCGCCCTGATCCTGCGTTCGCAGCCGCACCTGCTGCGCGGGCTGAACAGGCTGTGGATCCGCTTCTTCCTGCTTGCGGTCTACGCCACGATGTACGTTCGCGACCACATGCGGCCGCAGCTGCATCAGGCGATGGGGCTGGACGCGGACCGCTACGACTTCGAGGTCTTCCGCATCACGACCGAGATCTCCAAGCAGGTGTTCCCGATCAGCCTGGACACCGATCGCCCGGCCTTCCGCGCCGGCCTGGAACGTCTGCACGCCATCGCACTGAAGACGGAGGCGGCCAAGGCCCAGGGTGGCGTCATCGGCAAGCTGAAGCAGGCCGGCTGCGCGCTGGCCGGCGCCGCCACCTTCGCGCGTCTGTACCTGATGCCGGTGCGGCACCACAGCCTGCCGACGCAGATCCGTCTGGCGCCGGCCTGGTGACGGCCGTTCCTCACGTCACCTTGAGCGACGGGGCCCGACCGTGACCTGGCAACTCGTGCTGCCGTCGATCTTCACGCTGCTGCTGTGGTGGTTCAGCACCGGGCTGATCCTGTACATCGACGGCCTGCCGCGCAGCACCTTCAAGTGGACGCTGTCGGCCGCCGGCGCGCTGTGGCTGGTGGCGATGTGGCAGCTGCATACCACCGCGGCCGACCCATCGGTGCAGGGCGCGTACGTCGCCTTCAGCTGTGCGCTGCTGGTCTGGGGCTGGCACGAGATGGCACTTCTGATGGGCCTGGTCACCGGCCCGCGGCGCACCGCCTGCCCGCCGGACGCGCGCGGCTGGCCTCGCGTCAAGTTCGCGGTCCAGGCCGTCCTGTACCACGAGATCGGGCTGCTGCTGCAGTTCGCACTGCTGTGGCTGATGCTGCACGATGCGGCCAACCAGGTCGGCCTGTGCAGCTTCGCGATCCTCTACGTGATGCGCCTGTCGGCCAAGCTCAACGTGTTCCTGGGGGTGCGCAACTTGAACGAGAAGTGGCTACCGACGAACCTCAAGTACCTGCACAGCTACTTCCGCCAGCGCGCGGCCAACAGCCTGTTCCCACTGTCGGTGATCTTCTCGACCGTACTCGCGGCGATGGCCTGGCAGGCCGCGTTCGACCCCGCCGCCGACGCCTTCCATGCCGCCGCCGGCAGCTTCGCCGCCACGCTGTTCACACTGGCCACCCTCGAGCACTGGCTGATGGTGCTGCCGCTGTCGGCCGATGCGCTGTGGGGCTGGGCCTGGCGCTCGCGCGCGACGCCCGTCGAGTGAGCCGGTCCGTGGGGGCCGGGTTCGCGGGCGCGGCCGCCGCCCCGGTCGGCGGGCCCGCGGCTCAGCGCTGCAGCACGTAGCTGCCCGGCGCATCGGCCAGCGGCGCATAGCCGTCGCTACCCGCCGGTGCGCGGCGCTTTGCACCGAGCGCCGCAGGCGCGACGCGCTCAGCCGCTGAATGCCGCACCAGCCATTGCTGCCACGCCGTCCACCACGAACCCTCGTGCAGCGTCGCGGCGGCCCGCCATTCGTCAGGCCCGACGCAGGTGTCCTCGGCCGACTTGGTCAGCAGCCTGTAATAGCGGTGCGGATGGCCCGGCTCGCTGACGATGCCGGCGTTGTGGCCGCCGTTGGTCAGCGCGAAGGTGACCTCGGTGTCGGCGAGTTGGTGGATCTTGAACACCGAGCGCCACGGGGCGATGTGGTCGGTCTCGGTGCCGACGGCGAAGATCGGCACGCGGATGTTCTGAACCGCCACCGGGTGTCCGTCCACCATGTAGCGGCCAGCGGCCAGGTCGTTGCCCAGGAACAGCTTGTGCAGGTACTCGGAGTGCATGCGGTAAGGCATGCGCGTGGTGTCGGCGTTCCAGGCCATCAGGTCGATCATCGGCGCGCGTTCGCCCATCAGGTACTCATGGACCACGCGCGACCAGATGAGGTCGATCGAATGCAGCATCTGGAACGCGCCCGACATCTGCTCTGCCTTGAGCACGCCGTTGCGCCACATCATGCTGTCGAGCATGTGCACCTGGGACGAGTCGATGAACAACTGCAGTTCGCCCGGTTCGGTGAAATCGGTCTGCGCCGCGAGCAGGGTGACCGTGGCCAGGCGGTGGTCGCCGGCGCGCGCCATCGCCCCCGCGGCAATCGCCAGCAGCGTGCCGCCCAGGCAGTAGCCCAGTGCATGAACCTTCCGCCCGGGCACGATCGTGCCCACCGCATCGAGTGCCGCCATCACGCCGAGCCGGCGGTAGTCCTCCATCGAGAGCTCGCGGTCGTCGGGGCCGACGTTGCGCCACGAGATGCAGAACACCGTGTGCCCCTGCGCGACGAGCCAGCGCACGAGCGAGTTGTGCGCCGACAGGTCGAGGATGTAGTACTTCATGATCCACGCCGGCACCAGCAGCACCGGCTCCGCGAAGACGGTCTCGGTGCTCGGGCGGTACTGGATCAGCTCGATCAGGTGGTTGCGCAGCACCACCTTGCCTGGTGTGGCGGCGAGGTTGCGGCCGGCGACGAAGGCCTCGCTGCCCTCGGGCGGCTCGCCGGCGGCCAGCCGCGCGACGTCCTGCCAGAGGTGCATGCCGCCGCGCCACAGGTTGAGCCCCTGCTCGGCCACCGTGCGCCGCGCGACCTCGGGATTCGTCCACGGCAGGTTGGACGGCGCCAGCATGTCCAGCCATTGCCGGCAGGCGAAGGCGACGACGGCCGCATGGTGGGGGTCGGTGCCGGGCACGTCGCTCGTCGCTTCGTGCCACCATTGCTCCGTCAGCAAGAAGGCCTGGGCCCAGACCTTGTACGGCCACTGCTGCCAGTCGGGCGACCTGAAGCGCGGGTCTTGGGCATCGACCTTCAACGGGCCCGCATCGGCCGGCATCGCGCCGGCCAGCGTCGCCGCCGCGGCCTGCGACGCGCGCAGCACCAGTTCCAGCCGCTTGCCCGGCGCACCGGCGAGATGGATCGCCCAATCGGTCCAGGCGAGCATCAACGACTCGGGCGACAGGCCCCCGGTGCCGCGCGCCAAGCTGGCCTCGCGCAGGCGGTCGAGATTGCGCAGGGCGTCGAAAGCGACGGGCGCAGGCGGGAGGATGGCGAGCTCGGTTGTCATGGGCGGGTGTTCGTTCGGGTTAGGCCCGGGCGAGCCCGAGGGCGGTGGCCGGGGAGCGGCTGCGCCCGCAGGCCCACGGCGCAGCATCACGCGTACAGCAGTGTGCGACACCGGGATCGATCATTCGACTGAACCGATGGCCGCTGCTTGACGCCGGTCAAGCCGCACCGCCGACGCTGCCGGCGTCGACCGCGAGGCCGCGTGCCGCAAGCCGGGACCGGTCAACGCGACGCCTCCTGCAGCGCCGCGGCGAGCAGCCGATGGAAGTGGTGCACGCCGCGCTCGTGCTGCGGCGAGTAGCGCCCGCCGCGGTACAGCCGCGAGCCGATCCCGCGCTGCACGCCCAGCACCACCGCCTCGTCCTCCATCTCCACCGCGTCGAGCGCGCCGCCCGCGCCCTGTGCGAGCCGGCTCGGATCGCCGACGAACGAGCGGAACAGCACCCGGGTGCGCGCCGGCGAAAGCGGCTGCACGACGTTCACCGACAGTCCCCAGGGATAGAAGTTGAACATCAGGTTCGGGAACAGCCAGACGTAGTAGGCCGCGATGCGCTGCCCGCGCTCGGCCGTGCCCGAGCTAGCGCAGGAGGGCGGGTCGAACGCCGCCTCGCCGTCGCGCGCGGCGGCGATCTGCAGCACCGCGCCGGGCGCGAGCTCGTAGCGGTAGCCGGCCATCTGCAGGGTCTGGTTCAGGCCCGGATGGACGAAGGGGATGTGCAGACCTTCGAGGTAGTTCTCGACGTACAGCGCCCAGTGGGCGTCGAAGACGAACTCACGCGAACGCGAGTCGTCGGCCACGAACGATTCGACGCCCAGCCAGCCGACGCGCTCGCGCAGGGTCGCCAGCACCCCGTCCAGCGGCGCGGCCGGGTCCAGCGCCGCGAAGCCATGGCCGGCCCAGGCGCCGAACGGTACCCGCGCCAAATGGTCGCAAGCGCCGGGAAAGGCGCGCGCACCCTCGAACGCGGGCGTGAAGCGCATGCGGCCGTCGAGGTCGAAGCGTCGGCCGTGGTAGCCGCAGCGGATCTGCGGGGCCTGCGCCGCCGCAGTGACGAGCAGGTTGCCGCGGTGCGTGCAGACGTTGGACAGACAACGCAGCGTGCCACCCCCGTCGCGCGCCAGCAGCAGCGGCTCGTCGAGCAGCCCGGGCAGCAGCTCGCGCGGCGCGAAGCTGCCGGGTGCGGTCACGTCGTCGAGCCGGCCCAGCCATTGCCAGCTGCGCGCGAAGACGCATTCGCGCAACTGCGCGAACACCGTCTCGTCGCGGTAGAACGCTGCGTCCAGCGTGCGCGCGACCGTGATGTCGGGGTCGATCCCGAAGCGCGGCGCGTCCATGCCGCGTCAGCCCGGCTGTACCGGCAAATGCGCGCGCCGCGCGGCGTGGAAGCGTTCGACGACGAAATCCGGCGGCGGGTCGGCCGGGCACAAGCCTGCGATCGAGTCGGGGGCGGCCAGGATGTTCATGGCTGGCCAGTGTAGTCAGCGCTGATAAGCTCCCGGGTCATGTTCACCGGCATCGTCCAAGGCATCGCTACCGTCGCCGCGGTCACCGACCGGCCGGGCCTGCGCAGCTTCAGGCTCGCCTTCCCGCCGGGCTTCTGCGAGGGGCTGGCAATCGGGGCCAGCGTCGCAGTCGACGGCACCTGCCTGACGGTGACGGCGCTGCACCGCGCCAGCGGGCAGGACGGCATCGAGACCGCCGACTTCGACGTCATGCAGCAGTCGCTGGCACTGACCACCCTGGCCGGGCTGCGCCCGGGCAGCCGCGTCAACGTCGAGCGTGCCGCGCGCGACGGCGCCGAGATCGGCGGCCATCCGTTGTCGGGGCATGTGGACTTCATGGCCCAACTCGCCGAGATCCGCCGGCCCGAGAACAACCACGTGCTGCGCATCGCGGTGCCGTTGCCGTGGATGCGCTATGTCTTCGCCAAGGGTTACATCGCCGTCAACGGCGCCAGCCTGACGGTGGCACAGGCCGAGCGCGGGCCCGGCGGCAGCGGCTGGTTCGAGGTCTGGCTGATCCCGGAGACACTGCGCATGACGACCTTCGGCGACAAGGTCGTGGGCGATGCACTCAACATCGAGATCGAGCGCCAGACCCAGGTCTTCGTCGACACCGTGCGCGACGCGATCGACGAACGCCTGGGCCCGCTGCGGCCGGCGCTGGAGGCGCTGCTGCGCCAGCAGGGCCTGGCCCTGGACGAACTGGCGCAGCCCGTTGCGCTGCCCCAACCCTAGGACATCGCCGATGGACTTCAAACGCCGCCAATGGCTGGTCGCCATGGCCGCAGGCGCCGCGCCGGTTTTCGTGCGCCACGCGCGCGCCGCCGCCGCCGATTGCTTCGCGCTCGGCCTGGCCTCGGGCCGGCCACAGGCCCCGCGCGTCCTGCGGTGGACGCGGCTGGTCGGCGCCGGGCTGCCGGCGCAAGCCGAGGTGGCCCCGGGGCTGGCCGAAGACGGGGGCTTCACGTACATCACCGCCAGCGCGATCGGCTCGCAGGGGCGCTTCGCCGTCGAGGCGGGCCGGGCCGCGATCGAGCACGCCTGAGTCGGAGCCGCAGATGGAGCCGCCGTCGACCGCGTATTGGTTCCCGGCCAAGCGTTACGGGCTGGGGTGGGGCCTGCCGCAGACCTGGCAGGGCTGGGTCGCCCTGGCCGCCTACGTGGTGCTGATGGTTGCCCTCGGTCGGCTGTGGCCGCCATGGGCGGCGCCGCTGGCCTTCGCGGTGGGCGCCGCGTTGCTGACCGGGGGCTTGCTCGTCATCTGCGTTGCCAAGGGCGAGCCGATGCGCTGGCGCTGGGGCGACAGGCCGCGCTGAGGCCGCCGCCGGGTGGCGTTCGGCATCGCGCGCTCCGGATCACGGTACCGTGCACAGGCAATGCGCGACGGCCACGAACGGCTGGCGCCGCGCCGCCATCGCGGCCAGCCAGCCGAGGTCGTGCGCCATCTGGTTGCCGGCCGGCGTCGCCAGGCCCAGGACACCCAGCGCGGTCTGCCAGGCACTTTCCGGCGCCGGGTCGGCGAGCAGCAGCCCGTCCAGGCCGAACTGCTGCAGCACTCGCTCGAGCCGGCCCGGCTCGGCCTCGATGTACTCGACCCGGTAATCCTTGCCCAGCTTGCCGAGCTTGGCGGCGGCCTTCAGCGCGTCCTCGTAGCTGCCCAGGCGGTCGACCAGGCCGCGCGCCAGCGCGTCGGCACCGGTCCAGACCCGACCCTGCCCCACCGCATCCACCCGCTCGCGGCTGGTCTTGCGCGCTTCGGCCACATGGCCCGTGAACTCGGCATAGTCGTGCTCGATGCTGGCCTGGATCATCTGCGCGAAGCGCGGGTCGATGCCGCGGCGCGGATCGTAGCCGCCAGCCAGCCAGGTCGTGGCCACGCCGCCGGTGTGCACGCCCAGCTTCGCCAGCGCCCCCTGGCCGCTGGGCAGGATCGCGATGACGCCGATCGAGCCGGTGATGGTCGCCGGGTCGGCGATGACCTCGTCGGCCGCAGTCGAGATCCAGTAGCCGCCCGAGGCGGCGAGGTCGCCCATCGACACCACGACCGGCTTGCCGGCCTTGCGCGTCAGCGCAAGCTCGCGCCGCACCAGCTCGGCCCCGTAGGCACTGCCTCCGGGGGAGTTGACGCGCAGCACGAGGACCTTGACTTGGTCGTCTTCGCGCGCCCTGCGGATCATCTCGGCCGTGCTCAGTCCCCCGATCGCGCCCGGCCCCGCGTTGCCGTCGCCGATGTCGCCCTCGGCCACGATCACCGCCACCGCGTCGCCGCTGGTGCGCGGTTTCAGGCGGTCGATGTAGTCGCCCAGCGACACCTGGGCGAAGGTCTTGTGCTCCTCGTCGCGGGCGCCGCTGGCGATCAGCGCCGCGCGCATCTCCTCGCGCGTCTTCAACGCGTCGACCCACTCGTGCGTCAGCGCCCATTGCGCCATGTCGCCGCCTTGCGCGACCAGGCTGGCCGGCAGCGAATCGATCGCCTGCATGATGCTGCCGGCGGCCAGCTTGCGCGCGGGCTCGACGGCGCCGGTCCAGTCCGACCACAGGCCCTCGTAGAGCGCCGCGTCGGCCTCCTGCGTCTCCTTGGATGGTCCGTTGGCGGTGTACGGCTCGCCGAAGTCCTTGAACTTGCCCACGCGCATCACGTTTGCCGACAGGCCCAGGCGGTCGAGCAGGTCCTTGTAGTACGTGCGCCAGCCGCCGTAGCCCTGCAGCGAGACTTCCCCCATCGGGTCGAGCCAGACCCGCGTCGCGTGGGCCGCGAGGTAGTACCGGCGCTGGTCGTAGTCCGCGCCCCAGGCATAGACCGGCTTGCCGGCGGCCTTGAGGCGGTCGATCGCCGCGGCCACTTCGCGCAGCGTGGGCAGCCCTGCGCCCTCCAGGTCGTCGAGCATCAGCAGTGCCTGGCTCACCTTGTCGTCCTTGGCCGCCTGGTTCAGCGCACCCAGCACGTCGCGCAGGCGCAGTTGCCGGACTTCGCGGCCGCGCAATTGCTGCAGGGCACCGGCGCGCACGCTGCCGGCGTACTGCTCGGAGATCCGGCCCGACAGATCGACCACCAGGGTCGTCCTGGGCGTCAGCGGGTGCGGACCGCCCTTGATCAGGCCCCAGACCAGGGCCAAGACGATCGCCAGCAGCAGCAGGTTGAGCAGGGCGCGGCGACAGGCGTCGAGCAGCCACCACAGGCGGCGCAAGGCGCGGCCGAACGAAGAGATGAGCGATGTGGCCATGGTCCTGCCGCGGTCGGTGGAAAACCCGAGAGCTTACGCAAGCCGCCGGCCGGCCGGCCGGCGGCTTGCGATACTCGCGGCCGCATGCAGGCCATCCTCGGCGTCACCATCCCGTTCTTCGCGCTCGTTCTCTGCGGTTACCTGGCCGCGCGCCGGCACGTGCTGCCGGAAAGCGCGATCCCGGGGCTCAACGGCTTCGTGCTGTACTTCGCGCTGCCCTGCCTGTTGTTCCGCTTCGGTGCCGGCACGCCGTTGTTCGACCTGCTGAACCCGGCGGTGCTGGGCGTCTACCTGCTGGCGGCGCTGCTGATCGTGTTCGTCACCGTGGCGCTGACGCTCGGTGAGCGCATCCACCTGCAGGACGCCGCCTTCGGCGCCCTGGTGGCGGCCTTTCCCAACACCGGCTTCATGGGTGTGCCGCTGCTGGTGGCGCTGATGGGCGCCGAGGCCGCCGGGCCGGTGATCTGCACCGTGCTGGCCGACCTGTTCGTGACCAGTTCGGTGTGCATCGCGCTGGCGCAGGCGCATGGCGCGGCGGGGCTGGGCTCGCGCGCGGCGGGTCTGCGGGCGCTGCGCGGGGCGCTGTCGAACCCGCTGCCCTGGTCGATCGCCCTGGGTGCGGTCTTCTCGGTCACCGGCCTGAAGCTGACCGGGCCGCTCGGCCCGCTGGACACCCTGGTGGGCATGCTCGCCTCCGCGGCCAGCCCGGTGGCGCTGTTCACGATCGGCGCCGTGCTCTGGCGGTCCGGCCAGCACGCGGCGCACCGCACGCCGCTGGCCGAGTACCTGCCGGTGGCGCTGATCAAGCTCTTCGTGCACCCGTTGCTGGTCTTCCTGTTGGCTGCGGCGGCACGCGCGCTGGGCGCGCCGATCACGGTCTTCCAGCTCACCGTGCTGACGCTGGCCGCGGCGCTGCCCAGCGCGAGCAATGTCTCCATCCTGGCCGAGCGCTACGGCGCCGACAACGGCCGCGTGGCGCGCATCATCATGAGCAGCACGGTGCTGGCCTTCGTCACGTTCTCGCTGCTGGCCTTCGGGTTCGGCGTGCAGCCGCGCTGAGCGCGGCTGCACGCCTGCATGCCCGGCTCGCGCCCTCCGCGCAGCGCGAATTCAGCGTTCTTTGCGCCGCTGTTCGCGCCCTCGGCGGCCATGCCTGTGGGCAACATCCTGCGCTGCCGAGGTTCTCCCCCCCCCGGCCCGAAGGAGAAACTTTGAGACTGGGCATCGTCATCGCCGACACCGACCCCGACAAGCGCGTCGCGCGCTTCGCCGTCGCCCGCACGCTGCGCGAGATCGACACCCGCGAATGTCTTGTGTTGTCCGACGAGCCCTTCGTGCCCGGCGCGCGGCACGTGCCGATCGAGCCGATCGCAGGCCGCGCCGCGCACAACGCCTTGACGCTGGACCGGCTGCCGGAGTGGACCGGCTGCGATGTCAACCTGCTGCTGCGCTGGGACGGCTTCGTCATCGACGGCCGCCGCTGGCGGCGCGAATTCGCCGAATGGGACTACATTGGCGCGCCCTGGCCGCAGATGGCGCAAGCGGTGGGCAGCGGCGGCTTTTCGCTGCGCAGCCGGCGCCTGCTCAACGCCGTGCAGCGGCTGCGCCGCGATGAACCGCAGGCCGACGTCGAAACCGCCGAAGACCTGCAGATCTGCTTCAAGTACCGTGCCGCGCTGCAGGCCCAGGGCCTGCGGTTCCCGGACGCCGCGCTGGCCGGCGCCTTCGCCTGCGGGCGGATGCCGGCGGCCAGCGGCTGGAGCGTGCCTGTGGCCCCGGGCATCGCCAGCTTCGGCTTCCACGGCGCGTTCAACTTCCCGCTCGTGCTCGCCGAGGACGAGGTCCTCTCGCTGTTCGACTCGATGTTGCCGCGGATGGGCGATTCGGCGCTCGGGTGGTCCCTGTTCGTCTGGCACGCCTGGTGCCGCCGCTACCGCGATCTGGGCATGCGCGCGCTCGCCGCGCTGGGTGAGCGCGACGCCCTGCTGTGGGGGCAGGTGGTGCAGACCTGCCTGGCGCGCGGCATGTCGCCGCAGTGGCTGCTGGCTGCCTGACGGGCGGCCACGCGCCCGT
Organism: Betaproteobacteria bacterium; assembly: GCA_037443665.1. Classification (GTDB taxonomy): domain Bacteria; phylum Pseudomonadota; class Gammaproteobacteria; order Burkholderiales; family Burkholderiaceae_C; genus Rubrivivax. The sequence goes on from JBBINW010000002.1 coordinate 35,335, forward strand.
GCCCGCCGGGCCGGGTCAGTCCCAGACGCCGGCGGCCGCGGGCAGCATCGTGCTGCCGTCGAAGGCAAACCCCGGCTCCCGATCGCGCGCCAGCAGCAGCGGACCGTCCAGATCGACGAACCGGGCCCAGGGTGCCAGCAGGAAGGCCGGCGCCATCGCCAGCGAGGTGCCGAGCATGCAGCCGACCATCAGTCCCAGGCCGCGCGCCCGCGCCGCCTGGGCCACGGTGATCGCTTCGGTGAGCCCGCCGGTCTTGTCGAGCTTCAGGTTCACGAAACTGTAGCGACGGGCCACCGCGTCCAGGCTCTCGAGGCCGTGAAAGCTCTCGTCGGCGCACAAGGGCACCGGCGACCCGAAGCCGTCGAGCAGCGCGTCGGCACCGGCGGGCAGCGGCTGCTCGATCAGCGCGACGCGCGCCTGCGCGCAGGCGGCCAGATTGCGCTCGAGCGTGGCCGGCGTCCACGATTCGTTGGCATCGACGATCAGTGTCGCTTCCGGTGCCGCCTGGCGGACGGCGCACAGGCGCTCGTCGTCGCCGTCGCCGCCGAGCTTGACCTTCAGCAGCGGGCGCCCCGCGGCGCGCGCCGCCGCTGCGGCCATCGTCGCCGGATCGCCCAGGCTCAGCGTGTAGGCGGTGACGACCGGCCGCGGCGCGGGCAGCCCCGCCAAGGTCCAGACCGGCTGTCCGATTTCGCAAGCGGCCAGGCTCCACAGCGCGCAGTCCAGCGCGTTGCGCGCGGCCCCCGGTGGCATCGTGCGCAGCAGGTCCTCGCGCCCGGCGCCCCCGGCAATGGCTTCGGCCTGCGCCTGCAGGGTCCGGGCGACGCCGTCGACCGACTCGCCGTAGCGGGCATAGGGCACGCACTCGCCGCGTCCGCTGGCGCCGTTGCGCCTGACGGTGGCGACGACGACCACGGCCTCGGTCTTGGTGCCGCGCGCGATCGTGAAGCCGCCGGCGATCGGCCAGCGCTCGACCGCCACCGCGAGCGCTTCAGCCATGGGCCGGTCCCGGCGCCGCCGCTGCGGCGCCCGCGCCCGGCGCAGAGGCCGGGAACTCGGCCAGCAGGTGATCGACGATGCCCTCAACGCCGAAGCGCACCGGGTCGGTCGCCGGCAGGCCATGCTCGCGCGCCGCTGCAGCGAGCAACGTGCGCGCTTCGTCCTCGTGCAAGCGCTGGGTGGCGATCGCGATGCCCACCGGCCGGATGTCCGGATTCGTCAACCGGCCGCAGCGCAGCGTGAGGTCGATCACCGCGGCGATCGACGGCAGCGGATGCGCCACGCCGCGCATCGTCGTGCGGGTGGGCTCGTGACAGACGACGAAGGCGTCGGCCTGTGCACCGTGCAGCAGGCCGAGCGTGACGCCCGCGAACGACGGGTGGAACAGCGAGCCTTGGCCTTCGATCAGATCCCAGTGCGAGGCAGCCGCCGCCGGGGCCAGCCACTCGACGGCGCCGGAGATGAAGTCGGCCACGACGGCGTCGATGGCCACACCGCGCCCGGAGATGAACACACCGGTCTGGCCCGTGGCGCGAAAGTCGGCGTCGACGCCGCGCGCGCGCATCGCCCGCTCGAGCGCCAGCGTCGTGTACTTCTTGCCTGACGAGCAGTCGGTGCCGACGGTGAGCAGTCGCAGGCCGCTGCGACGCGTGCCCTTGCCGGTCGCGAACACCTGGTCGGTGTGGCGCACGTCGAACAGATCGCGGCCGCAGCGCTGCGCGGCATCGCGGATCTCGGGCACGCCGGCCAGCCGCACGTGCAGCCCGCTGGCCACGTGCAAGCCAGCCTCGAGGGCCTGCACGATCGACGCGACCCAGTGCGCCGGCAGCACGCCGCCGGCGTTGGCCACGCCAACCACCAGCGTGCGCACGCCGGCCGCCGCGGCGGCCGCGATCGTCAGTTCGGGCAGGCCCAGGTCGGCCCCGCAGCCGGGCAGTCGCATCTGCCCGACGCACCAGTCCGGGCGCCAGTCCACGATGCCGTGCGCGGTCTTCGCCGCCAGCTGGTCGGGCACGTCGCCCAGGAACATCAGGTAGGGACGGGGGATCTCCATCGCTTCTCCATGGCAAATCTCGCACCGGCACCAGCCGGCGGCGGGCCGGCGCGATCGACCTGCCTCATGACACGCCCCTCAAGTCGAGGCCATACGCACCGAGACATCTCGGTGGCACAGGCCTGGCGTCGATGACCGGGCCGTGCGGCACGGGCTGCACCGTGACCCGCTCGGCGCGGCGCCGAGCGGCCTCTGCCAGATTGTCGGGCAGGCCGGCGTAGGCCTCGCCGTCGGGTTGCCACTCGTGCAGCGTGACCAGGTGGTGCCGCGGCTCGCAGGGGTGGCGCAGCGTCAGCGGCACCGGGGTCTGCGCGCCGAGGTTCGGGTGCAGGCCGAAGGTCGGCACGAAGCGGCGGTAGCGCAGGCCGAAGACCGCGAGGTCGCCGTCGACGTCATGCTCTCGGCGCAGGGGCAGGGTCACCCCTGCAGCGACGATCGTCCAGTCGCGCCAGTCGAGGTCGGGCCTGTTCCGGGTCGGTCGCAGCCGCAGCTCCACCCGGGTCGTGCTCGAGTCCACCAGCCGCGAGGTACCTCCCTGTTCCGGGCTGGCGGCGTCGCCCAGCAGCGGCCAGAACTCCAGCGCGCGGCGCACTTCGAGGATGCAGCCGGGCAGCGTCACCGTCCCCCAGTGGCGGAACTCGTCGCGCATCAGCACGGACTCCAGTGTCTTGCCCAGGCCCAGCCCGGCTTTGTCCAGCGCCGCCAGCACGTGCGCCAGGTCCTGCTCCAGGTAGAAGGGCAGGGCGAAGCGCTCGTGCAGCTCGCGGCCCCAGTCGACGAGCACCAGGGGGACGGATTCGCGGGCCAGCATCGCCGCCACGGCGCGCAGCAAGCAGGCCAGCGCCGTGGCGCGTTCGGGCGAGTGCTGCATGCGCAGGGCGCGGAACTCCACCAGACCCTGCTGGCCGCGCTCCGGCAGGAAGGGGTTCCACAGCTTCTCGATGTTCAGCTCCGCGCGGTGGCTGTTGCCCGCCGCATCGCACAGGAACGGCGCCAAGCTGCGCCAGAGCAGGTCGGGCGGCACGTCAGGCTGTCGCTCCAGCAGTTCGAGGGCCAGCGCCAGTTCGTCGAACGCGTCGCTGCCGCGCTCGTCGGCGCGGGCCGATTGGCCGGTGCTGCCGACGAAGTCGTGGCAGAAGAGGTACGACAGGGCAGGGTGATGGTTGAGGAAGCGAACCAGTCGCGGCAGCAGACGCGGCTCGCGCAGGAACGGGCTTGCCTGCGGCGAAGGCCCGCCCAGCGTGATCTGGCCACCGCCGCCCGAATCCGCCACCGCGCCGTTGAAGTAGAGCCGGTACGGCGCCAGCCCATGGTTCTCGGCAGCGGCATAGATCTCGCGGCTTCGCCACAGGAATTCGCGCGCGTCAACGCTCGGCGCGGTGTTGATCTCGATCACCGCCGGGTCCGGCGTGACCGTGGTCAGCTCGATCTCCGCATCCACCGGCGGCGCGTGGCCGGCCAGGATCAGCGTCGGCAGGCCGCAGGCGAGACAGGCCCGTTCGATGCATCGCAGCGCGGCCAGGAACGTCGGCACGTCGGCGAACGAGGGCAGTTCGAGGTGTGCCGTCGGTCGCCCTTGCGGTGCCACGATGCGCAGCACGAACAGGCCGGCATCGGCCGGCGCCGAAGCGTCGCGGACCGACAGGCAACGGGCCTGCGGGTCCGGTGGCGCGGCGCGCGTGACCGGCAGCGACGCGGCGCTCAGCGCGGCCTGCAGTGCCGCGGCCCAGGCCTCCAGGTCGGGTGGGTTGCCGGCGCCGGTCACGCCCTCGGGCGGGGCCAGGATCGGGTCGGCCGGTCCGTGCCACAGGGCCGTGCCATCGCGACGGCGGTACAGGCCCAGGTTCCAGCGCGGCTGCTCCTCGCCGGGGTAGCGCCGGCCGACGCTGCGCAGCGGGAGCGAGCCGGGGAAACGCCGCGCGAGTTCGACCAGCAGGCCCGCGGCGCGTTGCTCCTTGTCGCCGCCCAGCGCGGCGTTCAGCCATTCCGGCGACTGCGCGCCGCGGTCGGTGAACGTGGGCTCGGAGCCGACCCAGATCGCGAGGCCCAGCGAGGCGACGCGTTCGTCGTGCTGCCTGACAGACGCTTCGAATTCGTCAGCCGTGGACATCGACGGGCCTTCGGGCGGGCGGGGGGGATCGGAGATGCCGGTGAGGCGGCCCGATGGCGACGACGCGGCGCCCGTTCGAGCTTGGATCATGCGGCCCTTGCCGCCGGTGAGGCCGGCGCCGCGGGTGACGATGCAGCGGAGATGACATGGGATGACGGCAGCGGGCCTGCCAGGGGTTAGCACGATCCGTGCAGGCGTGCAAGGCAGCCCGCCAGAACAGGAGCCTTCCGTGAGCCAGCAACCAATCCGCTCGATTCTGATCGCCAACCGCTCGGAGATCGCGATCCGCGTCATGCGCGCCGCGGCCGAGATGCGCATCCGCACGGTGGCGGTCTACTCGCAGCAGGACCGCCAGGCCCTGCACCGTTTCAAGGCCGACGAGAGCTACCTCGTCGGCGAGGGCAAGAAGCCGCTGGCCGCTTACCTGGACGGCGACGACATCCTGCGCATTGCCCGGGCCGCCGGGGTCGATGCCATCCACCCGGGCTACGGCTTCCTGTCCGAGAACCCCGACTTCGCCGAAAGCGTCGTCGCCGCCGGGATGCGCTGGATCGGCCCGACGCCGGCGGTCATGCGCACGCTGGGCAACAAGGTCGCGGCGCGCCACGCGGCGGTGGCCGCCGGGGTGCCCGTGATGCCGGCGACACCACCGCTGCCCGCCGACGTGGCCGACTGCGAGCGGCTGGCGGCCACCATCGGCTACCCGGTGATGCTCAAGGCCAGCTGGGGCGGCGGCGGCCGCGGGATGCGCGTGATCGAATCCAGTGCCGAACTGCCGGCCGCCCTCGAGGCCTCGCGCCGCGAAGCCCTGGCTGCGTTCGGCAACGACGAGGTCTATTTCGAGAAGCTGATCCGCCGCGCGCGCCACGTCGAGGTGCAGATCCTGGGCGACCAGCACGGCAACTTGGTGCATCTGCACGAGCGCGACTGCACCGTCCAGCGGCGCAACCAGAAGGTCGTCGAGCGCGCGCCGGCGCCGTACCTGGACGCCGCCGGCCGCGCCGCGCTTTGCGACAGCGCGCTGCGCCTGATGCGATCGGTGGGCTACACGCATGCCGGCACGGTCGAGTTCCTGATGGACGCCGACGACGGCCAGTGCTACTTCATCGAGGTCAACCCGCGCATCCAGGTCGAGCACACGGTGACCGAGATGATCACCGGCATTGACATCGTCAAGGCGCAGATCCGCATCACCGAAGGCGGCCACATCGGCGTCACGCAGGACCTCGGCGACGGCAGCCACGCGAGCGGCGTGCCGCTGCAGGCGCAGATCGAACTCAACGGCCACGCACTGCAGTGCCGGGTCACGACCGAAGACCCGGAGAACGGCTTCCTGCCCGACTACGGCCGCCTGGCCGCCTACCGCAGCGCCGCCGGATTCGGGATCCGCCTCGACGCCGGCACGGCCTACGGCGGCGCGGTGATCACGCCCTACTACGACTCGCTGCTGGTCAAGGTGACGGCCTGGGCGCCTACGGCGCAGGAGACGATCCAGCGCATGGACCGCGCTCTGCGCGAGTTCCGCGTTCGCGGCGTCGCGACGAACCTGCAGTTTCTCGAGAACCTGATCAACCACCCGGCCTTCGCGGCCGGGAACCTCACCACGCGCTTCATCGAGAACACGCCCGAGCTGCTGGCTTTCACGGCCCGACGCGACCGGGCGAGCAAGCTGCTGCGATTCCTGGCCGAGGTGGCGGTGAACGGCAACCCCGAGGTGCGTGGCCGCGCGTTGCCTGCGCTGCCGCTGCCCAGGCCGGTGCTGCCGAAGGCGCAGCCGGCCAGCGCGATCCCCGACGGCACGCGCCAGCGCCTGCAGGCCCTCGGCCCGGCCGGCTTCGCGCGATGGATGCTGTCGCAGGAGCAGGTGCTGGTCACCGACACGACGCTGCGCGATGCCCACCAGTCGCTGCTGGCCACGCGCATGCGGACGGCGGACATGCTGCCCATCGCGCCCTTCTATGCGCGCGAGCTGGCCGGACTGTTCGCGCTCGAATGCTGGGGCGGCGCCACCTTCGACGTCGCGCTGCGATTCCTCAAGGAAGACCCGTGGCAGCGCCTGGCGCAGTTGCGCAGCCGGGTGCCGAACATCCTGTTCCAGATGCTGCTGCGCGGCTCGAACGCGGTCGGCTACACGAACTACGCCGACAACGTCGTGCGCCACTTCGTGCAGCAAGCAGCCACCGGTGGCATCGACCTGTTCCGTGTCTTCGACTCGCTGAATTGGGTGCGCAACATGCGCGTGGCCATCGACGCGGTGCTCGAGACCGGTGCACTGTGCGAAGGCGCGATCTGCTACAGCGGCGACCTGTTCGATGCCGCGCGGCCGAAGTACGGGCTGAAGTACTACCTCGGCATCGCGCGCGAACTGCAGCAGGCCGGTGTCCACGTGCTCGGGTTGAAGGACATGGCCGGCATCTGCCGGCCACGCGCCGCCGCGGCGCTGGTCAAGGCGCTGAAGGAGGAGACGGGCCTGCCGCTGCACTTCCACACCCACGACACCAGCGGCGCTTCGGCGGCGTCGGTGCTGGCCGCGATCGACGCCGGCTGCGATGCGGTCGACGGCGCGCTCGACGCGATGAGCGGCCTGACCTCGCAGCCCAACCTGTCGGCGATCGCCGCCGCGCTGGCCGGGACCGCGCGCGACCCCGGCCTCCCGCCCGACGCGCTGCACGAGGCCTCGATGTACTGGGAGGGCGTGCGCCGCTTCTACGCGCCGTTCGAGAGCGAGATCCGCGCCGGCACGGCCGATGTCTATCGACACGAAATGCCCGGAGGCCAGTACACCAACCTGCGCGAACAGGCGCGCGCACTCGGACTCGCGCACCGCTGGACCGAGGTCTCACAGGCCTACGCGGAGGTCAACCGCCTGTTCGGCGACATCGTCAAGGTCACGCCGACCTCGAAGGTCGTTGGCGACATGGCGCTGATGATGGTCGGCAACGACCTCACGGCGCAGGACGTGCTCGACCCGGCGCGCGAGGTCGCGTTCCCCGAGTCGGTGGTCTCGCTGTTCAAGGGCGAGCTCGGTTTCCCGCCCGATGGCTTCCCCGAGGCGATCAGCCGCAAGGTCCTCAAGCTCGGCGCGGACGCGGCGCCGCCGCAGCCCTACCGGCCGGGCGACCGGCTGCCGCCGGTGGACCTTGTCGCGGCGCGTGCCCAGGCCGAGCGCGAATGCGAGCAGCCCCTGGACGACCGCCAGCTCGCCTCGTACCTGATGTACCCGAAGGTGATGCGCGACTTCTGCGAACACGGCCGCCTGCACGGCGACACCTCGGTGCTGCCGACGCCGGTGTTCTTCTACGGCCCGCAGCCGCAGCAGGAGATGGCACTCGAGATCGACCCCGGCAAGACGCTGCTCGTCGCGCTGCAGTCGGTCACACCCGACGGCGACGCCGCCCACAAGGTGCAGTTCGAGCTCAATGGGCAGGCGCGGACGGTTCGCGTTCTCCGCCCCGACGCCGGCCGCGCCGCCGGTGCCCGCCCCCTGGCCGACACCGCGAATCCCTGGCAGGTGGCTGCACCAATGCCAGGGGCGATCGTCAGCGTGGCGGTGACGCGCGGGCAGCGCGTCGGTGCCGGCAGCACGCTGCTGTCGCTGGAGGCGATGAAGATGGAGACCCATGTTGCCGCCGACCGCGATGCCGAGGTCGAGGCTGTGCATGTCGTGCCGGGCGACCGCGTGCAGGCCAAGGAGCTGCTGATCGTGCTGCGCCCGCCGGGGTCGGCGGCCGCGGCCGGCTAGTCCCGCGGCCTCGGCGCCGGCACCCCGGCGCTCGCGCCCCGACGCGATCCGGATGGTCACTGCGACACGTGGATCACGTCCCGCACCAGCGGGTAGATGTGGTTCTGCCAGCGCTTGCCGCTGAAAACACCGTAGTGACCGACGTTCGGTTGCACGTAGTGGGTGCGCATGTAGGGGCGCAGGCTGCTGGCGAGCTCCTGCGCCGCGAGCGTCTGCCCGACGGCGCAGATGTCGTCGCGCTCGCCCTCCACCGTCAGCAGGGCGGTGCGGCGGATTGCGGCCGGATCGACCCGGCGCCCGCGGAAGCGCAGCTCGCCCCGCGGCAGCGCGTATTGCTGGAAGACCAGGCTGACGGTCTCGAGGTAGAAGTCGGCCGCGAGGTCGGCCACGGCCAGGTACTCCTCGTAGAACGCCCGCGTGACCTCGGCCTTCTCGAGTTCGTCGTCCACCAGGTGCCGGTAGTAGTCCCTGAAGGCGTTGACGTGCCGGTCCTTGTTCATGTTCATGAACGCGGCGAGTTGCACGAAGCCCGGGTAGACGCGGCGCCCACCGCCCCGGTAACGCCACGGCACGACGCCGATCAGGTTGCGCTCGAACCACGTGATCGGCCGCTCGGTCGCCAGTCGGTTGACGGCGGTCGGGCTGATCCGGCAGTCGATCGGGCCGGCCATCAGCGTCAGGCTCGCCGGCGTGGCCGGATGCTGGTCCTCGGACATCAAGGCCACCGCCGCGAGCGCCGCCACGCAGGGCTGGCAGACCGCGACCACGTTGCCGCCGGGCCCGATCGCAGCCAGGAAGTCGATCACGTACGCGATGTACTCGTCGAGGCCGAACCGGCCCGCGGCAAGCGGCACGTCGCGCACGTTCAGCCAGTCTGTCACGTAGACGTCGTGGTCCTGCAGCAGGGTGCGCACGGTGTCGCGCAGCAGCGTCGCGAAGTGGCCCGACATCGGCGCCACGACCAGCACCTTGGGCTGCGCTGGCGCGCCGATCTTCCTGAAGCGCCGCAGCGTCGCGAAGGGCGCTGCAAGGACGACCTCGTCGGCCACCGGCACGGCCAGGCCACCGACGGCGACCTCGTCGATGCGCCAGGCCGGCCGCTGGTGCGTGACTTCGGCCAGTTCCAGCACCTTGCACGCGGCGGCCGCCTGGCGAGCCGCGGCACGCGCCAGGGGGCCGTGGCCGGCGCCATGCAGGACCGGCACGGACATCCGGGCCGCGGCGCGGATCGGCCAGGCCAGGTCCGCGTGCATCTGGTAGGTCTGGTACAGCATCGGCGCTCCGTGTCTCCTGCTCGCGGCGACGCAGGCAACAAACGCGCCACCGGCGTGGCACACGGCTTGCGAAGGGTGACGGACACACCTTGCGCAGGAGACATCCGCATGCCCGTGGCGACGCCGGCGAAGGCAAGATCCAAGACCGCAGCGCGCAAGCCTGCCTCGAAGCGCGTGGCCGCCGGGCCCGCCGTCGCCACGCTGACGCTCAGCAGCCGGAACTACTCCTCGTGGTCGCTGCGCGGGTGGTTGCTCGCGAAGTTCGCCGGCATCGAGTTCGACGAGGTGATGGTCCCTGCCGACGACGCCGATGCGCGCCGGGAACTGCTGCTCCTGGCGCCGTCGATCCTTGTGCCGTGCCTGACCCACGACGGCGCGAAGGTCTGGAACACGATGGCGATCGCCCAGTACCTCGAGGAGATCCGGCCCGAGGCCGGGCTGCTGCCCGAAGACCGCGTCGCCCGCGCGCACTGCCGCTCGGTCAGCGGCGAAATGAACTCGGGCTTCGCCAACCTGCGCGCCTCACTGCCGATGAACTTGAAGGCGAAGTTCCCGGGCCACAAGGTCTGGGCCGGCGCCCGCCCCGACATCGACCGCATCGTCGAGATCTGGACCGACTGTCTCGCGCGCTACGGCGGCCCGTACCTGTTCGGTGCCCGGCGCGGCATGGCCGACGCGATGTTCGCGCCCGTGGTCACCCGCTTGCTGACCTACGACGTCGAGCTGAGTGCCCCTTGCGCGGCGTACTGCAGGACCATCATGGCGATGCCCGAGATGAAGCAATGGATCGCCGCGGCGCGCATCGAACCCGACGAGATCGAGGAACTCGACATGGACTTCTGATGCCCGCCGCCTCAACCGGGTGCCTGCAGCGCCCCGTCGCGGTGCCGATGGGTGCGGGTCAGCGCGATCGGATCGGCGCTGGTGCGCTGGGGTTCGGATGCCCACCGCTTGCTGGCGCTGCGCTCGCGGCGACCTGCGGTGGCAGGACGATCACGTCGCTCTGGCCGCCGATGCAGCCGGTGGTCTGGCCCGGCGCGCAGACCGCGGGCAGGACGCGCACCCGCGTTGCCTTGACGCCACCCGGACGGTACAGCAGCAGCCAGAAGATCGTGACCGCGGTGGCGATGGCGAGCAACAGGATCAGCAGGCGGCGGCGCCCCGACAGCGGGCGGTACCTGGCGTCCAGCGCCTTCAGCAGGGTGTCGGGCAGGGCGGGTGGTGCGGGGCTGTCGGGCATGACGCGAGGCCGGTGAGGTTCGCTGGCCGCCGTGCGGCGTGGCGGCGCATTCTCGCCGACGGGTGCGGGCCAGGCGGGCGGCGGGTGCCACCGGCGCGGGTAGCATCGGCGCGCCGCTGCCGCGACGCCCGCCGATGACCCCAACCTCCGAAGACCGATTCGACACCCTGCTGGCCTGGTACTTCGTGATCGTCTGGGGTTCGGGCTACCTGGCCACCAAGGCCGGGCTGCACTACGCGGCGCCGTTCACCTTCCTCACGCTGCGCTACGCGTTCGGCCTGCTGTGCCTGCTGCCGATCCTGATCGCCACCCGGCCACCGTGGCCGGCGACGGCGCGCGACTGGCTGCACATCGGTGTCGCGGGGCTGCTGATGCACGCGATCAACCTCTCGGGCAGCCACTATGCCCAGTACCTGGGCATGTCGGCCGGGATCACGGCGCTGATCCTGGCCACCCAGCCGCTGTTCACCGCGGTGTTCGCGCACCGTTTCATGGGCCAGCGGCTGCAACCGCTGCAATGGCTCGGCGTGGCGCTGGCGCTGGCCGGTGTGACCCTCGTCGTGTGGCACAAGATCGACGTCCGCGCGGCCAGCGCCGGCAGCCTGGCAGCGGTGGGCATCTCGCTGGTGGCGATCACCTGCGGCACCTTGTACCAGCGCGTGTTCTGCCCGCGCGTCGACTTGCGCAGCGCCGCCTTCATCCAGTTCGCGCTGTCGGTGGTCGTGCTGGCCCCGTTGGCGGCATCGGTCGAAGGCTTCGCTGTGCGCTGGCGCTGGGCATTGCTGGCAGCGATCGCCTACCTGGTGATCATGGCGTCGATCCTGGCCGTCAACGTGCTGCACGGTCTGATGCGGCGCGGCCACGCGACAAAGGTGACGAGCCTGTTCTTCCTGACGCCGATCGTCGCCGTGGCGCTGGAATGGGCCCTCTTCGGCGTCGTGCCCAGCGCGTTGACGCTGGCCGGCGTCGTCGTCACCTGCAGCGGGGTGGCGCTGGTCTCCCTGCGCGCTTGAACTGCCGCCTCCGCGCGCGGTTCGCGTCGAGCGGCGGCTGCACGCGGACGGCCCGATCACCGAGGCCCCGCGGCTGCGCCGTTGGCCCGTTCCCTGCTTGGCACCACCGGTCATGAGCACATTGCCCGGCCGCCGAGATCGTTTCTTTGCCAACCTCCACGAGGTCGATGCAGCGCGGTCATCCCGGCGGGAGGCGGACAGCGCGGGTCGGCGCGATCGTTCGTCGGGGGTGGGGTTCTCTGTTAGGCTCACGCGCCATGTCATGGCCGGGCGGTTGCAGACGCGTTCCGCGCCGCCCGCCGCGCCACGCCGAGGCGGCGGTATGACCTCAGAGCGGGAAGGATGTACTGGCTTGGCGGGGAGTGACGGCACGTGATCGAGGAAGCTCCTGCCAGGCTCAGATTGGTCGGCGTCAGCAAGTCGTTTCCGGGCGTCCGGGCCAACGACTCGGTCAACCTGACCGTGCGCCCCGGCGAGATCCACGCGCTCCTGGGCGAGAACGGCGCGGGCAAGTCGACACTGGTCAAGATGATCTATGGCATCCAGTCCCCCGACGAGGGCCAGATCTTCTGGGACGGGGTGCCGGTTCGCGTCGCCAGCCCGCGTGCCGCCCGGCGCCTGGGCATCGGCATGGTGTTCCAGCACTTCTCGCTCTTCGAGGCGATGACGGTGGTCGAGAACATCTCGCTCGGCCTCGACAGCAAGGTCTCTGGCCGCGAGCTCGAGGCCGAGATCGCCAAGGTTCTCGACACCTACAAGCTCAAGCTCGAACCGCGCCGTATCGTCTCGACGCTCAGCGTCGGTGAGCGCCAGCGCATCGAGATCGTGCGAGCGCTGCTGCTCAATCCGCGGCTGCTCATCATGGACGAACCGACCTCGGTGCTGACACCGCAGGAGGTCGAGCAGCTCTTCGAGACCTTGCAGCAGCTGGCCCAGAGCGGTTGCTCGGTGCTCTACATCTCGCACAAGCTGCACGAGATCGTCGCCCTGTGCGAACGGGCGACCATCCTGCGCGGCGGCAAGGTCGTCGGCCAGTGCGATCCGCGCCAGGAAACCTCGCGCTCGATGGCCGAGATGATGATCGGCTCGGGCCTCAAGGAGGTCGCCAAATCCGAGCAGCGGAGCTTCGGTGCGCCCAAGCTGAGGGTCCAGGGTCTGAGCCGGCCCAAGCCGAGTGACTTCGGCGTCGCGCTGAAGGAGGTGACCTTCCAGGTCCGCGCTGGCGAGATCTTCGGTGTCGCTGGCGTGGCGGGCAACGGACAGAACGAACTGCTCGATGCGCTGAGCGGCGAGCACCCGTCGCCCACGCCCGAATGCGTCGTGCTGGACGGACGGCCGCTCGGCAAGCTCGGGGTCGGCGCGCGGCGCGCGCTCGGGCTCTGCGCGGTGCCCGAGGAACGCAACGGCCACGCGGCCGTTGGCGAGTTCTCGCTGACCGACAACGCGACGCTCACCGGGCGCGGGCGCATGCAGATGGTCCAGCTCGGCCTCATCGACGCCGCCAAGGCAACCCAGTACGCCCAGCAGGTGATAGCCGCCTTCGGCGTCAAGGCGACGGGCCCGGGCGCGCTCGCCGGCTCGCTGTCGGGCGGCAACCTGCAGAAGTTCATCATGGGTCGGGAGATCCTTCAGAGCCCCGCGGCGCTGGTCGTGTGCCAGCCGACCTGGGGGGTCGATGCCGGCGCAGCCGCGGCCATCCATCAGGCGATCGTCGATCTGGCAGCGCGCGGCTCGGCGGTGCTCGTGATCTCGCAGGATCTGGACGAGCTCTTGTCCCTGTGCGACACGCTGGCGGTGCTGAACCTGGGCAAGATGTCGCAGGCGCTGAAGATCGGCGAGGTCTCGATCGAAGAGCTGGGCTTGCTGATGGGCGGCGTGCACGGCGACCCCCAAAGCACGAAGGTCATGACGGAGCACCTGCATGCGCATCCAATTTGAGAAGCGCAGGGAGCCCAGCCGCCTGATGCAGGTGCTGACCCCGGTCGGCGCCGTGTTGCTGACGATGGTCCTCGGCGCGATCATGTTCGAGGCGCTCGGCTTCGACGGATCCCGGGCGATCAGGGAAACGTTCTTCACGCCGATCATCGCCTCGTACAAATGGGTGGACGTGGCGACCAAGGCGGCGCCGCTCATCATCATCGGCCTCGGCCTGTCGCTCGGGAATCGGGCCAAGGTGTGGAACATCGGCGCCGAAGGCCAGTACATCGTCGGCGCGCTCACCGGTGCCGCGATCGCGTTCGCGCTGCCGAACGCGCCGAGCCTCGTGATCATCCCGTTGATGATGGCTTGCGGCATGCTGGGGGGCGCGATCTGGGCGGCGATCCCGGCCTTGCTGCGCACGCGCTATCGCGTCAACGAGGTGCTGTCGAGCCTGATGCTCGTCTACGTCGCGCTGCAGATCCTCAACTACCTGATCGGCGGCCCCTGGAAGGACCCCAACGGCCACAACTTCCCGCAGACGGCGCCATTTACGGCGGCGCAGCAGTTGCCGCACACGCTGGGCTCGACGCCCTTCCCGCCCGGCCTGGCCGTCGCGGCGGTGCTGACGATCGTCTTCTGGGTCGTGCTGACACGCTCGGTCTACGGCTTCTCGGTGCGCGCAGTCGGTGCGGCACCCGATGCGGCGCGTTACGCCGGCTTCAGCGCCGAAGGCACGGTCTGGTCGACGATGATCATCGGCGGTGCGATGGCCGGGCTGGCCGGCATTCTCGAAGCGTCGAGCCAACTCGGCCAGATCAATCTCGGCTTCCCGTCGGGCTACGGCTTCACGGCGATCATCGTGTCCTTCCTCGGGCGTCTCAACCCGATTGGCGTGTTTCTTGCTGGCGTGATGCTCGCGATCACCTATGTCGGAGGCCAAGTGGCTCAAACCGCCGTCCACGTGCCCGAAGCGACAGCGGGCATCTTCCAGGCGATGATGCTGTTCCTGATTCTGGCCAGCGATGTCCTGGTGCGGTACCGCATCCGGATTCGGCGCCAGCCATCCGGCGCCGCGTCGGCCTGAGTCGCCGCATGAGCATCCAGGGCGTCATCGACTTCGTCGTCACCGTGGTCGGCATCACGTCCCCGATCCTGCTGGCGGCCACCGGTGAGCTCGTGGTCGAGAAGAGCGGCGTGCTGAACCTCGGCGTCGAGGGCATGATGCTGATCGGCGCCATCACGGGCTTCGGCGTCAGCTTCGGATTCGGCCCGGAACTCGGGGAGGCGGCACCCTGGGTCGGTGTGCTCGCCGCGGCGGCGGCGTCGGCGCTGGCCTCGCAGCTCTTCGCGGTATTGGTGCTGACGCTCGGCTCCAACCAGGTCGCGACGGGCCTGGCGCTGACGATCTTCGGCATCGGACTGTCCAGCCTGATCGGCGCCGGCTATGTCGGGATGACGGTGCCCGGCTTCTATTCGGTGTTCCCCGATGCCCTCGCCAACGACCCCCTCTGGCGGGTCGTCTTCGGCTACAGCCCGCTGGTCTACGTGGCGATCGCGCTGGTTTTTCTCGTCAGTTGGTTTCTCAATCGAACGCGCGCCGGACTGGTGCTGCGCGCGGTCGGCGAGAACGACCTCTCCGCCCATTCGATCGGCTATCCCGTGATCCGCATCCGCTACGCCGCGATCGCCTTCGGCGGCGCGCTGGCGGGCATCGCCGGCTCCTACTTCTCGATGGTCATCACGCCGATGTGGGCCGAGCAGATGACCGCCGGCCGCGGCTGGATCGCGCTGGCGCTGGTCGTGTTCTCGAGCTGGCGCCCGAACCGCATGCTCGCGGGCGCCTATTTCTTCGGCGTGCTGATGACGATCGAGCTCTACGCCAAGGCCAACAGCCTGGCGTTCCTGCCGGCACTTCCCTCGCAGTTCTGGGCGTCGATGCCCTACCTGATGGCCGTCATCGTGCTCGCGGTCATCTCGTCCCGAAGCGTCAGCCGCAGCGACGCGCCGGCCTGCCTCGGCCGGCCTTTCATCGCCAACGGTTGAACCCAGAGCCGTTTCACCCGATCCATCCCGTCAGCCAAGGACAACGACATGAGTTCGAATACAAGACGCAATTTCGTCAAGACCGTAGCCGCCGGCCTGGCGATGCCCGCGCTGGCGCGCCGCGCCTTCGCCGCCGATCCGCTGAAGATCGGCTACATCTATCTCGGACCGGTCGGCGACTTCGGCTGGACCTGGGCGCACGACAAGGGCCGCAAGGCGATGGTCGAGGCGCTGAAGGGGCAGGTTGTTGCCGACTACGTCGAGAACGTCAAGGAGGACGCGAGCGCCATTCCGATCCTCAAGGACCTGGCCCAGCAGGGTCACAAGCTGATCTTCACGACTTCCTATGGCTACATGGACCAGACGATCGAGGTCGCCAAGCAGTTCCCCGGCATCCGTTTCGAGCACTGCACCGGCTACAAGCACGCCGACAACGTCGGCACCTACAACTCGCGCTTCCACCAGGGCCGCGCGGTCGAGGGCGCGATCGCAGGCATGATGTCCAAGACCGGCGTCATCGGCTATCTCGGTTCCTACAAGGTGCCCGAGGTCGTGATGGGGGTGAACGCCTTCACGCTGGCGGCGCAGGCGCAGAACCCGAAGATCACGACCAAGCTCGTGATGATCGATTCCTGGTTCGACCCCGCCAAGGAAGCGGCTGCCGTCCAGACGCTCGCCAATCTCGGTTGCGACGTCATCGCGCAGCACACCGACAGTCCGGCCGGCCTGCAGGTCTGCGAGCAGCGCAAGGTCTGGTGTTTCGGCCAGGGCGCGGACATGTCGCGTTTCGCGCCCAAGATGCAGCTGACCGCAATCGAGGACATCTGGGGTCCGTACTACGCCTCGCGCGCCAAGGCGATGCTCGACGGCTCGTGGAAGTCTGACGACGCATGGTGGGGCATGAAGGAAGGCACGGTCGTCATCTCACCCTACAGCAAGTCGATGCCCGAAGCCGTGCGCGCCGCGGCCGACAAGATGATCGCCGGCTGGAAGGACGGCAGCTACGACGTCTTCACCGGCGAGATCAAGGATCAGACCGGCAAGGTCCGTGTGCCCAAGGGTCAGCGCATCGCCGACAAGGACGCGCTGGTAATGGACTGGTACGTCCAGGGCGTCCAGAGCTGACGCGGCGGCGGCGCGGGCCGCCACCTGAGCGTTCCGCCCTGGAGATCGTCGGGCGGGGGCTTCAAGCACATCGCCGCGCGAAGGTCCCGGCTGGCGCGGCGATGCTGTTTCAGGACGGCCCTCGGCCGAGGGCGCGCGGCGCGCCCCGGCCCCGGGGCGTCAGAAGTGGTACTCGGCGCGGATCATCGGCGTCTTGGCGGTCGCGCCGGCGTCGCCCGTCGTCGTGTTGCCGAACTTGTTGCGCCAGTACTCGTACTCGAAGCCGAGCTTGAAGGTGTTCTTGGCACCGCCGGCCAGAGCGCCGATGTCGGCCATCACGTTCATGTCGATGTGGGTCTCCGCCGCGGTCGGCGTGCCCGTTTCGTCCAGGCCCTTGGAGCCGATGTACTGCGCATAGCCGTTGAACGACAGCGGCAGGCTGGCGATCGGCACGCCCCAGTCGAGTTCGAGCGCGCCGTGCGTCTTGTACGTGTAGCGGCATCCGCAGGTGGCGACCTCCGACGCGTTGCTCTCCTTGAGGACCAGCGCGCTGAGATTGACGAACCCGGGCACGTCGAACATCAGTGTCGGGCCGACGACGAGCATGCGCTTCTTGGACGCGTAGTAGTCGTTCTTCGAATTCAGGTCGAAGCCCGCCGTCACGCCCAGGCCGCGCGCCGGGCCGAACTTGATGTCGTGGCCGGCCACCTTGCCGATGTCCAGCATCGTGCGATAGACGACATAGACCTCCTGCGCACCGGCGGTGGTGCCGACGCCGGGGTCGGCACCGTTGGACATCAGCATGTCGACGTTGAAGAAGTTGGTGCCGTACTTGTAGCCGCTGACGTGCGTCAGGCCGAGGATGTCCTTGGCGATGTCCTTCGCCGAGCCATCGGCCTTGAGGTCGAAGGGCTCGTGGAACGCGGTGCCGTAGCGCAGGCTCAGCGCGGTGTCGCTCCAGTCGGCCGCTTGACTGGCGACGCTGGTCGCCGCCAGCAGTGCGGCAGCGCCGATGCGAAGGGTGGGCTTGAGGGGCAGCATGGTCTTCCTTTGTCGAGGTGGGTGAGCGTGAAGAGAACGGTGTACCAGGCGGAATACCGCAATATCCATACCAGTTGCGGGGCGGGTCATCGTGACGTCGCGACCGAAGCGCGGCCGGGCGCCGGCGCGGCTCGTCCGGCAACCCACGTGGCTGCGACGTTGCGCTCGTCGCCGAGCGTGAACCAGGCGAACACCCGGGCGTGCAGTTCCTGCGCCGGGACGCCGGGCACGGCGCCGCCGGCGATCGCATCGCGGTGGCTGGCGACCGGGCCCACGGCCCAGTCCCAGACGACGACGTCGGCCAGTGCTCCTTCGCCCAGGTGTCCGATCTCGCCGTCCAGACCCAGGGCTTCTGCGGCGCCGCGCGTGGCGGCGTGGAGCAGGGTCCAGGCGTTGACGCGGGTGCCGCGCAGGGCCTGCACCTTGTAGCCTTCGGCCAGCGTGCGCAGCATCGACAGGCTGGTGCCGCCGCCGACGTCGGTGGCCATCGAGACGCGGTGGCCGGTGTCGATGGCGGCCTGCCAGTCGAACAGTCCGCTGCCCAGGAACAGGTTGCTGCTGGGGCAGAACGCGATCTGTGCACCGGTGTCGCGCAACAGTGCCCGGTCGTGGGCATCGAGCCAGATGCCGTGCGCCAGCACGGCGCGCTCGTGCAGCAGGCCGTGGCGGCGATAGACGTCGAGGTAGCTCCGCGCCTCGGGGAAGAGCTCGGCCACCCACCGAACCTCGTCCGCGTTCTCGGCGACATGGGTCTGCATGAAGAGGCCCGGGTGGCGGCGGCCGAGCTCGCCGGCCATCGCCAGTTGCGCCGGCGTGCTGGTGACGGCGAAGCGGATCGTCACCGCGTACGCGTTGCGACCGCGGCCGTGCCAGCGCGCGATGAGATCCTCACAGTCGCGCTCGGCGCCGCGCACGTCGTCGCGCAGGCCCTCGGGCGCGTGGCGGTCCATCAGCACCTTGCCGGCGACGATGCGCATGTTGCGCGCCGCGGCGGCGGTGAACAGGGCCTCGGCCGAAGCCTTGTGCACGGTCGGGAACACCACCGCGGCGGTCGTGCCGTGCGCCAGCAGGGCATCCAGGAAGTCCTCTGCACCGGCGCGAGCGACCTCGGGGTCGGCGTGCCGAAGCTCGGCCGGGAAGGTGTAGGTCTCCAGCCAGTCGAGCAGCCCGGCGCCGTAGCTTGCGATGACGTCGAGCTGCGGGCAGTGCACGTGGGTGTCGATGAAGCCAGGCAGCAGCAGCCGGCCGCGATGGTCGTGTCGCTCCCACGCGGGGCCCGGGTCCTCGGTCTGGGCGCCGACGATGCGGCCGTCGTCGCCGACCAGCAGCCAATGATCGGGCCGGTAGCGCACGCCATCGGTCGCGGTGCCCTGCCAAGCCGGCGTGGACTCGAAGTCCAGCAGGTCGGCGCGGATGGCGATCATGCGACGGTCCGGCGCGGCATGCGCTGCGCGGCCAGGCCGCGCGCCACCTCGCGCACCTGCTCGCGGAACCAGCGCATCGAGGCCGCGCCGTGCGTGAGCTCGTGCCAGAGCTGGTAGTAGTTCAGCGGCGGGAAGGCCACCGGGCAGCGCACGATGCGCACCGGCAGCGCATCGACGTAGCGGCTGCAGAACAGCCGCCCGGTCGTCAGCACCAGCAGGCTGTCGGCCACCATCATCGGGATGAGCCCGAAATGCGATGCGCGCACCGTGATGCGGCGGCGCGCGCCGGCGGCGGCGAGGTGCTCGTCGATCACGCCCAGCGCGCCCGGGTGCAGCGGCATCGGCGCGACATGCTCGCAGTCGAGGTAGCGGGGCACGGTCCAGCCGCGCGCCCCGCTGCGCACCGCCGGGTGGTCGTCCGCGACCAGGCACACGACTTCGTCGCTGAACAGCCGGCCCAGGTGCAGTTCCTCCGGCGGCAGCAGCCAGTTGCCGATCACCAGATCGACGCCGCCAGTGGCCAGCGCGCGGCGGTAGTCGTAGTCCTGCGTCAGCGGCATCAGTTCCAGCCGCGCGCCGGGTGCGGCGTGCTTGATGCGCGCCACCAGGTGCGGCAGGAACAGTGGGTCGAGGTAGTCGCTGGCGGCGACGCGGAACTGGGCCTCGGTGCGCGCCGCGTCGAAGGGCGCGCCGCGCGCCGCGCGGCCGTGGGCGCCGAACATCCGCTCGGCCTGCTGCAGCACCTGCGCGGCCGGGTCCAGCAATTGCAAGGCCGTCTCGGTGGGCTGCATCTGCTGGCCGGCACGCACCAGAAGGGGGTCGCCGGTGAGCGCGCGCAGCCGCTTGAGTTGTGCGCTCACCGCGGGCTGGGTGCTGGCCAGCTTGATGGCGGCGCGTGAGACGCTGCGTTCGGTGATCACGGTATGCAGGACCCGGATGAGGTGAAGGTCGATGGTGTCGAAGTCGGGCCGTGCCACCATACGCATTTTCACATGACCATCATCTTTCCGGCGATATTGTTGCTGGCAGCCCACGCGTTAACTTCGGGGCCAGCCCGAGGGATTTTCCGATGCCGATGAACTCCCGTCCGATCCGCTTCTTCCACCAAAAGGCCGTCGTCGAGGCGGCCGGCGGGGCGCCTACGCGTACCGTGCTCGAATGGCTGCGCGAGGACGCCCGCTGCGTCGGCACCAAGGAAGGCTGTGCCGAGGGCGACTGCGGGGCGTGCACCGTGGTGCTGGGCGAGCTGGACGCTGGCGGTGGCCTGGCGCTGCACCCGGTCAACGCCTGCATCCAGTTCCTGCCCACGCTCGACGGCAAGGCGCTGTTCACCGTCGAGGACCTGGCTGCCGCCGATGGCACGCTGCATCCCACCCAGCAGGCGATGGTGGACTGCCACGCCTCGCAATGCGGCTTCTGCACTCCCGGCTTCGTGATGTCGCTGTGGGCCTGCTACGAACGCCACCAGGGGGCCGGAACGCGGCCGACGCGGCAGCAGTTGGCCGACGACCTGTCGGGCAACCTGTGTCGCTGCACCGGCTACCGGCCGATCCTGGACGCCGGCCAGCGCATGTTCTCGACGGCGCCGGGCTCGCCACTGGCGCGCGAGCCGGTGGCTGCCGCGCTGCGCGCGCTGAGAGACGACCCGCCGCTGGCCGAGGCGGGCCGCTTCCACGCCCCGCGCTCGCTGGCCGAATTCGCGGCGCTGCGGCTGGCGCGGCCGCAGGCGCGACTGCTCGCCGGCGGCACCGACGTCGGCCTGTGGGTGACCAAGCAGTTCCGCGACCTCGGTGAACTGATCTACATCGGCGGCGTCACCGAGCTGCGCGGCGTCGAGGTCGGCGACGAGCTGATCAGGATCGGCGCTGCGGCGTCGCTCGAAGACGCCTGGCGCGCGCTGGCCGCCGAGTGGCCGACGCTGCGCGACGTCTGGCTGCGCTTTGCGTCGCTGCCCATCCGGCATGCGGGCACGATGGGCGGCAATGTCGCCAACGGCTCGCCGATCGGCGATTCGGCGCCGGTGCTGATGGCGCTGCGCGCGGTTCTCGTGCTGCGCCAGGGCGACCGCGTGCGTCGCCTGGCGCTCGACGATTTCTACCTCGACTACATGAAGAACCGCCTCGAGCCGGGCGAGTTCGTCCAGGCCATCGAGGTGCCGCGGGCCGGCGCGCGGGCCGGCACGCGGTGCGTCCGGGCCTACAAGATCAGCAAGCGCTTCGACTGCGACATCTCGGCGCTTTGCGCGGGGCTGGCGATCGAGCTCGACGGCGACCGCGTCGCCGAGGCGCGGCTGGCCTTCGGCGGCATGGCGGCCACCGTGCGCCGCGCCACCGGTGCCGAGAACACGCTGCGCGGCCAGCCCTGGACCGAGGCCACGCTGCAGGCCGCGCAGGCGGCGCTGGCCGCCGACTTCGCGCCGCTGACCGACATGCGCGCCAGCGCCGCCTACCGCATGCAGGTGGCGCAGAATCTGCTGCGCCGCCTGTGGCTCGAGACCCGGCCCGGCGCGGCGCTGCCCGACAGCGCGGTCAACGTGTGGTCTCGCGAGGAGCTGGCATGAACAAGCCGGTCGAGCTGCCGCCGGATGCCGGGGTGGCAACCTTCGCCGAGGTCGGCGTCGGCCGGCCGCACGAGTCGGCGCACCTGCACGTGGCCGGCACCGCGCCCTACACCGACGACCTGCCCGAGCTCGCCGGCACGCTGCACGCCGCGCTCGGCCTGTCGCCGATCGCGCACGGCGTGATCGAGGCCATCGACGTCGATGCCATCCGCGCTCTGCCCGGCGTCGTCGATGTCTTCACCGCCACCGGTATCCCGGGCCGCAACGACTGCGGTTCGCTCGTCCACGACGACCCCATCCTCGCCGGCGAGGCCGGCGCCACGCTGCGCTATGTCGGCCAGCCGGTGTTCGCCGTCGTCGCACGCACGCGCGACGACGCGCGCCGCGCCGCCGCGCAGGCCAGGTCCGTGATCCGCGCCACGCCGCTGCCGCCGATCCTCACGCCCGAGCAGGCGCACGCCGCGCAGCAGTACGTGCTGCCACCGATGCACCTGGAGCGCGGCCGGGCGGGCGAGGCGATCGACGCGGCGCCGCACCGGCTGCAGGCCCGCTTCGACGTCGGCGGCCAGGAGCAGTTCTACCTGGAGGGGCAGATCAGCTACGCGGTGCCGACCGAGAACCAGGGGATGAAGGTCTTCTGCTCGACCCAGCACCCGAGCGAGATGCAGCACCTGGTGGCGCACGCGCTGCACCGGCCGGCGCATGCGGTGCAGGTGGAGTGCCGGCGCATGGGCGGCGGCTTCGGCGGCAAGGAATCGCAGTCGGCGCTCTTTGCGTGCGTGGCGGCAGTGGCCGCCACGCGCCTGCGTCGGCCGGTGAAGCTGCGCGTCGACCGCGACGACGACTTCCTCATCACCGGCCGCCGGCACTGCTTCCACTACGAGGCCGAGGTCGGCTACGACGACGCCGGCCGCATCCTCGGCACCGAGGCGACGCTGATTTCGCGCGCCGGTCATTCGGCCGACCTCTCGGGCCCGGTGATGACGCGCGCGCTGTGCCACTTCGACAATGCCTACTGGCTGCCGAACGTGGCGCTGCACGGCTACTCGGGCCGCACCAACACGCAGAGCAACACCGCGTTCCGCGGCTTCGGTGGTCCGCAGGGCGCGATCGCGATCGAGGTCCTGATCGACTCGGTGGCGCGCGCGCTGGGCAAGGACCCGCTGGAAGTGCGCCGGGCGAACTTCTACGGCACCGCGTCGAACAACGTCACGCCCTACGGTCAGCCGGTGGTCGACAACATCATCCTCGAGCTCGTCGCCGAACTCGAGCGCAGCAGCGACTACGCGGCGCGGAGGCAGGCGATCACCGCGTTCAACGCCGCCAGCCCGGTGCTCAAGAAGGGCCTGGCGCTGACGCCGCTGAAGTTCGGCATCTCCTTCAACTTGCCGCACCTCAACCAGGCCGGCGCGCTGGTGCATGTCTACACCGACGGCTCGGTGCTCGTGAACCACGGCGGCACCGAGATGGGCCAGGGGCTGAACACCAAGGTCGCGCAGGTCGTCGCGCACGAGCTCGGCCTGCCGCTGGCGCGCGTGCGCTGCAGCGCCACCGACACGCAGAAGATCGCCAACACCTCGGCCACCGCGGCCAGCACCGGCAGCGACCTCAACGGCAAGGCGGCGCAGGACGCTGCGCGCCGGATCCGCGAGCGGCTGGCCGATTTCGCGGCCGCCCGATGGGGTGCCGGTACGACCGCGGCCGACGTGCGCTTCGCCCATGGCCAGGTCCTCGTCGGCGCGGCGGCGCGACCCTTCGCAGAAGTCGTCACAGCGGCCTACGAGGCGCGCGTGCAGCTGTGGAGCGATGGCTTCTATGCCACGCCCGGCCTGAACTGGGACCGACAGACGCTGCAGGGCAACCCGTTCTACTACTTCGCCTACGGCGCGGCCGTCAGCGAGGTGCTGGTGGACACGCTCACGGGCGAGTGGAAGCTGCTGCGCGCCGACATCCTGCACGACGCGGGGCGCTCGTTGAACCCGGCGATCGACATCGGCCAGATCGAGGGCGCGTTCATCCAGGGCATGGGCTGGCTGACGATGGAGGAACTCGTCTGGCATCCGCAGACGGGCCTGCTGATGACGCACGCGCCCAGCACCTACAAGATCCCAACCGCCAACGACTGCCCGGCGCAGTTCCACACCCGGCTTTTCGAGCGCGCCAACGTGCAGGACAGCATCCACCGCAGCAAGGCGGTGGGCGAACCGCCGCTGCTGCTGCCGTTCTCGGTGTTCTTCGCGATCCGCGATGCGATCTCGGCGGTGGGGGGCCACCGCGTCGATCCGCCGCTGCAGGCGCCCGCGACCTCGGAGGCGATCCTGCGTGCGGTCTCGGCGGTGCAGGCGGCGGCCGCCACCGCATGACCCCGCAGGCGCTGCGCGAGGCCGCACTGCGCTGGCGCGCCGAAGCGCGGCCCGCGGCGGTGGTCGAGATCGTCGCCGCGCGCGGCTCGGTGCCGCGTGCGGCCGGCACGCGGATGCTGGTCGCCGCCGACGAGGTGCTGGGCACGATCGGCGGCGGCCACCTCGAATGGCGCGCCATCGCCGATGCGCGCCGCCTGATCGAGGCCGGAGGCGACGCGCTGTCGCAGCACATAGCGCTGGGGCCGACGCTGGGGCAATGCTGTGGCGGCGCGTTGGAGTTGCGCATCGCGCCGCTGGCCGGGGCCGGGCCCGAGCGTTGGCCGACGCCGGTGCCCCGCTTCCATCTGCAGCTCTACGGCGCCGGGCACGTGGGCCGGGCGATCGTCGCCCTGCTGGCCGAGCTGCCTTGCCGGGTGCAGTGGATCGACGAGCGCGAGAGCGAATTCCCGGCCACGCCGCTGCCACGGCACATCGAGCGCGTCTGCGTCGAGCCGGTGCAGGCCGAGGTGGCCGCCGCGCCGCCGGGCGCGTTCTTCCTCGTCCTCACCCACAGCCACGACCTGGACCTGGCGCTGACGCAGGCGATCCTGGCCCGCGGCGACATCGGCTTCTTCGGCCTCATCGGCTCGAAGACCAAGCGGGCGCGGTTCGAGCACCGGCTGCGCGAGCGCGGCTTTGCGGCCGGCGCGATCGAGCGCATGGTCTGTCCGATCGGCGTGGCCGGCGTTGCCGGCAAGGAGCCGATGGTGATCGCGGTGGCGGTCGTGGCGCAGCTGCTGCAGCGCGCCGGTGCGGCGCCGGTGGCGGCCGGCTCGCGGCGCGATCGCGGTCTTTGATCTGGCGTAAGCTGTCCGCCAGCGACCTGTCGTCCACTCGGGCGACTTTGGATGTGCAACCGCAAGGAGACAGCAGATGAGCAAGCGTGACGTGGTGGTCCTGGGTGCGGCGCGTTCGGCGATCGGCACCTTCAACGGGGCCTTGGCCGACATCGAGCCGGCCGAGCTGGCGGCTACGGTGATGAAGGCTGCGATCGAGCGCTCGGGCGTCGATCCCAAGGCCATCAACTACGTGACCGTGGGCAACACCATCCCCACCGAGAGCCGCTTCGCCTATGTCGCCCGCGTGGCCTCGATCCAGGCCGGCCTGCCGATGGACAGCGTGGCGATGTCGGTCAACCGGCTGTGCTCGTCGGGGCTGCAGGGCATCGTGACGACGGCACAGAACATCCTGCTCGGCGACTGCGACTACGGTATCGGCGGTGGTGTCGAGGTGATGAGCCGCGGCGGCTACCTCAGCCAGGCGATGCGCAACGGCGCGCGCATGGGTGACACCAAGCTCGTCGACATGATGGTGGCCACGCTCACCGACCCCTTCGGCGTCGGCCACATGGGCATCACGGCCGAGAACCTGGCCGTCAAGTGGGGCATCACGCGGGAGGAGCAGGACAAGCTGGCCGTGGAGTCGCAGCGCAAGGCCGCCGCGGCGATTGCCGAGGGTCGGTTCAAGAGCCAGATCGTGCCCATCGTCAAGCAGACGAAGAAGGGCGAAGTGGTGTTCGACACCGACGAGCACGTGAAGGCCGGCACCACGCTGGAGAGCCTGGCCAAGCTCAAGCCGGCGTTCAAGAAGGACGGCACGGTGACCGCGGGCAACGCCTCGGGCATCAACGACGGCGCGGCCTTCTTCGTGCTCGCCGACGCATCGGTGGCGGCCGCCGCGGGCCACAAGCCGATGGCCCGGCTGGTCGGCTACGCGGTGGCCGGCGTGCCGAACGAGATCATGGGCGAGGGCCCGATCCCGGCCACCAAGCTGGCGCTGAGGAAGGCCGGCCTGACGCTGGACCAGATGGACGTGATCGAGAGCAACGAGGCCTTCGCCGCGCAGGCGATCGCGGTCTCGCGCGGGCTCGAGTTCGACATGAGCAAGGTCAACCCGAACGGCGGCGCGATCGCGCTCGGCCACCCGATCGGCTGCTCGGGCGCGTTCCTGGCGACCAAGGCGATCTACGAACTGCACCGCACCGGCGGCCGCTATGCGCTGGTGACGATGTGCATCGGCGGCGGGCAGGGCATCGCAGCGGTGTTCGAGCGGCTGTGACGGGTCGGCCGCACCGCGCGGCCGTGATCGCATGACGCCGAACCTGCGCGAGGTTGCCGTGGTCGGCGCTGGCGCGGTCGGCTGCTACTTCGGCGCGATGCTCGCGCGCGCCGGGCATGCCGTGACCCTGATCGGCCGCGCGCCGCACGTGGAGGCGATTCGGCGCGGCGGGCTGCAGCTCGAGAGGGACGGTCGCATCGAGACCGTGACGCTGCAGGCCAGCACCGACCTTGGGGCCGTGCGCGGCGCGGGCCTTGTGCTGTTCTGCGTCAAATCGACCGACACCGACGCCCTGGCCGGGGACCTGGCGCCGCACCTGGTGCCCGACACCGTGGTGCTGAGCCTGCAGAACGGGGTCGAGAACGCCGAACTGATCGCGCGCCGGGTGCGCGCGACGGTGGTACCGGCGGTGGTCTACGTCGCCACCGAGATGGCCTCGCCCGGCCACGTGAAGCACCATGGTCGCGGCGAACTCGTGATCGGGCCGCGCGACGCGGCGGCCGACGGTGATGCCGCGCTGACCGCGACGCTGCAGGCGCTGGCCGCGGCCTTCGGCGCTGCCGGCGTGCCGGTGCAGATCGATGCCGACGTGATGGCCGCGCTGTGGTCCAAGCTGCTCGTGAACTGCGCCTACAACGCGATCTCGGCCCTGACGCAGATGCCGTACGGGCGGCTGGCGGCCGTGCCCGAGATCCGCGATCTGCTGCCGGTGCTAGTGCGCGAGGTCGTCGCCGTGGCCGCAGCCGCCGGGGTGCCGATGGCGCTGGACGGCGCGCTGCAGGCTACCGAGCGCATCGCGCAGACGATGCCGACACAGCGCTCGTCCACCGCGCAGGACATGGCGCGGCGCAAACCGAGCGAGATCGACCATCTCAACGGTTTCGTGGTGCGAAAGGGGCGCGAGCTGGGCGTGCCGACACCGATCAACCAGACGCTTCACGCGCTGGTCAAGCTGGTCGAGGCGGGATACGGCGGCGCCGGCTGATCCGACGCGGGACCGGCCCCGCGCTGGACAGCCCCCGCAGGTGCGCAGCGGACCGGTGTCGGACAAGCCCGGCCGGGATCCTCAGCGTCCGGCAAACCGCGGCGTGCGCCGCTGCGTCATCGCGACCAGGCCCTCGCGCAGGTCGGCGCTGTTGGCGCAGCGTTTCTCGCGGTCGCGCAGCGGTCCGGGGTCGACCGGACCGCGGGCGATCTCGTTCAACGAAGCCTTCATCCCCTGCACCGCCAGCGGGGCGCCGGCCTGCAGCGAGGCGCATATCGCATCGACTACGGCGTCGAGTTCGTCCGGGCTCGTCAGCGCATCGAGGTAGCCGATGCGCTGCAGCTCCGCGTCGCCGACTTCCTCGGCCAGCAGGAACAACCGCTTCGCTGCCTGCAGTCCCAGGCGGCTGACATAGCGCTGCAACCCGCCCGGGTAGTAGTGCAGCCCCAGTCGCGCCGCCGGCATGCGCAGCACCATGCCCTGCACGCCGACGCGGAAGTCGCAGGCCAGCGCGAGGTCGGTGGCGCCGCCGAAGACGCCGCCGTTCAGCCTTGCGACGGTCGGCAGCGACAGCGCCTCGAGCGCATCGACGGTGTGCTCGAAGAGCCGCGGATCGTGCCCCGCGGCGTCGACTTGGCTGAGTTCGCCGAGGTGGAAGCCGGCGCAGAACGTGCCGCCTTCGCCGGTGAGCACGAGCACCCGCAGCGCCGGTTCGGCGGCGACGCGCTCGAAATGCGCCTGCAGCGCCAGCAGGTCCTCCCGGTGCAGCCGGTTGCGGTGCGCCGGCCGTTGCAGCGTGATCGTCGCCCGGCCGGCGGGCCCGATCGCGAGCCGCGGCGGGCCGGCCTTCGCGGTCATGCCGCGGCGGGCAGGTAGCGCACCGCCAGCACGCCGGGGATCGCGCCGAGCGCGCGCAGCACGCCCTCGGCGACGGGGCTCTCGACATCGACCAGCGTGTAGGCCGTCTCGCCGCGCGACTTGTTGACCATGTTGTGGATGTTCAGCCCCGCCTGCGCCATCGTGGTCGAGATCTGGCCCAGCATGTTGGGCACGTTGGCGTTGGCGATCGCCACCCGCCACGGCGATTCGCGCGCCATGCTCACCGACGGGAAGTTGACCGCGTTGCCGATCTGGCCGTCCTCGAGGTAGGCGCGCAGCTGGTCGACGACCATCACGGCGCAGTTGGTCTCGGCCTCGCGCGTGCTGGCACCCAGGTGCGGCAGCGCGACGACACGCGGGTGGCCGTGCAGCGCCACACTGGGGAAGTCGCAGACATAGGTGGCCAGCGCGCCGGCGTCCAGGGCGCCCAGCGCGGCGGCGTTGTTGACGACGCCGTCACGGCTGAAGTTCAGCAGCACCGCGCCCGGCCGCATCAGGCCGACGTTGTCGCCGTTCACGAGGTCGCGCGTGGCTGCCAGCAGCGGCACGTGCAGGCTCACGAACTGCGCGCCACGCAGCACCTCGGCCACGCTGGTCGCGCGCCGCACCTGCGCAGGCAGGCTCCACGCCGCATCGACCGTGATCTCGGGGTCGAAGCCCAGCACCTGCATGCCGAGCTTGATCGCCGCGTCGGCCACCAGCGCACCGACGCGGCCCAGGCCGACGACGCCCAGCGTCTGGCCCTGCAGCTCGTAGCCGGCGAAGTCCTTCTTGCGGTCCTCGATGATGTGATCGAGATCGCTGGCCGCCGGGTCGAGCGCGGCGACGAAGCGCAGCGCCGGTGCGATCTGCCGCGCCGCCATCAGCATGCCGGCGAGCACCAGTTCCTTGACCGCGTTGGCGTTCGCGCCCGGGGCGTTGAACACCGGCACGCCGCGTGCCGTCAGGGCCGCCACCGGGATGTTGTTGGTGCCGGCGCCGGCGCGGGCGATGGCGCGCACGCCGGGCGCGATGGTCATCGCATGCATGTCGGCGCTGCGCACGAGGATCGCGTCCGGGTCGCTGAAGTCGCGGCCGACCTCGTAGCGATCGGCCGGCAACCGCGTCAGGCCCTCGGCGGCGATGGCGTTGAGCACCCGCAGGCGCAGGCGTCGCGTCGGTTCAGCCATGCTGGGCCTCGAACTCCTTCATGTACGCCAGCAGCGCCTGCACGCCCTCGATCGGCATCGCGTTGTAGATGCTGGCGCGCATGCCGCCCACCGATCGGTGGCCCTTGAGCTGCACCATGCCGCGCGCCTCGGCGCCCTTCAGGAACGCGGCGTCCAGCGCCTCGTCCTTCAGCTTGAAGGGCACGTTCATCAGGCTGCGGCAGTCGCGCGCGACCGGGCTGCGGTAGAAATGCGTCTGATCAAGATAGTCGTACAGCAGCGCCGCCTTGCGCCGGTTGTGCGCCTCCATCGCCACCAGCCCGCCCTGCGCCTTCAGCCACTTGAACACCAGCCCTGCGACGTAGATCGCGTAGGTCGGCGGCGTGTTGTACATGCTGTCGTTGTCGGCCACCGTCTTGTAGTCGAAGGCCGAGGGCGTGATCGGCAATGCCTGGCCGAGCAGGTCCTCGCGCACGATCACGATCGTCAGGCCCGCCGGGCCGATGTTCTTCTGTGCGCCACCGTAGATCGCGCCGTACCGGGCCACGTCGACCGGGCGCGAGAGGATGCTGCTGGACATGTCGGCCACCAGCGGCACCTGGCCGACTTCGGGCGGGCAGGGGTACTCGACGCCGCCGATGGTTTCGTTGCTGCAGATGTGCACGTACGCGGCAGCCGGGTCGAGCTGCCAGCTCTGGCGCGGCGGGATCGTGGTGTAGCCGCTGTCGGCGGCCGAGGCGGCAACGTTGACGCGGCAGTACTTCTTTGCTTCCTTGATCGACTTCTTGCTCCACTCGCCGGTGTCGATGTAGTCGGCGCTGGCGTGGCCGCGCAGAAGGTTCATCGGCACGATGGCGTTCTCGGCGATCGCGCCGCCCTGCATGAACAGCACCTTGTAGTTCGCCGGAATCGACATCAGCTCGCGCAGCAGCGCCTCGGCCTCGGCGGCGATGGCGATGAACTCCTTGCCGCGGTGGCTCATCTCCATCACCGACATGCCGCTGCCGTGCCAGTCGAGCATCTCGTCGGCGGCCTGGCGCAGCACCGGCTCGGGCAGCGCCGCGGGGCCAGCGCTGAAGTTGAAAACGCGGGTCATGCGGCGCTCTCCGTCTTCGATGGGGTGACGACCATTATCCGGTGTGCCCACCGCGCCACGCCGATGCTTGTTGATCGCGGTCAAGGACGCCGGCCCGCCCGCGTGCCTACAGTCCCAGCACGGAACTGCGGGCCACTCCTGCAGGCATGGTCATGGCCCGCATGCACAAAGACGTTCTCATTCTCGCCGACGGCGGCGAACTCGCAGGCCACGCGCTCGCCCGTGTCACCGCGGTCGTCTTCGAGCCGATGCGTCCCGTGCCGGGCGAGGCCGAGCGGCCGTCCGGTGGCGCTCAGGTGGCTGGGCTTGGTTCCGACCGGCTGGTGCTGCATTGAACGCCACGGCGTTGCCATACGTCGACGAAGGCCTGGGTCGCCAACTCGCGACGAGCGGCCTGCGTGCGCTGCGTCTGGGTGGTCGCACGCTGCTGCCGGTCGTTCAGGGGGGCATGGGCGTGGGCGTGTCGGCACACCGCCTGGCTGGCGCGGTGGCCGCGGCCGGCGGTGTGGGCACGATCTCCAGCGTCGACCTGCGCCGCCACCACCCCGACCTGATGGAGCGCACCACGGGCCTGGCGCCCGGCGATGCGGCGCGCGAGGCCATCGACGCCGCCAACCTCGAGGCGATCACGCGCGAGATCGACGGCGCGCGCGGGCGCAGCGGCGGCCGCGGTCTGCTGGCGATCAACGTGATGCGCGCCGTCAGCGCCTACGCAGCCTCGGTGCGGCGCGCGCTGGAGGCGGGCATCGACGCCGTCGTCGTCGGCGCCGGCTTGCCGCTGGACCTGCCCGAGCTGGCGGCGGATCATCCGCGTGCGCTGCTCGTGCCCATCCTCAGCGATGCCCGCGGCGTCCAGCTGCTGGTCAGGAAATGGGAGCGCAAGAAGCGCCTGCCCGACGCGATCGTGATCGAGCATCCGCGCCTGGCCGGTGGTCACCTCGGTGCGGCGCGGGTGGCCGACCTGGGCGACCCGCGCTTCGACTTCGAGAACGTGATTCCGCAGTCCCTGGCCTTCCTGCGCAGCGCGGGCATCGAGCGCGAGCTGCCGCTGATCGCTGCCGGCGGCATCGGCAGTTGCGAGGACATCGCGCGCGTGCAGTCGCTGGGCGCCGCGGCGGCGCAGCTCGGCACGGCCTTCGCGGTCACGACCGAAGGCGACGCGCACCCCGAGTTCAAGCGCGTGCTGGCCGAGGCCGGCAGCGAGGACATCGTCGAGTTCACCAGTGTCGCGGGCCTGCCGGCGCGCGCGGTGGCCACGCCCTGGCTGCGCAACTACCTCGGCGTCGAGGCGCGGCTGCAGTCGTCGGCCCACGCGCGCCAGCGTTGCACCAAGTCGTTCGACTGCCTGGCGCAATGTGGCCTGCGGGACGGTCTGCCCGGCTGGGGTCAGTTCTGCATTGACAACCAGCTCGCGGCGGCGTTGCGCGGCGACGTGCGCAAGGGCCTGTTCTTCCGCGGCGCCGGCCGCCTGCCGTTCGGCAGCCAGATCCGCAGCGTGCGCGAGCTGCTGCTGCGGCTGCTCACGCCAGCCGCGCCGCTGGCGGCCTGACGGCGCCCGGTCGCGCAGCAAGGCTGCGCCGCGCCGGCAGCCCAGGTCGAAGTGCCCCGAGTCAACGGTCCGCGCCGCGCGGCTCGCCGTCGTCGCCCAGCGCCTTATACAGGGCCGCCAGCGCTGTCTCGGCGCTGGCCGTGCCGTCGGCCAGGTCGCGCTGCGCGTCGAGCCAGGTTGCCGTCGTGACCAGCACCGGCTGGTAGGTCATCAGGCCGCCGGCGTAGCGTGCGCGTGCCAGGGCCCTGTCCTCCTCGGCGTTGCGCACCCGTGTCAGCAGCCGCGCGTTGCGCTGGCTCGCGGCGACATAGGCCGAGACCGCGTCGTCGACCTCGTGCCAGGCCTGGAGCACGGTCTGCTGGAAGGCCACCGCCGCCTCCTGCTGCTGCAGCTCGTGCAACAGGATGTTGGATCGGCGCCGGCCCTGGTCGAACACCGGGATGCTCAGGCTCGGCCCCACGCTCCACTGCCGGCTGGCCCAGTCGCCGAAGCTGCCGCTGCCCACCGATTCGAAGCCGAAACTGGCGCCCAGCGTGATGCGCGGATAGAGGTCGGCCACGGCGATGCCGATGTTCGCGGTGGCGGCGTGCAGCCTGGCCTCGGCCGCGGCCACGTCGGGCCGGCGCCGCGCCAGCGCCGCCGGCAGCCCCAGACGCAGGTCCGGCAGGTGCGGGCTGCGGCCGTTCCATCGCGCAGCGGCCAGTTCGTCGTTGAAGGCGCCCGGCGCAGCACCACACAGCAGCGTGAGGCGGTTCATCGCCTGCGCCTCCTGCGCCTGCAGGGCCGGCATCAGCGCCTGCAGGCCCGCCACCTGCGAGCGCTGGCGGAGCGGCGCCGATTCGTCGATCGCGCCGGTACGGTGTTGCGACTCGAGCAGGTCGCGCAGCTCGGTCGCCGCCGCGAGTTCGTCGGTCAACAGCAGCCGTTGGCGCTGCGCCGATCGCAGGGCGAAGTAGGAGCGCGCCACCTCCGCCTTCACGCTCAGCTGGACCTGGCGCAGTGCTGCCCGCTGCCCCTCGGTGGCAGCGCTGGCCGCCTCGTCGGTGCGCAGTGCGCGGCCCCACAGGTCGGGCTCCCAAGAGGCGTCAAAGCCCGCCTGGTAGAGCGTGAACGGCGAGCTCAGCAGGTCCAGCAGCGGCTGCCTGTTGGCGCCGCCGATCGCGGCGACCAGGCGGCTGGCGCTGCCGGTCTCGCTCTGGCGCTGGCGCGAGACGCCACCGCCCGCAGCCAGCTGCGCGCCATGCTGCGCGCTGACCATCGCTGCTTCGGCGCGCGACTGCAGCACGCGCAGCGCCGCGGTCGCGACGTCCTGGTTGGCCTGTGCGGCGAGCGCCTGCAGATGCGCGAGCATGGCGTCGCCGAAGACGGCCCAGCGGTCTGCCGGCAGCGACACCATGGACCCGGGCGGCGCCGCGAGCGCGGGCGAGCCGCCGTGCTGGTCGGACCAGCGCGCCGGTGCCGCGACCTCGGCGGGCTTGAAGTCGGGTCCGACCGCGGTGCAGCCGGCGAACGCGGCCAGCAGGCCCAGCAGCGCGGCACGGGCCGCCTTGCGTCGCGGGCCGCCGTCGCCGGAAGTCAGGGGTGGGGGCGCTGTCATGGGAACGGTCCTTTCAGACCAGGCGATGGCGGAACAGCCATGCCGCGGCGGGCAGCGTGACCGCCGCGATCAGCAGCAGCGGCAGGATGTCGGGCAGCGCCGTGCCCAGTCCGACCCCTTCGAGGTAGACGCGGCGCACGAGGTCGATGCCGTAGCGCATCGGGTTGACCAGGGTGGCGACCTGCAGCACGTGCGGCATCGATGCCACCGGCGTCGTCAGACCCGACAGCAGCATCATCGGCATCAGGATCACGAAGGTCGAGAGCATGGCCTGCTGCATGTTGGCGGCCAGCGCGCTGATCCCCAGGCCGATGCCCACGCCGGCGAGGATGAAGGCCGACACGCCGACGAAGAGGGTGAACAGCGAGCCGCCCATCGGGATCTGGAACCAGTAGCGCGCCACCAGCAGCACCAGCGAAGCCTGCACGAGGCCGATCGCCATCGGCGGTAACGACTTGCCGATCATGATCTCGGTCGGCGACAGCGGCGTCACTAGCAGCTGGTCGAACGTGCCCTGCTCGCGCTCGCGTGCCACCGACAGGCCGGTCAGCGCCATCGTCTGCAGCATCGAAAGCGTGGCGATGAGCGCCGGCATGAAGTTCCAGCGCGTCTCCAGGTTGGGGTTGAACCAGGCCCGGGTCTCGAGCGTCAGCGCCGGGGCCGCACCGCCGCGCTGCTGCAGCTGCTCGGCATTGAAGGCGTCGACGACCGCGCCGACATAGGCTGCCGCCGAGTTGGCCGTGGTCGAGTTGCGCGCATCGAGAATGAGCTGGATCGACGCCGTCTGGCCGCCCATCAGCTCGTTCTCGAAGCGCGGGCCGATCTGGACCACCATCAGGACCTTCTGCAAATCGATCGCCGGCGCGATCTCCGACGCCGAT
Source organism: Betaproteobacteria bacterium (assembly GCA_037443665.1). Classification (GTDB taxonomy): domain Bacteria; phylum Pseudomonadota; class Gammaproteobacteria; order Burkholderiales; family Burkholderiaceae_C; genus Rubrivivax. The sequence goes on from JBBINW010000002.1 coordinate 69,454, forward strand.
TGCAGCGTCGCCACGCGGCGAAAGAACCCCGAGCTGTCCAGGTGCGCGAGCAGCGCCGTCGACGTCGGGCTGCGGCTCTGATCGAGCACGGCGTAGGGCACGTTGGACAGATCGTAGGTCGCGACGTAGCCGTACAGCAAGCTCTGGAGCAGCACCGGCAGCAACAGGATGACCCGGCTGGACGGGTCCTTCAGCACGGTCAGCAGTTCCTTGCGGATCAGCGCCTGCACGCGGAACAGGAAGTCGAGCACCATGGATCCTCAGACGATGCGCTTGTGCGTCACGAGCCGCGCAGCGGCGAGCAGGACGACCGCATAGCCGACCAGGATGGCGCTGTCCTCGATCACGATCGGCCAGATGTTGCCGGCCAGCATCAGCGTTTTGAGCAGGTCGAGAAAGTGGGTCGCGGGCAGGAGGTTGCCGACGAAGCGGACGAAGGGTGGCACGTTGTTGAGGTCGAACAGGAACCCCGACAGCATCACCGCCGGCAGGAAGCTCGTCAGCAGCCCCATCTGGCTGGCGATGAACTGGTTCTTCGTCACCGACGAGATCAGCAGGCCGACGCCCAGCGAGACGAACATGTACAGCACCGAGCTGAGCACCAGCAGGCCGAACGAACCGGTGAACGGCACCTCGAACAGGAAGCGCGCGGCCAGCAGGCACATCGCGAAGCCGATCATCCCGACGCCAAAATAGGGGATCATCTTGGCGAGCAGGATCTCGGTCGGCCGCACCGGCGTCACGAACAGCGCCTCGAGCGTGCCGCGCTCCCATTCGCGCGCCACCACGAGCGAGGTCAGGAAGGCGCCCGTGATCGTCATGATGAGCACGATCAGCCCGGGCACCAGGTACCAGGTGCTGGTGTTGGCGGCGTTGAACCACATGCGCGTCTCGATGTCGACCTGGCCGAAGGGTGCGGCGCGTGGCGTCGCGTCGCGGCCCGAGCGCCGGTCGGCATGGCGGTCGGACAGCCGTGCCGACCACTGCGCCAGCGCGCCGCCGACGTAGCTCGCGATCACGCGCGCCGTCGCAGCGTCGGTGCCGTGCACGACGAGCTGCAGCCGGCCCTGGCCGGCGGCCAGCGTGCTCGAGAAGTCGCTGGGCACGCGCAGGATGGCGTCCACCCCGTGGGCGTCCATAAGGCCCTCGGCTTGGCGCATCGTGTGCACGTTCTTCGTCGTGAAGTACGGCGACAGTCGCAGTCCGGCGAGCACGTCCACCACCGTCGGCGATGAATCCTCGATCACCACTGCGACGTTGACGTTGTTGACGTCCAGCGAGATGCCGTAGCCGAACAGCAGGATCAGGATCGCGGGCAACGCGATGCCCAGCGCCAGGTTGCTGCGGTCGCGCAGCAGCTGGCGAAGCTCCTTGCGCGTGAGCGCGAACAGGCGCCGCCAGAAGCCGCCGGGACGCAGCCGTGCGACGCCCGGGTTCATGCCGCCTCGCTGCTGCGTTCGGCGGCGGCCAGGTCGCCACGGGATCGTTCGACGATGCCGATGAAGGCCTCGTCCATGCTCATCGCGCCGCCTTCGCCTGCGCCGGCCTGCAGGCGGACCTCGTGCGGCGTGCCCAGCGCCAGCACGCGGCCCGCGTCCTGGATCACGATGCGGTCGCAGTACTCGGCCTCTTCCATGAAGTGCGTCGTCACGACGGCCGTCGTGCCCTGTTCGGCCAGCGCGGTGATCAGGCGCCAGAACTCGCGTCGCGCCAGCGGGTCGGCGCCGCTGGTCGGCTCGTCGAGGAACAGGATCTGCGGCTCGTGCAGCAGCGCCGCGGCCATCGCCAGCCGTTGCCGGTAGCCGCCGGGCAGCTGGCCGCTCGGCGTGCTGCGCAGGTCCGCGAGATCGAACTGCTCGATCACGACCCGGATGCGCTGGGCGGCGCGGCCGCCGCGCAGGCCGTAGGCGCCGGCGAAGAACTGCAGGTTCTCGACCACGTTGAGGTTGCCGTAGAGCGCGAACTTCTGCGACACGTAGCCGACGTTGCGCCGCGCCGCCGCGCCGGCGCGGCGCAGGTCCACGCCGGCCACGCGCAGGCGGCCGCTGGTGGCCGGCAGCAGGCCACAGAGCATGCGGAAGGTGGTCGTCTTGCCGGCGCCGTTGGGGCCGAGCAGTCCGAACACCTCGCCGCGGCGGACGCTGAAGCTCGTGTTCACCACGGCGACGAAGTCGCCGAACTTGCGCACCAGGTCCTGGACCTCGATGACGGTGTCAGCGGCGTTGCCCGGTTCCGCGTCCGGTGCCGCCGACAGCGGCTGCGGAGCCACAGTCTTCGCGGGCTCGCTCTCGTGCAGAAGCACCATGAAGCCGTCTTCCAGGCGCGCCTCCACCTCGCGGATCGGGGCGCCGCCCAGGGCCGGCAGCGCCTGCGGCACGCTCACCTCGGGCCGGCGGATGAAGCGCACGACACCGGCCTGCGGAACGGCGTCGAACACGCTGGCCGTGTCGTCGAGCAGACGTGCCTGCAGCCAGCGTGCCGGCCGGTCGGCCGGCGGCGCGGCGACGAAGCACAGGCCCAGCGCGTGCCGGCGCAACGACTCGGGGCTGCCGCTGGCCAGCACCTTGCCGTGGCGCAGCAGGAACACCTGCGAGCAGCGCTCGGCCTCGTCGAGGTACGCGGTGCTGATCACCACGGTCAGTCCTTCGACCTCGACCAGTTGCTGCACGATCTGCCATAGCTCGCGCCGCGACAGCGGATCGACGCCCACCGTGGGCTCGTCGAGCAGCAGCAGCTCGGGGCTGCGCACCAGCGTGCAGGCCAGGCCGAGCTTCTGCTTCATGCCACCCGACAGCTTGCCCGCGGGGCGGTCGGCGAAGCGCCCGAGGTCGGTCATCGCCAGCAGCCGCGCGTAGCGGGCCGGGCGTTCGCTGGCCGGCACACCGTGCAGGTCGGCGTAGAGGTCCAGGTTCTCCTGCACGCTGAGGTCGTCGTACAGGCCGAAGCGCTGCGGCATGTAGCTGATGCGGTCCTGCACCGCCTGCGGGTCGCGCACGACGTCGATGCCCAGCACCCGCAGCGTGCCCGCGTCGGGCGCGAGCAGGCCGGCGGCCAGCCGCAGCAGCGTGGTCTTGCCGGCGCCGTCGGGGCCGACCAGCGCCGTCAGCGAGCCGGCCTCGACGCTGACAGAGACATCGTCGAGCGCGACCACGCTTTGCCCGGCCTGCTTGACGAAGAAGCTGCGCCGCAGGTGCTCGCCGACCAGGGCGGCAGCGGCAGTCAAGTGAGCCCCTCGCCCGACGAGCACGCCGGTCGATCCCCCGACGGGACGGCGGGCCGGCTTGGGAGTGGCCCGGCGCTCGGCCCACGCCCAAGGGTTGACACAGGTTGTCTCATGAGCCCGCCGCGCTGCCTTGCACCTCTGGCGCCAGCTGCAGGTGCACGGTGGCCGGCATGCCCAGGCGCAGCGTGTCGTGCGGGTCGTCGACGAAGAAGCGGACCTCGTAGACGAGGCTGGTGCGCAACTCGGGCGTCTGCACCGTCTTGGGCGTGAACTCGGCCACCGACGAGACATAGCCGATCGTCGCCGGGATGCTGCGCCCGGGAAGGCTGTCGATGCTCACGCTGGCGGACATGCCGGGGCGGATGCGGCCCAGCTGCGCCTCCTGGACGTAGGCGCGGACCCACTTGGGCTGGGTGATCGCCAGCGTGTAGACCGGCCGCTGCGGCGAGGCCATGTCGCCCGGTTCGAGCAGCCGGGCACGGACGACGGCGTCGATCGGTGCGTGCAGCTCCGATTCCTCGATCTGGCGCTGGATCAGCGCCTGGCTGGCGCGGGCGTAGGCCAGCTGCTTCTCGGCCTGTGCGATGTCTTCCTTGCGCGGGCCCTCGACCACGAGCTGCAACGCCTTGCGCGCGGCCTCGGCCTGCGCCAGCGCGACCTTCTCGTGCGCGCGCGCGCTGTCGAGGTCGCCCTGGCTGACGCCCTTGCCGACGGTCGCCTCGCTGGTGGCTTTCAGGCGGGCGAGCTGGCGGCCCGCCAGGTCGGCTTCGGCCTCGGCGGCCGCCAGGTTGGCGCGGGCCTGCGCGATCTCCTCCGGTCGGCTGCCCGCCTTTAGGCGCCGCAGGGCCTGTTCCTGGACGCCGATCTGGGCGTCGGCCTGTGCCAGGCGCAGCCGCGGCGTGCGTTCGTCGAGCACCCCCAACACGTCGCCGTCGTGCACCCGGTCGCCCTCCCGCGCGCGCAACTCGGCGATGCGCTCGTTGCCGTTGAAGGCCAGCGACACCTGGCGGATGTCGATGTTGCCGTACAGCGTGAGCCGGTCCGGATCGTCGGCCCGCTGGCGAGACTGCCAGGCCCAGACGCCGGCGGCGACCAGAAGGACGAGGCCGATCGCGACGGGAATGACGAGCTTCTTGTTCATCGCTGCAGGTCTCCGGCGAGTTTCGGCTTCATGGCCATCTTAGCATCTACTTCAAACAAAAATTTGAACTCAAGCGCGTCGCTGCGGTACCCTTCACCCATGTCCAGTGCAGGCGCCCGCCCGACCCAGCCCAGGCCCCGCTCGGTGCGCTCCGACGGCGTCGAGACGCGGGCCCACATCCTGCAGGTGGCCGGCCGGCTCTACGCCGACAAGGGCTACGAGGCAACGACCAGCCGCGAGATCTGCGCTGCCGCGGGTACCAACATGGCTGCCGTCAACTACCACTTCGGCGGCAAGGAAGGACTGTACGAGGCGGTGCTGGTGGAAGCCCACGGGCAGCTCGTCAGGCTCGACGACCTGGAGGCGATCGCGCGGTCCGACGCCAGTTCCGAGGCGAAGCTGCGCGCCTTGCTGGGCCTGCTCGTGCGGCGCTCTCATGGCCCGGCCTTGCCCTGGGGCCTGCGGGTGCTGATGCGCGAGCTGATGGTCGCGCCCTCGGCCCATGTCCTGGTTCTGCTGCAGCAGGCGGTGCTGCCCAAGGTGCGCCTGATGCTGGGCATCGTCGCCGCCGTGCTCGGCGTCGCCGAAGACCAGCCTGTCGTGCAGCGGGCGCTGGCCTTCGTCGTCATGCCCTGCATCATGATGGTGGCGGCGCCGCGGGATCGGCTGCGGCAGGTGCTGCCGGCGCTGACGTCCGACCCTCAGGCACTGGTCGACGAGATGAGCGCCTACGTGCTGGCCGGGCTGGCGGCCATCGCCCGGCAGCACCGGCCGGCGGCAGCGGACAGGCGCTGAACGGGCGGCCGGTGCACGTCTGCTCCGGAGCCGGCCGGTCGCTGCCCGGGGCCGATGCCGCTTGTCGGCCGCGCCCGCCGGTGAGAGCATCGCGCCGACAACCCAAAGGAGAACTGCCATGTCCAAGCCGATGTTCGACGCCGAAGGCCTGATCGCGATGTTCGAGGGCGCCAGTGCGAAGCAGGGGGCGCAGTTACGCAAGGCCACCACCGACGCCACGATGGCCGCGCTGCAGGGGCGCGAGCTGACGCTGAAGAACATGCGCAGCGCGCTCAAGGCGGTGGCCGAGGCGGCCAGCGCCGGCGCGGCCAAGAACGTCACGACCGGCATCGACCCCGGCGCGCTGCTCGACCAGGCCGTGGCCGGCATGGACGACGCGATGCTCAAGGCGGTGGAGGCCAACCGCGTCGCGCTCTCGACCCTGATGGCGCAGGGCGCCGACCTGCGCGAGAAGCACCTGGCGAAGGCGCTGGGCGACCTCGACAAGATGGAAGAGACGATGTTCGCCGCCCTGAAGAAGACCGCCGAGGGCGCCGCGGCGCCGCTGGCCGGCGCCTGGGGCCAGGTGCTCGAGAAGATGCAGGCGGGCGGCACGCTGTCGGGGGCGAAGGCGGCCGGCACCGCCGAGCAGATGGCCGAGCAGATGCAGACGGCGATGCGCAGCACGCGCGCGGCGTCGATGCGCGCGGCGCAGGCGCTGGCCGAAAGCTACACCGCGATGGTCAGCGGCGTGCTCATCGGCATGTCCGACGCGCTGCAGGCCAAGGCGCCGGCGAAGAAGAAGTAGCCCCCGCGGCACCGCGTTTGGCGCGGCTGCGTGGTGCTGCTGATGCGCCGTGATTCACGCGCCGGGCCTGCGCTATCGTCAGGTCGATGGCCGACAGCAGCTTCTTCTGGCACGACTACGAGACCTTCGGCCGCGTGCCACGCCGCGACCGGCCGGCGCAGTTCGCCGGCCTGCGCACCGATGCCGAGCTGAACGAGATTGGCGCGCCGGTGATGTGGCACTGCCGGCCCGCGCCCGATTTCGTGCCCGACCCCGAAAGCGTCCTCCTCACCGGCATCCTGCCGCAGCAGGCGCTGCAGCAGGGTGTGCCGGAGCACGCGTTCGCGGCGGCGATCGAGCGCGAGCTGGCGCGGCCGGGCACCATCGGCGTCGGCTACAACAGCATCCGCTTCGACGACGAGGTCACGCGTTTCCTGTTCTGGCGCAACCTGATCGACCCGTATGCGCGCGAGTGGCAGAACGGCTGCAGCCGCTGGGACCTGCTCGACGTCGTGCGCTGCACCTGGGCGCTGCGCCCCGAAGGCATCGTCTGGCCGCGCTACGACAGTGGCGAGATGGCCGGCCGGCCGTCGTTCAAGCTCGAGCATCTCGCCGCGGCCAACGGCATCGGCCACGAAGCGGCGCACGATGCGCTGTCCGACGCGCGCGCCACGCTGGCGCTGGCGCGGCTGGTGAAGACGCAGCAGCCGCGGCTGTGGGACTTCTGCCTCAAGCTGCGCCACAAGGACGCGGTGCGGGCCGAGATCGGCGTCGGCCGGCCCTTCGTGCATCTGTCGGGCAGGTACCCGGTGGAACGGGGCTGCCTGGCGGTGGTCTGGCCGCTGGCGCCGCACCCGAGCAACCGCAACGAACTGATCGTCTGGGACTTGGTGCAGGATCCGCGCGAGCTGGCGACGCTGGATGCCGAGACGGTGCGCCGGCGCCTGTTCACGCGCGCCGACGAACTTCCGGCCGGCGAGACCCGGCTGCCGATCAAGACGATCCACGTCAACAAATCGCCGATCGTGATCGGCAACCTGCGCACGCTCGGCGACGCGGCGCAGCGCTGGGGGCTCGACGTGGACGCCGCGCTGCGCCACGCCGGGCAGGCGGCGGCGCTGGGCCGCTCGCTCGACGGACTGTGGGGTGACGTCTTCGCGCGGCCGCCGGCACCGCCGCTGGACGTCGACGAGGACCTGTACGGCGGCTTCCTCGGCGAAGGCGACCGGCGCACGCTGCAGCGTCTGCGCGAGCTGAAGCCTGAACAGCTGGCGGCCAAGCGCCCGGCGTTCGACGATGGGCGGCTCGAGGAACTCGTGTTCCGCTACCGCGCGCGCAACTTCGCCGCCACGCTCGACGAGGGCGAGCGCACGCGCTGGCAGCAGCATTGCGCCGCGCGGCTGCACCATGGCGAAGGTGGCGCGCTGACGCTGGCCCGTTTCTTCGAGCAGATCGATGCCCTCGCCGAGGCCGCCAGCGAGCGCGGCGACGAGCGCGCGCAAGCCATCCTCATAGCGCTCTACGATTACGCCGAAGGCATCGCGCCGCCGCTGGACTGACGGGCGTCGCCCGCCTCTGGCAGGCGAACTCCCGGCTCGAGAGGGCGCGATGGCGGGTCAATGCGGCGCGACTGCGACAGCGGCGGCACGGTTCGCCGCCGGCGCCGCGCCGCCGGCGGCCGCCGACGTCATCGCGGCGGCCGAAGCTGGCGTCGCGGCCGAAGCCGCGCCCGAAGCGGCATCTGCCGCCGCGGGCAGCGGATCCTCGAGCCGCAGGATCCCGCCCTCGTCGGCCCATTCACTGTAGCGCCAGTCGTCGCCTGCGGCAACGATGCCCGCTGGCGGCTGCACGTCCGACAGCGGCTGCACCGGCACGCCTTGCAGCATCTCGCGCATCGCGTCGATCCAGATCGGCAGCGCCAGGTCGGCGCCGGATTCGCCTTGGCCCAGGCTGTGCGGGTCGTCGTAGCCCATCCAGGCCAAGCCGACGGCCCCGGGCGCAAAGCCGGCGAACCATGCATCGACCGCGTCGTTGGTGGTGCCGGTCTTGCCATAGAGGTCCGGCCGCTGCAGCGCCTGCTGCGCCAGCGCGGCGGTGCCGCGGCGCGTCACGTCGGCGAGCAGCGAATCGACGAGGAACACGTTGCGTGCCGGCACGACGCGGTTGTCCTCGGTCAGTGGCGGCGGCGGCGGTGCCTGGTACAGCACCTGACCCTGGGCGCCGGTGATGCGCTCGATCAGCATCGGCGAGACGCGGTGGCCGCCGTTGGCGAGCACCGCGTAGGCCAGCGCCAGGTCCAGCGGCGTCACGCCGCCACTGCCCAGCGCCAGCGTGAGGTCCTCGGGCTGCCGGCTCATGTCGAAGCCGAAGCGGGCAATCCAGTCGCGCGCCGCGGCCAGTCCCACGTGCTGCAGCAGCCGGATGCTGACCATGTTCTTCGATGCCACCAGCGCGTCGCGCACACTGATCTGGCCGTCGTAACGGCCATCGGCGTTCTGCGGGTCCCAGCCCGGCGGCTCGCCTGCGGCCGCCGGCAGCGGTGCGTCGTTGACCAGGGTCTCGGGCATCACGCCGCTCTCGAAGGCGGCTGAATAGACGAAGGGCTTGAAGCTCGAGCCTGGCTGGCGCAGGGCGTCCGTGACGTGGTTGAACTGGTTGTGGTTGAAGTCGAACCCGCCCACCAGCGCGCGGATGCGGCCGGTGTCGGGGTCGAGGGCGACGAAGGCAGCCTCGGCCTGGGGCCACTGGACCAGGGCCCATTGCCTGGTCTTGCCCTGCGGCACCGCCATCAGCCTGACGATTGCGCCGCGACGGATCGCGAGCGCGTCGGGCGCCTTCGGCGCCAGCGCGGCCTGGACGCGGGTCAGGCAGTCGCCGGTGACGGTCACCGTCTCGCCGCTCGCGAGTTCGGCGACGATGCGGCGCGGGCTGGCGCTCATCACGATGGCCACCCGCAGGTCGGGGTCGTCGCGCTCGTCCTTGAGGGCCTGGGCGGCGCTGCGCTCGGCCCCCGCCGCATCGTCGGGCAGGCTCACCTGGTCCTCGGGGCCGCGCCAGGGTTGCTTGCGCTCGTGCGCCATCACGGCGCGGCGCAACGCGGCGTGGGCTGCACGCTGGTCGTCGGCGCGAAGCGTGGTGACGACACGGATGCCATCGGTGTAAGCCTTGTCGCCCAGCCGTTCGAACACCATGTGGCGCGCCATCTCGGCCACGTGCTGGGCGCTGACATCGACGAACAGCGGGCTCTTGAGCACCAGCTTCTGGGCCAGCGCCTGTGCGTACTGGGCGCGGGTGATGACGCCGGTCCTGCGCATGCGCCACAGCACCCAGCGCTGGCGCTTCTGGGCCAGATCGGGGCTGGCGAGAGGGTTGGCGTGGACCGGGTTCTGCGGCAGGCCGGCGAGCATAGCGGTCTCGGCCAGTGACAGGGCCGCCAGCGGCTTGCCGAAATACACCTGCGACGCGGCGCCGAAGCCGTAGGCATGCTCGCCGAGGTAGATCTGGTTCATGTACAGCTCCAGGATCTGGTCCTTGCCCAGCCGGTCCTCGAGCTGGAAGGCAAGCAGCGCCTCCTTGATCTTGCGCTCGGGCGTGCGCCGGGTCGACAGGAAGAAGGTGCGGGCCACCTGCTGGGTGATCGTCGATGCGCCCTGCGGCACGCCGCCACTGAGGTCGGCCACCAGTGCGCGCACCACACCGTGGTAGCTGATCGCGCCGTGGCGGTAGAAGTCGGCGTCTTCGACCGCTAGCAAGGCGTCGCGCAGTCGCCGCGGGATCTGCGCGATGGGCACGAACAGGCGCCGCTCGGCGCCGAACTCGGCGATCTCCACGCCGTCGGCGGTGAGCACCTGCAGGTGCTGGCGCGGCCGGTAGTCGATCGCCTTGTCCAGCGGCGGCAGGTCCTGCCAGTACCAGGCTGCGGCGGCTGCCAGCGCCAGGCCGCAGGCGACCAGCAACGCGAGGCCGGCCAGCAGCAGCCGGGCGAGCAGCCCCAGGTCGCGCGTGCGCAATGTCGTCATCGGCCGGGTCGGGTCGGCTTCAGGGCGCCAGCTCGTGCAGCGCGGCGCCATCGCCGTTGTGCTCGACCAGCGCGACCTGCAGCACCTGCGACAGATGCGCGATGCCGCCCGCGCCCGAGGTGGAGCGCAGCTTCACGCCCACCACCGGCAGGATGCCCCGGTTGCCCTCGTCCTCGACGATGCAGGCGTCGAGCCGCGGAAAGGCCGAGCCGGTCAGGGCCCGGCGCAGGAAGAGCAGGCTGCTGCGGGCCTCGGCGCGCGCGCTCGCGATCAGGGTGGTGGTGCGCTCCAGGCCATGGTCCTCGACCGCCTTGCTCTGGTCGCCGTCCAACGACAGCAGCTTCATGTGCACATCGGTGGTCTCCAGGATGCGCGGCCTGAGTTGCTGGGCCGAGGCGGCCGGCAACAGCAGGGTTAGGAAGAGCAGGGCGGCGAGTCGTTTCATGCACAGCGGGTCGGCAGCAGGCGAAGCGGCAAGCCTACCAAGATCGCGCCGGCCGCCCGCGGGGATGGCGGCCGACCAGGGTCAGGCAAACCAGGCCGCTTGCAGTTCGGCCGGCAGCGCGGGGCCGCCGGCGACGGCGCCGGCGTGCGCACGCTCGATCAGTTGCCAGAAGTAGCGGTAGCTGGCGCGGTCGTGCAGGCGGTCCTGGCCGGCGTGGCGGTGGCGGATCGGCGCCCATTGCGCGGCCTGGGCGGCGGTGATGATCTCGACGGCCAGCGCCAGCTCATCGACCGTCGGCGCGAAGGCCTCGACGATGGGGCGGATCTGCGCCGGGTGGATGCTCCACATCCGCGTGTAGCCCAGGCGCCGGCAGGCTTGCGTCGCCGCGGCCTTCAACGCTCCGGCGTCCTGGAACTCGGTGACGACGCAGTGCGACGGTGTCTTCGCGAAGGCATGGCAGGCGGCGGCGATCTCGAGCTTGGCGCGCAGCACGAGGGGGTGGTCGAACTGGCCGCCCGGCCCCATTGTGTTCATCGCCGTGGCCGGGATCGCGCCGCGGTGCGCCGAGACGAAGTCCATCAGCCCGAACGACAGCGACTCGATGCGCGGATGTGTGGCCAGCGCCTGCACCTCGCGCAGCGCGCCGTGTGTCTCCACCAGCGCGTGCAGCGGCACGTCGCGGGCAAGGCCGGCGCCGCAGCTGGCGGCATCGACGGCGTCGACCGCGCGCTGCAGATCGGCCAGCCCGCGGACCTTGGGGATCATCAGGTAGGCCAGCCGGGCGCCGGCGTTCCGCACCAGCAGCGACACCACGTCGTCGAAGCGCGGATGGTCCACCGGCTGCACCCTGGCGCCGACGCGACCGAAGCGGTTGGCCGGCGACCCCACCAGTTCGACGATCAGCTGTGCGTGCTCGAGCTCGCCCCCGACCGGCGCGCCGTCCTCCCCGTCCAGCGTGACGTCGAACAGCGCTCCGAGCTCGGCCTGCAGCGCCAGGCTCTTGCGCATGCGCGACTCCACACCGCTGTAGTGGTCGCACACCGGCAGCGGCGCGGCCGCCCGTTCCTCGGGTTCGAACAGGGCCTGGCGGGGGTGGCTGGGGGTCATCGAGGCGGCGGGCGGCGGAGCGGGCAGGGCGCGAGCGTAGCGGCAAACCACCGCGGCCGTGGGCGCAGCGCGCTCGCCGCCCCGGCCGGCATCGGTGGCGGTGCCGTTGACGCGGGGCGCCGGGCCGTCAGAATCGATCGATCGCGGGCCCCGCCGTCTGGCGCCGCGACGCTGTTCAGGGAGCCCCGATGACCACCACCCGCCTGCTGCTCGACCAGGTCTACGACCACGAGGCGGCACAGCCCGACCGCGTCTGGCTCACCCAGCCCGTCGGCGGCGCAGACGTGATCGACTACACCTGGGGCCGAACGCTCGACGAGGCCCGCCGCATGGCCACACACCTCAGGAGCCTGGGCCTGCCGCCGGGTGCACGGATCGCGATGCTGGCCAAAAACAGCGCCCATTTCATCATCGCCGAACTCGCGATCTGGATGGCCGGCGCCACCACGGTGGCGATCTTCCCCACCGAGACCGCCGACAACGTGCGCTACGTGCTCGACCACTGCGAGGCCAGCCTGCTGCTCATCGGCAAGCTCGACGAATGGGAAGCACAGCGCGCCGGCGTGCCGGCAGGATTGCCCTGCATCGCGCTGCCGCTGGCGCCGGCCACCGGCTTCGAGGCCTGTGACGCGATCGTCGCGCGCACCGCGCCGCTGCCCGGCCGCCCGGCGCGCGCGGCCGACGACCTGGCGATGCTGCTGTACACCTCGGGCTCGACCGGGCAGCCCAAGGGCGTGATGCAGACCTTCGCCGCGGTCACCGGCGCCACGCAGGGCATCGTCGAGTACGGGGTCGCGAGCGACGGCGGCGTGGTGCGCGATCACCGGGTGCTGTCGTACCTGCCGCTGGCGCATTGCTTCGAGCGCGCCTGGGTCGAGTGCGCGGGCCTGTTCAGCGGCCACAGCCACCTGTACTTCAGCGAGTCGCTGGCCACCTTCATCGACGACCTGAAGCGGGCGCGTCCCACGGTCTTCATCTCGGTGCCGCGGCTGTGGACCAAGTTCCAGCAGGCGGTGCTGGCGCGCATGCCGGCGGCCCAGCTCGATGCGCTGCTCGACAACCCGGCGACCGCCGCCGCGGTCGGCCGGCAGATCCTGGCCAGCCTGGGCCTGGACGCGGTCGAGCGCGCCGGCAGCGGGTCGGCGCCGATGCCGGCCGAACTGCTGGCCTGGTACCGACGCCTGGGCCTGACGCTCTTCGACGGCTACGCGATGACCGAGGACTTCGCCTATTCGCACAGCTCGTCGGCCGAGGCGTGGGCGGTCGGCAGCGTCGGCCGGCCCAACCCCGGCGTGCAGGTGCGGCTGGACGCCGACGGCGAGATCCTCGTCAAGTCGCCGGGGCAGATGGCGGGCTACTACAAGCAACCCGCGCTCACGGCCGAGAGCTTCACGGAGGATGGCTTCTTCCGCACCGGCGACCTCGGCCGGTACGACGCGCAAGGGCTGCTCAGGCTGACTGGCCGCAAGAAGGAGCTGTTCAAGACCGCCAAGGGCAAGTACGTGGCGCCGGCGCCGATCGAGAACCGGCTCAGCGCGCACCCCCTGGTCGAGCTGGCGATGGTCGCCGGGCTGGGGCAGCCGGCGCCCCACGCCGTCGTCGTGCTCGACGAGGCGCTGCGGCCGCGGCTGGGCGATGCCGGCGCGCGCGCCGAGGTCGAGGCTGCGATGGCGCGGCTGTTGGACGAGGTCAATGCCGAGGTCTCCAGCCACGAGCGGCTGCAGATGATCGTGATCTCCCGCGAGCCCTGGACGATCGCCAACGGCTGCCTCACGCCGACGATGAAGATCAAGCGCTCGCGCATCGAGGCGACGACGGCCGATGCGCTGGACGCCTGGTACGCCGCGCCCGGCCCCGTCGTCTGGGCTTGAAAGGACGAAGGGCCGGCGTCTCGCGGCGACCGACCCTTCGCGGCGCGTTCGCGCCGATCAGACCAGGTGCTTGACCCCGTCCTGCTCGCCGATCAGCTCGGCCAGCGTCTTGTCGATGCAGCCCTGGCTGAAGGCGTCGATGGCCAGGCCCTGGACGATGCTGTACTTGCCGCCGGCGCAGGTCACCGGGAAGCCGAACATCACGTCCTTGGGGATGCCGTAATCGCCGTTGCTGGGCACGCCCATCGTCACCCACTCGCCGTTCGTGCCCAGCGCCCAGTCGCGCATGTGGTCGATCGCGGCGTTGGCCGCGCTGGCCGCCGACGACAGGCCGCGCGCCTCGATGATCGCCGCGCCGCGCTTGCCCACCGTGGGCAGGAATACGTCCTTGTTCCAGGCCGCGTCGTCGATCATGTCCTTGACGCTGGCGCCTTCGATCGTCGCGAAGCGGTAGTCGGCGTACATCGTGGGCGAGTGGTTGCCCCACACCGCCAGCTTCCTGATCGCCGACACCGGCTTGCCGGTCTTGGCCGCGAGCTGGCTCAGCGCGCGATTGTGGTCCAGGCGCAGCATCGCGGTGAAGTTCTCGCGCGGCAGGCCAGGTGCGCTCTTCATCGCGATCCAGGCGTTCGTGTTGGCCGGGTTGCCGACCACCAGCACCTTCACGTTGCGGCTGGCCGCCTTGTCCAGCGCCTTGCCCTGGGCAGTGAAGATCGCGCCGTTGATCGACAGCAGCTCGGCGCGCTCCATGCCCGGTCCGCGAGGGCGCGAGCCGACGAGCAACGCGTAGTCGGTGTCCTTGAACGCGGTCTCCGGGCTGCTGTGCGCTTCCATCCCGGCGAGCAGCGGGAAGGCGCAATCGTCGATCTCCATCATCACGCCCTTGAGTGCCTTCTGCGCCTTCTCGTCGGGGATCTCGAGCAGTTGCAGGATCACCGGCTGGTCCTTGCCGAGCATTTCGCCCGAAGCGATGCGGAACAACAGGGCATAACCGATCTGGCCGGCGGCGCCGGTAACGGCCACGCGGACGGGCTTCTTGGACATGAGGGTCTCCTGGCTGGGCGGGGGTGAAGGCTGCGGGCTGCGGGCGATCAAAGACGCGGGGTTTCGCGCGGCACGCGCGCGCAGCCTCGGCACCGTTCGATTCTACGGTTCCGACCCTGACGGCACTCTTATGTCTCATCGAAGACAATCCGGACATGCCCGCACTGGCCCCGCAGGCGGCGCCGAGCGAGCCGGCGCCGTCGTTCAGCCCGCTGTACCAGCAGATCAAGGTCCTGCTGGTGCGCGGCCTGCAGGCCGGCGAGTGGCAGCCCGGGCAGTCGATCCCGAGCGAGACCGAGTTGGCGGCGCGGTTCCGCGTCAGCCAGGGCACGGTGCGCAAGGCGATCGACGAACTGGCGGCCGAGAACGTGCTCGTGCGCCGCCAGGGCAAGGGCACCTTCGTCGCCACCCACGCCGAAGAGTCCACCCAGTACCGCTTCCTGCGCCTGGTGCCTGACGCCGGCGGACAGCCGCCGCTGCAGCGCCGGCTGCTCGAGTGCCGCCGGATGCGCGCGCCGCTCGAAGTGGCGCGGCTGTTGGCGCTGAAGTCGGGCGAGGCGGCGGTGCAGGTGCGCCGGCTGCTGCTGGCCGACGGGCGGCCTGTCGTGCTCGACGACCTGTGGCTGCCGGGCGGCCTGTTCAAGGGCCTGACGGCGGAGCGCCTGCAGGCCTGGCGCGGGCCGATGTACCGGCTGTTCGAGGCCGAGTTCGCGGTCCACATGATCCGGGCCGAGGAGAAGATCCGTGCCGTCGCCGCCACGCCCGAAGACGCGGTGCTGATGGGCCTGGCCCCGGGCGCGCCGCTGCTGTCAGTGGAGCGGCTGTCCTTTACCTACGGCGACCGGCCGGTCGAGTTGCGCCGGGGTCTCTATCACACGCTGGCGCACCACTACCGAAACGAACTGAGTTGACCACGCGGTCCAGCAGGTCCGCGTAAGCCTGCTGCGTTGCAATAAACTCGAATGGTTCCACCCGGCTGCAGAGAGACGAGATGACCGAGACCCCCCGATCCAGACCCGGCACGATGCGCCTGGTGAACGCGCTGCAGTACCGGCTGCCGTTGGCCGGCTGGGTTTCGATCCTGCACCGCGCCAGCGGCGCGCTGATGTTCGTGCTGTTGCCCTTCATCGTCTGGCTGTTCGACAACAGCGTGACCTCCGAGGTCAGCTACCAGCGATTCGCAGACCTGTTCACGGCTGGCATCGGCGTCATGCCGGCGTGGTTCGTCAAACTCGTCGTGCTGGCCCTGATCTGGGCCTACCTGCACCACTTCATCGCCGGCGTGCGCCACCTGTGGATGGACATGACCCACAGCGTCACGATGGTGCAGGGGCGCCAGTCGGCAGTGGTCACGCTGGCCGGCAGCGTGCTGCTCACGCTGCTGCTGGGCGCCAAGCTCTTCGGCTTGTACTGATGAAATGAAACCCCCAAGCTCGCTGCGCTCGCGGCCCCCCGAGGGGGCGTTCAGCACCTTCGGGTCGGCCGGGCAGACCTGAGAGGCACTCACCATGTCGGTCAACTACGGTTCCAAGCGCCTCGTCGTCGGCGCCCACTACGGCATGCGCGACTGGCTCAGCCAGCGCGTCACGGCCACGCTGATGGCCCTGTTCACGCTCGTGCTGCTGGCGCAACTGGTCTTCAGCAGCGGTCCGCTGGGCTACGACACGTGGGCCGGCATCTTCGCCACGCAGTGGATGAAGGTGCTCACGTTCGTCGTCTTCGTTTCGCTGGGCTGGCACGCCTGGGTCGGCGTGCGCGACATCCTGATGGACTACGTCAAGCCGGTCGGCCTGCGCCTGGCGCTGCAGGTGGCCAGCATCGTCTGGCTCCTGGGCTGCATGGGCTGGGCCGTTCAAGTGCTCTGGAGGCTCTAAACCGTGACCCTGGCATCCCTTCCCAAGCGCAAGTTCGACGTCGTCATCGTCGGCGCCGGTGGTTCCGGCATGCGCGCCTCCCTGCAGCTGTCGCTGGCCGGCCTGAACGTGGCCGTGCTGTCCAAGGTCTTCCCGACCCGCTCGCACACGGTGGCCGCCCAGGGCGGCATCGGCGCGTCCCTGGGCAACATGGCCGAGGACAACTGGCACTACCACTTCTACGACACCGTCAAGGGATCGGACTGGCTGGGCGACCAGGACGCGATCGAGTACATGTGCCGCGAGGCGCCCAAGGTGGTGTACGAGCTCGAGCACATGGGCATGCCCTTCGACCGCAACCCCGATGGCACGATCTACCAGCGCCCCTTCGGCGGCCACACCGCGAACTACGGCGAGAAACCGGTGCAGCGCGCCTGCGCCGCCGCCGACCGCACCGGCCACGCGATGCTGCACACGCTGTACCAGCAGAACGTGAAGGCGCGGACCAACTTCTTCGTCGAATGGATGGCGCTGGACCTGATCCGCGACGCCGACGGCGACGTGCTCGGCGTCACCGCGCTCGAGATGGAGACGGGCGAAGTCCACGTGCTGCAGGCCAAGTGCACGCTGTTTGCCACCGGCGGCGCGGGCCGCATCTTCGCCGCCAGCACGAACGCCTTCATCAACACCGGCGACGGCCTGGGCATGGCCGCGCGCGCCGGAGTGCCGCTGGAGGATATGGAGTTCTGGCAGTTCCACCCGACCGGGGTGCACAACGCCGGCGTGCTGCTGACCGAGGGCTGCCGCGGCGAGGGCGCGATCCTGCGCAACTCGAATGGCGAGCGCTTCATGGAGCGCTATGCGCCGACGCTCAAGGACCTGGCGCCGCGCGACTTCGTCAGCCGCTGCATGGATCAGGAGATCAAGGAAGGGCGAGGCTGTGGTCCGAACAAGGACTACATCCAGCTCGACATGACGCACCTGGGCGCTGAGACGATCATGAAGCGGCTGCCCAGCGTGCTCGAGATCGGTCACAACTTCGCCAACGTCGACATCACCAAGGAGCCTATTCCCGTGGTGCCGACGATCCACTACCAGATGGGCGGCATCCCGACCAACATCCGCGGCCAGGTCGTGGCGCCCAAGGACGGCAACCCGAGCGCGGTCGTCGGCGGCTTCTATGCCGTGGGTGAATGCTCCTGCGTCAGCGTGCACGGCGCCAACCGGCTGGGCACCAACTCGCTGCTCGATCTGCTGGTCTTCGGCCGCGCCGCGGGCAACCACATCGTCGAGAGCTTCCATGCGGCGGACCGTGCCCACAAGCCGCTTCCGGCCGACGCCGCCGACAGGTCGCTCGCGCGGCTGGCGCGGCTGGACGCGGCCACCGACGGCGAGTATGCGCAGGACGTCGCGAACGACCTGCGCGCGGCGATGCAGCAGCATGCCGGCGTGTTCCGTACCCAGGCCATCCTCGACGAGGGCGTGACCAAGATCGGGGCCATCGCCGAGCGTGTCGGGCGCATCGCGCTGAAGGACAAGAGCAAGGTCTTCAACACCGCGCGCATCGAGGCGCTCGAGGTGGACAACCTGATCGAGGCGGCGCGCGCGACCATCGTCTCGGCCGCGGCGCGCAAGGAAAGCCGCGGCGCGCACACCGTCAACGACTACGGTGACACGCCGGCGCACCCGAACGGCCGCAACGACGAGCAATGGCTCAAGCACACGCTTTGGTACTCCGAGGGCGACCGCCTCGACTACAAGCCGGTGCAGCTCAAGCCGCTCAGCGTCGAGTCGATCCCGCCCAAGGTCCGCACGTTCTGAACAGGTTGAACCCCATGGCCCTGCGCACTTTCCAGATCTACCGCTACGACCCCGACACCGACGCCAAGCCGCGCATGCAGACGCTGCAGGTCGAGCTCGATGGGCACGAGCGCATGCTGCTCGACGCGCTGATGAAGCTGAAGAAGGTCGACCCATCCTTGAGCTTCCGCCGCAGCTGCCGCGAAGGCGTCTGCGGCTCGGACGCGATGAACATCAACGGCAAGAACGGTCTGGCCTGCCTGACCAACATGCGCACGCTGCCGGGCACGATCGTGCTCAAGCCGCTGCCCGGGCTGCCGGTGATCCGCGACCTGATCGTCGACATGACGCTGTTCTTCAAGCAATACGACTCGATCAAGCCCTATCTCGTCAACGACGAGCCGGTGCCCGAGAAGGAGCGGCTGCAGAGCCCCGAGGAGCGCGACGAGCTCAACGGCCTGTACGAGTGCATCCTGTGCGCGAGTTGCAGCACCAGCTGCCCCAGCTTCTGGTGGAACCCCGACAAGTTCGTCGGCCCGGCCGGCCTGCTGCAGGCCTACCGTTTCATCGCCGACAGCCGCGACCAGGACACCGCGGGGCGCCTGGACAACCTCGAGGATCCGTACCGGCTGTTCCGCTGCCACACGATCATGAACTGCGTCGACGTCTGCCCCAAGGGCCTGAACCCGACGAAGGCGATCGGCAAGATCAAGGAGCTGATGGTCCGCCGGACCGTTTGAACCCCAGGAGACGGACATGCGCCTCGACGAACGGGCATTGAGCAAGCTGAAGTGGCGCTGCCGCCGCGGCCTGCTCGAGAACGACCTGTTCGTCGAGCGCTTCTTCCGCGATCACGAGGAGACGATCACGACAAGACAGGCCCAGGGGCTGCTGGCCCTGATGGACTTGCCTGACAACGACCTGCTCGACTTGTTGCTCTGGCGCAAGGAGCCGCAGGCCGTTGGTGAAATCATCGACATCCCCGAAGTGTGCGAGGTGCTCGCGATGATGCGCCTCCCCCGCCCGCTCACGACCTGAAGAAAGGCACTGCGATGACCCCCTCCGACGTGAAAGCAACGCTGTCGTTCTCCGACGGCAGCCCGAGCATGGACCTGCCGATCTACAAGGGCAGCATCGGCCCGGACGTGATCGACATCCGCAAGCTCTACGCGCAGACCGGCAAGTTCACCTACGACCCGGGTTTCCTGTCCACCGCGTCGTGCAACAGCACGATCACCTACATCGACGGCGACAAGGGCGAGTTGCTTTACCGCGGCTACCCGATCGAGCAGCTGGCGCACCACTGTGACTTTCTCGAGACCTGCTACCTGCTGCTCAAGGGCGACCTGCCGAACGCGACGCAGAGGGCCGACTTCGTCAAGCTCGTCACCAACCACACGATGGTCAACGAGCAGATGCAGTTCTTCCTTCGTGGTTTCCGCCGCGATGCGCACCCGATGGCGGTGATGACGGGGCTGGTCGGCGCGCTGTCGGCCTTCTATCACGACAGCACCGACATCAACAACCCGACGCACCGCGAGATCGCCGCCATCCGCCTGATCGCGAAGATGCCCACGCTGGTGGCGATGGCCTACAAATACGGCATCGGGCAGCCCTACATCTACCCGAAGAACAACCTGTCTTACTCGGCGAACTTCATGCGCATGATGTTCGCCACGCCCTGCGAGGAGTACGTGCCCAACGACGTGCTGGTGCGCGCGATCGACCGTATCTTCATCCTGCATGCGGACCACGAGCAGAATGCCAGCACCAGCACGGTGCGCCTGTGCGGCAGCTCGGGCACCAACCCGTTCGCGGCGATCGCCGCGGGCGTGGCCTGCCTCTGGGGTCCGGCGCACGGCGGCGCCAACGAGGCGGCGCTGAACATGCTCGAGGAGATCCAGCGCAACGGCGGCGTCGAGAAGATCGGCGAGTTCATCAAGCAGGTCAAGGACAAGAACTCCAGCGTCAAGCTGATGGGCTTCGGCCACCGTGTCTACAAGAACTACGACCCGCGGGCCAAGCTGATGCGCGAGACCTGCCACGAGGTGCTCGATGCGACCGGCCTGCACGACGACCCGCTGTTCAAGCTGGCGATGGCGCTGGAGAAGATCGCGCTCGAGGACGACTACTTCGTCTCGCGCAAACTCTACCCGAACGTGGACTTCTACTCGGGCATCGTGCAGCGCGCGATCGGCATCCCGGTCAGCCTGTTCACCGCCATCTTCTCACTCGCGCGCACCGTGGGCTGGATCGCCCAGCTCAACGAGATGATCGGCGACCCCGAGTACAAGATCGGGCGCCCGCGCCAGCTCTACGTGGGCTCGGCGCGGCGCGACGTCGTGCCGCTGACGTCGCGCTGAGCCGGGGCCGGGGAAGTTGCCTCGGATTCCCCGACCGCCGGTGCCTTAGGCAAGATCAAGGGCCACCTCCGGGGGCCCGTTGTCGTTTGCCGTTGCGCCGCGCGCCGATGCGACGTTCAGCGCAGGTCGGCCATTAGGAGGCTGGCGATGCGGCGGGCGTTGTCGCCGGTATCGACCTGGCCGGTCGAGTTCTGCACCGTCACCGTTGTCTTCTCGCCGCTGGGCTTGAGCGCGATGCGGAAGCGCTGCGCTTCCTGCGAGTTGCTCTTGTCGCCCCACAGCCGCGCCCACCAGCCGGGCTCGTCCTTGCCGGCGTTCTTCGGATCCACCCAGCGCACGTAGTACAGGCCGGCGGTCCGGTCGCGGTCCTCGACCGTGAAGCCGCCGCGGTCCAGCGCCAGGCCGACGCGGCGCCAGGCGCGGTCGAAGGGCTCGTCGATGACGAGCGTGGTCGGCTGCGCGCCGCCCGCGCCGCTGGCGACGCCAGCAGGGGCCGACGCTGCAACGACCGGTGCGGCGGCGACCGCGGCGCCCGCGGGTTGCGCCGGTCCGCCCAGGGCCAGCATCAGGCGCGAGAGCATCTCGGCCTCGACCTGGGGGTCGCTCGGCCGCGCGCGCCAGGTGGTTGCATCGTGCTGGTCGTTGACGTAGACCTCCTCGATGCCGCGCTGCGTGATGTAGATCTCGCTGCCGGTGGCGGTGCGCTCGATGCGGGTGCGGAAGGCGTCGCGCATGCCGCTATCGATCACGTTGTCGATCACGCGGCCGAGCAGGTTGCGCACGAAGCCGACCGGCGCCTTGAGCTTGTTCTCGGTCCAGTCGGTTTCCATCACGCCGACCTTCGCATCCTCGGTGGCCAGCTTGAACCCGCGTTGCTCCCAGAAGTCCTTGACCCGGGGCCACAACTGCTCCGGGGTCTGAGGCACCACCAGCCAGCGGATCTGGCCGTCGCGCTCGATGTGCATGCCGCCCTCAGCGGCAATCGCCACGGTGGGGGCGCCGGAGGCGGCCGGGGCCGGCGCCGCGGCGGAGGTCGCGCCAGAGGCGCTGATGACGCCGCCCTGCACTTCGTAGCGGGAGTCGCGGGTCAGCTGCGACAGGTCGGGCGGCACCTCCAGCGACTGCGCCTTCACCGGCTTGCCGTCATCGTCCGCCTTGTCGCTGGTGAACCACCCCTCGATCGTCGAACAGCCGCCAAGCGCCGTCACCAGCATGAGCACGGCAAGCCGGGTGGGGGTGGCGGCAGGAATCGAATTCACGTTGGGGTCTCCGCGACGGTCGCTGGCGCGCCGGCGACTGTGGAATTGGGCTGGGACGGGGGGGAGGCTCAGAACCGGGTCAAGCCAGCAAGCCCGACTCGAGCAGCGCCTTGCCGACCGCGGCTTGGCCGACTTCGGTCAGCGGCAGGATGGGCAGCCGCACCTGCGCCCCGCACAGCCCGAGCCGGGCCATCGCCCACTTGACGGGCGCCGGGCTCGGCTCGCAGAACAGCTGCTTGTGCAGCGGCAGCAACCGCAGGTGCAGGGCCGCGGTCTGGCGCGCGTCGCCGCGGGTGGCGGCCTTGCACAGCTCGTGCATCAGCCGCGGCGCCACGTTGGCGGTGACGCTGACGTTGCCCTGGCCACCCAGCAGCATCAGCGCGGCCGCAGTGGAGTCGTCGCCCGAGTAGATCGAGAAACCCTTGGGTGCGTGCTTGATCAGCGTGCAGGCGCGCTCGATGTTGCCGGTGGCTTCCTTGATGCCCACGACGCCCGGCACCTGCGCCAGCCGCAGCGCGGTCTCCGGCAACATGTCGGCCACCGTGCGGCCGGGCACGTTGTACAGCACCATCGGCAGGTCCACCGCCTCGGCAATGGCGCGGAAGTGGCGGTAGATGCCCTCCTGCGACGGCCGGTTGTAGTAGGGAACGACCGAGAGGTGGCAATCGGCGCCGACCTCGCGCGCGAAGCGCGTGAGCTCGATCGCCTCGCCGGTGGCGTTGGCGCCGGTGCCGGCCATGATCGGCACCCGACCGGCCGCATGCTGCACCGCGCAGCGGATGATCTCGCAGTTTTCCTGCATCGAGACCGTGGGCGACTCGCCGGTGGTACCGACGACGCCGATGCAGTCGGTGCCTTCGACGATGTGCCAGTCGATGAGGCGGCGCAGCGCGTCGAAATCGACGGTGCCGTCTTCGTGCATCGGCGTGACGAGCGCGACGATGCTGCCAACGATGGGTTTCATGCGGTCTGGGTCCAGGGCAATCCGTGGATTTTAGCGGCCCGCCGTCCGGCCACCGCCGGCGAGCGGGTAGCGCGGCGGCTCGGCCAGTTCGGGGGGCTCGTTGACGGCGGCGATGCGCTGCACCTGGCGCGGCACATCGGCCTCGAATCCGTCCTCGTAAGCCACCACGCGCAGACCCACGAAAGCCTGCAGCAGTTCCCCGGGCCGCAGCAGAAACTCGGGCCGTGACGGCTTGCCGATGCGTTCCTGGCCGGCGGCGAAGGTTTCGTAGATCAGCACGCCGCCCTCGGCCAGCGCGCCGCGCAGGGCAGGCCACAGCGGCCGCCACAGGTAGTTCGTGACCACGATACCGTCGAAGCGCCGCCCGGGCAGGGGCCAGGGTGCAGCCTCGAGGTCGGCGACCAGCGTCTGGCCGGCTCCGCCCAGCGGTGCCAGCGCCCCGGCGTCGCGATCGACGCCCGTCATCGCGAAGCCCTGGGCCGCCAGCCAGCGCAAGTGGCGCCCGCTGCCGCAGGCCAGATCGAGCACCTGGCCGCCGGGTGCGATCAGCGAGGCGAAGCGCTGCACCCAGGCCGAAGGGGGCACCGCGGCGTGGTGGTTCAGAGGCAGGTCCACAGGCGCGTGGCGAGGTCGACCATCGCCTGCGGGCTCAGGTAGGCCATGAAGACGGCGCCGAGCACGGCCAGTGCCGCGCCCCAGGCGCCGGCGCGCAGCAGCATCTTGCGCGTCATGCCCCCAGAGGCGCCGTGCGCACGATGGCCGTCTCGCGCACCGGCTGGTTGATCAGCGCCGCGAAAACCCCCAGCCC
This sequence comes from Betaproteobacteria bacterium, assembly GCA_037443665.1. Lineage (GTDB taxonomy): Bacteria > Pseudomonadota > Gammaproteobacteria > Burkholderiales > Burkholderiaceae_C > Rubrivivax. Next base: position 92,912 of record JBBINW010000002.1, read on the forward strand.
GACCGCGATCCACCAGACGATGTCGTAGCTTCCGCTGGCGTCGTACAGCCGCCCGCCCAGCCACACGCCCAGGAACGAGCCGAGCTGGTGGCTGAGGAAGACGAAACCGCCGAGCATGGCCATGTACTGCACGCCGAAGATCTCGGCCACGATGGCATTCGTGGCCGGCACGGTGGAAAGCCACAGCACGCCCATCACGGCGGCGAACAGATAGACGCTCCAGGGCGTCAGCGGCGCCAGCAGGAAGATCACGATCACCACCGCGCGCGACAGGTAGATTGCCGACAGGATGTGGCGTTTGGCGATGTGCTGGCCCAACACGCCGGCGGCGTAGGTGCCGAAGACGTTGAACAGGCCGATCAGCGCGAGCGCGGTGGCCGCGACCTGCGGCGCCAGGCCGTGGTCGCGGAGGTAGGCTGGCATGTGCACGCCGATGAACACGACCTGGAAGCCGCAGACGAAGTAGCCGGCCATCAGCAGGCCGAAGCTCGGATGGCGGAAGGCCTCGCGCACCGCTGCGCCCACGCTCTGGTGCGCGCCCCCCGTGGCCGCACGCGCCGGCTCGCGCAGGCCGAACGCCAGCGGCCCGATCGCCAGCGCGGCGCAGCCGAGCACGAACAGAGCGTTCTGCCAGCCCCAATGGCCGATCAGCCCGTTCTCCACCGGCACCATCAGGAACTGGCCGAACGAACCCGCGGCGGCGGCCACACCCATCGCCCACGAACGCTTCTCGGCCGCCACGTTGCGCGCGATCACGCCGTAGATCACGGCATAGGTGGTGCCCGATTGGGCCACGCCGATCAGCAGGCCGGCGCTGCCCATGAAGGCCAGCCCCGAAGTGGCCAGCGCCATCGCCACCAGGCCCAGCGCGTAGAGCAGGCTGCCGATGAGCAGCACGCGGAACGCGCCCCAGCGGTCGGCGAGCATGCCGGTCAGCGGCCCGGCCAGACCCCAGGCCAGGTTTTGCACCGCGAGTGCGAAGGCGAAGGTCTCGCGTGTCCATCCGCGGTCCATCGTGATCGGTTGCAGCCACAGCCCGAAGCCGTGGCGGATGCCCATGCTGAGCGTGACGATGGCGGCGCCGCACAGCAGCACCTGCAACATCGACAGCCGGACAGGGCTCGAAGCTCGATCCATGCAACGATTGTCCAGCAAATCGCGCCGGCTCGACGCCACGGGGCCCGCTACAGTGGCTGCCCATCCGAGGCAGGCGGGCGAGGCGACGATGAAGGTGCTGGTGCTGGGCGGTGGCGTGATCGGCGTGTCCTGCGCTGACTACCTGGCGCGTGCCGGGCACGAGGTCGAAGTGGTCGAACGGCAGGCCGGGCCGGCGCTGGAGACCAGCTTCGGCAATGCCGGCGAGGTCTCGCCCGGCTACAGCTCGCCCTGGGCCGGCCCGGGCGTGCCGCTGAAGGCGATCAAGTGGATGCTGATGCGGCATTCTCCGCTCGTCATCTGGCCCTTGCTCGACCCCGCGATGTGGCGCTGGGGCGCGATGATGCTGGCCAATTGCACGGCGCGCGCCTACGCCGTCAACAAGAGCCGGATGGTGCCGATCGCGGAGTACAGCCGTGACTGCCTGAAGGCCCTGCGCGCCGAGACCGGCATCGCCTACGACGAGCGTGCGCAGGGCACGCTCCAGCTGTTCCGCACCCACAAGCAGCTCGACGGCATCGCCGGCGACGTGGCGGTGCTGCGCCAGTACGGCGTGCCTTTCGAGGTACTCGATCGCGACGGCTTCTGCGCCGTCGAGCCGGCGCTGGCGCGCACCCGGCACAAGTTCGTCGGCGCGCTGCGCCTGCCCGGCGACGAGACCGGCGACTGCCACCTCTTCACCGGCCGCCTGGCCGAGATGGCGCGCGCGCTGGGTGTGCGCTTCCGCTTCGACACCACCGTCGATGCCATCGACCACGCCGGCCAGCGCATCGAAGGCGTGCGCACTTCGGCCGGCCGCCTCGGCGCCGACCGCTACGTCCTCGCGCTGGGCAGCCACACGCCGCTGGCGCTTCGGCCGCTGCGCATCCGCATCCCCGTCTATCCGGTCAAGGGCTACTCGATCACGGTGCCGATCACCGATGCCGCCGGCGCACCCGAGAGCACGGTGATGGACGAGACGCACAAGGTGGCGGTGACGCGCCTGGGCGACCGCATCCGCGTCGGTGGCACGGCCGAGCTGGCCGGCTACAGCCTGGCCCTGCGCGAGCCGCGGCGGGCGACGCTGGCGCACGTGGTCACCGATCTCTTCCCACACGGCGGCGATGTCTCCGCGGCCAGCTTCTGGTGCGGCCTGCGGCCGATGACGCCCGACGGCACGCCGATCGTCGGGCCGACGCCGATCGCCAACCTGCTGCTGGCTACCGGTCACGGCACGCTGGGCTGGACCATGGCCACGGGCACCGGACGCGTGATCGCCGACCTGGTCTCGGGGCGCGAGCCCGAGATCGACATCCAGGGCCTGACGATGGCCCGCTACCGCGGCCCCTGGCGCGGCTAAGGCCCCGCGCGCCGCAGCCGGGCGACCGAAGCCTGGCGGGGCGCCGCCGGCTTGGCCTTCGCCGGCGCCGGCCGTTGGCGCGGCGCCGGCGCGGCGGCGCGTGCCTGCAGCGCGAGCTCGCGCACGCGCTCGATGTCGGTGTCGCCGATGACGCCCTGGCTGCCCGAGATCGCCGCCAGCTTCATGCCGTGCTTGAGGCCGAGCTGGTAGATCTCGCGCACCTTCTCCCACTCGATGGCGCGACCGACGGTGTAGTTCTCGAAGCGGCCTTCCAGCGCCAGCACGATGGTTTCGGCCAGGCAGGCGTAGGCCACGCCCGGCGGCAGGCCGATGTTCTTCATCGTCACCTCGCCCGGCAGCTGGATCTCGCCCGACTCGATGACGAGCACGTCCGGCCGCTTGGCCACTTCCTCGGGCGGCAGGTCCAGCGGCCGCGCGACGTCGGTGATGACGCAGCCGGGCTTGACCTTCATGATGTCGAGCACCTTCTTGCCCGCGCCCGAGGTCGCGGTAACGACCATGTCCATGGCCTGGATGTGCGTGTCGGCGCGCGCCGACAGCACGATGCGGGCGTCTGGCGTCTCGCGCAGGATCGAATCCTTGAGCGCCAGCAGCTTGGCGGTCTCCGGCGACACCAGCGTCACCTCCTCTGCGGCGCGCACCAGCAGTCGCGCGCAGGCGGCCCCGATGGCGCCGGTGGCGCCGACGACCATGGCCTTGAACTTGACGCGTTCCTTGCCCTTCGGTGGCGGCAGCAGCCGCAAGCGCAGCAGGGCATCGTGCGCCGCCCACAACGCGGCCGACGCGCTGTAGCTGTTGCCGGTGGTGATCGGCAGCGGCGCCCGTTTGGCGACCGTGACGCCGGCGTCGCCGACGACCTTGGTGAAGGCGCCCAGGCCCATGATCTGCGCCCCCAGCCGCTGCGCCGTGTCGGCGGCGGCGAGCAGGCGCCGGTACGTGAACTCGGGGCTGCGGCGCATGATCTCGCGCGGCGTGCCGCCGACCGAGATCAGCCAGCCCTCGGCCTCGACCCCGGTCGGCGAGCGTATGCCCTCGACGCGCGAATAGACAAAGGGCGGCGCGTAGGCCATCAGCTTCTCGAGCGAGTCCATCAGCAGCGGCGGCGAGACCTGCGACAGCATCTCGATCGGCTTGACGACCTTGAAGTACTCCTGCGACAAGGGGTGGATGACGAAGGCGAAGCGGTTGACGCGCCTGAACCCGTTCGGGTACAGGACGCGCGGCTTGCCCTTCAGGCCGGCGACGATCTCGAGGTAGTCGTCCTCGAGGATCGCGTCTGCGGCCTTGCCGGTGGCGGCCAGGATCATCGCGTCGAGCAGATCGAGCCCCAGCACGTGGCCGTGCATCGTCGGCGAGCCGTCGATGACCATCGCCACACCCTGGTCGCGCAGGCGCGCCAGGCGCTGCTGGTTGACGGTGGCGGTGATGACGGTCTTGCCCGCCAGCGCCTGGAGGTCGAAGCCATCGAGCTCGTGCGCCGGCGCCACCACCACGGTGGCCTTGTGCAGCGCCTTGCCCAGAACCCACTGCGTCCACTGTTTCATCAGCGACTTGGGCAGCACCCGGGGCGGCAGCCAGTCCGCGACCTGGTGCGCGCCGCTCGCGTACAGCTGCAGCGCCTGCAGCGAGGTCAGCAGCTTGGGCACGCCCAGCTGCAGCAGCGGATCGGCGAAGAGGAGGTTGGGCGTGTACTCCGACATCGTCAACGCCAGCCTGCGCTGCGCCAGTCCGGAGAAGAACAGCACCCGGGCGTTGTCGAAGTAATGACCGAGCTCGGTCTGCGCATGACGCACGGCCCACTCGAGGAAGGTGTCGGCCAGGCGCGCGCCGGTGGTCAGCGGCGAGACCGCCGCCGCGGCGCGCAGGCGCTGGCTCTGGCGTTCGACGGCGTCGCGCGCGTCCAGGCTGCGGCTGTCCTTGACCAGACCGAGGCCGATCGTCGCGGCCTTGCCGTCCCACTGCCGCAGCAGCTTGAGTGCGCGCGCGATGCTGCCGTCGCAGCCCAGCCGGCGCACGTGCAGGCGCCGGCCCAGAAACACGGTGCTGAACTCGAAATCCTGGCTGCTTGCACCGAGGCTGATGCTGATCACGTTCTTCATCGAAACTCTGCGCCAAAGTTGCTGGCTGCATCATGAACGGAGCGGACGATGGCGACCTTGATCGGCGACATGGCGCGTTCAGTGGGCTGGCCGGCGCTCAAGCGTGCCGCCGGCCTCGTCACCCGGCACCTGCCGATACCGCAGCCGCTGCTGCTGGTGGGGCCCGGCGCCAGCGCGCGGCTGGGGCAGGCCATCGGCGACTTCGCGCACCGCAGGGTCCTCGTCGTCACCGACGCGGTGATCGCCGGTCTGGGCCTGATGAAGCCCTTCACCGACGCGCTCGTCGCCAGCGGCACGGACTTCGTCGTCTTCGACCGCGTCACGCCCGACGCGCCGATCCCGCTCGTCGAGCAGGGCATCGCGTACTTCGAGGACGAGGGCTGCGACGCGATCGTCGCCTTCGGCGGCGGCTCGGTGATCGACGCCGCCAAGGTCATCGGCCTGGCCGCTGCCAACGCCAAGCACCCAAGTGAACTCGTCGGCTATTTCAAGGGCCGGCATGGCCCGGTACCGATCTACGCCGTGCCCACCACCGCCGGCACCGGGTCGGAAGTGACGGTGGCGGCGGTGATATCGGACCCCGAGAAGCGCACCAAGCTGGTCGTCGCCGACCTCCGCCTCGTGCCGCGCATGGCCGCCCTCGATCCCTGCCTGATGACGGGTCTGCCGACGGCGATCACTGCGGCCACTGGCATGGACGCGCTGACCCATGCCGTCGAGGCCTGCATCGGCTTGTGGAGCACCGAATCGACCGACCGCATGGCGCTGGCGGCGGTGGCGATGATCTACCGCAACCTGCCGCTGGCCTGCGCCGACGGCCAGGATCTGCACGCGCGCGAGCAGATGGCGCTGGCCTCGACCTACGCCGGGCTTGCCTTCACGCATGCCAACGTGGGCAACGTGCACGCCATCGCGCACCAGCTCGGCGGCCGCTACCACACGCCGCACGGCCTGGCCAACGCGATCATGCTCGTGCCCGTGCTGCGCTGGTGCGCCGCCGCCGTCCAGCCGAAGCTGGCCCGGCTGGCGCTGCGCGCGGGCCTGGGCGGGCCCGGCGAACCCGAGTCGGCCCTGGCCTCGAAGTTCGTGGACTCGGTGGCGGCGATGAACCGGGCGATCGGCATCCCGCAGCGCCTCGATGCGCTGCGCGAAGACGACATTCCGGCCCTGGCCGAGGCGGCCTGCCACGAGGCCGATACCAACTACCCGGTGCCGCGAGTGATGACGCAGGCCGACTGCGAAGCGCTGCTGCGCGAGGTCCTGCCGCAGCCCGCCCGAACGCGCAAGCGCAGCACCAAGCCGGCGAGCTCGGCCTGAGACGCCTGGACATCACGACTCCGCGGTCGGCGGGGCTGAGGCTCGCCGGGCGCTTGGCCGGCGTGGCTGCCGAGCGCCTGCACACGTGACGGCAGCCGGATGCACGGGCTTGTCCCTGTACGCCTGGCGCGCGATGGTGCCCGGCTGGATCCAGCGTCCGGAATGGGGCCATACCTGCGAGCTCGGCGTCGACGCCCTGCTGCACGCGCTGCTGCGCGCCGCAGCTGCCTAGAATCGCCGCCCATGCCAAGCGCCAAGCAGGGAACGTACGCCGAAGCCTCGATCCGCGTCTTGAAGGGCCTGGAGCCCGTCAAGCAGCGCCCGGGCATGTACACCCGCACCGACAATCCGCTGCACATCGTGCAGGAGGTGATCGACAACGCCGCCGACGAGGCGCTGGCCGGCTTCGGCAAGCGCATCGCGGTGACCCTGCACCTGGACGGATCGGTGACGGTCGAGGACGATGGCCGTGGCATCCCGTTCGGCCTGCACCCGCAAGAGCAGGTACCGGTGGTCGAGATCGTCTTCACCCGGCTGCATGCCGGCGGCAAGTTCGACAAGGGTGCCGGCGGCGCCTACAGCTTCAGCGGCGGCCTGCACGGCGTCGGCGTCAGCGTGACCAACGCGCTGGCCAAGCGGCTGGCGGTGACGGTGTGGCGTGAGGGCCAGGTGGCGACAACCACCTTCGCCGGCGGCGACGTCGTCGAGCCGCTGGCGCTGCGCAAGGCGGGCAGTGGCGAGCGTCGCCACGGCACCGCGGTACGCGTGTGGCCCGACCCGAAGTACTTCGACAGCGCCGAACTGCCACGCGCCGAGCTCGTCCACCTGCTGCGCAGCAAGGCAGTGCTGATGCCCGGCGTCACCGTCGTGCTGAAGCAGGAGAAGGCGGGTGCGAAGGAGCCCGAGACGCAGCAATGGATCTATGCCGCCGGCCTGCGCGAGTACCTGCTGCAGGGCTTGGCCGCCGACCCGCTGATCCCGCTGTTCGAAGGCGAGCAGTTCGCCGGCGCCGGCGAGACCGAGAGTTTCGCCGAGGGCGAGGGCGCGCAATGGTGCGTGGCCTTCACCGAGGACGGCAACCTGCTGCGCGAGAGCTACGTCAACCTGATCCCGACGGTGGCCGGCGGCACCCACGAGTCGGGTCTGAAGGACGGGCTGTTCGCGGCCATCAAGAGCTTCATCGAGATCCATGCCTTGCTGCCCAAGGGCGTGAAGCTGCTCCCCGACGACGTCTTCTCGCGCGCCAGCTTCGTCCTCTCGGCCAAGGTCCTCGACCCGCAGTTCCAGGGCCAGATCAAGGAGCGGCTGAACAGCCGCGATGCGCTGCGCCTGGTCTCGGCCTACGTGCGGCCGGCGCTGGAGCTGTGGCTGAACCAGCACGTCGAGCATGGTCGCAAGCTGGCCGAGCTCGTGATCCGCCAGGCGCAGACGCGCCAGCGCGCGGCGCAGAAGGTCGAGAAGCGCAAGGGCTCGGGCGTGGCCGTGCTGCCGGGCAAGCTGACCGATTGCGAAAGCCGCGACCTCTCGCGCAACGAGGTCTTCCTGGTCGAGGGCGACAGCGCCGGCGGCAGCGCGAAGATGGGCCGCGACAAGGAGACGCAGGCCGTCCTGCCGCTGCGCGGCAAGGTCCTCAACACCTGGGAGGTCGACCGCGACCGGCTGTTTGCCAACACCGAGATCCACGACATCGCGGTGGCCATCGGCATCGACCCGCATGGCCCGCACGACGAGCCCGACTTCAGCGGCCTGCGCTATGGCAAGGTCTGCATCCTCAGCGACGCCGACGTCGACGGCTCGCACATCCAGGTGCTGCTGCTGACCCTGTTCTTCCGCCACTTCCCGCGCCTGGTCTCGCGCGGCCACGTCCACATCGCACGGCCGCCGCTTTTCCGCATCGACGCCCCGGCGCGCGGCAAGCGGCCGGCGGCCAAGCTCTACGCGCTGGACGAAGGCGAGCTCGAGGCGGCGCTGGACAAGCTGCGCAAGGAAGGCGCGCGCGAAGGCTCGTGGAGCATCAGCCGCTTCAAGGGCCTGGGCGAGATGAACGCCGAGCAACTGTGGGAGACCACGCTCAACCCCGAGACGCGCCGCCTGCTGCCGGTGAGCTGGGACGGCCGCGGATTCGACGCCACGGCCATCTCGCTGGCCAAGCTGATGGGCAAGGGCGAAGCGCAGGCGCGGCGCGACCTGATGGAGTTGCACGGCGACGCGGTCGAGGTCGATGTCTGAGCCTCCGGGTCCAGGTCCCGTTCCGGCGCCGACGCTGCGCCTGCGGCCGACCATGCTGTCGGACCTGGACTTCGTCGCCGCGGTCGAGACCGACCAGCGCAACCGGCCCTTCATCACACCCTGGGACCGCACCCAGCACGAGGGGGCGGTGCGCTTCCCCGACTTCCGGCACTTCATCGTCGAGGCCGGCCCGAACGGCATCAGCGCCACGCGCGACGGCTTCGTCATCCTGCAGGGCTGCCGCAACCCGCACAAGAGCGTCGAGTTGAAGCGCCTGGTGCTGCAGACCAAGGGCCTGGGCCTGGGCCGGCGCTGCGTGCGGCTGCTCAAGCGCATGGCCTTCCGAGACCTCCACGCGCACCGCTTCTGGCTCGACGTGAAGTCGCTCAACACGCGGGCGCTGGCGCTTTACGCCAGCGAGGGGTTCGTCGAGGACGGGCGGCTGCGCGAGAGCGTGCGCGTCAGCGGCGATGCCGCCGACGGCTACGACAGCCTGATCGTGATGAGCCTGCTCGACCGCGAGTACCAGGCGCGCGTGGCGCTGGGGCTGGAGAGCGACGGCGTAAACACCTAGCGCCCCGGCCCGGACGGCGCCGCTAGCATCTTCGTCATCGGCAGCCAGCCTGGAAGGCCCGCGATGCAGACGACGATGATGGATGTGCCCTTGTCGCTCAACCACCTGCTCGAGCGCGCGGGCACGATCTTCCCCCGCAGCGAGGTCGTCTCGCGGCGACCCGACAAGAGCCTGGAGCGCCACAGCTATGGCGAGATCTATCGCCGCACGCGCGCGCTCGCCGCGGCGCTGCAGGGCCTGGGACTGCGCAAGGGCGAGTGCGTCGCCACGCTGGCCTGGAACCACCACGCGCACCTGGAATGCTACTTCGGCATCCCGGCCTGCGGCGGCGTGATGCACACGCTGAACCTGCGGCTGGCGCCGGACGAGATCGGCGCCATCGCGGCCGACGCGCAGGACCGTTTCCTGATCGTCGATGACATCCTGCTGCCACTGTACCGGCAGTTCGCGCACCTGCACCGCTTCGAGCGCGTCATCGTGTTCCCGTTCTCAGGCGCACCCGTGCCGGCGGGGTTCGACGACTACGAGCAACTGCTCGCCGCCGCCGACGGGGCGTCGTTCAGCTACGCGCCGCACGACGAGACCGACCCGGTTTCGATGTGCTACACCTCGGGCACCACCGGCAGCGCCAAGGGCGTGGTCTATTCCCATCGCAGCACGGTGCTGCACACGCTGGTGGGCTGCCTCGGTGATCACTGGGACTTCAAGAGCACCGACGTGCTGCTGCCGGTGTCACCGATGTTCCACGCCAATGCCTGGGGTACACCCTACGGCGCGGTCATGCTCGGGCTGAAGATCGTCTTCCCTGGCCCGCACTTGCACGCCGACGACTTGCTCGACCTGATGCAGCACGAGCCGCCGACGCTGGCTGTCGGTGTGCCGACGATCTGGCTGAGCCTGATCCAGGCCTACGAGCAGGCGCTCACCGAGCAGCCTGGGCGCTGGAAGCTGCCCGCCGGCATGCGCAGCCTGGTCGGCGGCGCGGCGGTGCCCGAGGCGCTGATCCGTGCCTTCGACAAACACGGCGTGTGGCTGTTGCAGGGCTGGGGCATGACCGAGACCTCGCCGCTGGCCACCGTGTCGTACCCGCGTGCCGAGCTGAAGAACGCCAGTGCCGACGAACGCTACCGCCGCGCCGCCATGGCCGGCGTGCCGGCGCCGCTGGTCGACCTGCGCATCCGCACCGCCGAGGGCACCGACGCGCCCTGGGACGGCAGGACGATGGGCGAGATCCAGGTCCGCGGGCCCTTCATCACCGGTTCGTATCACGGCGTTCCGGTGAGCGAAGACAAGTTCACCCCCGACGGCTGGCTGCGCACCGGCGACGTCGCGGTGATGGACGAACTGGCCTTCGTGCGCATCACCGACCGCACCAAGGACCTGATCAAGAGTGGCGGTGAGTGGATCAGCTCGGTCGATCTGGAGAATGCGCTGATGGCTCACCCGGCGCTGGCCGAGGCGGCGGTGATCGCGATTCCCGACCCGAAGTGGAGCGAACGCCCGCTGGCCTTCGTCGTCTTCAAGCCGGGCAGGTCGGCCAAGGCCGGCGAATTGGCGGAGCACCTTCTGGCCAAGGGATTCGCCAAGTGGCAGTTGCCAGACCGCTACGAGATCCTCGAAGCGATTCCGCGCACCAGCACGGGCAAGTTCTGGAAGCTGAAGCTTCGCGAGCGCTTCCACGCTTGAGCATCGAATTGGGGCTCAAGCCCCAAGGCGGTGCGGCCGATAAGGGTGGACTGGGGCCGCCGCCCGGCAGCCCGACGAATCCGCAGAGGTCGTTTCGATGTCCGCCTTGCTCCATCCCGGTTCTGCGCAACCTGTCGGCGCTCGTCGCCACCCGTCGGCGGACGCCGGCTTCTTCAGCCATCACGGGGTCTGGGCGCCGGGCGTGCGGCTGTTTCGCCAGCTCAGTTTTGCCGCCAAGGCGGGCATCATCTCGCTGGCCTTCATGCTCCCGATGCTGGGGCTGGCCGGCTGGCTGCTGAAGACCTCGTCGGACGAGGCCCTGCAGGCGCGGATGGACGCCACGCGCCAGCACGTCGAAGTGGCGCGCGGCGTGCTGGTCTGGGCGCAGTCGCAGGAGGCGGCCGGCAAGCTCGGCCGCGAGCAGGCGCAGCAACTCGCCAAGCAGGCGATCGCGGCGCTGCGCTATGACGGCGACGAGTATTTCTGGATCAACGACATGCAGCCGCGCATGGTCATGCACCCGGTCAAGCCCGAGTTCGACGGCCAGGACCTCGCCGGCATGAAGGACCCGAACGGCTTCGCGCTGTTCCAGGCCTTCGTGGACACCGTGCGCGCGCGGGGCAAGGGTTTCGTCGCCTACCAATGGCCCAAGCCCGGCAGCGACCGGCCGGTGGACAAGGTTTCGTACGTGATGGGCTTCGAGCCCTGGGGCTGGGTGATCGGCTCCGGCATCTACGTCGGCGACCTGCACCGGGCGCTGCTGCGCGAACTCGCCTGGCTGGGCACGGTCGTCAGCCTCGTGCTGGCGGTGGCCGGCTACCTGTTCCTGAGCTTCTACCGCGTGATGGACGGCGGCCTGAAGGAAACTCGCCGCCACCTGCGCGCGATGACCGACGGCGACCTGACCACCACGCCCTCACCCTGGGGCCGCGACGAGGCCGCGCAACTGATGCTGGAGCTGCGCGACATGCAGGACAGCCTGCGCAACATGGTGCTGCGGGTGCGCCGTGCCAGCGACGAGATCGTCCACTCGAGCAGCGAGATCGCCAGCGGCGCGATGGACCTGTCGGCCCGCACCGAGCAGACGGCGGCCAACCTGGAGCAGTCGGCGGCGTCGATGGAGCAGATCACCGCCACCGTCAAGACCGGCTCCGACAGCACCGACGAGGCTTCCCGCGTGGCGCGCCACAACGCCGAGATCGCCGCCGACGGCGGCCGCGTGATGCGCGAGGTGGTGCAGACGATGGACGGTATCCGCAGCGCGTCGGCCAAGATCGGCGAGATCATCGGCACCATCGACGCGATCGCGTTCCAGACCAACATCCTGGCGCTCAACGCCGCGGTCGAGGCGGCGCGCGCCGGCGAGCAGGGCCGCGGCTTCGCCGTCGTGGCCAGCGAGGTGCGCACGCTGGCCCAGCGCAGCGCCGAGGCGGCGCGCCAGATCAAGACGCTGATCGGCAGCAGCGTCGAGCAGGTCGAGTCGGGCACCGGCGTCGTGCGCAAGGCGGGCGCGACGATCGAGGACATCGTGACCTCGTCGCAGCGCGTCGATCAGCTGCTCGGCGAGGTCGCGCACGGCGCGCGCGAGCAGAGCCTGGGCATCGGCCAGATCGGCCAGGCGGTGCAGGAGCTCGACCGCATGACGCAGCAGAACGCGGCGCTGGTCGAGCAGACCGCGGGCGCCGCCTCGGCGATGCGCGACCAGGCCTGCGCGCTGGCCGAGGAGGTCTCGCGCTTCCGCGTGCCGGCGGACGCGGTCCCGCCCGTGGTCGCGGTCTCGGCCGAGGCGCCGGAGTTCGACTTCGACCAGGCGGCCGAGGCCCACCGGCAGTGGAAGGTGCGGCTGCGCAAAGCGATCGTCGAGCACGACAAGCTCGATGCCGACAAGATCTGCCGCGACGACCAATGCCCGCTGGGCAAGTGGATGCACGGTGCGGGCCGCTCGCGCTGGGGCAGCAAGCCCTTGTTCGTGAGCCTGCTCGACAAGCACGCCCAGTTCCACCGGGCCGCGGGCGATGTGGCGCACAAGATCAACACCGGCCACTACGGTGACGCCGAGCGGCTGATCGGCTCCGGCTCGACCTTCGCCCAATGCTCGACCGAGGTGGTCGCGCTGCTGACGCGGGCGCGGCGGGAGTTCTGAGCAACGCCGGCGTGCCGGCGATCGCGGCGCCTGATCGGCGCGCTTGTCAGGCCGGCCGCACGTCGTCGGCCGGCAGCGTGAGCGTGAACGTGCTGCCGCCACCCGGCGCGATGCTGGCATCGACATCGCCGCCCATCAGCCGGGCCAGTTGTTGCGCCAGCGCCAGCCCGAGTCCGGCGCCGCCGGCGCGGAACGGGTCGAACAGCTGGGCCGCCTCTTCCGGTGGGAAGCCGGGTCCGCTGTCGGTGATCGCGATGCGGATGACGCCGCCGCTGGGCGAGAGGGCCTGCAGCGTGACCTTGCCCGCGGCCGTGCTGCGGATCGCGTGGTCGAGCAGCGCGCTCAGCAGTTGCTCGACACGTGCCACGTCGCCGCGCGCGTAGCCGAGGTCCTCGGCAAGCCGGCAGTCCCAGCCCAGGCTCTTCTTCTCGGCCGCGCCACGCAGGTTGCCGGCGACCTTCTGCACCGACTCGAGCAGGTCGAAAGGCTCGCGCGCGAGCTCGAGCTGGCGGCCGTCGATCAACGCCAAGTCGAGCAGGGCGTTGATGCGCCCACGCAGGCTGCGCGCGGTGTCGAGCAACTTGGCCAGTTCCCGCTGCTGCTCGGCGTTGAGCGGCCCGGCCAGGCCTTGCTGCAGGATCTCGCCCAGGCTGACGATCGCCGCCGGCGACGATCGCAGCCCGGCACCGACATGGCTCATGAACTCGCTGCGCAGCCGGGCCGTGGCCGCGGCCTGCGCCTGTGCTTGCGCCAGCTCGGCGCGGCACCGCGTCAGCGCCGCATCCAGTCGCGAGCCTTCGGCGCGCAGCCTCTCGGCCTCGCTGACGTCGCGCACCAGGCACAGCAGGCGGCCATCGTCGCCAAGCGCCTGCGCCCGCCACAGCACGTCGATGCTGTGGCCGTCGCGGTGCCGGCAGCGGCCGCGGAACTCGGCGCACGTCGGGCCTGCGGGCGCGGCCGCCAAGGCCTGCTCGGTCTTGCGGCGGTCTTCGGGGTGGACGAGGTCGAGGTAGGGCTTGCCGCCGATCGCGTCGGCGGACCAGCCCCAGACCCGCTCGCAGGCGGCGCCGGCGCGGGCGAGCCGGCCTTCGGCATCGATCACGCACAAGGCATCGAACGAGGCATCGAAGACGCGCTGCAAAGCGAGGTCGCTGCGGCGCTGGTTGCGCTCGGCGGCCGTCTGCAAGGCCTCGGCGCGGCTGGCCTGCGCTCGATCGCGCTGCACGCGCCAGCCGACGAAGCCCACGAGCCCGACCGCCAGGGCGCTGTCGACGGCGATCGCGACCAAGGTCCGTGTGACGCTGGCGTCGCGGCGCGCCTGATCGGTGCCGAGCCTGTCCTGCGCGTGCTGCCGCAGTTCGGCCAGCGCCGCCTGCACGCGCTCGTGCAGGCGCGTGTCGTCGCTCGCGTCGGCGGTGCGCTGCGGCTCGGCGCCCTTTCTTTGCGGTGCCTGCAGCGTCGCAGCCAGCGCGTCGAAGCGTTGCGACAGCAGTGCGCCCAAGGCAACCAAGCGATCGAACTGGTCGCTGTCGGCGGCCAGCGCCGACCGCAGTTCGGTCAGTTGGGCCTCGGATTCGTCCTTGGCAAGGCGGTAGGGCGCCAGGGCCTCGGGGCTGGCGGCCGGCGGCGCCCCCTGCAGCGCGGCTTCGGCTTCGGCCACCACGGCGCGCAAGCGGGCCAATGCGGTCAGCGCACGCTGGCTGCGCTGCACGGCGAGGGCGCTGGCCTTCGTCTGCAGCGTGCTGCCGTACGCCAGCGCGCCGAGCGCCACGAGCACGACCAGGGCCAAGAGGCCGGCGGCGGTGAGCACGCGTTCGGGCAGGACCGCGGGCTTCGCCGTTCGCCGTGACGCCTTGGTGGGCGACGCGGCCGCGGGTGCCGGCGGGTCGGGGGGGCGGCTGGGGTCAGGCTGCAAGGGTGCGGCTCCCGCGCTTGGGCTTCTCGATTTGCGCCACCGTGCCTCGCGCTGTCCGGAAGGCCGGTGGCAGGTCTGGGCTTTGGCGCGCGAGCATAACGGACACCCGCCGCCGCGACGGACCCGCTGGCTGCACCACAATGCCGGCCTCGCGGGCGCGACCCCGCCGCCTGCTGCCTGCTCGACCGTCGATGACCGATCTCTTCACCGCGCCGCCGCCCGACCCCGCCGACACCCTGCCGCTGGCCGACTACGCCGAGCGTGCCTACCTCGAGTACGCGCTGTCGGTCGTCAAGGGCCGCGCGCTGCCCGACCTGTGCGATGGCAACAAGCCGGTGCAGCGGCGCATCCTCTACGCGATGCACCGCATGGGGCTGGCCCACACCGGCGCCGGCGGGCCGCGGCCGGTGAAGAGCGCGCGCGTGGTCGGCGACGTGCTCGGTCGCTACCACCCGCACGGCGACACGGCGGCCTACGACGCGCTGGTGCGGATGGCGCAGAACTTTTCGCAGCGCTACCCACTGATCGACGGCCAGGGTAACTTCGGCAGCCGCGACGGCGACGGCGCCGCGGCGATGCGTTACACCGAGGCGCGGCTGGCCCCGATCGCACGCCTGTTGCTGGACGAGATCGACGAGGGGACGGTCGACTTCCAGCCCAACTACGACGGCAGCACCGAAGAGCCGCGCCAGTTGCCGGCGCGGCTGCCGTTCGTGCTGCTCAACGGTGCCTCGGGCATCGCGGTGGGCCTGGCCACCGAGGTGCCCAGCCACAACCTGCGCGAGGTCGCGGCGGCGGCCGTTGCGCTGCTGAAGAACGAGAAGCTGTCCAACGACGAGCTGTTCGCGCTGCTGCCGGCGCCCGACTTTCCCGGCGGCGGCCAGATCATCAGCCCGGCGGCCGAGATCCGCGAAGCCTATGCCGGTGGCCGCGGCAGCCTGAAGGTGCGCGCGCGCTGGATCGTCGAGGACCTGGCACGCGGACAGTGGCAGCTGGTGGTCACCGAGCTGCCACCGCAGGCCAGTGCGCAGAAGGTGCTGGAGGAGATCGAGGAGCTGACCAACCCCAAGTTCAAGGCCGGCAAGAAGGCCCTGCTGCCCGAGCAGCTGCAGCTCAGGGCCAGCCTGCTCGCGTTGCTCGATGCGGTGCGCGACGAATCGGGCAAGGACGCGCCGGTGCGCCTGGTCTTCGAGCCCAAGAGCCGCAGCGTCGAGGTCAGCGAGCTCGTCACGACGCTGCTGGCGCACACGAGCCTGGAAGGCAGCGTGCCGCTGAACCTGACGATGATCGGCAGCGACGGCCGCCCGGTGCAGAAAGGCCTGCGCCGCATCCTGCAGGAATGGAACGCGTTCCGCCTGGCCACGGTCGAGCGGCGCACGCGGCACCGGCTGGGCCGCGTGGCCGAGCGTATCCATGTGCTCGAAGGCCGGCAGCTGGTGCTGCTGAACATCGACGAGGTGATCCGCATCATCCGCAACGCCGACGAGCCGAAGCCGGCGCTGATCGCGCGCTTCGCCTTAAGCGAGCGCCAGGCCGAGGACATTCTCGAGATCCGGCTGCGCCAGCTCGCGCGACTGGAGGCGATCAAGATCGAGCAGGAGCTGGCCGATCTGCGCCTGCAGCAGGCGAAGCTGGAGGAGATCCTCGCCAGCCCGGCGGCACTCAGGCGAGTCGTGGTCAAGGAGATCGAGGCCGATGCCAAGGCGCACGGCGACGAGCGACGCACGCTGGTGCAGGAAGAACGTCGCGCGGTGGCCGAGGTCCGCATCGTCGATGAACCGCTGACCGTGGTCGTGAGCCAAAAAGGCTGGGTGCGCGCGCTCAAGGGGCACGAGGTCGACGCCGCAGCGCTGGCGTTCAAGGCCGGCGACGCGCTCTACGCGACCTACGCCTGCCGCTCGGTGGACACGCTGCTGGCCTTCGGCAGCCGCGGCCGCGTCTACAGCATCGCCGTGGCCGGCCTGCCCGGCGGTCGCGGCGACGGCGTGCCGGTGACTTCGCTGATCGACCTCGAACCCGGTACCCAGCTCGTGCACTACTTCGCCGGGCCGGCGGCGCAGACCCTGCTGCTCGCCAACAGCGCCGGCTTCGGCCTGCTCGCCCTGGCCGGTGACCTCCAGGGCCGCAACCGCGGCGGCAAGAGCTTCCTGGCGCTCGATGAAGGCGCACAGCTGTTGCCGCCGGTGGCGGTGGCCGCGGCGCACCGATGGCTGGCCTGCCTGGCAGCCGACGGCCGGCTGCTCGTGTTTGCGCTCGACGAGGTCAAGCTGCAGCCCGGCGGCGGCAAGGGGCTGACGCTGATGGACGTGGACGCGAAGTCGCCGCTGATCTCGGTGGCCACGCTGTCGGACCAGCTCACGGTGGCCGGGAACGGCCGCGGCGGCCGGGCCAGGGACGAACTGCTCAAGGGTGCAGCGCTGGCCCAGCACCAGGGGCGGCGAGCGCGCAAGGGGCGCAAGGTCGAAGGGCTGATCAAGGCGCTGCGCCTGCGCTGATCGCGGGCGCGCATGGCGCAGCCTGCCCCTGGGGGCGCTCAGGCGCGGCGGGTCAGGGCCCAGATGGCCAAGCCGAGCACTGCAGCGAACACCGCCAGGCTGTAGAACTCGAACGGCACGCCCAGCACCTTGACCGCGGCATCGGCGCATGAAGCGTAGGGCGCGAACGCGTAAGCCCAGAGTTCGTCGACCCCGAGGCCGCGGATGATCCTGTCGGCCAGCGTCATGTCGCACGACGCGCTGGCCGCGGCGACGAAGTGCTGCCACAACGCCGCTGCCACGCCGCAGGCCGCCAACGCGCCGATCAGGGCCGCCGCCACGCGCCGCGCGGCGCGCATCGGCACCAGGCCCGCCAGCGCGGTGATCACGATGGCGACGAAGATCAGCCGCTGCAGGATGCACCAGGGGCAGGGCTGGTAGTCGAAGGCGTGCTGGAGCGTCATCGCGCCGCCGACGGCAAGCAGCGAGAAGACGATGGCGGCGCCGAACACCCGCCGCTGCAGTGCGGCCGGGCTCATTCGACCTCGGCAGTCAGTTCGATTTCCACACAGGCGCCCATCGGCAGCTGCGCGACGCCGAACGCGCTGCGTGCATGGGCGCCGATCTCGGGGCCGAACACTGCCACCAGCAGCTCGCTGCAGCCGTTGGTCACCAGGTGCTGCTCGGTGAAGGTCGGCGTGCTGTTGACCAGGCTCAGCACCTTGACGATGCGCTTGACCCGTGCCAGGTCGCCGACGGCCGCCTGCAGCGTACCCAGCAGGTCGATTGCCACCGCGCGCGCGGCGGCCTGGCCTTCCTCGGTTGTCGTCGTCAGGCCGAGCTGGCCAACCCAGGACCGCCCGTCGCGCTTGGCGATGTGACCGGACAGGAATAGCAGCGGCCCGCTGCGCACGAAAGGCACGTACGCCGCGGCGGGCGTGGCCACCGGCGGCAAGGTGATGGCGAGGGCTTGCAAGCGCTCGGCGATGGTCATGACGGGATCCTCGAGAACGTCGGGGCATCCTACACTGACCTCATCGCAGGACAGCTGGGGCCGGCGGCCCGCGGGACCTTGCTTGCAGGGGCCTGGCTGGCGGGGGGTCGGCTGGCAGCTGCAGCGGCCGGTGCTGCTCGACCGCACGCCGTGCGCGGGTGCTGGCCGACGCCGCGCTGCTGGTGGCCGTCGGTGCCTGGCGCTGCCCGTGGCGTCGGAGCCAGTCCACGCGCCGGCCCCGGTGCCGCTGACGGGCCCGGCGCGGTGGTGGCAGACGCTTGTCGGCGGGTTTCGCAGCCAGGCCGTGGCCTCGATGGGCATGGCGCCGCTGACGCTGGCGTTTTTCCAGCAGGTCCGGCTGGTCCGCTTTGCGGCGAACGTGGTCGCGATCCCGCTGGTGACCCTGCTCGTCACACCGCTGGCCTTGCTCGGTGTCTTGCTGCCACCGCTGTGGTCCGGTGGACGCGCTGCTGGTGCAAGCCCCGATGGCGCTGCTGCGTGCGCTGGCGGACTGGCCGTTGGCGTTGTGGACCGCTGCTGCCGCGCCGGCCTGGGCTGTGGCGTGCGGGTTGCTCGCCGGCCTGCTCGCCGTGGCGCCGGTGCCTGGGCGGCTGCGCGCCTGCGAGTTACCGTTGATGCTGCGGTTGCCGGCGCCGCCGGTGCTGCGGCCGGCGCCGGGCCGGTTCGAACGGGTTGCCGCCGTCGTCGGCCAGGGCACCTCCGTGCTGGTGCGCACGCGTGGCCACCTGCTGCTGGACAACGGGCCGCAGCATTGCCCCGAGGCCCGCGCCGGTGCGCGGGTGCTGCTGCCGCTGATGCACGTACGCGGCGAGCGGCAGATCGACCCTGATGCTCAACCACCGCGACCGCCACCGCATCGGCGGCGCGGCGTCGATCCTCGCCGGCCTGCCGGCGCAGGCCGTGTCGAGCTCGCTCGAAGAGCCGCCCACCCGCTGCTGGCCACGCTGCCGGCGGGCCTGACGCACGGCCGTTGCGAACCGGGCCAGGCCTGGACCTCGGATGGCGTGCGGTTCGAATTCCTGTGCCCGCTGCCTGCCGATGACGCGCAGGCCCTGAAATCCAACGTGATGAGTTGCGATCTGCATGTGCAGGCCGCCTCGGGCAGCGCGCCGCCCACGGGCGACATCGAGGCCGCGCAGGACGCCGATCTGGTGCAACGCGACGTCGACACGCTGCGCGCCGACGTGCTGGTCGTGCCGCATCACGGCAGCCGCACTTCGTCGAGCGAGGCGTTCACAGCTGCAGCACGGCCACGCGTGGCCGTGCTGTAGGCCGCCACCTGCAGCCGGTTCGGCCATCCGGCGCCCGATGTCGTGGCGCGCTGCGCCGACCGCGGCGTCGCCCTCGTGCGCAGCGACCGCTCGCTGCGGTGCGTGGACGCGGCCCGCCGACGCCGGCACCGCCGGCGTTGTCTGCGAACGCGAGGCGGCGCGACGTTACTGGCATCATCACGTTCCGGACGGGACCGCCGCTGCCCCTGCGCCGCCCGCGAACCTCGCCCGCGCCGTGCCTTGAGATGGGCACGTTCCGCGTCTTGCCGCCAAGGTGGCCCGCCGCTTGCAAGTCCCGGTTGCCGGACCTTCCGACCCGGCCAGGAGCCCACCCCCGTGTCCATCCATGTTGCGCTGAACCACGTCACGCATTACCGCTACGACCGCCGGGTCGGGCTGTCGCCGCAGGTCGTGCGACTGCGCCCGGCACCGCATTGCCGCACGCCGATCCTGAGTTATTCGCTGCGCATCGAGCCGGCAGAGCACTTCATCAATTGGCAGCAGGACCCGTTTGCCAACCACCTGGCGCGCCTGGTCTTCCCCGAGAAGACGACCGAGTTCAAGGTCACGGTGGACCTGATCGCCGACATGGCGGTCTACAACCCGTTCGACTTCTTCCTCGAGCCGAACGCCGAGAAATACCCGTTCGACTACGCGCCCGAGCTCAAACACGACCTCGCGCCCTACCTGGCCAAGGGCGAGTCGACACCGCGCTTCAAGGCCTTCGTCGAGAGCATCTCCCGTGCCGAGCAACGCACGATCGACTTCCTGGTCGGCATCAACCAGCGGTTGCAGCGCGAGATCCGCTACCTGATCCGGATGGAGCCGGGCGTGCAGACGCCCGAGGTGACGCTGACCAACGCTTCGGGATCGTGCCGCGACACCGGCTGGCTGCTGGTGCAGACGCTGCGCCACCTGGGCCTGGCGGCGCGCTTCGTCTCGGGCTACCTGATTCAGCTCAAGCCCGACGTGAAGTCGCTGGACGGGCCCTCGGGCACCGAGGTCGATTTCACCGACCTGCACGCATGGTGCGAGGTCTATCTGCCCGGTGCCGGCTGGGTCGGGATGGACCCGACCTCGGGCCTGATGGCCGGCGAGGGCCACATCCCGGTGGCCTGCACGCCCGAGCCTTCGACGGCGGCGCCGGTGAGCGGCGCGGTGGACGACTGCGAGGTCTCGTTCGAGCACCACATGCAGATCACGCGCGTCTACGAGAGCCCGCGCGTGACGCTGCCCTACACCGATGGGCAGTGGCAGGATGTGCTCGATCTGGGCCAGCAGGTCGACGCCGAATTGCAGCGCCAGGACGTGCGCCTGACGATGGGCGGTGAGCCGACCTTCGTCTCGGTCGATGACCGCGACGGTGCCGAATGGAACATCGATGCGCTGGGGCCGACCAAGCGAGGCTTCGCCACCGAGCTCGTGCACCGGCTGATGGCACGCTACGGGCAGGGCGGATTCCTGCACTTCGGCCAGGGCAAGTGGTACCCGGGCGAGCAGTTGCCGCGCTGGGCGCTGTCGATCGGCTGGCGCGCAGACGGCCAGCCCTGCTGGCACGACCCCAGCCTCTTCGCCGACGAGCGCGACGCGCACCGCTACAACACCGACGACGCCAAGCGCTTCATCGCAGGGCTGACGACGCGGTTGGGGCTGGACGAGAAGTTCATCCAGCCCGGTTTCGAGGACACCTGGTACTACCTCTGGCGCGAGCGCCGGCTGCCGGTGAACGTCGATCCGTTCGAGTCGCGGCTCGACGACGAACTCGAGCGCGCCCGACTGCGCCGCATCTTCACCCAGGGCCTGGACGCCGTCGTCGGCTACCTGCTGCCGCTGCGGCGCGAGTTCCATCCGACCACCGCCGGCCCGCGCTGGATCACCGGCCCCTGGTTCCTGCGCGACGAGCGGCTGTACCTGATGCCGGGCGACTCGCCGATGGGCTACCGCCTGCCGCTGGACTCGCTGCCCTGGGCCGCGCCGGGGGAGCGCCAGGATGTGATCGAGCAGGACCCCTTTGCGCCGATGGCCCCGCTGCCGGCGATGGCCGCTCTGCGGCAGCAGGTCGACGGAAGGTCCGGCTACGACGCGCATCGCGCGGGTGGCGGCTTCGCCGAAGGCGGCAGCGTCGCGGTGCAGGGCCAGCCCTGGCGCGGCGACGAGGCGATGCTGGCGGGCGAGGCCGGCGGCCCCGGGGCGGCTGGCGGTGCCGCACCGCACCTGCCCGAGGCGCCCCACCCGCGCCATCCCGACACGATGCCGGCCCGCCACGAGTCGGCCGGCTGGCTGACGCGCACCGCACTGTGCGTGGAGGTGCGCGACCCGCAGCGCGCCAACGGCCCCAAGGCCGAAGCGAAACACGGCGGCAAGAGCGGCGTGATGTACGTCTTCCTGCCACCGCTCAAGCACCTCGAGGACTACCTCGAACTGCTCGCCGCAATCGAGGCCACGGCCGCGGATCAGGGCGTGAAGGTGGTGCTCGAGGGCTATCCGCCGCCGCGCGACCCGCGGCTGAAGATGCTCCAGGTCACGCCCGACCCGGGTGTCATCGAGGTCAACATCCACCCAGCGTCGAGCTGGGAGCAGCTCGTCGATCACACCGAATTCCTCTACGTCGCGGCGCACCGCACGCGGCTGTCGACCGAGAAGTTCATGCTCGACGGCCGCCACACCGGCACCGGGGGTGGCAACCACTTCGTGCTCGGCGGCGCGACGCCGGCCGACAGCCCGTTCCTGCGCCGGCCCGACCTGCTGGCCAGCCTTTTGACTTACTGGCACAACCACCCGTCGCTGAGCTACCTGTTCAGCGGCATGTTCATCGGCCCGACCAGCCAGGCGCCGCGCATCGACGAGGCGCGCAACGACCAGGTCTACGAGCTCGAGATCGCGCTGGCCGAACTCGAGCGCCAGCTGGCCCGGCACGACGAAGTGCCGCCTTGGGTGGTGGATCGCAGCCTGCGCAACCTGCTCATCGACGTCACCGGCAACACCCACCGCAGCGAGTTCTGCATCGACAAGCTCTACTCGCCAGACGGTCCGACCGGCCGGCTGGGCCTGCTCGAGCTGCGCGCCTTCGAGATGCCGCCGCACGCACGCATGAGCCTGGCCCAGCAACTGCTCCTGCGCGCGCTGGTGGCCTGGTTCTGGCGCGAGCCCTACCGCGGCCGCGGCAGCCAGCGGCTGACGCGCTGGGGCACTGGCCTGCACGACCGCTTCATGCTTCCGACCTTCGTGCGGATGGACTTCGAGGACGTGATGGCTGAGCTGCGCGCCGCCGGCTACGGCTTCGACGATGCCTGGTTCGCGCCGCACTTCGAGTTCCGCTTCCCGCTCATCGGCGAAGTCGCCACGCGCGGCATCGAGCTGACGCTGCGCAACGCGCTCGAGCCCTGGCACGTGATGGGCGAGGAGGGCGCGCCGGGCGGTACCGCACGCTACGTCGATTCCTCGCTCGAGCGACTGGAGGTCAAGGTCAGCGGCTTCAACGACAACCGCTACGTCGTCACCGTCAACGGCCACGCGCTGCCGCTGCAGCCCACCGGACGGGTCGGCGAGTTCGTCTGCGGCGTACGCTACCGCGCCTGGCAGCCGCCGTCGGCGCTGCATCCGACGATCGGCATCCATGCGCCGCTGACGATCGACGTCGTCGATCGCTGGCTGCAACGCTCGATGGGCGGCTGCCGCTATCACGTCACGCACCCGGGCGGCCTCAGCCACGAGGACTTCCCGGTCAACGCCTACACCGCCGAGAGCCGGCGGCTGGCGCGTTTCTTCCGCTTCGGCCACACGCCGGGTGCGATGGACGTGCGGCCCGCGGTGCCGAGCCTCGAGCACCCTTTCACGCTGGACCTGCGCATGTGATGATCGGGACGATGAAACGGCCCCCGAGTTCGCTGCGCTGGCGTTCCCCCCGTGGGGGGCATCGGCGCCTTGGGGCGGCCCGGCGGCACTGAGATGGCGCAGAGCCAGTCGCAGACTTCGCTGCCCTTCGCCGCCACCGTCGCGGCCGGCGACGCGGCGTCGTACGCCCTCGTCGATCGGGCGCTGCCGGCCGAGCCCGGCGTCTGGGACGAGATGCGCGACGCCGGCGGCGCGCTGCGTGCGCCCTGGCATCGCTTCGCGGCGGCACTGCCACCGCCGGCAGGCGACCTGGAGATCGCCACCGACCTCGACCGCCGCGTCGAGCAGGTGGCGCAGCGGATCCGGCTCGACGGCGTCACGCACAACGTGTTTGGCGGCGACCCCGAGCGGGGCCCGACGGCCCGTCCCTGGTCGCTCGAGCTGTTGCCGCAGCTGATCGAGCCTGCCGACTGGGCAGCCATCGAGGCTGGCGTGGTCCAGCGCGCCGAACTGCTGCAGCTGATGCTGGACGACCTCTACGGCCCGCAGCGGCTGCTTCACGAGGGGCTGCTGCCGCCGGCGCTGCTGCTGCGCCACCCGGGCTGGTTGCGGCCGATGATCGGCGTGCGGCCGCCCTCGGGGCTGCGACTGTTCATCGCCGCTTTCGACATCGCCCGCGGGCCCCAGGGCCGCTGGTGGTTGGTGGCGCAGCGCACCCAGGGGCCCTCGGGTCTGGGCTACGTGCTGCACAACCGGCTGGTGGTCGCGCGCCAGTTCCCCGAGGCCTTCCGCGACCTGCGCGTGCAGCGCATCGCCAGCAGCTACCGGCGGCTGCTCGACACGCTGGAGCTGGCGGCGCGCGAGGTGGCCGGTGGTGCCACGCCGCGAATCGTGCTGCTGACTCCGGGGCCGTACAGCGAGACCTACTTCGAACACGCGTACCTGGCACGCTACCTCGGCGTGCCACTGGTCGAAGGTGGCGACCTGACGGTGCGCGACGACCGCCTGTATCTCAAGACAGTCGAAGGCCTGGAGCCGGTGCACGGCATGCTGCGGCGGCTCGACGACGATTGGTGCGATCCGCTCGAGCTGCGCCCGGATTCGGCGCTCGGCGTGCCCGGCCTGCTGCAGGCGGCGCGCGCCGGCACCGTGGTCATGGCCAACGCGCTGGGCAGCGCGTTTCTCGAATCACCGGCGATCCAGGGTTTCATGCCGGGAATCGCCCAGCGCCTCACCGGCCAGGCGTTGAAGCTGCCATCGCTGTCGACCTGGTGGTGCGGCGAGGCGGCGGCCTGGGCCGACGCGCGGGCGCAGCTCGAGGACAAGGTCGTCCGCACGACCTTTCCAAGCGGCGGCCGGACCTCGCAGGTCCGCGACCGCGCCGATGCTGCGATCGAGGACGACCCCGACGCGTGGACGATTCAGGGGCGGCTTCGCTTCTCGCGCGCCCCGATCTGGAGCGAGGGCGTCCTCAATCCGCGCCCCGCGATGGTGCGCGTCTATGCGATCGCCGATGGCATGGGCCGCTGGCACGTGCTGCCCGGGGGCATGACGCGCGTGTCCCAGCGCGAGGACGGCAGCGTCAGCATGCAGCGTGGCGGGACCAGCCTGGACACCTGGGTCCTCACCGACGGCCCGGTGGACACCTTTTCGATGCTGCCCAAGCGGCTGCAGGTCGACGACATCATCGGCCGCCGGCGGCCGGTCGCCAGCCGCATGGGCGAGAACCTGTTCTGGCTCGGCCGCTATACCGAGCGTACCGAGCAGCTGGTGCGCCTGGCGCGGGCCACGCTGATGCTCATCGACGCCGACAACGACGCGCCGCCGGAAGTGCTGCAGGCGCTGTCGACCCTGGCCGTGCGGTCCGGGCTGACGCCGGAGGGCGTCCCCACGCTCGTGCAGTCGGCTACGCTGTTCGAGCGCGCGGTGTTCGCCGGCCTCGTCGATGCCGAGGAGACGACGAGCATCGCCTACAACCTGCTGGCGCTGGAGCGCGCATCGATGGCGCTGCGCGAGCGGCTGAGCTCTGAGCACTGGGGGCTGCTGCGAACGCTTCGCGAAACGTTCGCAACCACGCTGCAGGCGCCGGCCAATGAACTGCCCACCCTGACCCAGGTGCTGCCTGCCCTCGACCGCCTGGCGCTGCAGCTGGCCGCGGTGACCGGTGCGCAGACCGACCGGATGACGCGCGACCACGGCTGGCGGCTGCTCGCCGTGGGCCGCCTGCTCGAACGCCTGATCGGCGTGACGACGCGCTTCGAGGCCTTCCTCGATGCGCGCGCGCTGGCCAGCGTGGCCGGCATCGAGCTGCTGCTGGAGCTCTTCGACAGCGTCATCACCTTCCGCGCCCGCTATCAGCGCCATGAAGACCTGCTGGCGCTGGCCGACCTGCTGGTCCTCGACAGCGCCAACCCGCGCGCGTTCGCGGGCGTGCTGCGCCGCCTGCGCACCGAGATTGGCAAGCTGCCCGGCGACGAGGACGGCCGCCGGGCGCTGCTGGCGCTGCTGCCGGCCGAGGGCGCCGGCCTGACGCTGGAGTCGTTGCGCGGCGCCGACGACGCCGCGATCGCGCAGGCGCTGCGTTCGCTGGCGCTGACCCTGAAGCGGCGCGCCGCGATGCTGGCCGACCGCGTCGGCGAACGTTTCTTCACCCTTGCCCAGGGCGTGGACCAGCGGGTGTGAACACGATCGGCTGCCGCGCGCGCGAACGGGCCCGTCCGGCGGTCGAGGCCCTCACCCGCCGGCGCTTCGAGGGGCTTCGATGAACTGCGTGCTCGAGGTCGTCCACGAGACACGCTACGACTACGCGGCGCCGGTCTCGCTGGCGCACCACCTCGCCCATCTGCGCCCGCTGGACGACGCCCACCAGCGGCTGCTGGCGTTCGAGCTCTCGATCGACCCGCTGCCTGGCCACGACCGTGCCGGCATCGACGCGCTGGGCAACGCCGAGCGCCACTTCAGCCTCGCCCAGCCGCACCGCCACCTGCGCGTGCGCGCCAGCAGCCGCTGCGCGGTGAGCGCGCGTTTCGAAGGTCTGCGGGCCGAAGCATCGCCACCCTGGGACGCGCTGGCCGCCAGCCTGCGCTACGTGGCTCGCGGGCCGTTCGAGCCGGCGGTGGAGTTCGCGATGCCGTCGCCCTACGTCCCGCGGCTGGCCGCGCTGCGCGGGTACGCCGCGACGTCGTTCGTGCCGGGGCGGCCGGTGGCGGCGGCGGCGATCGAGCTGATGCGGCGCATCCACGCCGACTTCCGCTACCAGAGCCAGGCCACCGAGATCGACACCCCGCTGGCCGAGGTATGGGCGACGAAGGTGGGCGTGTGCCAGGACTTCGCCCACCTGATGGCCGGTGCGATGCGCATGCTCGGCCTGCCGGTGCGCTACGTCAGCGGCTACCTGCTCACCCACGCTGCCGAGGGCGGCGCCACGATGCAGGGCGCCGACGCGTCGCACGCCTGGGTCCAGATCTGGAGCCCGCAGACGCCGGGCGTGCCGGCGGACGGGCCCGGCGCCGGCTGGCTGGACCTCGATCCGACCAACGACCTGGTGCCCGGCAGCGGCCACGTGCGGGTCGCGGTGGGGCGCGACTTCGGCGACGTGACGCCGCTGCGCGGCGTCATCCGTGGTGGTGGCGCGCACACCCTGAGCGTGGCCGTGAGCACGCGGCGGCTGGATGTCAGGGCCCAGGAACGCGAGTTGCTAGGTTGAACCCAACCGGAGATTCCAAGCCAATGAAGTCGGCCTTCGACGAAATGCTCGCACCGGGCAACCTGGTCCGCGAGCATTACCGCACCTACGAGCGCTGGCTGCAGCGCCAGCCGAGTGCGAGCATGCAGGCGCGGCGCGAAGAGGCGGAGATGATCTTCCGCCGCGTCGGCATCACCTTTGCCGTCTATGGCGCCAAGGACGAGGACGGGTCGGGCACCGAGCGGCTGATTCCGTTCGACCTCATCCCGCGCGTGATCCCCGAGCGGGAATGGGCGGCGATGGAGGCGGGCCTGGCGCAGCGCGTGACGGCGCTCAATCGCTTTCTGCACGACGTCTATCACGACCAGGAGATCCTCAAGGCGGGCATCGTCCCGGCCGAGCAGGTGCTGCGCAACAGCCAGTTCCGGCCCGAGATGATGGGCGTCAACGTGCCAGGCAACGTTTACTCGCACATCGCCGGCATCGACATCGTCCGCGCCGGCAACGCCGACGGGGGCGGCGACTACTTCGTGCTCGAGGACAACCTGCGCGTGCCCAGCGGCGTGAGCTACATGCTCGAGAACCGCAAGATGACGATGCGCCTGTTCCCCGAACTGTTCAGCATGCACCGCATCGCCCCGGTGGCACACTACCCCGACCTGCTGCTGGAGACCCTTCGCGCAGTGGCGCCGGCCGGCATCAACGAGCCGACGGTGGTCGTCCTGACGCCCGGCATGTACAACAGCGCCTACTTCGAGCACGCCTTCCTGGCGCAGCAGATGGGCGTGGAACTGGTCGAGGGCCAGGACCTGTTCGTGCGCGACGGTTTCGTCTTCATGCGCACCACGCAGGGCCCCAGGCGCGTCGACGTGGTCTACCGCCGCGTCGACGACGACTTCATGGACCCCGAGGCCTTCCGGCCCGACAGCACGCTGGGCTGCGCCGGGCTGCTTGACGTCTATCGCGCCGGCAACATCGCGCTGTGCAACGCGATCGGCACCGGCATCGCCGACGACAAGAGCATCTATCCCTACGTGCCGAAGATGATCGAGTTCTACCTGGGCGAGAAGCCGATCCTCAACAACGTGCCCACCTACTTGTGCCGCGACGCCGACGACCTGCTCTACGTGCTCGACCACATGGGCGAGCTGGTGGTCAAGGAAGTCCACGGCGCCGGCGGCTACGGCATGCTGGTCGGCCCGGCGGCGACGAAAGCCGAGATCGACGAGTTCAGGGCCGTCGTCAAGTCTAACCCCGCCAACTACATCGCGCAGCCGACGCTGTCGCTGTCCACCTGCCCGACCTTCGTGGACAGCGGCATCGCGCCGCGCCACATCGACCTGCGGCCCTTCGTGCTCTCGGGCAAGACGGTGCAGATGGTGCCGGGCGGGTTGACCCGCGTGGCGCTGAAGCAAGGCTCGCTGGTGGTCAACTCGTCGCAGGGCGGGGGCACCAAGGACACCTGGGTGCTGGAGGACTGAGCATGCTGTCACGCACCGCCGATCATCTCTTCTGGATGGCGCGCTACATGGAGCGGGCCGAGAACACCGCCCGCATGCTCGATGTCAACTACCAGACATCGCTGCTGCCGCAGACCGCCGACACGACCGAGCAGGGTTGGCGCGGCTTGCTGTCGATCAGCGAACTGACGGGGAGCTTCTCGCAGAAGTACCAGGCGGTCGCCGCCGCCAGCGTCATGGACTTCATGGTCCGCGACGAGACCAACCCATCGAGCATCGTGGCCTGCCTGCACGCCGCGCGCGAGAACGCGCGCGCGGTGCGTGGCGCGCTGACGACCGAGGTCTGGGAGACGCAGAACCAGACCTGGCTCGAATTCAACCGGATGCTCGCCGACGACAGCTTCGAGCGCGACCCGGGCGCTCTGTTCGAGTGGGTCAAGTTCCGCTCGCACCTCTCGCGCGGCGTCACGGTGGGCACGATGCTGCAGGACGAGGCGCTGCACTTCCTGCGCATCGGAACTTTCCTCGAGCGCGCCGACAACACCGCACGACTGCTCGACGTCAAGTTCCAGGCCCTGGCTGGCGGCGACTACTTCGGCCCCGGCAGTGCCAAGGAAGGAATGGAGATCGACTTCTACCACTGGAGCGCGATCCTGCGCTCGGTTTCCGGATTCGAGATCTACCGCAAGGTCTACCGCAACGTGATTCAACCGGCCAAGGTCGCCGAGCTGCTCGTGCTGCGGCCCGACATGCCGCGCTCGCTGGCGGCCTGCATGAACGACGTCGTGAGCAATCTCGAGATGGTGGCCAACCAGCAGAGCGACGAGACCCTGCGT
The DNA here is from genome assembly GCA_037443665.1 of Betaproteobacteria bacterium. Taxonomy (GTDB): domain Bacteria; phylum Pseudomonadota; class Gammaproteobacteria; order Burkholderiales; family Burkholderiaceae_C; genus Rubrivivax. The sequence continues at coordinate 121,965 of JBBINW010000002.1, forward strand.
CGCGCCGGGCGCCTGCGCGCCGACCTGCAGTACGCCCGCATCGACGAGATCCTGGCCACGGGACTGCACGCCTTCCTGACCGCCTTCCTCGACCGTGTCAACGATCTCGGCGTCGGCATCAGCCGCGACTTCCTGGTGCCGATGGCGGCTTGAGGACGGACCGGCGCGCCAGCGCACGCGGGCTCGCCGCCAGCAGACCCGCCGGACCGTCGGCGGCCCCGAAAGGGCGCGGGGCGGGCACGGCGCGCCCTCTATCATCGATCGATGCCGACGCCCAAGCCCATGCCCCCGGTGGCCGAACAGCGGCCGCACGTCGTTCACAGCCCCCACGGCGATCGCACCGACGAGTACTACTGGCTGCGCGACGACAACCCGCAGACCAAGCGGCCCGAGGTGCTGCACTACCTACAGGCCGAGAACGCCTTCACCGATGCCGTGCTCGCGCCGCTGGTGCCACTGCAGGCGCAACTGGTGGCCGAGATGCGCTCGCGCATCAAGGAAGACGACAGCACGCCGCCGGTCTTCGACCATGGCTGGTGGGTCTGGCGCGAATACGTCGCCGGTGCCGAATATCCGCGCGTGATGCGCCGGCGCGGTGGCCCCGAGCGGCCCGACGCGAAGGCGCCGAAGCAGGTCGTGCTCGACCAGCCCGCGCTGGCGGCGGGCAAGGCCTACTACAGCGTCGGCGGCATCGCGATGAGCCCCGACGGCCAGTGGCTGGCCTGGGCCGAGGACACCGGCGGCAGGCGCATCCACACGCTGCGTGTCAGGAACCTGGCCAGCGGCCGGATCCTGGCCGACGAGATCCCCGGCGTGCTCGAGGACCTGGCCTGGGCCAACGACAACCGGACGGTCTTCTACATCCGGCAGGATCCGGTCACATTGCAGAGCGGTCCCGTCTATCGGCACCTGCTGGGCACGCCGGCGGCCGACGACGCCAAGGTCTTCGAGGAGGCCGACAAGAGCCTGTTCGTCGGCCTCGGGCGCAGCGCCTCGGGCCGTTTCGTGATCATCTCGCTGCACGGCACCGACACCGCCGAGACCCGCGTCGTGCCGGCCGACCGGCCGACGGCCGCCGCCCGCGTGGTGCTGGCGCGGCGCGCCAAGGTCCGCCACACCGCCGACCATCTTCGCGGCCGCTGGGTCATCCGCACCAACGAGGACGCGCTCAACTTCCGGCTCGTCAGCGCCCCCGAGGGCGCGCCCGACGTGCGCAGCCTGTGGCGAACGCTGGTGCCAGCGCGCGAGCAGGCCACGCTCGAGGCCTTCGCGCTGCTGGACCGCGGCATCGCGGTGCAGGAGCGGGTCGACGCCGACACGCGCGTGCGCCTGCTGGGGCGCGGCCACTCGCAGCCGCTGGTGGCGGGCGAGGGCAGCACGGTCGAACTGGGCGACAACCGCGACCCGCGCGCGGCCCACCTGCGCTACACGGTCACCTCGATGGTCCGCCCGCGCGCCACGTACGACCTGCACCTGGCCAGCGGCCGCACGCTGCTGCGCAAGGAGCAGCCGGTGCCGGGCTACGACGCCGCGCGCTACGCCACCGCGCGCCTGTGGGCGAGCGCACGTGACGGCAAGCGCATTCCGGTGACCTTCGCCTGGCGTCCCGACCTCGCCCGGCGTGACGGCAGCGCGCCACTGCTCGTGATCGGATACGGCGCCTATGGCCTGTCGTACGACCCCGAGTTCTCGTCCAACCGCGTGAGCTTGCTCGACAGGGGTTTCGTGATCGCCATCGCCCACGTGCGCGGCGGTGCCGAACTCGGTGAGGGCTGGTACGAGGACGGCCGCCTGATGCACAAGCACAACAGCTTCAACGACTTCGTCGATGCCACCGCGGCCCTGGTCGAGGCCGGCTGGGGCGCGCCCGACAAGGTCTTTGCCACCGGGGGATCGGCCGGCGGGCTGCTGATGGGCGCGGTGGCCAACCAAGCCGGCGCGCGGTACCGCGGCATCGTGCTCAACGTGCCGTTCGTCGATGTCGTGACGACGATGCTCGACGAGAGCATCCCGCTGACTGCCAACGAATGGGAGCAATGGGGCGACCCGCGGCAGAAGGCGGCCTACGAGTACATGCTGTCGTACTCGCCCTACGACAACCTGCGCGCCCAGGACTACCCGGCCATGCTCGTCACGACCGGGCTGTGGGATTCGCAGGTGCAGTACTACGAGCCGGCGAAGTATGTCGCCCGGCTGCGCGCGTGCAAGACCGATGCCCGCCCGCTGCTGTTGCACGTCAACATGGACGCCGGGCACGGCGGGTCGTCGGGGCGCTTCGAGGCCTTGACCGAGGCCGCGCGCTGGTACGCGTTCATCATCGACCAGGCAGGGCTGGCCGGGCGCTGAGTGACTCGTCGCCCGCGGTCTTCAGCGCCTGCGCAACGGCAGGCGGGGCCGCCGAGGACGCGTCGGGCAGTGCCGGCATCGCCCGCCTAACGGCTTCGCCCAGTTCGATCACCGCCATCGCGTAGTAGCTCGATCGGTTGTAGCGCGTGATCGCGTAGAAGTTCGGCGTCCCGGCCACGTAGCTGGGCGGCGCATCGCCGTTGTCGAGTTCGATCAGCGCCAGCGGCCCGGCGTAGCGCCGCCCGTGGCCGTCCAGCGCCGCGCCCAGCGCCGCCATCTGCGCCGCGCTGAAGCTCGGTTTGACATCGGGCGCGAGCAGCTGTGCGCGCTGCGTCGCGTCGGCCGATGCGGTGACCGCGAAGTGCGTCGGCTCGCCGCGCTGCCAGCCCGATTCGGCGAGGTAGTTCGCGACGCTGCCGACGGCGTCGGCGACGTCGGTGTCGAGATCGACATGGCCGTCGGCGTCGAGGTCGACGGCGTGGCGATTGATGCTGCCGGGCATGAACTGGGCCAGGCCCATCGCGCCGGCGAACGAGCCGCGCGGCTGCTGCGGATCGACGCCTTCGCGGGCGCAGAGGACGAAGAACTGCTCCAGCTCGCCGCGGAAGAAGCCGCTGCGGTCGCTGCGCTCGGCCGGAAAGTCAAAGGCCAGCGTGGCCAGGGTGTCGATGACGCGGAAGCGCCCCGTCAGGCGGCCGTAGAAGGTCTCCACGCCGATCAGCCCGACGACGATCTCGGCCGGCACGCCGAAGCGCTGCTCGGCCACCGCCAGCCAGCGGGCGTTGTCGCGCCAGAAGGCTTCGCCCGCGGCGATTCGCCGTGGCTCGATGAAGCGAGCGCGGTAGCTGGCCCAGTTCTTGGCCACGCCGCTCGGCGGCGGCATGACGAGCTGTCGCGTGGCTTCGATGCGCCGCGCTTGCGCGAGCTCCATCGCCAGCCAGGCGCGCGGCAGGCCGGTGCGCCCGGCCACGTCGTCTGCGAAGTGCAGCACGTCGGCGCGGTCGCCGTAGGCGGGGGCCTCGGCGGCGCGCCGCGGCACGACGTGGCTCGGGTGGTGGTTCCGGTGCCGATGCGCCGGCGGGCTCGCTTGGTCTGCCGCCGCGGCCGGCGGCGCGCACAGCGCGATCGCGGCCATCGCGGCCAGCGTGGCCAGCGTGGCCACGGCGCAGCGGGCCGGGGGGTTGGACGGGCGCAGGGGCATCGATCGATTATCGACAGCGGTTGCCGGTTGCGATCGACGGCGATCCACGTTGTTGCCGCCGGTCGCGGACTCAGCCATGACCGTCGCGCCGGCAGGCACGCGCGGCACTCGCGAAGCCGTGCCACCAGGCGCGCTCGTCGACCCGCCCGGCTTCGGCATAGCGCAGCCTGTCCAGCGCCTCGAGGGCAGCCGCGAGCACCTCGCCGCGTGCACCCAGCGTCGCACGCACCTGCGCCGCACGCTGGCGCGGCGGCTGGTGCGGCAGCACGGCCACGCCCAGAGCCAGCAGCCGCTGCTGCACGCGCTGTTGCAGGCGCTGCCAGGGATCCTGCCGGCGGCGGTCCCACCAGGCCCAGCCGGCGCCGGCGAGGGACACCGTGCACAGCGTGAGGATCAGGATGTTCGTCAGGTCCTGCCAGTCGGGCGATGGCACGCCGAGCGCACGCAGCAGCTCGAATTGCTGACCGCGGGTGTAGTTCAGCACCCACTGGTTCCAGCGGTTGTTGACACCTTCCCAGGCGCTGCGCAGCCGCGTCGCCAGCGCCGGATCGATGCTGCCCAGGGCCCCGGCCACCAGGCCCGGCGGCGGTGCCAGGCGGCGCCCGCGCTCGACGCGGTCCGGCGCGACCGCGGCCGTCGGGTCCACGCGCAGCCAGCCCTCGCCGGGCTGCCAGATCTCGGCCCAGGCGTGGGCGTTGCGCTGGCGCACGATCCACCAGCCATCCTCGGGTTCGGCGTCTGTGCCCTGGTAGCCGGTGACGATGCGCGCCGGGACGCCCATCGCCCGCATGACGACGACGAACGCACTTGCGAAGTGTTCGCAGAAGCCGCGCTTGCGGTCGAGCCAGAACTCGTCGATGGCGTCGGCGCCATAGGCCCCGGCATCCAGCGTGTAGGTGTAGCCGCCGTGGCGGATGTGCTGCAGTACCGCCTGCGCCAGCGTGCGCGGTTCGGCGTCGGCCAGGTCGGGCTGCTGCCGCAGCCGGTGCGCCCATTCGACGGTCCGCGGGTCGAAGCCGGGCGGCAGCGCGAGCAGGTCGGCGAGCCCAGGCACCGGCTCGCGCGGTCCCTGGCGGTAGGCCAGCCAGGCGGTGGCCTGAAAGCGCACCCGCTGGGCCACCGGGCGATCCGCCTGCCATTGCCCGTCCGGGCGCTGCAGCAGCAGCCAGCCGGGCAGCTGCGGCGCCGCCTCGGCGTGGTCGGGCGTCATCTCCAGCAGCGGCAGCAGCGGCAGGCGACTGGGCTCCAGCGTCATCTCGTAGCGCAGGCCGGCACCGTGCAGTTCGAGCTGCAGCCGGGGGCGCAGCTCGACCGGCACGCTGGGGACCAGGCGCGTCCATTCGCGGCCGTCGAAGCTGGACAGCACGGGGCCGCGAAAGTAAAGCTGGTCGGGCCGGGGCGGCGCCCCAAAGAAGCGCACGCGCAGGGCGATCGAATCGTCCTCGGCGACTTCGGCCAGACCGCCCATGTGCATCGTGCCCGACAGTCCGGTGCTGGGGCCCGCGTCCTGCGGCAGGCCCCACAGCGGGCCAATGCGCGGGAACAGCACGAACAGCACCAGCATCAGCGGCACGCCCAGCAGCGCCGCGCGCGCCGCCACCGCGCCCGCGCTTGCCAGTGGCGGCCGGCCGACCGGCATGTGGGCCAGTGCCAGGGCCGTGAGCAATCCCCACACCGCGACCAGCAGCCACAGCCCGGCGGCCAGCGACTGCGAGTACAGGAAGTGGGTCAGCACGAGGAAGAAGCCGAGGAAGAACACGACCAGTGCGTCGCGCCGGGCGCGCAGCTCCAGCGTCTTCAGCGCCATCAGCACGACCAGCATCGTGACCCCCGCCTCCTTGCCCAGCAGCGTGTGCTCGGTGACCAGCGTGAGCGCGGCTGCCAGGACCAGCAGCGCGCTGACCACCCAGCGGCTGGGCAGGCTGCCGCCGGCGATTGCCAGGCGCGCGCGCCACAGCAGCAGCAGCACCGTCAGCACCCCGCACCAGGACGGCAGGTGCATCGCGTGGGGCGCGATCGCCCAGCCGATCACCGCCAGGTGGAACAGCGTGTCGCGCGTCTCGCGCGGCAGGTGCGCGGCCCGTTCGCGCCAGGCCGCGGCGTTCACGTCCACAGCGCCAGCATTTCCAGCGCAGCCCGGCGGTGGGCGTCGCCCTGGCCGGGTGGCAGCTCGCGTCCGGGCAGGCGCAGGCCACAGGCGATGCCTTCGCGCTCGGCCAGCAGCACCCAGGCGGCCAGGCGTGAAAGCCTCTGCTCGACGTCGCCGCCCTGGGCGGCCGCCCAGTCCAGCCACAGGTGGCGCTGGGCGCTGCCGTTGGTCTCGCGGCTGACCAGCTCGCCGCTGTGCGCCACCTTCTTCCACACCACCTGGCGCATGCTGTCGCCGCGGCGCCACGGGCGCACGCCATCGAGTTCGATGCCATCGCCCCGGCGAGCGGTGTCCTCGTCGGCCGGCGACGCGCCCGCCAGCGGCAGCGGCGGCGGCGCCGGCTCGGGTCGCGGCCAGGCCAGGACCCGGCCGGCCGGGCGCCACACGGTCCAGGCGCGGAACAGGCCGAACGGGAATATCGTCTCCAGCACCAGCGCCGGCACCGGGTGCCAGCCGCGCCGCGGCGGCACCAGGCTGGCGTGGACGCTGGCCTGGCCTTGCGCCGGCGCGTCGCACCAGGCGTGGCTGCGGCCGTGCGCGCCAGCGTCCTCGAAGCGCAGCGCCAGCGCGTAGCGCAGGCGGCCCGGGTTGGTGACGACGACTTCGAGCAGCGCCGAAGCGCCGGCGAACACCGGCGGAGCCGGCCGCAGGTGCAGCGTCAGTCCGCGCAGGTTGCCATGCGTGAGGTGCATCGAGACCAGGCCGGCGCCGGCCAGCAGGAAGGTCAGCGCGTAGCCCAGGTTGAGCTGGTAGTTGATCGCAGCCAGCAGCATCACGACCAGCGTCAGCGCAAAGGTGAAGCCGGCCCGCGTGGGCAGGATGTAGATGTTGCGCTGGCCCAGGGCCCAGGTGTCGGTCAGCGGCAGGCGCGACTGCCACCAGCGGCGGAACCACGACCGCGGCGACAGCAAGGCAGCCCATCGATCCAAGGGCGACTCGGCCGACCCTCGGTGAGGGTCCGGGCCGGCCTGGAAGCCGCCCGGCGTTCGGCCCGCTGCGGTCACGGCCGGCGCCTCACGGTATCGGCGTGGCCTCGACCATCGCCCGCACCTGTTCGATCGGCCCGCGCCCGGCGCCGGCCACCGGTTGCAGCCGGTGGGCGATGGCCTGCGGCAGGATGGCCTGGATGTCGTCTGGCGCCACGTAGTCGCGGCCGGCCATCAGCGCCCGCGCCTTGGCCACGCGCAGCACCGCGATACCGGCGCGCGGCGACAGCCCGGTGCTGAACCAGGCGCCTGAACGGCTGGCCGCGATCAGCGCCTGCAGGTAGTCGAGCAGCGGTTCGGCCGCGCGCACCGCCAGCACCGCCTGCTGTGCCGCCAGCAACTCGGTCGCATTCATCACCGCTGCCAGGCGCTGGGCGGCCGCGCGCCGGTCGCCGCCGGTCAGCAGCGCACGCTCGGCTGCCCGATCCGGATAGCCCAGCGTGATGCGCAGCAGGAACCGGTCGAGCTGGCTCTCGGGCAGCGGATACGTGCCGAGCTGGTCGCTGGGGTTCTGGGTGCCGATGACGAAGAAGGGCCGGGGCAGGGGCCGTGTCTCGTTCTCGACCGAGACCTGCTGCTCTTCCATGGCCTCGAGCAAGGCGCTCTGCGTCTTCGGCCCGGCGCGGTTGATCTCGTCGGCCAGCAGCACCTGCGCGAACACCGGCCCTTGATGGAAGACAAAGGCGTCGCGTGCGCGCTCGAACACACTGACGCCGATGAGGTCGCTGGGCATCAGGTCGGCGGTGAACTGCACGCGGTGGAAGTCCAGCCCGAGCGAGACGGCCAGCGTGTGCGCCAGCGTCGTCTTGCCCACCCCCGGCACGTCCTCGATGAGCAGGTGGCCGCCGGCCAGCAGACAGGCCACGCAGTCTTCGATCTGCGGCCGTTTGCCGAATACGATCATGCTAATCTGATCCACCAGCCGCGAGAGCTGGCGCGCGAGGCTTGCATCCATGCGCGGGACCATAACCGAAGAGACTCGACCCGATCCCCCGATGAGCACCGCCTTCTACAGCCATCCCGCGTGCCGCTGGCACGACATGGGTGCGGGCCACCCCGAATGCCCGCAGCGGCTGGACGCGATCACCGACCACCTGCTGGCCACCGGGCTGGACATCGCGCTCGACTTCCGCGAAGCGCCCGAGGCGACCTCGGACCAGATCGCGCGCGCGCACAGCGCGCATTACCTCAGCGAGATCCAGGACCTTCTCGGCCGCCTGCAGGCCGAGGGCGGAACGCGCGCCCTTGACCCCGACACCATCGCCGGCCCGTACACCTTGGCCGCCGCGCTGCGTGCCGCCGGCGCCGCGGTCGCCGCCACCGACGACGTGATCGCCGGCCGCGCCGAGACCGCCTTCTGTTCGGTCCGCCCGCCCGGCCACCACGCCACCCGCGACGAGGCGATGGGTTTCTGCTTCTTCAACAACGTGGCCATCGCCGCGCGTCATGCGCTCGACGTCCACGGCCTGGAGCGGGTGGCGATCATCGACTTCGACGTCCACCACGGCAACGGTACCGAGGACATCATCGCCGGCGATGACCGGGTGCTGATGTGCAGCTACTTCCAGCACCCGCTGTACCCATACAGCGGCGCCGTGCCCAAGGGCACGAACATGGTCAACGTGCCGATCGCGCCATACTCGCGCGGCCCGGCTATCCGCGAGGCGATCGAGGCAATGTGGTTGCCGGCGCTGGACGAGTTCAAGCCGCAGATGATCTTCGTCTCGGCCGGCTTCGATGCCCACCGCGAGGACGACCTGGGCCAGCTCGGGATGGTGGAGGCCGACTACGAATGGATCACCAAGCGCCTGGTCGAGGTCGCGCGCCGGTATGCGAAGGGCCGCATCGTGTCCTGCCTGGAGGGCGGCTACCAGCTGGGCGCGCTGGCGCGCAGCGTGGCCGCGCACCTGCGCGTGCTCGCCGACATGGCGTGACCGGCGAGCGCGTGTCCGGCGGCCGGGCGGGGCGCTGAGATGGCCCCGCGTCCGATGACGGCCAGCGAGCTGGCGCAGTTCGCCGAGTCGCTTTTCAAGCCCACCGCGCTGATCGAGGTCGCGGTGCTCGCCGCCTGCCTGGCCACGGCCTGGGTGCTGGTGCGCGGTCTGCGCGGCGCGGCGCCGCAGCCGGGCTCGGTTTGGTTCGGTCGCCGGGTCGTCGACGGCGTGCTCTTCCCGGTGCTGGCGCTGCTGTTCGCGCTGGCCGGGCATTGGGTGCTGCGCTCGCAGATCCCGATTGCGGTGTTCAGGATCGTGCTGCCGATCCTCTTCTCGCTGGTCGTGATCCGGCTGACGGTGCGCGTGCTGCGCAGCGCGTTCCCGAACTCCGTCCTGATGCGCCGGCTCGAGCGCAGCGTGTCGTGGATCGCCTGGCTGGGCGTGGCCCTGTGGATCACCGGCGTGCTGCAGTTGCTGCTGCAGGAAATGGGCGACGTGCAGTGGAAGTTCGGCGGCACCGAAGTCTCGCTGCGCAGCGTGGTCGAGGGCGCGGCCACCGCCACCGTGGTGCTGATCGTGGCCCTGTGGATCTCGTCCGCACTCGAGCGCCGGCTGCTCGCCGGCGCCACCGACAACCTGTCCACCCGCAAGATGGCCGCCAACGCGCTGCGTGCGCTGCTGCTGTTCGTCGGGCTGATGTTCGCGCTGGAGGCCGCGGGCATCGACCTCACGGCGCTCGGCGTGCTCGGTGGGGCCCTCGGAGTGGGCATTGGCTTCGGGCTGCAGAAGCTGGCATCGAACTACGTCAGCGGCTTCGTGATCCTGGCCGAGCGCAGCGTGCGCATCGGCGACATCGTCAAGGTCGACGGCTTCGAGGGCCGGATCACCGACATCAACACGCGCTACACGGTGATCCGCTCGCTCTCGGGGCGCGAGTCGATCGTGCCCAACGAGATGCTGATCACGCAGCGGGTCGAGAACGCGTCGCTGGCCGATCCCAACGTCCTGCTCAGCACCGTGGTGCAGGTCGCCTACGGCACCGACCTCGACGCGCTGATGCCGCAGATGGTCGAGGCCGTGGCCGGCGTGCCGCGGCTGCTGGGCGGCAGCAACGGGCCTTCGGTGCGGCTGACCGCCTTCGCTGCCGACGGCCTGGAGCTGACGCTGTTCTTCTGGATCGCCGACCCCGAGAGCGGACAGGCCAACGTGCGTTCGGACGTCAACCTGGCGATCCTGCGCGCGTTCGACCGCCTGGGGGTCGAGATCCCGTTCCCGCAGCGGGTCGTGCGCCAGCTGGCCCCCTGCGCGGGCGTCGCCCAGGCGGGGCCGGCGGACGGGCGCTGAACGTCGGCGCGACGGTATCGACTCCGCGATGTCGACCGGCTCAGGGCGCGAGGCGCTCGCGCACCCACTGCCCGTCGCGCAGCCGGTAGCGTAGCCGGTCGTGCAGCCGGCTCTTGCGGCCCTGCCAGAACTCCCACAGGTCGGGCACGAGCCGGTAACCGCCCCAGTGCGGCGGGCGTGGCGGATGGAGTGCATAGCGCGCGGCCGCCCTGGCCGCCCCGGTAACCAGCACGGCGCGCGAGGCGATGACCTCGCTTTGCGGCGATGCCCAGGCGCCGAGCCGCGAGTCCAGCGGGCGGCTGGCGAAGTAGGCGTCGGATTCCTGCTCCGACGTCTTCTCGACGCGGCCCTCGATGCGCACCACGCGCTCGAGCTCGACCCAGTGGAACTGCAGCGCCGCGAAGGGGTGCTGCGCGATTTCGCGGCCCTTGCGGCTGGCGTAGTTGGTGTACCAGACCAGGCCGCGCGGATCCACGCCCTTGACCAGGACGATACGGGTGGAAGGCCGGCCGTCCGGCCCCACGGTGGCCAGGGTCATTGCGTTGGGCTCGGGCAGCTCGGCCGCCAGGGCCTGTCCGAGCCAGCGCTGGAACTGGCGCAAGGGATCGGCGTCGGAAGCGTTCTCGTCGAGCTCGTCGCGTTCGTAGCTCTTGCGCAGACCGGCGATGTCCATGGTCTCCGAGTATAGGAAGGCGCTCCGCCATGCGCCGGCCCGGCGCTGCGCAGGTCGTTCCGTAGGTGTAACGCCGTAGGTGAAGGCCCCACTTTTGGTCGGCGCGGCAGGCCCCCATTCTTGACCCGAAGGAAGAAGCTGCGTCCCCGGCATCGAACAGCGCGGACAGCAGCCATCAATCCATGTCCCTGCGCCCGACGATCATCGTGCCGGCTGCTGGCCGCGGAAGCCGATTCGGCGGGCCGGCGCACAAGCTCGCCTCAGAGCTGGAAGGCGGCACCGTGCTCGGGTGCACGGTGCGCCGGGCGATCGAAACGCAGTTGCCGGTGCTCGTGGTCACCACTGCCGCGCTGGCGCCGACGGTCGGCGAGTGGCTGTCCTCGCAGGACATCCTCGTGCTCAGCGACGCCGAGGCGGTGCAGGGCATGGGTGCGACGATCGCCGCCGGGGTCGTCGAACGGTCGGGGTCGCCGGGCTGGCTGGTGCTGCCCGGCGACATGCCGCGGGTGCGGCCCGAAAGCATCCTGGCGGTGGCCGCCGCGCTCGAGGATCACCCGGTGGTCTACGCCCAGTACCGCGGCCGCCGCGGCCATCCGGTGGGCTTTGCGGCCGAGCTCTACTCCGAACTGATCCAGCTCAAGGGCGATGAAGGCGCGCGCCGCGTGATGGCGCGTTACCCGGCGCATGGCGAGGAGGTCGATGACGCCGGCGTGCTGCTCGATGTGGACACCGAGGAAGACCTGCGGGCGCTGCGCGAACGCGGCATCGGGCCGCGCCCGCTGCCCTGAGCGACGCGAAAGTTGGGCCGTCCGCGCTACAGCAGCGCGTGGCGGCGGGCCAGCGCCATCAGCCGCTCGATCTCGCGGTCGCGCACGCCACGCTCGCGCAGCGCGGCCGCCGTCAGCGCGAGGTACTCGAGCGTGCTGCCGTAGCGGCCGCGGGCATGGCGCAGGATGTGCAACAACTCGGCCTCGGGCAGGCGCGGCAGGCACGATTCGCTGCGCCGGCTGAGCGTGAACGCCAGCCCTGCCACCGGGCCCTGCGGGGTGCGGCACGGCAACAGGCGCGCGTCGTAGACGCCCGTGGGCATCTCGCGCGCCCACAGGCGCTCGATCTCCTGCTCGGCGCTTTCCGGCCGCAGCCGATAGACGACGCCGCGGCAGGCCCCGCCGGGCAGCAGTGCGAACACGAGACCCGGCTGCTGCGGCGTGCCGCGGTTGACACGCGATCGCATCCGCAAGGCGCGGTGCCAGCCGTGCACGAGCGCGCTGCGGTGCTCGGCGGCGTCGAATTCAGGGCGCCAGATCAGCGAGGCGTAGCCGAAGACCCAGCGCTCGCCGCCGCCCGGCCACTGCTGGCGCAGGCGCTGCAGGGCCTGCGCCGGGTCGCGCACGATGAGTTCGGCAGGGATGCCTTCCTCGACGATCTCGTTCACGATGCGCAGCATGGCATGGAAAACGCATGGACGAACGGGTAGCGCGGGGACGCGGGATCACGATTTGACGATGTAACTTGGTTACCCGATAATTCCAGGAGAAGTTACAAGGCTTGCCATGACATCCGTCCTCACCGAAGTGACCCAGCGCATCCGCGAGCGTAGCGCCGTCTGGCGTGCCGCGTACCTCGCCCGCATCGAGCGCATGGCCGGGCGCAGGCCGGGGCCCGAGCGCATGGGCTGCGCCAATGTCGCCCATGCCTTCGCCGCGCTGCCGGGCAACGACAAGTTGCGCGTGGTCGCCGAGAAGGGCCCGCACATCGGTGTCGTCACCGCCTACAACGACATGCTCTCGGCGCACCAGCCGTACGAGGCCTTCCCTGCGCTGATCCGAGACGAGGCCCGCAGCAACGGCGCCACGGTGCAGGTGGCCGGTGGCGTGCCGGCGATGTGCGACGGCGTGACCCAGGGCCTGCCCGGGATGGAGCTGAGCCTGTTCTCGCGCGACACGATCGCGATGGGCACCGCGATCGCGCTCACGCACGACGTCTTCGACGCTGCGCTGTTGCTCGGGGTGTGCGACAAGATCGTGCCCGGGCTGCTGATCGGCGCCTTGCACTTCGGTCATCTGCCCTGCGTGTTCGTGCCCGCCGGACCGATGAGCAGCGGGCTGTCCAACAACGCCAAGAGCAAGGTGCGCGAGCAGTACGCCCAGGGCCAGGTCGGGCGCGACGTGCTGCTGCAGGCCGAGTCGGCCGCCTACCATGGCGCCGGCACCTGCACATTCTACGGCACCGCCAACAGCAACCAGATGCTGCTCGAAGCGATGGGCTTGCACGTACCGGGCGCGGCGTTGGTGCACCCGCACGCCGAGCTGCGCGAGGCGCTCACGCGCGAGGCGGTGCGCACGGTGCTCGCGATCACGGCCAAGCAGCGCTTCCTGCCGATCGGGCGGCTGGTCGACGAGCGCGTGATCGTCAACGCGATGGTCGCCTTGCTGGCCACCGGCGGCAGCACCAACCACCTGATCCACTGGGTCGCGGTGGCGCGCGCGGCCGGCATCCTGATCGACTGGACCGACTTCTCCGATCTCTCGCATGCCACGCCGCTGCTGGCGCGCATCTACCCCAACGGCAGCGCCGACGTGAACCAGTTCCAGGCCGCCGGCGGACCGGCGTTCGTGATCCGCGAGCTGCTCGACGCCGGTCTGATGCACGCCGACGTCGCCACCGTCGCCGCCGGCGGCATGGCGGCTTACGGGACGGTGCCGCAGCTGCATGGCGAGGGTGCCGCCGCGCCCTTGCATTGGCAGCGGCTGCCACCGGCCAGCGGCGACGACGCGATCGTGCGCTCGGCCGCGGCGCCGTTCAGCGTGCATGGCGGCCTCACCCTGCTCACCGGCAATCTCGGTCGCGCGGTGATCAAGACCTCGGCCGTGCCCGACGACCGCCATGTGATCGAAGCGCCGGCGCTGGTTTTCGACAGCCAGGAAGCGTTGCAGGCGGCCTTCCAGGCCGGCGAGCTCGAGCGCGACTTCGTTGCCGTCGTCCGCTTCCAGGGACCGCATGCCAACGGCATGCCCGAACTGCACAAGCTCACGCCCCCGCTGGCGGTCCAGCAGGGCAAGGGCTATCGCGTGGCGCTGGTCACCGACGGCCGCATGAGCGGGGCGAGTGGCAAGGTGCCCGCGGCGATCCACGTCAGCCCCGAAGCGCTGGCCGGCGGGCCACTGGCCAAGGTGCGCAACGGCGACCGGATCCGCGTGGACGCCGTCGCCGGCACGCTCGACGCGCTGGTGCCGGCAGCTGAGTGGGCAGCGCGCGCGCCGGCCGTCATCGACCCGGACCAGGCCGAGGCCAACGGCCACGACCTCGGCCGCGAACTCTTCGCCGGTCTGCGGCGCAACGTCAAGAGCGCCGAAGAGGGCGCGATCACCTGGATGTGAGAGCCATGAACAGCACGCTCGAACTGGCCGCCCACGGCCCGGTGATCCCGGTCATCGTGATCCAGCGCGTCGAAGACGCGGTGCCGCTGGCACAGGCGCTGGTCGATGGCGGCGTGCGCGTGCTCGAAGTGACGCTGCGCACGGCGGCGGCGCTGGCCTCGATCGAAGCCATCGCGCGTGGCGTGGAGGGCGCCATCGTCGGCGCCGGTACGATCCGAAGCGCCGCCGATGCGCGCGCGGCCAAGGCCGCCGGCAGCATGTTCGGCGTCAGCCCGGGCTACACGCGCGAGGTCGGCGCGGCCTGCCGCGAGGTCGGCTTGCCGCTGCTGCCCGGCGTGGCCACGGCCGGCGAGGTGATGACGGCGCAGGCCGACGGCATCGACTTTCTCAAGTTCTTCCCCGCCACCGCGGCGGGCGGCATCCCGCTGCTGAAGGCGCTGGCCGGGCCGTTTCCCGACGTCGTGTTCTGCCCCACCGGCGGCATCACGCCCGAGACGGCGCCGCAGTTCCTGGCCCTGTCCAACGTCAAGGTCTGCGGCGGTTCGTGGCTGACGCCGGCCGACGCCGTGGCTGCCGGCGACTGGGCCCGCATCACACAACTCGCACGCGCCGCGGCGGCGCTCAGGCCGAAGGCTTGACCGCGCGCTGAACCAGGTCGGCCGTGGCCTGCGCCTCGGCGCCACCGGCCCGCAGCCCGGCGACGACGCCGGCGCGGTCGGCCTCGCTGCGGTTCTGGCTGAGCTTCCACTTGCCCTCCAGCCGCGTCACCGCGATCTCGATGCCGACGATCACGCGCAGCATTTGCTGCACGTAGTCGGCGGGCGCATCGACCACCGCCCAGGGTGCTTGGCGCGGCGCCTCGTGGCCGTCGGTCAGGCGGCTGACCAGCGCATGCACCCAGGGAGCGTCCTCGACGGCGCGGAGCGTGCCGTGGGCATGGACGACCGTGTAGTTCCAGGTCGGCACGACCTTGTGGTGTTCGGCCTTGGACGGGTACCACGAAGGCGAGACATAGGCCTGCGGGCCGCGGAAGATCGCCAGCACCGGCTGCTCCGCGGCCTCGCGCCACACCGGGTTGGCGCGCGCGACATGGCCGCGCAGGGTGCGCGTGGTGGCGTCGAACTCGAGCGGCACGTGGTCGGCGTCGAGGCCGTCGCTGCCCAGCCGCACCAGGGCGGCCAGCGGGTGCTCGTGCATCAGCGCCTGCAGCGCCGCAGGATCGTCCTGTGCGAAGTGGGCGGGCTTGTACATGGCCTACCAGGCGCCGACGTTGGGCATCGACACCCAGGGCTCGGCCGGCGCCAGCGCGCCGCCGGCCTGCAGCAGTTCGATCGAGATGCCGTCGGGCGAGCGCACGAAGGCCATGCGGCCGTCGCGCGGCGGGCGGTTGATCGTCACGCCATGGTCCTGCAGGCGCTTGCAGGTGGCGTAGATGTCGTCCACCGCGTACGCCAGGTGACCGAAATTGCGGCCGCCCGTGTAGGTTTCGGCGCTGCCGTCGGGCGCAGGCCAGTTGTAGGTCAGTTCGACCTGCGCGTTGCGGTCGCCCGGCGCGGCGAGGAAGAGCAGCGTGAAGCGGCCCGGTTCGCTATCGCGGCGCGAGAGTTCTTCCAGCCCCAGCGCGTCGCGGTAGAAGCGCAGCGATTGCTCGATGTCGGTCACGCGGACCATGGTGTGCAGGTATTTCATGGCCGTGATTGTCGCGCCGCGCGGCGCTTCGTGCTGCGCCCGGCCGACCCGTGAATACTCCCGCGACCAAACGCCGGACGGCGCTGTAGTCGGGGCATCTGGGCATGAGGGCATGAGGGCATGAGGCGAAGCTCATGCCCAGACGCCCGCCGGCGGAGCCGGACGGTTCGAGGCCCCGCGAGAGGTTGG
>JBBINW010000003.1:0-124972 GCA_037443665.1 Betaproteobacteria bacterium
GGCACTCGCAACTCCGCCGGCCAACCCGGCCGCGGGTCGCTCGGTGAGCGCGCCGGCAGCGACCAGGGCCGCCCGGGCAGCGCGTGCCGCCGCCTTGTCGGCATCGGAAATCTGCAGCCCCAGGTGCGGCAGCACGACCCGCCCCAGAGGCAAGGCGTCGATCGCGATGCCATGGCCGGGCGGTGCGCGGACGGACCCGGCCGGCGCCGACGCCGCTGCGATCGCAGTCGGCGCTGCGGACATCGCCGAGGTGGCGGATGCCGACGCGAAGTTCTTGGCCACTTCGATGACCGAGGCCGCCGAGGCGGCAGTCGCTACAGCCGCGGCCGAAGCGGCCGAAGCGGCCGAGGCGGCCGACGCCGGCGGCGCGAAGGCCGTGGCCCGCCCGGCCACGCCTGCGGGCGCCGCACTGGCGCCGGGCGAGATGGCCCGCACAGCCGACGCCGCATGCGTGGAGGCCACCGCCGTCGGCGCGTCCGCGCGCGACGCATCGGTCAGCCACCGGGCGCCCCAACCCAGAAGCGGCAGGGTCAACACCGCCAGCGCCGCGACGGCCTGCCGGGGCCGGCTCAGGATGCGCGGTCCCAGCACCGCAGCCTGCTCGCCGGCGCCGAGCAGCACACGGGCGCGGCGTCCGCCGAACTCGACCGCGGCGGTCAGCAGGTACACCGACGTTCCGGGATCGACGCCGCCCGCGCGGCGGGCCACCGCGCGCAGCGGGGCGTCGGTCGGCGGCTGCGGCAGGCAGCGGCCGTGGCGAAAGGCCCAGCGCGCAACCCGTGCCGGTTTCAGCGGCGCAATGAAGTCCTCGTCGAAATCGGCGCGCAAGTCCGCCGGCGGCGGTGCCGCCTCGGCGGGCGCGGTCGCGCCCCCGTCGGCGGACGTGAAAGGCAGCGCCACGTAGCCCGCCGACTGCACCTGTGAGGCGGCGATGCGGCGCGCCAGTGGGTGGCGGTTGTGCCAGGCCACCACCCGGGCGGCCACGGCATCCAGGCGCAATGCTTCCATGATCGGAGGCGATTGTCCCGGGCCGGGCCTTGCGCCTAGCAACGCAAAAGCATGCCGACGGCGGCGCAATTCGTGCCCTGCGGCTCCGCGCCATGACGATGACCAGGGCGCATTCGCGGCCCGCCGCGGGCCGGGCCCGCGGGCGCGGGACCTCAGCGGACGGCGTCGAAGCTGTCGCGCGTCAGGCCCGCAACGAGCTGCTTGCGGACGTTGTCGCCGGTCACCGTCAGGCGCAGGCTGCCGCCGTTCCACTCGATCCAGTTCAGCGCCACATAGCCCTCGATGTAACCCTCGGCGATCTCGGCGCAGCGCCGGCTGCGGATCAGGTTGACGGTGGCCAGCAGGGCCTCCGTCAAGGCCTCGCGGGGCAGGCCTGGCTTGGTTCGGGGAGGCAATGTCAAGCGGTTCACTCCTTCGGGCGGGCAAGCCGGACCATAGCACTACGGGCGAGCCCGCGCCGTCGGCGTGCACGCAGCGACTGCGCACAAGTCCCGATGCGGCCGTCGCTCAACGCTGGCGCCAGCGGCTGATCAGCCAGGCCAGCCCGCTCAGCGAGGCGAGTGCCAGCAGGCCCCAGGCCTCGGCGCCGTGGACGTCGCCGAGCAGCGTCTCGGTCGCCTGCCCGAACCACCAGCCGGCGGCACCGATGCTGCACGCCCAGAGCACGGCACCGACGGCGTTGAAGAGCGCGAAACGCCCGGCAGGCACCGCCGTCGTGCCGATGATCACCGGTCCGGCGATGCGCAGGCCGTAGGCGAAGCGCACGAGGACGATCACCGCCTCGTGGAAGCGCAACAGCAAGCGCTGCACCCGCGCCGCCTGATTCGCGACGATCGGCCAGCGGGCCAGCAGCGCGGTGCCGTGGCGTCGGCCGAGCCAGAAGAAGAATTCGTCGCCCGCGAACCCCGCGCCGGCCGCCACGGCCAGCACCGCCCACGGCTGCAGCAGTCCGCGGTGCACCGCGTAACCCGCCAGCAGCAGCACGGTCTCGCCTTCGAGCAGACAGCCCAGGGCCAGCACCCAGTAGCCGTGGATCTCAATGAGATTGGACAGTGACATCGCGATCGCCTCAGTCGCGCGGTGCGTGCAACAGCAGCAGACAGCCGAAGGCGCCGACGCACATCCCGCCGGACAGCCATGCCGCGCGGACGCCCCAGCGCGCCAGCGCAAGGCCGAACAGCCAGGGCGCCAGACTGCCGAGCAGCCGCGCCGGCAGCGTCAGCCAGCCCTGGCGGGCACCATAGCCGGTGGCGCCGAACAAGGCCAGCGGCAGCGTCCCGCGGACGATCGTCAACAGCCCGTTGCCCGCCCCGTGCAGCACGGCGAACGGCAACGCCCCCGTCCCGCCGGCCAGCAGCAGGACCGCAGCGCCGACGGGATGGGTCAGGCTCGCCACCCGGGCCGAGATCAGTGGCGACAGGCGGCGCAGGACACCGAACTCGAGCAGCCGCGCGGCCACCTGCGCCGGCCCGATCAACGAGCCCGCGAGCACCGCCGCCGCCAAGGTCGCGCCGCCGGCCTGCAGCAGCGCCGGCAGGTGGGCGGCCATCGCGGTGCTCACGAAGCTCAGCAGCGCCAGCAGCAGAGCGAGCAAGGCAGCGGTGCCGCGTGGTGGCGGCGGCGGGTCGGCCAGCGGCGGCCCAGCGGCGGGCGGTGCTTGCGCGTGGGTGCCGGCAACTGCGGTCTTCGGCAGCCCTGCGTTCAATGGCAGCGCCAGCACCGCCTGCAGGCCGGCCCAGGCCAGGCAGGCGCCGCGCCAGCCCAGGTGCTCGAGCATCAGGGTCGTCAGGGGCCAGCCGACCGTGCTGGCGAAGCCGGCAATCAGGGTGATGCCGGTGATGGCCTGACGCGAATCGCGGCCGTACAGGCGCACGAGCGCTGCGAAAGCCGCGTCGTAGAGGCCCGCGCCCATCGCCAGGCCGAGCACCAGCCAGGCGACGACGACCCAGGTCAACCCTTGCGCCAGCGCCAGGGCCAGCAGGCCGGCGCCGAACAGGACGTTCGAGCCCATCAGCACCCGGCGCCCGCCGTGGCGGTCGATGAGTTGCCCGGCCAGCGGCCCGACCAGGGCCGAGACCAGCAGCGCCACAGAGAACACCGCGAACAGGGTCGGCGCGGCAAAGCCGAGTTCGCGCGCGATCGGCCGCGCCAGGATCGCCGGCAGGTAGTACGAGGAAGCCCAGGCCAGCGTCTGGGCGCTGCCCAGCGCGAGGACGGTGACGGTGCGCGGGTTCAAGGCCGTGCACGACCCGGACGGGAGCGGCCACGGGGCACGTGGCGCAGGGGAACCATCGGCAAGCAGACCTTTCGCGACAGCACGGGGCACTGCGCGAAGTGTCGCACCGCACGCGGGCGACCGCCGCCGGCGTGCTGGACGCCGGCGCGGGTGACCGCCTGGCTCGCGGTCACGCGGCGGGGTGGTTCAGCCCGGCGCCAGCCTCACCGGGCCTTCATAGCGTCCAGAGTCGCGCACGCGGATCTGGATTTGCCGCACTCAGGGGACCAGGGTCAGGTCGTCGAAGTAGAACGTGGCGGCGCTCGCCCCCTGGACGCTGCCGAAGCCGAAGAACACCGAGACACGGTTGTAGGTGTTGACGAGATTGAACGCCTGGCCCGGCAGCCCGCCGACGAGCGGCGCGTTGAGCGGGAAGGTCAGCGTCTGCCAGCTGTTGGCCTGGGTGGCATTGACCTCGGTCTCGTAGTTGATCGCACCGTTGGCGGCGTTCTCGATCTTCAGATGTACCAGTGTCGGCGCCGCAGGCACATAGACGCGCAGCGTCAGCGTGTTGGTGGCCGCGGTGAAGGGAATGGCCGGGATCGTCGGGCTCGTCGCCGGCGCCAACGTGCCGAAGGTTGCGCCGTCGTACTGCGATGCCGGCGTGCGCGTGACCAGACCGACATGATTGCTGCCGCCGGTCGGGTCCGTCGCCACCGAGCCGGTGTCGCCGTTGAATGCTGCGACCGTGTAGGTCTGGGTCGGGTCATCGAAGCTGACCAGATCGCTCGGTGCAGCAGCGGTCGCCACGCTGAACGAGATCGTCTTCTCGGGTGCCGCCGTGTAGATGGCGTTGCCTGCCTGGTCGGCCGCCAGCGTGCAAGTGCCGGCTGCGACGAGGGTCAGTGTCGTGCCGCTGACTGTGCAGACGCCGCTCGTCTGCGACGTGATCGTCACCGGCAGACCCGAAGACGCGGTGGCCACCAGCGGGGCCGGTTTGGTGCCCAGCGTCTGGTTGCCCGGGGACGTGAACGTGATTGTCTGGGCGGGGCCGGCCGAGCCGTTGTTCAGCGTCAGGTCGTCGAAGTAGAACGTCGCGGGGCTGGCTCCCTGGACGCTGCCGAAGCCGAAGAACACCGAGACACGGTTGTAGGTGTTGGCGAGATTGAACGCCTGGCCCGGCAGCCCGCCGACGAGCGGCGCGTTGAGCGGGAAGGTCAGCGTCTGCCAGCTGTTGGCCTGGGTGGCATTGACCTCGGTCTCGTAGTTGATCGCACCGTTGGCGGCGTTCTCGATCTTCAGATGTACCAGTGTCGGCGCCGCAGGCACATAGACGCGCAGCGTCAGCGTGTTGGTGGCCGCGGTGAAGGGAATGGCCGGGATCGTCGGGCTCGTCGCCGGCGCCAACGTGCCGAAGGTTGCGCCGTCGTACTGCGATGCCGGCGTGCGCGTGACCGTCCCGACCGTGTTGCATCCGTTCGTCGGGTCGGCGACGACTGCGCCGGTGTCGCCATTGAAAGCGGCCACCGTGTAAGTCTTCGTCGGGTCGTTGAAGCTGACCAGGTCGCCCGCAGCGGGTGTGCCGGCCACGCATGAAGACACCGTGAACGACGCTGTCTGCTCGGGCGCGGCAGCGTAGTTGTCGTTGCCGGCCTGGTCGGCTGCGAGGGTGCAGGTGCCGGCAGCGACCAGGGTCAGCGCGGTCCCGCTCGCGGTGCAAACCGCAGCAGTCTGCGACGTGATCGCCACGGGCAGCCCGGATGACGAGGTCGCGACCAGGGCGGGCGCGGCCGCGCCGAGCGTCTGGTTGCCCGGCGACGTGAAAGTGACGCCTTGCTGGCCCTTGGCCACGGTGAACGTCACCGTCTGCTCCGGCGCTGCGGCGAAACTCGCGTTGCCGGCCTGGTCGGCCGCCAGCGTGCAGGTGCCGGCGGCCACAAGCGTCAGTGTTGTGCCGCTGACCGTGCAGACTGCCGTTGTCTGGGAGGTAATCGTCACCGCGAGCGCCGACGAGGCGCTGGCCGAGAGCGCGGGGGGCGACGCTGCGAAAGTCTGGTTGCCGGGTGAGTTGAAGGTGATGGTCTGCGCCGTCGCAGCCGGCGTGCTCGAGCCACCGCCGCAGGCAGACAAGATGACGCCGGCAGCCAGCAGGCAGGCCGGCAGCACGACGGGGAACGGGGACGTGAGGAGTCTCATCGCGGGCTTCCTTGTGAGGGCCAGGTTTCGGACCGCGCAGGCATGCGCGTAATTGGCCGCAGCCCTGGCGGGGCGCGCGGGCGCTGTGGTCGCTGGGAAAGAGGGCAGTCGGCCGTCGCGGGCTCGGTGCCGGATATCAGACGGAAGGCCGCACTGGAGGGACGGCCCCGGAGTTGGGGTGCCAAGTCAACCTGTGCCTTGGTCTTGCGGCACCGGTCTTGGCAGGGCATGCCTGATTGAGCCCTGCGTGCAGTCTGACTTTGAAAGCGCTTTCACACAACTTGGGGTTTACGCGGCTGCGCCTTCGGCGCGCGAGGGTCGCGCCGAGGTCCGTCGCCCCTCCGGCGGTCAGGCGATATGAGGACTTTGCGCGCTGCGGATGGCCATGGGGACGACCGCTCCGTCCGCAGGTCGACCGGTGTCGGTGCGACGGATCTCAACCGGCGGGTCTCGTCTTGGCAGGTACACGCGCCCATCAACGCCACGCGAAGGCCAATCCGACCGACCTGCGGTGCGACGCCGTCGGACGACGGCGGCAACGAGGACGGGGCGCCGAAGCGCCCCGTTCTCCCTTCCCCGCCGCATTGCGGCGTGGATGCAGGGATTACTGGAAGCTGATGGGTCCGTTGACTACCAGGGTGGTCGGATAGACCGGCGGCGAGGCGGTGTTGGCCACGCTCAGGTTGGCCCCGGTGCTCAGCGTACCGTCCGACAGCGCCGGAGGGCCCCCGTCACCCTGGAAGTCGATCTGCGAGATCGGCGAAGCCGCCAGCGCCTGAGTCGCCGTCAGACCCGCCACACCGCAGTTCTGAGTCACCGCGAAGGAGTTCAGGTTCAACGTGTAGTTGCTGTTCGCCGCCGCCGTGGGTGTGACAACCTTCAGCAACTTGATGTTGCAGGCATTTCCGCCGACGGTGTAGAGCTTGCCCAGCGTCAGGATCACGCCGAAATTCTTCGTCGCACTGGCGAACCACTCCGGGTTCTCGCCGAAGTTGAAGCTCATCGTCGTCTGGCCCGTCAACTGGATCCCGGGCGTGTTGCCCGTGGCGCTGATGCCTGTCGTCAGACCCGGCGCCTGCAGGTACACGCCCACGTACTCGCCGCTGGCCGGCGTGTTCGTCTGGTAGTAGTAGTAGAAGCCGCTGTTAGGCGCGGTGACGGTGGGCACGAAGCTGCCGCCGCTGCCGCATGAGGTGGCCGAAGGTGCGCCACCGCAACCGTAGTTGTCGAGGTTGCTGCCGCTGTAGCCGCCGAACGCCCCGCCCTCCACGGTCAGGTTGTTCGCCGCGAAACCCGAGGAGAAGGTGAGCGCCGACGAGCCGGAGGACACCGTGAATGAGACCGTCACCGGCGTCGCCGCGGCGTATGTGGCATTTCCCGCCTGGCTGGCCGTCAGGCTGCAGGCGCCGGCAGCCACGAGCGTCACGGTCGACCCCGTAACGGTGCAGACCGACGGCGTGGTCGAGCTGATCGTCACCGCAAGCCCCGACGAGGCGGTCGGCGTCAGCGCCAGAGGCGCCGTGCCAAGGGTCTGGTTGCCGGGAGAGGTGAAACTGATCGTCTGTGATTGCAGACTCGTGCTGCCCTGGAAGGTGATCGGTCCGTTGACTACCAGGGTGGTCGGGTAGACCGGCGGCGAGGCGGTGTTGGCCACGCTCAGGTTGGCCCCGGTGGTCAGCGTACCGTCCGACAGCGCCGGAGGGCCCCCGTCACCCTGGAAGTCGATCTGCGAGATCGGCGAAGCCGCCAGCGCCTGAGTCGCCGTCAGACCCGCCACACCGCAGTTCTGAGTCACCGCGAAGGAGTTCAGGTTCAACGTGTAGTTGCTGTTCGCCGCCGCCGTGGGTGTGACAACCTTCAGCAACTTGATGTTGCAGGCATTTCCGCCGACGGTGTAGAGCTTGCCCAGCGTCAGGATCACGCCGAAATTCTTCGTCGCACTGGCGAACCACTCCGGGTTCTCGCCGAAGTTGAAGCTCATCGTCGTCTGGCCCGTCAACTGGATCCCGGGCGTGTTGCCCGTGGCGCTGATGCCTGTCGTCAGACCCGGCGCCTGCAGGTACACGCCCACGTACTCGCCGCTGGCCGGCGTGTTCGTCTGGTAGTAGTAGTAGAAGCCGCTGTTAGGCGCGGTGACGGTGGGCACGAAGCTGCCGCCGCTGCCGCATGAGGTGGCCGAAGGTGCGCCACCGCAACCGTAGTTGTCGAGGTTGCTGCCGCTGTAGCCGCCGAACGCCCCGCCCTCCACGGTCAGGTTGTTCGCCGCGAAACCCGAGGAGAAGGTGAGCGTCGATATGGTGCCGCCCGAGACCGTGAAGGCGACCGTCTGTTCCACCGCCGGCGCGTAGTTGGCGTTGCCGGCCTGGTCGGCGGCGAGGGTGCAGGTGCCGCCTCCGACAAGGGTCAGCGTCGTGCCGCTGACCGTGCACACGCCGGGCGTCTTCGAAGTGATCGTCACCGGCAGGCCCGACGAGGCCGTGGCCGACAGCGGCGGTGGCGTCGTGCCTAAGACCTGGTTGCCCGGCGAGGTGAAGTTGATCGTCTGCGACGGCAGCGCCACGGCGACGGTGAAGCTGACGACGACGTCCTTGGCCGCCGCAGTGCTGGCGTTGCCGGCCTGGCTGGCGTCGAGCGTGCAGGTGCCGGCAGACACGAGGGTCAGCGTGGTGCCGCTGACGGTGCACACCGGTGCCGTCGTCGACGTGATCGTCACCGGCAGGCCCGAGGTCGCGGTGGCGACAAGCGGCGGCGGCGTCGTTCCCAGCGACTGATTGCCCGGCCCGGCGAAGGTGATGGTCTGCGCAGTCAGCGCGGAAGCCGGCGGGCTGGCGTCGCCGCCACCGCAGCCGCTCAGGATCACGCAGCTCGCCAGGGCGGACAGCGCGAGTCGGGCTTGCATCGATAACTTGCTCATGTCGATTGGTCCTGTCTCGGTCTCGGGGTCATCGGTGGATCGACGCAAAGCCCGTCATCGTGTGGACGCGGGCCGGCGAAGGGCCCGATGTGCCGCACGGTCGTTGCGCCGAACGGCTTTCGGGCTGAATGTGAAAGCGCTTTCAAACAATAAACGGCAACCGTCGTGAAGGCAATGAGAAGCGACTTATCGCTTTCCCTGAGGCCGGCTCGCGAGCGCTTGCAAGAGCCTCGCCAATCCCCCGTCTCCCGCTGCCCGGGTGTCGCGTCAGTCGATCCGGCCCAGTTGCTTCGGCGCCAGCTGCAGGGTCTTGCCGTCGCTGAAGTGGACGGTGATCGGCGCGGTTCCGGCATCGAAGGCCAGGTGGGTGCGGTGGCCGTCGGCGCGCCGGAACACGCTGAACAGCGGCGTGTCGGCCGTCACTCCGAAGTCCGGCGTGCCCATCGCCTGCAGGCTCAGCAGCCACTGCAGCGTGTGGGTGCGGCTGTCGCCGGTCTCGACCGCACCCCAGCGATCCCACATCGCCAGCCCGGCGTCGGGGTCGGCCAGCGCCATGTACTGGGCGAAGATGTCCTGCCAGACGTCGTCCGGCGGCGGGTACTTGGGCTTGGTGCCGTACTTCGCGTAGGTCTCCATCTCGGCCTTCAGCGCGTCCATGTTGCGCTTGACGTAGGCCGGGTCGCGACCCAGGTAGGTCGACGCGGTCGTGACCGGCAGCAGGTTGATGCCCTTGATCTGGCGCGGCTCGTCGGTCCACCAGGTGTTGTGCTTGTAGGCGCCGCCGAAGACTTGGGCGACCTCGATGTTCTTGTACTCGGGCGCCAGCACGACGTGGTGGATGTCGAAGACGTAGTTCTGCACGCCCTGGATCTCGGTCGTGTACATGTAGACGCCGAGGTCGCGCAGGGCCTGGTTGCCGGTGACCTCGGCCCACAGGATCAGCGCCGCCCACGCGTTGACGGCCTCGGACGAGGACTCCTGGTTGTTGCCCAGGGCACCGTACTCGCCGACGCCGCCGATACCCGTGGCCCAGGAGTGGCCCTCGTAGGGGTCGAAGTTGCGCAGGAACGGGAACGCGGCGCTGCCGCGCTCGGGCGTGGCGATGTCGGCGACGAGAAGGTCGACCATGCCGCCCCACTTGTCCTTGGCGGCCCAGGCCGGGTCGCGCAGCGCGATCTCGGCCGCGGTGCGGATCCAGTAGCCGTACCAGAAGTGGTGGTCGTTGATCTGCTCGACGCTGAAGAACTCGCTCGGGTACGCGGCGACGGCACCGAGCGACTTGTCGTACACGAAGTAGGTGCGGCTGCTGTCGCCCGAGAACCACTCCTCCATGCGCTCCTTCAGCTTGTTCAGCATCTCGTCGCGCGCGCTGGCGTCGCCCTGCTGGTCGGCAATGTCCATCATGGTCGCGACGCGCTGCATGCCCTTGCCGATCCAGTAACCGCTCTCGCCGCCCTGGCGCATCATGCGGTTGGCCTGGCGGAATTCACCCTTCATCAGGTCCTTGAGCTGGTCGAGCCGGGGCGAGGCGGTGATGCCGGGCCAGTACGGGACGAAGCCGTTGTACGCATAGCGCGTCTTGAACGACGAGGCGGCCAGCAGCTTGATCGGGCCGCGCACAGTGTCGTAGGCCGGCCCCAGCTTGCCCTGCACCGAGGCGTTGTCGAACCACTGGTGCGGATACAGGCCCAGCAGCGGGCCGGTGTCCGGACCCTCCATCGCCTGGGTCGTCGCGCTGAACGTCGTCTCGACCTGGCTCGTGGCCGGGTCGTAGTGCCAGTCCACCCGGGTGCCTTCGATGAAGGCCCACGCGTGGCCGGTGAACAGCGCCAGCGTTTCCGGCTTGGCGTCCGGCAGGGCGGCCAGCGAGACGTAGCCCTTGCCGGCGGGCAGGTGCGCCAGCCACTCGGTGGGCGAGACCTGCTCCCAGCGCACGCCGGTCGGCCCGAACAGCGCGTAGTCCTTGCCCTGGACGTGCAGCGCCAGCATGCGGGCGTCGCCGTCGGCGGCGAAGCGCTCGCCTGCGGCCGGCAGCCGCAGTCGCAGATCGCCGCGGGACACCCGCAGGTAGGCGAAGGGACTGCCGTGCGCGAAGGTGGCGCGGAAGTCGTCGGCATCGCGCGCCATGGAGACGTCGACCGACCAGTCGCCGGCGCCGGCGAGCTTGCCCGGCCCGGGCTCGAAGGCGACCGGCGAGACGACGATGGGCGCCTTCGGCGTGTAGTAGATCTCCACGTCGTGGCGGAAGGTGGGCACGACCTGCTTGCCCGGGTACGCGATCTCGAAGCCGGCGGGTGTGGCCTTGAAGCTCAGCGGCTGGGCGTAGATCACCTCGGGCTTGGGATCGAACACGAGCTTCGAATACCACTGGCTGGTCGGTGCCGCGCGAGCGAGCATCGCGTCGGTGCGCTGCGGTGCCGGCGGCATCCTGGGGTCGCCGCCCTTGGGGGCGAGAAAGTAGGTGGCAGCACCGAGCTTGACCGGCTGCGCACCCGCGCCGACGACACAGCCGAAGCCGACCAGCACGGCCAGGCCATAGCGATACAGAGGCTTCATGCGGTTCCTTCGCGCCCGAACTCGAGCCTGCCCAGCGTACTGAAAGCGCTTTCAAACATCAATCCGGAGGTTTACCCGGGTGCCGGACCGCGTAGGCGGCGGCGACAGCCCGGTGCCTGCCGTCCGGCATCTTGCGAAAGGCTCGAAGCCCTCGCGCGGAGACGGGCCGTCGGGCCGGGCGTCTGCGCTTCGCCACGCGGGAAAACACCATGTCGCCCAGGATTGACCGTGAGGGATCGCGTCCCTATCCTGTGAAAGCGCTTTCAGCATGCCACCGCGAGCTCTTCCATGCAGCATCCACGATCGCCTCTCGACACCCTCGCCGCCGCCCCGGGGCAGACCGATTGCCGCAGTCCGATGCGGCTGCTGCGCGTCGCCGGAGTGCTGCTCGCCGGACTGCTGGCGGCCGGCGCGAGCCACGCCTTCGACTACGGCCCCTTCACGCTGAACGGCTTCTTCAAGGTCGAAGGCGACCGCTACACCAACATCTGCGAGAACTGCCAGCTGTTCCCGAACGAGGAGCGGCAGCGCTTCTGGGCCGACGAAGTCATCCCCGGTGCGCCTTACGGCATCGGCGGCTTCAGCACCGTGCTGGCCCAGCCCTACATCGGCGCCCACTTCGATCTGCCGCGCGGCTGGAAGGTCAAGGGGTTGCTCAGCCAGCGCTGGCGCAACGGCAGCGTCGACCTGCCCGGCTTCTGGTACGAGAAGAACGTCTCGATCAGCCACGAGGACTACGGCACGCTGACCGTCGGCGCGTTCCCGACGCGCGCCTGGGCCTTCGCCGACTACCCCTTCGCCAGCGACTTCGGCCAGAGCGACACCTGGTCGTCGACTGGCGCCGGCTACGGCCTGAACACCCACGCCATCCGCTACACCGCGCGCACGCTCGACGTCTACGACGGCGACCTGGTGCTGGAGGCCACGTACGACGAAGGCAACACGAACTTCAAGACCCACAAGCCACATTTCCTCGAGCTTTGGTCGCGTTACTACCGCGGCCCGCTCAAGTTCGACGCGATGTACCAGGACACTCGCAACGGCAACCCCAGCAGCTGGGGCCACGCGCCGTTCACGGCGCTCTACTACGACCCGCAGTTCGACAGCAAGCTCGGCGATTCGGGCCAGAGCGTGGCGCTGGCGATGGCCCGCTACCAGCTCACCCCGAAACTCGAACTGGCCGGCGGCCTGCGCCGCAACCGCTGGAGCGGCACCTACGCCGTGTGCATCGACTACGTCAACAACAACTGCCTGTGGAACAACATGTTCAACACCAACTGGGGCGCCGGGACCGTTGGCGGAGCGCAGAACCCGGGCTACCCGGCGACGTCGGTGGACTTCACGCTCGGCGCGCGCTACGTCATCGGCCGCTGGAGCGCCAACACCAGCGTGACCCACCTTGGCACGGCCAAGACCGACAACCCGGTCGAACGCGGGCAGAGCAACTCGCTGACCAAGCTCACGCTCGGCGGCGCCTACGACCTGCAAAACGGATTGCTGCTCTACGGCTCGTGGAACGCCTACATCTACGGGCTGTCGCCGCAGTCCTACGGTTGCAGCGTGGCGCCGGCACAGCGTCCCGCGGGCAGCTGCACGCTGGCGCCACTGTCGATGCCGAGCAACAACACCTACGGGCCGGACTCTCGCGTGAGCAAGAGCAGCGTGGGTGTCACCGTCGGCGCGACCTATTCGTTCTGAGGCACACCATATGAATTCAGCAACATTCGGCACGCGGTTCAGCACGATCTCCGCCGCCCGGTTGGCGGTCGTTGCACCCATCTTGACAAGCTTCCTCATCGCCTGCGGTGGTGGCGGAGTGGTTCCCGGTCCGACTCCGCCTACTTCGTCGCTTGCCAGTCAATACAAGACGGTGGTCTGGCAGGACGACTTCACCGGGACCACGCTGGATGGAACGAAATGGGCGGGACTCACCGGCAATGGTGCCGAGTATGGAAATCCCGGCTGGGGCAATAACGAATTCGAGTATTACCTGCCGTCGAGCGCAACGGTTTCGGGCACGGGAAATCTCCAGATCCACGCCAAGTGGGATACCTCCACGGGCAACGCATGGAGCGGCAAGATCACCTCGGCTCGACTGACCTCGCTCAACGGCGTCGACCTCAGTCAACCCGGTTTTCTTGAGGTGAGGGCCGATCTTCCCTGCACCACCGGCTCGTGGCCGGCGATCTGGCTGCTGCCTGGCGTTTCTCCGGGGCAGACGTTTCCCCCAGTGGCGAACACCAACCCATCATGGCCCGTGGGCGGTGAAATCGACATCATGGAATGGATTGGCAGATATTTCGCGGGGCAGACGGCCCTGACGCAGAGCACCTTGCATCTGCCCAAGTCCGGCGCCTCGGGCCCTGTAGACACCTACCAGTACGTCAAGTCCACGCTCGCGAGTCCGGTATGCGGCAATTTCCACCTGTATCAGTTGGCCTGGACCGCCAGCCAGATCCAGTTCGCGATCGATGACAACGTCATCTCGACCTGCACGAAGTCGAACCTGACATGCACGCCCGTCGATCCGAATTCACCCGCGCCGGATCCTGCGGCCAGCTGGCCTTACGACGCCCAGAAGACCTATTACGTACTGCTGAACCTGGCGGTAGGCGGCAACCTTGGCGCACCCAATGGTGACAACAGCCAGATACCCCTCAATTACGATCAGACCATGCTGGTGGACTACGTCCACTACCTGCGGCCCTGAAGCCTCGTGCGCGAGCGGTCAGCCCCGTGCAAGTCGGGGGGGGGGGTGAGCAGTGCATGGCCACGCTTGTTTCCGAAGCATTCGACGGCTGCATGCCAAGCCAGTGCACTGCGGCTGAAGATGGGCCGAACATCGAATGGCCAGGGTAGTCATTTGCAGGCAGGGCCACGAACTCGCCCTTGCCTGCGCTGGCGACAACGGCGATCGAAGGATCTGAACTTGCTCGCGCGGCGTGGCCCCGGGCTGATCCACATCTTCGAGCGCTACAACATGGTTGCCAATCGAGTGCTTGAGGATCTCCAGGCCA
The DNA here is from genome assembly GCA_037443665.1 of Betaproteobacteria bacterium. Lineage (GTDB taxonomy): Bacteria > Pseudomonadota > Gammaproteobacteria > Burkholderiales > Burkholderiaceae_C > Rubrivivax. The sequence goes on from JBBINW010000003.1 coordinate 13,907, forward strand.
GCCATCCGGACCTCGAGGCCCAGCTCCGGACGTCCCTGGCTGGCATCGGCGACGCGCTCGAGCGTCAAGTCCACCGGCCCGGGCACTATCCCGGCCGGGTTCCTGACCTGCGCGACCACCGCCCACACCGCGGTGTACGCCCACATCGTGATCGATCGGTCGACATTGCAGTATGGCTACGTCGAAGACGGCCACTGGCACGCCATGTCGATCCCGATCAGCGCGACCATCGCGTTGGCCACACCCGCCTGCGGGCAGCCGGCAACGGTCAAGCTGGACATGACCACTGTCGCGCAGCCGTTCACGATCGCCGACCTCTACGCATCGACCGGCAAGACCAGCGGCTCGCCGGGCTACGGCGACATGACAAGCTTCTACGCCGACGACATCGACTGGTCGAAGCAAGCGCGGCCCGCGGGCCGCAAGCCGCCCCTCTGACGGAGTCGCCATGAGCCAGGATCTCGCACAGCAGCTCGACCTGCCCAAGCGCGCCATCGCGCTGGTGCTCGCCGGTGGTCGCGGCAGCCGTCTGCACCACCTCACCGACCGGCGCGCCAAGCCGGCGGTGTACTTCGGCGGCAAGTTCCGCATCATCGACTTCACACTGTCGAACTGCCTGAACTCGGGCATCCGGCGCATCGGCGTGATCACGCAGTACAAGAGCCACAGCCTGCTGCGCCACCTGCAGCGCGGCTGGGCGTTCCTGAAGAGCGAGATGAACGAGTTCGTCGACCTGCTGCCGGCGCAGCAGCGGATGGACGAGGAGACCTGGTACCGCGGCACCGCCGACGCCGTCTCGCAGAACCAGGACATCCTCGACGGCTACCACGCCGACTACGTGGTGGTCCTCGGCGGCGACCACATCTACAAGATGAACTACGCGCTGATGCTGGCCGATCACGTGGCCAAGGGGCACGAGTGCACGGTGGCGTGCATCGAGGTGCCGCGTGAGGATGCGCGCGCCTTCGGCGTCCTCGCGGTGGACGAGAACTACCACGTCACCGATTTCGTCGAGAAGCCGCCCGAGCCGCCCGGCGTGCCCGGCAGGCCCGACCTCGCGCTGGCCAGCATGGGCATCTACATCTTCAATGCCGGGTACCTTTACGCCGAGCTGGCACGCGACATGGCCGACGCGGCGTCGAGCCACGACTTCGGCAAGGACATCATCCCGCGCGCGGTGCACAACGGCTGCGCCGCGGCCCACCCGTTCGAGCTGAGCTGCGTCGGCACGAAGCCGGGCGAGACGGCCTACTGGCGCGACGTCGGCACCATCGACTCGTACTGGGAGGCCAACATCGACCTCACGGCCACCGAGCCGCAGCTCAACCTGTACGACACACACTGGCCGATCTGGACCTACCAGCCGCAGCTGGCGCCGGCCAAGTTCGTCCACAACGAGCCCGACCGGCGCGGCATGGCGATCGAGTCGCTGGTCTCCGGCGGCTGCATCGTCTCGGGCCACGTCCTGCGTTCGGTGCTGTTCTCGGGCGTGCGCGTGCACTCGCACGCCGATGTCGAATGGTCGGTGCTGCTGCCCGAGGTGCAGGTCGGCCGCCACGTGCGTCTGAAGCGCGCGGTGGTGGACCGCGGCTGCCGGCTCCCGGACGGCCTGGTGATCGGCGAAGATGCGCGGGCCGACGCCCAGCGCTTCTTCCGCACCGACAGCGGCGTCACGCTGGTGACCGCGGAGATGCTGGCGCGGCTGCAGGGCTGAACGGTCGCACGGCTGCGCGCCGCCCTTCCCTGCAACCGACTGCCACCACCCGCCGAGCCTCGCCCATGACCCAGCTCACCGTCGCCACCCAGCCCATCGCCGGCCAGCGCCCCGGCACGTCCGGCCTGCGCAAGAAGGTCGCCGTCTTCCAGCAACCGGGCTACCTGGAGAACTTCGTCCAGGCCATCTTCGACGCCCTCGAAGGCGTCGCGGGTCAGACGCTGGTGCTCGGCGGCGACGGCCGCTACTTCAACGACCGCGCGATCCAGACCATCGCGCGCATGGCGGTGGCCAACGGCTTCGCGCGCGTGCTGGTCGGGCAGCACGGCATCCTGTCCACGCCGGCGGCCAGTGCGGTGATCCGCGGCCGCGGCGCCTTTGGCGGCATCATCCTGTCGGCCAGCCACAACCCGGGCGGGCCCGAGGGCGATTTCGGCATCAAGTACAACGCCGGCAACGGCGGCCCGGCGCCCGAGAAGCTCACCGAGGCGATCTACCTGTGCACGCAACGGATCGAGCGCTACCGGACGCTGGATACCGCCGACATCGACCTCGCCCGGCTCGGCGTGCAGCCGGTCGGCGGCGCCGTGGTCGAGATCATCGACCCGGTGACGGAGCACGCGGCGCTGCTGCAGCGGCTGTTCGATTTCGGCGCCATCCGCGCGCTGCTCGCACGCCCCGGCTGGCGCATGCGCTTCGACGCCATGCACGCCGTCACCGGGCCCTACGCGAAGGCGATCTTCGGCGAGCGGCTCGGCGCACCCGCGGGCAGCGTGGTCAACGCGACGCCGCTGCCCGACTTCGGCGGCGGCCACCCCGACCCGAACCCGACCTACGCCGCGGAACTGGTGAGCGCGATGTTCGCGCCCGACGCGCCCGACTTCGGCGCCGCCAGCGACGGCGACGGCGACCGCAACATGATCGTCGGCCGACGCTTCATCGTCACGCCCAGCGACAGCCTGGCGGTGCTGGTCGCCAACGCGCACCTGGTGCCGGGCTACGCGGCGGGCCTGAAGGGCGTCGCGCGCTCGATGCCGACCAGCGCCGCGGTCGACCGCGTCGCGCAGGCCCTGGGCATCCCCCGCTACGAGACGCCCACCGGCTGGAAGTTCTTCGGCAACCTGCTCGACGCCGGCCGCATCACGATCTGCGGCGAGGAGAGTGCGGGCACCGGCAGCGACCACGTGCGCGAGAAGGACGGCCTGTGGGCGGTGCTGTTCTGGCTCAACGTCCTGGCCGTGCGTGGCGAATCGGTGGAGGCGATCGTGCGTGCGCACTGGGCGCGCTTCGGTCGCAACGTCTATTCGCGCCACGACTACGAGGGCGTGGACAGCGAGGCCGCACGCGGGCTGATGGCCGACCTGAGCGCATCGCTGCCGACGCTGCCCGGCCGGCCGCTGGCCGGCAGCACGGTGACCACCGCCGACGACTTCGCCTACACCGACCCGGTCGACGGCTCGGTCAGCACCGGCCAGGGCATCCGTGTCGCGCTGGCTGACGGCTCGCGTATCGTCTTCCGCCTCTCGGGCACCGGCACCGAAGGGGCGACGCTGCGCGTCTATCTCGAGCGCTTCGAGCCCGACCCCGCGCGCCACGACCAGCCGACGCAACAGGCGCTGGCCAGCCTGATCGTCGCTGCCGACCAGGTCGCCGGCATTGCCGCGCGCACCGGGCGCACGCAGCCGACCGTGATCACCTGATCGCGCCACCCCCGCGATGCCGAGCACGTCCGCCATCCGCTGCTTCCTCACCGCCCGCGACAACGGCGCCCGGCTGACCGAACAGCCCTCACTGCGTCCGCTGCCCGACGACAGCGGGCTGCCGTCGGTGGTGGTCGATCCGACGCGCCGCTTCCAGACGATCGAGGGCTTCGGCGGCGCCTTCACCGAGGCCGCCGCCGTGACCTGGCTGAGACTGAGCGGCCCGCAGCAGCAGGCGCTGCTGCGCGACTGCTTCGACCCCGTGCACGGCCATGGCTACACGCTGTGCCGGGTGCACATGAACAGCTGCGACTTCTCGCTCGGCAACTACGCCCACGTCGAGATGCCCGGCGACACCGATCTGCACAGCTTCAGCATCGAGCGCGACCGCGCCGCGCTGCTGCCCTTCATCCAGGCCGCGCAGCTGGTGGCCGGGCGGCCGATCCAGTTGCTCGCATCGCCATGGAGTCCGCCGGCATGGATGAAGAGCAACCACCAGATGAACCACGGCGGCCACCTGCGGCCCGAGGTCCGCGCCGCGTGGGCCCGCTGCTTTGTGCGCTTCATCGAGGAATACGCGAAGGACGGGGTGCCGATCTGGGGCGTCTCGGTACAGAACGAGCCGCTGGCGACCCAGCGCTGGGATTCATGCATCTACAGCGCCGAGCAGGAGCGCGATTTCGTCCGCGACCACCTCGGCCCGGCGCTGGCCGCCGCCGGCCTGGGCCACGTGCGCATCGTCGTCTGGGACCACAACCGCGATGGAATGGTCGAGCGCGCGAGCGTGATCTACGGCGACCCCGAGGCGGCGAAATACGTCTGGGGCACCGGCTTCCACTGGTACGGCGAGAACCACTTCGACCACGTGCAGCTGGTGCACGACGCGTGGCCCGACAAGCAGTTGCTGTTCACCGAGGGTTGCCAGGAAGGCGGCCCGCACCACGGCTCGTGGGAGCTGGGCGAGCGCTACGCGCGCTCGATGATCAACGACCTCAACCGCTGGACCGTGGGCTGGATCGACTGGAACCTGGCGCTCGACATGCAGGGCGGCCCCAACCATGTCGGCAACTTCTGCAGCGCACCGATCCTGATCGACGCCGAGGCCGACGCGCTGCACCACCAGAGCTCGTATTTCCACATCGGCCACGTCTCGCGCTTCGTGCACCCAGGCTCGCGCCGCGTGCTGTGTGCGGCTTCGCGGCAGGCGCTCGAATGCACCGCCTTCGTCAACCCCGATGGCAGCACCGCCACCGTGGTCATGAACGCGACCGAGGAACCGGTCTCGTTTGCGCTGCGCATCGGCGCCAGCCGCGCCGCGGCCGCCATGCCGCCACGCTCCATCGCGACCTTCGTCGGCGGCGGCTGACGCGAGTCGCGATCGCGCCGCCCGAGGCGGGGCGTCCGCTCGCGGCCCGTGCCGGCCACGCTGCGGCACACTCCGGCGCATGCCGCACCGTCCCTTCCGCAACCGCCGTCCATGGGCCGGCGCGACGCCATCGGGCCGGGCAGCGGCGCACCGGCTGCTGCCGGCGCTGCTCTTCGCCCTCCTCGCCGCCTGCGGCGGCGGCACGGCGGACGGCCCGACGACCGCCCCGCTGCCGTCACAGGGCGCCGGCGAGTCGGCCTACGACGACCCGGCGACCTATTCGGCCGCCGGATCGGCGATGCTGCCCGGCGCGGTCGAAGCCGCCGCCGTCACCCGCCACACATTGACGCTGAACGGCAGCGCGATCGCCTACACCGCCACGGCCGGCCACCTGATCGCGCGCGACCCGGCCAGCGGCGCGGCCGAGGCGTCGATGTTCTACGTCGCCTACACCGCCGACGGCGCCGACCCGGCGACGCGGCCGGTCACCTTCCTCTACAACGGCGGCCCGGGCTCGGCCAGCGTCTGGCTGCACCTGGGCTCGTTCGGCCCGCAGCGGCTGGCCACCGGTGTGCCAGCAACGACGGCACCGACGCCGTTCCCGCTGGTGGACAACGCCGAGAGCCTGCTCGACACCACGGATCTCGTCTTCGTCAACGCCGTCGGCACCGGGCTGTCGGAAGCGATAGCGCCCTATGCCAACCAGAGCTTCTGGGGCGTGGACGCCGACGCCGCGGTGTTCCGCGACTTCATCCTGCGCTGGCTGGCGGTCGACGGCCGCGCGGCGTCGCCCAAGTTCCTCTATGGCGAGTCGTATGGCGGCCCGCGAACGGCGATCCTGGCCGGGCTGCTGCAGAGTGCGGGCGTGATGCTCGACGGGCTGGTGCTGCAGTCGCCGGCGCTCGACTACAACAGCAATTGCGGCATCACCGGCACCGGCGACTGCGGCGCCAACCTACCCACCTACGCGGCGATCGGCGACTACCAGGGCCTGCTGAGCCCGGCGCCGTCGGATCTCGATCTCTACATGGCCGCCATGCGCGGCTTCGCCGACGACCGCTACCTGCCCGCGGTGACGGCGCTGCTGGCCGGCACGCCGTACCCTGCCGACCTGCCGCCGCTGCTGGCCGCCGACACCGGCCTCGCGCCAACGACGTGGCAGACGGACTTCAACCTGCTTCCCGGAACGTTCCAGATCGCCCTGCTGCCGGGCGGCATCACCGGCCGCTACGACGGCCGCATGACGGCTGCCGTCGGCAGCCCGCTGGCGGCCGACGGCGACCCGTCGAGCACGTTCATCACGCCGTCGTTCGCGAGCGCCATCGCCAGCACCCTGCACGACACACTGCACTACGACACCGGCTCGACCTACGTCGTCACGAGCAGCGCGATCGACACCTGGAACTTCTCCCACGCCGGGCGCGCGCTGCCCGACGCGGTGCCCGACCTCGCCGCCGCGCTGGCACAGAACCCAGGCCTGCGGGTGTTGATGGTCGGTGGCTACCACGACCTGGCCACGCCCTTCCACGTCACCGAGCGCGACCTCGCGCGGCTGGGTGGCGACCCGCGCGTGCAGACGCGCCTGTATCCGGGCGGCCACATGAGCTACCTCGACGACGCGACCCGCGTGCGACAGAAAGCCGACCTGGCAGCCTTCCTGCATGCATCGCCGGTCGCCGGCGCGGCGCGCACGGCCAGGCTGGCGCAGGCGCTTGCGATCGCGCGTCCGGTCGCGGCCGACCGTGCCGGGACGCCGCCGGCGACACGGCGGCCGGCCGCCGCCGAAGCCGCGGTCCAGGCCCCGTTGCGCGACCCCTGGGTCCCGCCGCGGGTGATCGAGCGCGCGGCGCTGCCGCCGCCAGGGGGCTCCCCTGGACACTGACCGCCGTTCGCCGGCGCCGGGTGGGGCCCGCAGCGAGAACCGCGTCGCCCACGCGATCAGCCAGATGCTGCGCGACTTCTTCGGCGGCTTCCTGCGGCGCCGCCGCACCACGCATCTCTTCGGACGCCCCGCGCTGCTGGAGACGGTGAGCCGGCGCGGCACGGTGGTGGCGCCGCACGACGCGGTCGCGCCGGAGTTGCTGCAGGCCGCCAACGACGACCTGCCGGTGGCGTTGGCGCGCCTGGCCTCGAACCCCGACGGCCTGAGCGCAGCCGAGGCAGCCGAGCGGCGGGTTCGCGTCGGGCCGAACGAGGTGCAGCACGAGAAGCCGCTGCCGGCGTGGCCGCATCTCTGGCATTGCTACCAGAATCCGTTCAACCTGCTGTTCACGCTGCTGGCCGCGGTCTCCTTCGTCGCCCACGACCTCAAGGCCACGGTCGTGATCGGTTCGATGGTCGCGCTCAGCACGCTGATCCGCTTCGTCCAGGAAGGCCGGTCCCACCGCGCCGCCGCGCGGCTGAAGGCGATGGTCAGCAACACCGCCACCGTGATCCGGCGCGACTTCGGTGGCGCGCACGCGGGGGCGTCCACCGAGGTCGCCACGCACCCGGGGCCGAGCCAGACCGAGCTGCCGATCCGCGATCTCGTGCCGGGCGACCACGTCGTGCTCTCGGCCGGTGACATGATCCCGGCCGACTGCCGGCTGATGGGCGCCAAGGACCTGTTCGTGACCCAGGCGGCGATGACCGGCGAATCGCTGCCGGTGGAGAAGTTCGCCGACCGACACGGCACCACCGCCGACCTGCTGGAGGCGCCGAACCTCGTGTTCATGGGCACCAACGTGGTCTCGGGCGCGGCCACGGCCCTCGTCGTGACCACCGGCAGCCGAACCTACTTCGGCATCCTGGCCACCCATGCCACGGCCGCCGACCGCACGCCCGCCGCGTTCCAGGCCGGCGTCAACAGCGTGAGCTGGCTGCTGATCCGCTTCGCGCTGGTGACGGTGCCCATCGTGCTGCTCGTCAACGGCTTCACCAAGGGCAACTGGGGCGAGGCGATCCTGTTCGCGCTGTCGGTCGCAGTGGGGCTGACGCCCGAGATGCTGCCGATGATCGTGACCTCGACGCTGGCCAAGGGCGCGGTGCTGATGTCGCGCCGCAAGGTCATCGTCAAGCGGCTGGACGCGATCCAGAAATTCGGCGCGATGGACGTGCTCTGCACCGACAAGACGGGCACGCTGACGCAGGACAAGATCGCGCTCGACCGCAACACCGACGCCTTCGGGCACCGCTGCGACGAGGTGCTCAAGCTCGCCTACCTCAACAGCCACTGCCAGACCGGGCTGAAGAACCTGCTCGACCGTGCGGTGCTCGAGCATGTGGAGCTGGCCACCGAACTAAGGCTGGCGCAGGACTGCCGCAAGATCGACGAGGTGCCGTTCGACTTCGTGCGCCGGCGGATGTCGGTCGTGGTCTCGGAACGCGACCACCACCACGAGCTGATCTGCAAGGGCGCGGTCGAGGAGATCCTCGCCGTCTGCACCCGCGTGCGGATCGAGGGCGGCGACAGCCCGCAGGAAATGCCGCTGGACGCCGCGATGCTGGCGCGCGTGCGGCAGGTCACGCGCGAGCTCAACGAGAACGGGCTGCGCGTGGTCGCGGTGGCGATGAAGGAGCTGCCCGCCAGCCAGACCGTGTACGGCGTGGCCGACGAGAGCGCGCTGACGCTGGCCGGCTACATCGCCTTCCTCGACCCGCCCAAGGAATCGGCAGCGCCGGCGCTAAAGGCGTTGGCTCGGCACGGCGTGCGGGTCAAGGTGCTGACCGGCGACAACGAGCTCGTCACCGCCCGCGTCTGTGCCCAGGTCGGGCTGGCCGCCGGGTCCATACTGCTCGGTCCGCAGCTCGCGACCATGAGCGACGAAATGCTGGCCGAGGCGGTGCGCAGCCACGACCTGTTCGCCAAGCTCGCGCCGCTGCACCAGGAGCGCGTGGTGCGCGCGCTGCGCGCCCGGGGCCATGTGGTGGGCTTCATGGGCGACGGCATCAACGACGCGCCGGCGGCGCGCCGCCGACATCGGGATCAGCGTGGACAGCGCGGTGGACATCGCCAAGGAGGCCGCCGACATCATCCTGCTCGAGAAGAGCCTGATGGTGCTCAAGGATGGGGTGGTCGAAGGCCGGCACACCTTCAGCAACATGCTCAAGTACATCCGCATGACGGCGAGCTCGAACTTCGGCAACGTCTTCTCGGTGCCGGTGGCCAGCGCCTTCCTGCCCTTCCTGCCGATGCTGCCGCTGCAGCTGCTGCTGCAGAACCTGCTCTACGACTTCTCGCAGACGGCGATCCCCTTCGACAACGTCGACCCGGAGCTCGTGCGCAAGCCGCTGAGATGGAACCCGGCGGACATCGGCCGCTTCATGGTCTTCTTCGGGCCGATCAGCTCGGTCTTCGACATCACGACCTTCGCCGTGATGTGGTGGGGCTTCGGCGCCGACACGGTGGCACGGCAGACGCCGTTCCAGTCGGGCTGGTTCGTCGTCGGGCTGCTGACGCAGACGCTGATCGTGCACATGATCCGCACGCCCAAGATCCCCTTCGTGCCGAGCCGGCCGGCCCCGGCGCTGCTGGCGACGACGCTGGCGATCATGGCGCTGGGCGTCTTCCTGCCGATGGGGCCGCTGGCCGAGTACTTCAAGCTGCAGGCGCTGCCGCCGGCCTACTTCGCGTTCCTGGCGGCGACCCTGCTGGGCTGCGGTGTGCTGACCACGCTGATGAAGCGCTGGTACGTCCGCCGTTTCGGCTGGCAATGACCGAGTGACGTCTTCATGCAATTCATCCACGCCTTCTCTTTGCAGTCGCTGGCCGACACGCTGGTGGCGCTGGTCACCGCGTTCGCGCTCGGCGGCCTGATCGGCTTCGAGCGCCAGGTGCGCCAGCGCACCGCCGGCTTGCGCACCAACACGCTGGTGGCGGTGGGCGCGGCCGTGTTCGTGCACATGGCCGAGCGCATGCAGCAGGTCTACGGCGGCTCGCAGGGCGCGGTGCAGGTGATGGCCTACGTCGTCTCGGGCATCGGCTTCCTGGGCGCCGGCGCGATCATGAAGGAAGGCGCCAACATCACCGGGCTGAACACCGCAGCCACGCTGTGGGGTTCAGCCGCGGTGGGCTGCTGCGCCGGCGCCGGCCTCCTTGGCGAGGCGGTGCTGGCGGCGCTGTTCGTGCTGTCGGCCAACACGTTGCTGCGACCGGTGGTCAACCGCATCAACCGCCAGCCGCTCGAGGAGGCGGTCGGCGAGGCTACCTACACCGTCCATGTGGTCTGCCTGAGCGCGCGCCAGGCCGAGGTGCGAGAGCGCCTCGTCGACCTGCTCGAGATCGCGAGCTACCCGGTGCGCGATGTCGACCAGCATCCATTCGGCCCGAACGACGCCGAGATCGAGGCCACGCTCTACGCCACGGCGGTCGAGGCCGACGAACTCGATCGCGTGATGGCCCGCCTCGAGGCCGAGCCCGGCGTACTGCAGGCATTCTGGAACGCGAGCTCGGACGACTGACCGGCGTTCACCTTCATCTGAACACAGCGCAGCCCGCCGGGCCGACGCAGCGACATCCTTCACCCGAAGCGCAGCCGGGCCACGCTCGCCACCGCAGCCAGCGAGGCGAAGCCGGCCCCGAGGCCGAGCGCCCAGACCGGGCCGCGCACACCGGCCACGCCGAAGCACAGCGCCACCAACGCCGCACCGCTGGCCTGACCGGTCAGGCGCGCCATCCCGACCATGCCGCTGGCGCCGCCGCTGCGCTCGGGCGGGGCGCTGGACATCAGGGCCCGCAGGTTGGGCGACTGGAAGAAGCCGAAGCCGATGCCGCAGACCGCCATCCGCACGCAGATGTCGGCCACCCGCGGCGCGGCCGGCAGCAGGGCCAGCGACGCCATGCCCGCGCCCAGGATCGCCAGGCCGATGCCACCGAGCAGGCCCGGCGGGTGGCGGTCCGACAGCCGACCAGCCACCGGCGCGACCAGCGCGACGACGATCGGCCAGGGCGTCATCAGCAGCCCGGTGACGACCGGGTCGAAGCGCAGTTCGCCCTCGAAGAAGAACGGCAGCGCGACGAACGCCAGGCCCTGGGTCGCGAAGGCAGCCAGGGCGGTGAGCACCGACAGCGCGAACACCGGCCGGCGCAGCAGGTCCACCGGCAGCATCGGCGCCGGGTGGCCGGCCTGGCGCCGCAGCAGCAGCGTGCCGAAGACCGCCACCGCGGCCAGCGACAGCAGGACCCAAGGCAGCGGTTCACGCTGCGCCGCGGCACCCAACGCGCCGATCAGGGTGGCAAAGGTGAGTGCTGTGAGGACCGCCGTCAGCGGGTCGAAGCGGTGGTCGCGGCGCGCCGCGCGCGGCAGCGCCGGCAGTGCGAAGGCGAGCGCGACGAGACCCAGCGGCACGTTGATGCCGAACAGCCAGGGCCAGGATGCGATGCCCAGCAGCAGCGACGCCACCGAGGGGCCGACCGCGAACGAGACGCCGACGACGAGCGCGTTCAGCCCGACGCCGCGGCCCAGCCGCGACCCCGGATAGACCATCCGGATCAGCGCGATGTTCACGCTCATCAGCGCGCCGGCGCCGATGCCCTGGAAGGCGCGCGCCGCCGTCAGCGCCGGCAGCGAGCCGGCCAGCGCGCAGGCCAGCGACGACAGCGTGAAGAACGCCAGCCCGCCGAGGTAGATGCGCCGCGGCCCGATCAGGTCGCCGAGCGCAGCGAACGGCAGCAGGCAGGCGACCACCGTGAGCTGGTAGGCGTTGATGACCCAGATCGCCGCGGCCGGACGGGCCTGCAGGTCGGCGGCAATGACCGGCAGCGCCGTGTTGGCGATCGCGGTGTCGAGCGAGGCCAGCGCGACGCCGAGCAGGATCGCGACCAGCGCGCGGCGGTCGACGCCGGGCGCCGGTTCGGTTGCCGCCGCGGGCAGGTTCTGGACTCCAGGCATGGTCGGCACGATAGCGGCAAGCGGCCATCCGCAGCCGACGGACCGCGCGCGAGCGGCGCGCGGGTCTCAGGATCGGCCGAAGGACACCTCGGCCTCGACCGCGCGCACGCCGCGCGGGTCGAACGAACGGTCGGGGCATTCGAGCCAGCCCGCGTCGGTGCGCACGCGAACGCGCGTCGCTTCGCCGCGCCGGTACGCGTACGGCACGTGCGCCCAGGTGAAGGTCAACGCGCCGCCCGGCGGCAGCTCTGCCGCGTCGAGCAGCACCGGGTCGAAGTGGACACGGCCGTCGCGCACGCGCAGGCCCAGTTCGCCCCAGCGCGTCAGGATTTCTTCCTTCACCTGGCCGGTCATCCCCGGCTGCTGCGCGCCGCCTTCGGCCGCGGTGTGGCTGTAGGGGTCGGCGGGGAATGCGCCATAGGCACCGGCGTCCTTGCGGTAGCCCAGGCCGTCACGCACGCGGCGGTAGTGCGCGATCAGCGCGGGGAGTTCGGGGGCGCCCTGGTCGGCGGCGTCGAAGACGCGCTCCTGCACCGCCAGCAGCAGCTTGGCCACCATGTGCCAGTAGATGCAACCCAGGCCTTCGTAGCCGAACATCGTGCCCGAGCGCCCGGTGAATTCGCGGTGCCTCAACACCCGCTCGTAGGCCTCGGCCAGCGGCTGGAGCGCGCTGCCCAGGTCGGCGCCGGCGGCGAGCAGGTCGCCGCGGTTGGACAGCGCCGGCGCGAAGCGCACGGTGCCGTCGCTCTGCCGCTGCAGCAGGTCGCTGCGGCCGGCGGCCAGCAGTTGCCTCACCACGGGCAGCTCCAGCGCCGCGGCGTCGAGGCGATTGCGTTCGAGGAAGCCCGGCAGCTGCCGGTCGGGGTAGAGCAGGAAGCTGCGCCGCCGGGAATCGAACAGCGGGCTCGCGAACAGCGCATCGAGCAGCGCCACCGAATCGGTCAGCGACAGCCAGCCGCTGGACAGCAGTGCGACCTGGCCCTCGAGCATCGGGTACAGGCGGCCGACCTCCGCGCGACCGTTTGCGAGGTCGACGAGGTTGTAGCCGTCGAACAGGCCGTCGGCACGGCGGCCGCACTGCAGCGTGGCGTCGACAAGCGGCAGCAGGTCGCGGGCCAGGCCGCTCAGCAGGCCTGCCGTCGCACGCACCGGATTGCGCCCGGCCGCGCCGCGGTACGCGCTCGCGCGCCAGGCATCGAGCAGGCTGCCGGCACCGTCGAGGAAGGCGCGCCGCGCGGCGCCATGGTGCACCGCGTCCAGCGGCGTCGAGCGCACCAGTGCGCCCAGGCCCTGCAAGGCGACGAGCGTCGCTGCGGGCAGTTCGAAGGGGCGCCCAGCGCACGGCAGGCCGGCGATGAACGCCAGCAGCCGCCGCAGGTGCGCCAGCGTGACCACCGACAGCCCGTTGCCCACCAGCGCGTTGTTGGCGTCGTTCCACTCCGGCCGCTGGGTATGCAGCCACAGCCCGCCACCCGGCACCAGGCTGCCGGCCTTGGCCAGCACGATGATCGCGAGCTTCTCGCCCAGCGTGGCCAGCACCGGTTGGCCGTCGTCGTCGCAGACCAGCAGGCCGTCGCTGCCGATCCGGCCGGCGCGCGCGTGCGCGCGCTCGTGCGCCGCGGCGTCGAAGACCACGGTCGACTTCGGGTCTGCGGTCTGCTCGGCGTGCGGCTTCAATCGATAGGGTACGTCGGCAAAGCCGAACAGCGCCCGGTCCCAGAAGCCCGCCAGCAGGCCCGGGTCGCGGGCCTGCGCGGCCTCAAGGAAGCGCAGCAGGTAGACGACCTGGTGATCGCCCCAGTAGCCGATGTAACTCCAGGGGTCGTCGGCCTCGATCGTCTCCCAGTCGACGCCGTCGCGGCCGATGCGGTAGGGGTTGTAGCCGTCGGGGGTCATGGCCCCGAGGAAGGTCGCGATCATCGAGTCCAGGTACTCGGGCTGGCTCGTCGCCAGTGCCTCCCAGTTCTGGAAGATGTCGCGCCAGTTGCCTTCGTAGGCGATGACGCGCTTGCCCGCGGCGTCGCGCACGCGGATCGAGAACCGGTTCCACGGCCGGCTGGGGTCGCCGTGGCGGCGACTGAAGGTCAGCGGCAGATAGGCCTGCAGCAGGCGCTCGGCCTGTGGCCCGCCCGCCGCACGGGCGGCATCGATGGCGGTGCCACGCTCGACCGCCGACGGCCACGACTGCACCAGCGGCCGCAAGGCCTCGGCCATGGCGCGGTTGCGTTGGCACAGGAAGCTCAGCAGGTCGTCTCGATCCAGGCGCGTGCCGTCGACGAACACGCCGCCGCGCATGATGTTGAACAGCACGTTGGCGCGGTGGTGCGCCGCGGCCATCGCGTCGCCCGAGGACTGCAGTCCGTCGGCGCGCGCCAGCAGCGCGTCCAGGCCCGCCGTGTTGCGCTCCACCGCTTCGGCGATCTCGGCCGCCGTGCCGCCGCCGCCTTCGAGCCGGCGGCACAGTTCGAAGGCCTGGACCTGGGAGCGCGGACCGTCGACAACCTGGCGCCAGGGCAGGCCCTCGGCGTCGACGGTGGCGTCGAAGTTGACGAGGAAGGCGCCCCGGCGACCGCGCGTCAGCGTCTCGGCCGTGACCCGGCCGGTGCGGCAGAAGTCCTCGACCTGCTGCGACGACAGCAACGTGCGGGTTTGTTGTGCGGACATGCCGTGCCCAACCGTCGGCGGCCCGACGTGCCAGGCCACCAGCGCCTCGAAGGACTCCTTGGGTTCGGCGCGGTCCCAGACCTTGGCGTAGAGCGTGAACAGCCCCAGCCGGCCACCGGCCGCGGATTCGTTCCACTTGTAGGCGTCGGCCAGGCTGCTCATCGTGTTTGACAGCAGGACGCTGACGCCAGGCGGCACCAGGTTCAGCAGCCCGTCCAGCACCTGCACCGCGACCGGGCCGCCCGGCGCCAGCAGCCGCACCGAGCGCACCAGTCCCAGCTCGGATGCCGTGGACCATTCGTGCTCGAAGACGAGGCGACCCGAGGGGTGTTCCTCGCGCAAGCGCAGCCGGGTCGCCGACAGGTTCTTCCACACCGACCGGGTGCCGGCGCCGCCCGCGAGCCTGGGCGCGAACGGCTGCCAGAGCTCGGCCCGGTCGCCGTCGAGGATGCGGATCCAGGTGCGCGGACCGGTGTGCTCCCAGCGCCGATGGATCTTGTCCACCGTCTCGTACGGGAAGAACGCGCCCTCGGCGTCGCGCCGGCCAGCGGCCAGCGAGCCGGCGGTGGACACGTAGGCCCACAGGTCGCTGTCGCTGGCCAGCGCGACGAAGAAGGGCGGCTCGTGGTCGTAGCCGTCGATGCGGTACCAGCGCTCACCCCCCTCGTCGACGAAGGCGCCGCGCACGCCCTCATCGGTCGCCACGTCGATGCCGCGTCCCGGCTGCGCGAGCGCCACCTCAGTCGGCTCCGCCGGGCGCATCGCCGCGCGCCACCAGGTCAGGATACAACGCCTGCATCACCAGCTTGGGCCGGCGGTCGACGGTGAACAGGCCCCAGTGCTTCTCGGGTTCGAGCGGGTCGGGCGAGCCCTTCCAGGGTTCGTCGAAGGCTTCGAAGACGAAGCACAGGATGCCCTCCTCGCGGGTCCAGTCCATCAGGTCCTGGTAGTGGATCGCCTGGAGCTCCTGCGACGCGTGCTCGGCGGCCATGCCGCGGCCGTTGCTGCGCGTGGTCCAGCCGGCCTCGGTGATGACGATCGGCTTGTCGGGGTACAGCCGCGCGACGCTGGCCAGGTTGTCCTTGCTGTAGTCCAGCGCCTCGTGGATGTGCTTGTATTCCCACACCGGGTAGGTGTGCAGCGAGATGAAGTCGAGCTCCTCGACCAGCGGCCGCAGCTTGTGCTGCCACGGCACGTAGTTCTCGCAGAAGGTCACCGGCTGGCGCACGGCGGCCCTGACGCGGCGCACGTACTCGACCATCCGCGGCACAGGAACGAAGTGGTCGGTCCAGTCGACCGTGGCCTCGTTGCCCACGGCGACCGAGAACACGATGTCCTCGTGGCGGCGCGCCAGCGCGATCAGGCGATCGACCTCGGCGGCGTTCTCGGCCACGCTGGCCTCGAGCTGCTCCTCGCTGTAGGTCGCGCCCCAGGGGCAGCCGAAGTTGTTCATCTCGGCGCCGAGGTAGGCGCCGAGCATGACGCGGAAGTCGAGCCGGTCCTCGCCGATGACCTGCAGCACGCGCTCGGCGTGCGGGCTGCAGTCGTACAGGCGCAGCAAGCGCCAGTTGCGCGCGAGGATGTTCAAGTCCTCGCGGATCTCGTCCAGCGACGGATAGATCCGTTCGCCCGGACTCTGGCCGGGGCGGTAGCCCGAGTAGCAGATTGCGCGCCCCGCAGGCAGAGGGCCGCGCGGCGTGAGGTTCGTCGCCACAGGCATGTTCACTTCCATCGATCAAGACGTTTCACGCGACCCGCCGCCCATGGACGCGCCATCGCAGCTGGTCACGGATCGGGCCCGGCGGGTCCACTGCCGGCTGCACGCCCGCACGGGACCCGGGCCGCCGAGGCTGCAAGCCTGCATGGCAGGTCGACAGACCGATCGTTCGCGCCAACGCAGCCTCCGCCATCGGTCAGTTGCCGACCAGGCCGTCGAGCAGCGAGAAGAACCTCGCATAGAAGCCCTGGTCGGCGACGGTCTCCACGCCAACCTTCACCAGTGCCTCCTCGGTCGATGCCACGGGCACGGAGACATTGCCGAGCACCGGCACACCGACACTGCCGGTGACCGCATCCCGCTTGGTCACGTACTGATCCTGCCAAGCGACGACGAAGACGCTCGACTTCGGCGTCCCGGCGCCCTTGCCGATGCAGCTGACGTCCATGGCGAGTTCGACACCGGTTCCCTGAACGGGCTTGTAGAACTTCCGGGCCTGCACGCGCTCGGGATCGTTCAGGAAGATCGCGAATCCCTGGCTCAGCAGCGCCCTCTTCACGGCATCGCAGGCCGCTGAAGGGGCCACGTCGTAGGTCCTGAAGTGGGTCGCGTCGGGCGCGAAAGTCTCGTGGTCGTAGACGCGGACGGCGGGCGGCAGTTCGGGCGCGATGCTGCATCCCGCAAGAACGCCGAGGGCGGCCACGCCGATGCCGGAGCGGCGCATCCGGTGGCCGGCACGGCGGCACCGATCGAGGCAAAGGGCTGGGCACGATGGACATGGCGAGTCTCGCAGCGATTCAGGGGCGCGAGCGACGGGAGACCTTGCCGCAGAGGGCGCCGGCAGGGGCCACGGGTCGATCCGCACGGGCTAGGACGCCACCGACCCGGCCAGCGCCAGCAGCCAGAAGAGGCCGAAGACCCATGGCAGACCCTTTGCCGCCCATCGACCGCGGTGGCTGGTGCGCGAGTCCGGCGTCAGCGGGCACAGCAGCGCCAGCCCTGCTTTGTCGAATGCGCGCCTGATCTCGGCGGTGGCGCCGAAGGCCGTGGAGATGCCCACGCCGATCAGCCCGGCCACCGCCATGCCGACGAACGGAAAGCCGTAGACCAGCCAATGCAGCCTGGCACTCGACACCGTGCCGTAGGCCGTGAACAGCAGTCCCTCGGACAGGATCAGCCACATCAGCCGGTGATTGACGAGGTTGTCCTCGTGCGTCCACTGCTCGCGCAGCGCGCGGTAAAGCTCCCAGTCCACCGGCGTCGGGGCCTTGACGGAATCCCTCACGGCCGGCCCCACACCAGCATCCACGCACGCATCGTCGGCCCGGCGCGGCGGCCGCCATGGCCGATCGAGCGTCCGGCGGGCAGGAAGAGTTGGGGCGATGGCGTCATGCTCAAACGAACTTCGGCTTCGCGTCCTTGTCCCACAGGCCCCAATAGGCGCCGACGTCGCCCTCGGCGCCGACCTTCCAGGCCTCGTCGAAGGCCGAGAACCAGAACACTTCGACGGCCTCGCGCGCGGCCCAGTCCATGGTGTCGGCGAAGTACTGCATCGAGCCCTCGACCGAGGGCACCGCGCCGTGGAAGGCGCTGCCCCGGTCGGGCCAGCCGGTCTCGCTGACAATCACGCGCTTGCCCGGCGCGGCGGCCTTTGCGCGCTGCACCATCGTCTGCATGTACGGCAAGGCCTGCTCGCGCGGGCAGCCTTCCCAGAACGGATAGCAGTTGGTCAGGATCACGTCGCACGCGGCGGTGACCCGCGGGTGCTTCTCGAACAGGAAGTAGGCGTCGACGTAGCCCACCGGCACCCCCGGCAGCGCCGCCTTCACGCGCGCGATGTGCGCCAACAGCTCGTCCTCGCTCAGGTCCTCGCGCAGCAGCACCTCGTTGCCGACGGCAGCGATGTCGACGTGGCCGGCGCGCGCGGCGGCGATCAGGCCTTCGATCTCGCGCTCGTTGATCGCGGCATCGCGGCCGAGCCAGGCGCCGACCATCGTCTTCAGGCCCAGCTCGTGCGCGATGGCCGGCGTCTGCTCATGGCCGTCGGTGCACGAGAAGGTGCGCACCCAGCGCGTGTGCGGGCGCAGGATTTGCAGCCGTTCGCGGATCTGCCCGGCGCCGATCTGCGCGCCGGGCGCCTGCCCTTCGACGTAGGGGCTGAAACACAGGCCGTGGATGCCGCGCGCGAGCCAGGCGCGGAAGCGGTCGTCGAGCTCGCGGCGCTGCCGGGGAGGCAGCGGGGGCGGCGCCAGCGCCGGGGCCTGTGCGGCGCCGCCGCCGACGCCCTGTCCGGCGCCTTCGGCGGACCAAGGCGACCCTCTCGGTGCGGATGGCGGATTCGCGGGTGCGTTCATCGGGGTCTCCTTGCTCGTCACGGTTGGGGTCTGCACGGCGAAAGCGAACGCCGGCTGTGCCGCCATCGCGGCCTGGATCTCGGCGGCCCGCGCGCTGGCCTCGGCGCTGGTCGCGCCGCCGGGCTCGCGCGCGCGGCGCACCGCGAGCTCCTCGCCCATGCGCTGGACGGTGGCCTCGTCGAGTTCGTAGAACCACAGCGCGGCCATTGCGAGGAGCGATCCGGCGGCCGGGATCAGGCTCATCATCATCATGATGCCGTTGACGGTGTAGGCCGCCTGCGCCAGGCCCGCCTTGTAGCCGAAGAAGGCCAGCAGCCAGCCGGTGCCGGCGCCGCCGATGGCCCATCCCAGCTTCTGCGCGAACGACGCCGCCGAGAAGGTCAGCCCGGTGGCGCGGCGGCCGGTCTTCCATTCGGAGTAGTCGGCGGTGTCGGCGTACATCGCCCACACCAGCGGCGCGGTCGGCGCGGCGACGAAGGTGATCACGGTGTTGGCGACCCAGACCATCGCGATGTTGTCCGGCGGCACGAAGTAGAAGCCGGCCGTGAGGATCGTGGTCAGCGCCATCGACGCCATGTAGAAGCGGCGCTTGCCGAAGATCTTGGCCAGCGGCGAGGTCAGCATCACGCCGATGATGAAGGCCATGGCGCCGGTGGTCATCACCGGGCCGAAGTAGCCCTTGCCATCGGGCACGACGTTCTCGAAGTAGTAGATCGCGACCGTGTTGCGGATGTTGGCGTAGGTCAGCGCGGCGATGCCGACCACGCACAGCACGCACCAGGGCCGGTTGGCGAACAGGTCCTTGATGTCGCTCTTCAGCGTCGTCTTCTGCCCCGGCTCGGGATGGACGCGCTCCTTCGTCATCGCGAAGGTGACAAAGTACAGCAGCACGGCCACGCTGGCGTAGATGATCATCGTCATCTGCCAGCCGGCGGGCGAGTTCTCGCTGCCGCCGAAGTGCTTGGCCATCGGCAGCGCGGTGTTGACGATCACGAACACCGGCAGCAGCGCCATCACGAAGCGGTACGAACTGGCGCTGGTGCGGTCCTCGGAATGCGGCGTCAGCACGCCCAGCAGCGCCGAGTACGGGATGTTGATCGACGAGTAGGCGATCATCATCAGCGTCAGCGTGACGAAGGCATAGACCACCCGCGCGGTGCCGCCGAAGCTGGGCACCGAGAAGGTGGCCACGGCCGTCAGCGCCATCGGCAGTGCCATCCACACCAGGTACGGCCGGAAGTAGCCCCAGCGCGTGTGCGTGCGGTCGGCGACGGCGCCGATCACCGGGTCGACGAAGGCGTCGACGACGCGCGTCATCAGCAGCATCGTGCCCATCGTCGCGGCGCCGAGCAGGAACACGTCGGTGTAGAACTTGGCGACGAAGATCGAGAACATCTGCCAGAACAGGTTCGACGCCAGATCACCGAAGCCATAGCCGATCTTCTCGGTCACCGAGAGCTTGAAGTCCTTGCCCACGCGCGGCGAACCGCCGCCGGTGGCCGCCTTCAGCGCGACTTTTTCTGCCATGGGAATCGCCCCTTTCCGCGCGGCTTGGCCGGGCCGTAGCCGCCGACCTTGTCGAAGACGCGCACGTAGTCGACCACCAGTTCGGCCGGGAAGTGCGTCTGCTCGTTGGGCACGCCGGGGAAATTGCCGCCGACGGCCACGTTCATCACCAGATAGAAGGGCTTGTCGAAGGGCGCCGGCCACGGGTTCAGGTCGGCCATGCGCGCCGCGGGCACGCCCCTGCCCCCCTCGGTCTTGCTGCAACTCCACCAGAAGTCGCGCGTGCTCGTCAGCACGTCGTCGACGTAGAAGCGGATCTCGCCCGGCTCCCATTCGACGGCGTAGACGTGCCAGTCGGCGACCGTGCTGCCGCCAGGCAGTGGGTGGACGTGGGTGATGAGTTCGCGCGCCTCGGAGCCCGAGGACGCGAAGTGGATGCTGTTGAGCACCTCGTGGGGCTTCTCACCGACGATCTCCATCAGGTCGATCTCGCCCGACGCGGCCCAGCCGCCGTAGGCGTCGTCCAGCGGCAGCATCCAAAGCGCCGGCCACAGACCCTTGCCCCAGGGCACCCGGGCGCGGATCTCGAAGCGGCCGTAGGTCTTGGCGAACAGCGGCGCGCCGTCGCGCTTGCGCGTCTTCAGACGCGCCGAGGTGTAGCCGCAGCCGTGCAGCGCCTCCTTCACGGCGCGGATCGTCAGCAGGCTGTCCTTGACGCTCGCGTTCCCGGGCTCGCGGGTGTAGTACTGCAGTTCCTCGTTGCCCCAGCCCGCGATCCAGGTGTGGCTCTTGTAGTCGAAGAAGCCGTTGCCGATGTCGAAATCCCACTTCGCGGGGTCGATGCGGTCACCGTCGAACTCGTCGTGCCAGACGAGCTTCCAGCCCTTGGGCGCCTTCGCTGACTTGGACGCCTTCGCGGCCTTCGGCGCCTTGTGTTTCGTTGCCATGCCGTCCTTCTCCTCAAGCGACGAGCCGGTGTTCGGCGTCGAAGGCCAGCGCCCACGCCGCGTCGGCCGCCAGACCCACGTTCTGCCCGGTCTGCACGCGGCTGTGGCCGGCGCCGACCTTGACACTCAGCAACTCGGACACACCGTCGACGCGCAAGTGGATGATCGAGGTGTCGCCCAGGTGCTCGGCCAGCACCACGCTCGCCGGCACGCCCTCGCCCGGCGTCAGCAGCCGAAGGTGCTCGGGCCGCAGCCCGACACGCTTTGCCTGCGCCGGCGCGCTCGCGGCGATGGCGTCCCACAGCGCATGGTGCGCGGGACTGGCGCCGCTGCCGGGCCGGTCGACAAGGTTGATCTTCGGGGCGCCGATGAACGTGGCGACGAATTCGTTGGCCGGGCGTTCGTACAGCGTCATCGGCGCGCCCAGCTGCTCGACGATGCCCTTGTTGAAGACGGCGATGCGGTCGCCCATGGTCATCGCCTCGACCTGGTCGTGGGTGACGTAGATCATGGTCGTGCCCAGGTCCTTGTGCAGCCGCGTCAGCTCGATGCGCATGTTCACGCGCAGCGCCGCGTCCAGGTTGGACAGCGGTTCATCGAACAGGAAGACCTTCGGTTTGCGCACGATGGCGCGGCCGATCGCCACGCGCTGGCGCTGACCGCCCGAGAGTTCCTTCGGGTAGCGTCCGAGCAGCTCCGTGATGCGAAGGATCTCGGCCGCGCGCCCGACCTGCTCGGCGCGCTGCGCCTTGGGCACGCCGGCCATGCGCAACGCGAAGCCCATGTTCTCGGCCACCGTCATGTGCGGGTACAGGGCATAGCTCTGGAACACCATCGCCGTTCCGCGGTCGGCCGGGCGCAGGTCGTTGGCGCGCGCGCCGTCGATCAGCAGCTCGCCGGCGGTGATGCTCTCCAGACCCGCGATCATGCGCAGCGTCGTGCTCTTGCCGCAGCCCGAGGGACCGACGAAGACGAGGAACTCGCCGTCGCGCACCTCGAGGTCGATGCCCCTGATGACGGGCACCTCGCCGTAGCTCTTGCAGATGCCCCGCAGCGATACCTGTCCCATCGCCACCCCTCTCAGCACGCGTGCGCGGCGGTCAACCGCTGGCGCATCGCCTTCTGTCGCTGAACGAACGCCCGGTACCACAGCGCGCTGTCCTTCGGCGTGCGGCGCTGCGTCGCGTAGTCGACGTGGAAGATGCCGAAGCGCTTGGGGTAGCCCGAGGCCCACTCGAAGTTGTCGAGCAGGCTCCAGACCATGTAGCCGGCCATCGGCACGCCCTGGCGCAGGGCCTCGGCGACGGCGGCGATGTGGGTGGCGATGTACTGCGTGCGGTCGAGGTCGTGCACGCGGCCGTCCTCGACCCGGTCCTTGAACGCGCCGCCATTCTCGGTGACGTACATCGGCGGCAGCGCGTAGTCGCGATGCAGGCGCAGCAGCAGTTCGGTCAGGCCTTCGGGGTAGACCTCCCAGCCCATCTCGGTGACCGGGTTGCCCCGCTTCCCGGCATCGACGTGGCCGGCGGCGCCGACGACCATCCGCGAGTAGTAGTTCAGCCCCAGGAAGTCCATCGGGGTGGCGATCGCCGCCATGTCGCCGGCATGGATCCGCGGCGCATCGGCGCCCAGGTGGTCGACGATGTCGCCGGGGTACCCGGCCTTGAACAACGGGTCCATGTACCAGCGCAGCAGCTTGCCGTCCTCCAGCCGTGCCGCGGCGCGGTCGGCCTCGCTGCCGGTGGCGGCCTGTACCGGCGACAGGTTGAGCACGATGCCGAGCCGGCTGCGGCACCGCTGCGCGCGCAAGGCCTGCAGCGCCAGGCCATGGCTGAGCAGCAGGTGGTGCGCAACCTGCATCGCGGTGGCGCGGTGTTTCACGCCGGGGGCGAAGTTGCCGATCTCGTGCCCCAGGTGCGCCATCACCCACGGCTCGTTGTGGGTGGTGATCGCCGCGACGCGGTCGCCCACGCGCGCCGCGATCCCCTGTGCATACTCGACGAAGCGGTGCACGGTGTCGCGGTGTGCCCAGCCGCCGCGGGCCTGCAGTTCGTCGGGCAGGTCCCAGTGGTTCAGTGTCAGGTAGGGCTTCACGCCGCGCGCGAGCAGGCCGTCGACGAGGCGCTCGTAGAAGCCCAGCCCTTTCTCGTTCCAGGCGCCGCGGCCGCCGGGTTGCACGCGCGGCCAGCTGACCGAGAAGCGGTAGGCATCGACGCCCAGGCTCGCGATCAGGTCCAGGTCCTCGCGCCAGCGGTGGTAGTGGTCGCAGGCGACGTCGCCGTTGCTGCCGTCGGCGATGGCGCCCGGGACGCGGCAGAAGGTGTCCCAGATCGACGGGCCCTTGCCGTCTTCGGCAGCCGCGCCCTCGATCTGGAACGAGCTCGTGGCCACGCCCCAGACGAAGTCGGGCGGGAAGGCGTCGGCGCGAGGTTCGGCAGCGGTCATGTCGGAGCGACGTGCATGGGGGGCGCCGGGCCGGCTACTTGACCGCGCCCGCGGTCAGCCCGGCGATGAGCTGCCGCGACGACAGCACGAACAGGATCACCAGTGGAACGGTCGCGATCGCCGAGCCGGTCATCAGCGCGCCCCACTCGGTGTCCACCGGGCTCTGCAGGCTGCGCAGCGCCAGCGGCAGCGTGTACATCTCGGGGCTGCGCATCACGATCAGCGGGCCGATGAAGTTGTTCCAGCTGGCGATGAAGGTGATCAGCCCGAGCGTGCCCAGCGCCGGCTTGAGCAGCGGCAACACGATGCGCCAGTAGATGCCGAACTCGCCGCAGCCGTCCATGCGCGCGGCCTCGATCAGGTCCTTGGGCACCGAGGTGGCGACGAACTGGCGCATCAGGAAGATGCCGAAGGCGCTCGCCGCGCCGGGGATGTACAACGCCCGCGGCTGGTCGATCCAGCCGAGCAGGTCCATGATCATGAACGTCGGGATCATGTTCATGAACGAGGGCAGCAGCATGGTCACCATCACGAAGGCGAACAGCGCGTTCTTGTAGCGGAACTCGAACAGCGCGAAGGCGTAGCCGCCCATCGAGCAGAACAGCAGCGTCAGCGCGGTGGACGCGATCGCGACGTACAGGCTCCAGCCCAGGTTGCGCCAGAACGGGATGTGGTCGGTGAGGATCTTCAGGTTGGCCAGGAAGTCGTGGCCGAACCACAGCGGCGGCGGCAGGCTGAAGATCGCAGTGCGCGAATGCGTGGCGAACACGAACATGAAGTAGAACGGTGCCAGCATCACGATCGAGCCTGCGCCGACGATGGCGTAGGCGGCGACCTTCGGGTCCGGCGCATGGCGGGTCGCCTTCATGACTTGCGCGTCCCGTCGGCGAAGGCCTTGTTCGTGAGCCAGGTCAGCACCACGACGACGATGAACAGCAGCCACGACATCGCGCTGGCGGCGCCGAAGTCGTTGAAGTCGAAGGCCATGCGGTAGAGGTACATGGCGGTGGTCATGCCGGCCTGGTCCGAGCCGCCGCGGCCGCCGGTGAGGATGAAGGGCTCCTCGAACAGCTGCAGACCGCCGATCACGCTGAGCGTGACGCCGAAGAAGATCATCGGCTTCAGGCTCGGCAGCGTGATGAAGAAGAACTGCTGCAGCCGGCCGGCACCGTCCATCGTCGCCGCCTCGTACAGGTCCTTCGGGATCGTCTGCAGCGCGGCCAGGTAGAGCACGACGTTGAAGCCGACGTAGCGCCAGAAGACGATCATCGCGATTGCCGGCTTGATGTGCTCGGGCTGGCCCAGCCAGTCGATCGGGTGGGCCGGCATCAGCGCGCCGAGCAGCGGCAGCCTGGCCAGCGCGGCCAGGCCCTGGTTGATGA
Organism: Betaproteobacteria bacterium; assembly: GCA_037443665.1. GTDB lineage: Bacteria > Pseudomonadota > Gammaproteobacteria > Burkholderiales > Burkholderiaceae_C > Rubrivivax. The sequence goes on from JBBINW010000003.1 coordinate 38,571, forward strand.
GGCCGAAGTCGGTCGAGAACAGCGAGCTGAACAGGATCGCGATCGCCACCGTGCTCGTGATGTAGGGCAGGAAGTAGGCGCCGACGACGCCGTTGCGCAGGCGCTTGAAGCTGGTGTGGATGAACACCGCCAGCGGGATCGCCACCAGGTGCTGCGGCACGCCGGAGGCCACCGCGAGCCAGCCGGTATTGCCCAGCGACTTCCAGAACCATTCGTCCTGCAGCGAGAACGCGAAGTTGGACAGGCCGACGAAGTGCATCGCGTGCAGGCCGCTGGTCGGCTCCCAGGTCTGGAAGGCCAGGTACAGCGAGAACATCAGCGGGAACATGCCGAACACGATGAACAGGCCGAAGAACGGGCTGAGCATCGCGTAGGGCGCGAAGGCGGGCGACAGGCGCAGGGCGGCGGGCAGCTTCATGGTTCTCGTGCGCCACCGCTCAGCGCAGCGCGCGCCGCGCCAGCAGCCGGGCCGCGTCGGCGAGTGCGACGTCGATCGGCTTGCCGTGGTCGAGCACCTTGTCGAGCTCGGTGTCGATGACCTCGCCGGCGAAGGCATCCTGCTTGTGCACCGCCACCGCCTGGATGTGGCGGGCGGCCTCGCGCCACAGCACCCGCGCCGGCTGGCCGCCGAGGAAGGGGATCGGCTGCTCGAAGAACGGGTCGTCGTAGGTGGTGACCAGCGCCGGGAACGCGTCCTCGGCCTTGAACGCGGCGAGCTGGCGCTCGCGGTCCAGCGTCATCAGCTCGATGAACTCCCAGGCCAGCCGCTTGTTCGGCTCGGGGGCGCCGCGGGCGATCGCGTAGAAGGTGCCGCCGTACGCGGCCCAGGCGCCCTCGGGCAGCTGCGCGGCGCGCCACAGGCCCCGGGTCTCGGGCGCGAGCCAGTTCGCCAGGTGGCCCGACAGCCAGGCGCCGGACATCTGCGTGGCCAGCGTGCCGCGCTTGAAGCCCTCGCTCCACTCGTTGGACCAGGCCGAGACCTTGGCGTCGAGCTGGTGGCGGCGGATCTCGCGCGCGAGCTCGAACGCGCGCACGAAGCGAGGCGTCGTCACCAGCACCTGCGAGTCGCGGCTGAAGTACAGGCCCTCGCCCGGGCGGATGCCGGTGCGGATCAGCAGGTCCTTCATGTCACGTGCATGCGCCAGCAGGTAGCCGCCGGTGGCCTGCTTGATCTTCACGCCGGCGGCGACGTAGCCGTCCCAGCTGCGGGTGAGATCGGCCTCGGCCAGGCCCGACTTGTCGAGCAGGTCCTTGCGGTACAGCAGCGTGCCCGGGCCGATGTCGGTCGGCGCCGCGACCACCGCACCGGTGGGGCCGGCGGCCTGCTGCAGTGCGTAGGGCACGATCTCGGCGGCGTGCGCGCGGATGCCGTAGCCGGGCTGCGCCAGGTCCTCCAGCCCGCCGCCCTGCGCGAAGCGGCCGACGTAGCCCACCTCCAGCGCCATCACGTCGGGCAGGTAGAACGAGGTCGACAACGCCGTCGTCATCGCCGTGTGGTGATCGGCGAACTGGCGGCTGACGACCTTGATGTCGACCTCGGGGTGCCGCTGCTTCCAGGCCGGGATCGCCGCGGCGACGATCTTGTCCACCGATGGGAACGCCGCCACGGTCAGCGCCTTGGGTGCCTTCTGCGCCCGAGTCGGCAACGCCAGCGCGAGCAGCGACGCGCCCAGCCCCGTGCAGGCCCGGCGGCGCGTGACGCTGGTGTCGATCGGCTTCATCCCTGGCGCTCCGAAGCCCCGCCAAGCCTGGACCGCAGGCCGGGCCGCTCGCGAGGCGGGGTGTGGCTTTCCGGCGTTCGGCGACGGCATGTCGGCGAACATTTGAAAGCGCTTTCACACTCTAAGGAGCGAGGGGGAGGCTGTCAATCGAGGGTAAGTGCCAGGGTCGCGAGACGCAACAGTGACCGCGGATGCGGTGCACGGCGGTCCCGGCGCGGCCGCAAACGGCCGCGCACCGGGCGGCTGGACCGCCCGTCCGGCAGCGCCGGCTCAGCCCGGCAGCCGCGGCGCCGGGTACTCGCCGCGCAGCGCCCGCCAGACCGTCTCGGCCGTCAGCGGCATCTGCACTTGCTCGGCGGCGCGGCCCTGGCCCGCGTCGGCGAGCGCATCGACGACCGCGTTGACCACCGCCGGCGTCGCGCCGATGGTGCCGAGTTCGCCCACGCCCTTCGCCCCCAGGGTGTTGGTCAGGCAGGGGATGCTCTGGTCGAACGCGGTCCTGAAGCCGCGGAAGACGTCGGCGTGCGGCAGCGCGTAGTCCATGAAGCTGGCGCTGAGCAGCTGGCCCTGCTCGTCGTAGGCCACGCGCTCGCACAGCGCCTGGCCGATGCCCTGCACCGCGCCGCCTTCGACCTGCGCCTGCACGATCATCGGGTTGACGATGCGCCCGATGTCGTTGACCGACGCGTAGGCCACCACCTCGACCGCGCCGGTGGCGGGGTCGATCTCGACCTCGGCGATGTGGCAGCCGTTGGGCCAGCTCGGCCCGCCGGCCTTCGCGCCGCCCTCGGCCAGGATCACGCCACCTCCCTGGCGCCCGGCGAGCTCGAACAGGCCGATGCCGAGGTCGGTGCCGGCGACGGTGAAGCGGCCGGCCCGGTACTCGATGTCGGCCGCCGGCGCCTCGAGTGCCTGCGCCGCGAGGTCGGTGGCCTTCAGCACTGCCTGCTGCGAGGCCACGCGAACCGCGGCGCCGCCGGTGAACAGCGAGCGGCTGGCGGCGCTGCCGAAGCCGTTGGCGCGGTCGGTGTCGCCCTGCAGGATGCGGATGCGCTCGATCGGCACGCCGAAGACGTCGATCGCGAGCTGCGCGTAGCTGGTCGCGATGCCCTGCCCCATCGGCATCGTCGCCGACGTGAGCTCGACGAAGCCGTCGCCGGTGATGCGCACCTGCACCTGCTCCTCGAGCGCGTTGCCGCCGGTCCACTCCAGGAAGGTCGCGATGCCGCGCCCGCGCAGCCGGCCGCGCGCCTTCGACGCCTCGCGCCGGGCCGCGAAGCCGCTCCAGTCGGCGAGCTGCAGGCCCTGGTCGAGGATGCGCTCGAATTGGCCGCTGTCGTAGGTCTGCCCCATCGCGTTGCGGTAGGGCATCTGCTGCGGGCGGATCAGGTTGCGCCGACGCAGCTCGGCGCCGTCCAGGCCCATCTCGCGCGCCGCGGCATCGAACAGCCGCTCGACGATGTAGATCGCTTCGGGCCGACCGGCACCGCGGTAGGCGCCGGTCGGCGCGGAGTTGGTGATCACTGCCGACAGGTGCAGGTCGATCGTGGGAATGTCGTAGATGCTGGTGCTGACCCAGGGGCCGATCAGCAGCTGGATCGCGACGCCCGTGCCGCCGGGGTACGCGCCGACGTTGGCGAACGAGCGCGTGCGCAGCGCCAGCACCCGGCCGTCGGCATCCAGCGCCAGCTCGGCGCGGCTGACGACGTCGCGGCCGTGCGCCGACGACAGGAAGTCGTCGAGCCGCTCGGCCTGCCACTTCACCGGCCGGCCGATCTGCAGCGCCGCGAAGGCCACCGCGACGTCCTCGGGGTAGATGCCGGTCTTCATGCCGAAGCCGCCGCCGACGTCGCCGACCAGCACGCGCACGTTCTCGGTCGTGCGGCCGGGCAGCGCGGCGGCCAGGCCGGCGCGCACGCCGGTGGGCATCTGGCTCGACATGCGCAGCGTCAGCCGCCCGCCGTCCAGGTAGGCAAGTACCGAGCGCGGCTCCAACGGGTTGGCGGCCAGGCGCTGGTTCACCAGCGCCAGCGAGACACGGTGGCGAGCCTTTGCGAACGCGGCCGCGGCCGCGGCCGCGTCGCCGTGGCGCATCTCCGCCACCACATTGCCGGGCGCGCCGGGCCAGATCTGCACCGCGCCGGCGGCCAGCGCCGAGGCGGCGTCGCTGACCGCTGGCAGCGGATCGATCTCGACCATCACCGCGTCGGCGGCGGCGCGCGCCGCATCGCGCGTCTCGGCGACCACGATCGCCACCGGCTCGCCGACGTAGCGCACATGGTCAAGCGCCAGCACGGCCTTGGGCGGCGGATCCATCGGTTGCCCGTCGGGGCGCTTGAAGCCGGCCGCCGGCGGCAGCGGCTTGACGCCGGCGGCAGCGAGGTCGGCGCCGGTGTAGACCGCGAGCACGCCGGGCAGCGCCTTCGCGGCGTCGGTTTCGATGGCGAGCAGACGACCGTGGGCCTGCGTCGAACGCACGAAGCGGAGGAACACCTGGCCGGCCGGCGCCACGTCGTCGGTGAAGCAGCCCTGCCCCTGCACCAGGGTCGGGTCCTCGATGCGGCGCACCGAATGGCCGCTGCCGAAGCGGCTGGCGGTGATGTCGGCGCCGAGCACGCCGGCCCGGGCGGGATCGGGAACGTTCACGCGGCCTCCTTGGCGATCGCCGCGGCGGCCTGCTTGACGGCGGCGACGATGTTGACGTAGCCGGTGCAGCGGCACAGGTTGCCTTCCAGCGCCTGCACGATCTCTTCGTCGGTCGGCGCCGGGTTGTGCTGCAGCAGGCCCGCGGCACTCATCAGCATGCCCGGGGTGCAGAAGCCGCATTGGAGCCCGTGGCAGGCGATGAACGCCTCCTGCAGGGGATGCAGCGTGTCGCTGCCGGGCCCGGCCAGGGCCGCCAGCCCTTCGACCGTGGTCACGCTGCGCCCCTGCACCTGCGCCGCCAGCACGCTGCAGCTCTTGACGGCCTGGCCGTCGAGCAGCACGGTGCAGGCGCCGCACTGCGCGGTGTCGCAGCCGACATGGGTGCCGGTCAGGCCCAGCGGCCCGCGCAGCAGATCGACCAGCAGGGTGGCGGATTCGGCCTCGGTCGTGGCGGGGCGGCCGTTGAGCGTGAAGGCGATGGAGTTCATGGACGGGTCGTTCTCTGCGGATCGGGTGGCGCGAGCCGGCGCCGGGCGGGTCGGCACCCCGGCGCGCGATGAAGGGCAAGCAAGGACATGGTGCGTTTCGCAGCGCGCGCGGACGAAACGCTCACAACGCGCAGGAGCGAAACCCGCAGAACATCGTATCGCGCGCCGGGTCGGCGAAGCGCCGCGCCGTGGCTTGACCCCACCGGGCACGGGTCGCGAACGAGCTGCCGCGCAGCACACCTTGGGTGCCGGGCCGCGGCAGCGCATCCAGCGAACCCGGGCCGGCGGCACCGGCACCCGGCCAGGCGCGCGCGCTGCCGAGCACCCACTCGAAGACATCGCCGCGAAGAAAGCCGCGGCCGGCACCGGCGCGCGCGGCCAGCTCCCACTCGGCCTCGGTCGGCAGGCGGCGGCCCGCCCAGCGGCACCAGGCTTCGGCCTCGAAACGGCTGACATGCATCACCGCCTGCGCCGCCGGTGCGCGCTTCAGCGCGCCACCGCGCTGCACCAGCACGCCACCCTGGAACTGCTCCACCTGCCGCGGCGCGCGCCGGCCCTGCGTCTGCACCCAGGCCCAGCCGGTGTCGCGCCACAGCTCGCGCCGGTCGTAGCCGCCTTCGGCGACGAACTCGGCGTACTGGCCCCAGTTGACGGCCTGGGCGTCGATCTCGAACTCGGGCACCGCCACCTCGTGCGCCCAGCGCTCGTTGTGCGGCACCAGGCCCTCGGGCCGGCCCGCGCCGGCGTGCGCGGCGCCGAGCAGACAACGCTGCGCCGGCATCCACAACGGGGGTCGCTGCGAGCGCGCCGGCGGCGCACCCGGGTGCACGCGCTCGGCCAGCGCCTCGCAAAGGCGGTCTTCGTGCAGCAGGCTCAAGCGGTAGAAGTACAGCGCGGCGTCGTCCTCGGCCGCGGCCGCGCCGATGCCGGCGAGGAGGTCGAGCGTGATCTCCAGCGTCTCGGCCAGGTACTGGCGCAGCGCCTCGGGCGTGGGCGGCGCAGCGTCGCCGGCGACCCAGGCATCGACGCCGGGCTCGATGCCCGCCAGCCGCGGCGCGCGCGGGTCGCAGGCCTCGCCGCGCCGACGCTGCACGTGGCGCGCGATCCAGTATTCCTGGTAGCCGCCGGCGCGAGCCGCGATGCGCAGCGCGGCGTCCGACTCGTCCAGCGCCAGCCATTGCAGCAGCTGGTTGCGGGCATCGATCAGCGCCAGCGACAACAGGTCCGGCCCGGCGTGCCGGATCGCCTGCGGGTCGTCCAGCGGGTGCGGCTGCGCCGCGGTGCTACTGCCCGACCAGTCCGTTACGGATGGCATAGACGGTGAGCTCCGAATTGTTGGCCAGCTGCAGCTTCTCGAGCACGCGGGCGCGATAGACCGACACCGTCTTCGGGCTCAGCGTCAGCTCCTCGGCGATGTCGGCCAGCCGCTTGCCCGAGGCGATCATCACCAGCGTCTGCAGCTCGCGGTCGCTCAACTTGCTGTGCGCGCTCTCGCTGGCCGGCGCGGTCAGGCTCTCGACCAGCATCTGCGCGATCTCGGGGGTCACGTACTTTCGGCCCTGGGCGACCGTGCGCACTGCCTGCACCAGCAGCTGCGGGTCGCCGCCCTTGTTGACGTAGCCGTGGGCGCCGGCGCGCAGCGCCCGGATCGCATACTGGTCCTCGGGGTACATGCTCACGACCAGCACCTTGACCGCCGAGCCTTCGTCCTTGAGCACGTGCAGCACATCCAGCCCGCTGCGCCCGGGCAGGTTGATGTCCAGCACCAGCACGTCGCAGGGGCTGTTGCAGCCGGGCTCGCCGAGCCGCGTGCGCATCAACGTGCGCAGTTCGCCGTAGTCGGCCGCCTCGCCGACGACCTGGATGTCGGCTGCATCCGACAGCGTGTCGCGGATGCCGCGGCGGATCAACGCGTGGTCGTCGCAGAGGATGACCTGGATCATGATGCGGCCGCGGCGCGGGTCGTCACGTCGTGTTGCAGCGTCATGCTCGCCATCCTGCTCAAAGCGCGGACCAGGCCGAGTTCTCGGCCTCGTCGGGATCGTCCGGGTCGGCGGCCGCACCGTGCCCGCTGCCCGCCGCCGACTGCAGCGGCACCGACAGGATCAGCGACGTGCCGGCCGCACTGCTGCTCAGGTCCACCCAGCCGCCGACGGTGGACGCCCGTTCGTGCAGGCCGCGGATGCCGAAGCTGCGCGCCTTGGCCAGATCGGCCTGGCCCAGGCCGCGACCGTTGTCGCTGATCTCCAGCGACAGCACGCCGGCGGTGTGCGACAGGTCCACCACCACCCGGCTGGCGCCGGCGTGCTTGCTGACGTTGGTCAGCGCCTCCTGCGCGGTGCGGTAGGCCACCAGGGGCACGCCCTGCGGCAGCGCCGGGCCGCCACCCTCTTCCGGACCGGGGGGCAGGCTGTCGCCGACACGGAACTCGCAGACGATGCCGGTGCGCCTCTCGAAGCGGCTGGTCATCCACTGCAGCGCCGCCACGAGGCCCTGCTCGAGGATCGCCGGGCGCAGGTTCTGCATGATGCGCTGGCTGGCCTCGATGGCACTGGTCACCGTCTCCAGCGCCGCCAGCGCCCGCTGCGCCACGGCCGGGGAGCCGGCGTGGCGGCGGATCCAGTCGAGGTCGAACTTCAGCGCCGTCAGCGAACCGCCGACGTCGTCGTGGATCTCGCGCGCGATCGCCGCGCGCTCGGTGTCGATGCTGGTCTGCAGGTGCTGCGCCAGTTCGCGCAGCCGCTGGCGCGAGGCCTGCACCTCGCGGTCGGCGGCGATGCGGGCGCGGAGCGTGCGCGCGGCGGCGATCGCGTGCTCCACCGCCGGCGCCAGGCGCGCCAGGTTGTTCTTCAGCAGGTAGTCGCTGGCGCCGTTGCGCATGGCCTCGACCGCGGTGTCCTCGCCGATCTGGCCCGAGACCAGGATGAACGGTGTCTGCACGGGAGCACCGCCCGCCGCCCGCTCGCGCAGCATCTGCAGCGCCTCCAGCCCGGTGAAGCCCGGCAGGTGGTAATCCGACAGCACCAGGTCCCAGCGCTCGGCCAGCGCGGCGTCGAATTCGGCCCGCGTCTCGATCCGCCGCGCCAGCACCTGCAGCCCGCTGCGACGCAGGTGGGCCAGCGCCAGCGCGTGGTCGGGCTCGGAGTCCTCCAGATGCAGCAGGCGGATGGCGTCCGCGGTGGCGGGCCGCGACGCGCTGACGGTGCCGTTCATGCGCCCAGTATCGCAAAGCGGCCGGGCGCGCCCGCTTCGGCGCCCGGCGGCGCAGGAAATAGCGCCCCAATTCGCGCATCTTCCCCTCAATGTCTGCACGGGCGCTGCCGAAAATGGACTGGAAGACTGTTCCCGCGGCCGTCGCCGGGCGGCCGCCGGGCCGGTCGCGGCCTCGCGCGGCGCGCCCCAGAACCCCAGGATCCCCGGATGCTCGACCAGCCAGCCACTGCCCTGCAGACCCAGGCCCCCGACCCCGCGAGCGGCGGCGGCCTGCCGCTGCTCGCCGCCGCCGACCTGCAGGACCACCTGATGGTGGCCAGCAACGACCTCGAGCGGCTGCAGCGGCTGCTCGACGACGCCAGCCAGGCGCTGATGGGCCATTTCACGCAGGCCACCGGGCACATCGAGAACGGCGCCTTCGTCGAGGCGCAGCAGACCATCGGCGGGGCCATCACCGCGCTGCAGTTCCAGGACATGGCCAGCCAGCTCATCACGCACACCTCGCGGCGGTTGCGCAACTGCGCCGACCGCATCGCCCGCGACACGATGGGCGACGACGACGAGGACGGCGCGGCGGTGGTCGAGGACGCGCCGCTGCGCCCCAACCCCGTGACCCAGGACGAGATGGACGCCGGCTCGATCGAGCTGTTCTAGACGCCGCCGTCGCCGAAGACCCAGACCGCTTTCCCCCGGAGAGAACCCATGCACTCGATCCTTGCCGTTGACGACAGCGCCTCGATGCGCCAGATGGTCACGTTCACCCTCAAGAACGCCGGCTTCAACGTCGTCGAGGCCGTCGATGGCCAGGATGCCTACGAGAAGGCCAACGGCCGCGACTTCAACCTGGTGCTGACCGACCAGAACATGCCGCGCATGGACGGCATCAGCCTGACCAAGAAGTTGCGCGAGAACCCCAAGTTCAAGACCACGCCGATCCTGATCCTGACCACCGAGAGCTCCGACCAGATGAAGCAGGCCGGCCGCGCCGCCGGCGCCACCGGCTGGCTGGTCAAGCCCTTCGACCCGGCCAAGCTGGTCGAGGTCATCGGCAAGGTCATCCGCTGACCCCTCGGCCCCACAGCAACGAGCAGGAGACCCGCGATGGGTGAAATGACCAACGAGGGCGCGAGCCTGTCGGCCGGCATCGACCTGAGCCAGTTCTTCCAGGTCTTCTTCGAGGAGGCCGGCGAGAACCTCGAGACGATGGAGCAGATGCTGCTCAACCTGGACGTCGCCAACGCCGACGACGAGGAGCTCAACGCGATCTTCCGCTGCGCCCACTCGGTCAAGGGCGGCGCGGCGACCTTCGGCTTCAGCGACGTCGCCGAACTGACGCACCAGATGGAGACGCTGCTGGACAAGCTGCGCCGGCGCGAACTGGCACCGACGACAGCGATGGTCGACGTGCTGCTGGCCGCCGGCGACGCGCTCAAGGCCCAGCTCGCGCGCCACCAGGGCAACGGCGCCGATCCCATCGACACCGCCGAGTTGCTGGGCTCGATCCGCCACATGGCCGACGGCGACCACGCGCCGGCGACCCGCCCGGCGGCCAAAGCGGCACCGCCAGCGGCCACTGCATCGGCCGCGGCGCGCACCCCGGCCGCGCGGCCCGCGGTGCGCGCGCTCGAGCTCACCGTGGGCCCGCTGCCCGACGTCGCGCACGCCGAGCAGCTGGTCGAGCTCTTCAACGAGATCACCGACCTGGGCACGATCGAACCGCTGGACGCCGGCCGCGCCGCCGACGGCATGCGCCGCTTCAAGGTCGTCACCACCTCGACGGACAACGACCTGATCGACCTGTTCAGCTTCCACGTCTCGCGCGAGCAGGTGCGGCTGGCACCGATGAGTGCAGGCTACGGCTTCCACCCCGGCGCGCCCGGCGCCCCCGAGCCGACCGCGGCCGACAACGACCCCGGCTACGGCTTCTTCGAGGACGCGCCCGGGGCCCCGGCTGACGTCGCCGCCGCACCGGCCGGGCCGGCAGCGGCCGAGCCGGCCAGCGCACCGGCCGCCCGCGCGGTGGCGCCCAAGGCCGACAAGGCCGCCGCCGCGCCCGAGTCGAGCACGTTGCGGGTCTCGGTCGAGAAAGTCGACCAGCTGATCAACCTGGTCGGCGAACTCGTGATCACCCAGGCCATGCTGGCGCAGAACAGCAAGGGCGTGGACGCCGCACTGCACCAGCAGATGGCCAGCGGCCTGGCCGACCTCGAACGCAACACCCGCGACCTGCAGGAAGCGGTGATGTCGATCCGCATGATCCCGATGTCGCTCGTCTTCAACCGCTTCCCGCGCATGCTGCGCGACCTCGCCGGCAAGCTCGGCAAGAAGGTCGAACTGGTGCAGGTGGGCGAGGCGACCGAGCTCGACAAGGGCCTGGTCGAGAAGATCACCGACCCGCTGACGCATCTGGTGCGCAACAGCTGCGACCACGGCATCGAGCTGCCCGCCGAGCGCCTGGCCAAGGGCAAGCCCGAGCACGGCACGATCACGCTGATCGCCAGCCACCAGGGCGGCAGCATCGTGATCGAGGTGCGCGACGACGGCAAGGGCCTGAACCGGGCCAAGCTGCTGGCCAAGGCGCGCGAGCGCGGCATCGACGCCCCGGACTCGATGACCGACCAGGAGGTCTACGGCCTCATCTTCGCGCCCGGCTTCTCCACCGCCGAGGTCGTCACCGACGTCTCGGGCCGCGGCGTCGGCATGGACGTGGTGAAGAAGAACATCACCGCGCTGGGCGGCACGGTCGAGATCGATTCGGCCGAGGGCTACGGCATGACGGTGCGCGTGCGCCTGCCGCTGACGCTGGCGATCATGGACGGCATGAGCGTGGGCGTCGGCGACGAGTGCTACATCCTGCCGCTGTCCAGCGTCGTCGAGTCGTTCCAGGTCCGGCCGGAGACGATCAAGACCATCGGCGGCAGCGGCCGCGTCGTCGAGGTGCGCGACGAATACATGCCGGTGCTCGACCTGGAGAAGGTGTTCGAGGTGCCGCGCTTCGACTTCGAGCACGTCAGCAACATCATGGTCGTGGTCGAGGCCGAGGGCGGCCGCGTCGCCCTGCTCGTCGACGAACTGCTCGGCCAGCAGCAGGTGGTGGTGAAGAACCTCGAGAGCAACTACCGCCGGGTCGACGACGTCTCGGGCGCGACCATCATGGGCGATGGCCGCGTCGCGCTGATCCTCGACGTCGGCTCGCTGGTGCGCCGCTCGCGTCACTGACCGCCCGGCTCGATCGCCCGCGGGCACCCCCCAAACCTTACTGCAGACGGAAACCTCAGCATGTCCCGATTCCACAACAACGACCAGACCCTGCTCGCCGCCATCGGCCTCGTGTTTGCCGGCGCACTGGGCTATGGCTGGGCCAACGACGCGCTGCTGCTCGTCGGCCTCGTCGGCGGCGGGCTCATGGCAGCGGCATTTGCCGTCGCCGCGGCCTCGCGCGGCGGCACCGGCAGCCAATGGGGGCTGCCCGCGCTGGGCATGGCGATGGCCGGCCTGCTCATCCACGCCGCGCACGGCCTGACGGTGGCCCACTTCGCGGTCTTCGCGTTCCTCGCCTGCACCACCGTCTATCGGCACTGGCTGCCGGTCGTCGTCGGCGCGGCGACGATCGCCGTCCACCACCTCACGTTCAACTACTTCCAGGCCTGGGGCTGGGGCCCGATCTGCTTCACCACGCCGAGCCTGGGCACGGTGATCGAGCACGCGGCGTACGTGGTTGCCGAGGCCGGCGTCCTGGTCGTGCTCGCGCGGCGCGCGGGCGCCGACCACCGCACCGCGCTCGAGCTGGCGGCCATCGCCGACGGCCTGGTCAGCGCCGACGGCAGCATCAGCTTCGACGCGGCCCGGCTGCAGGGGGCGCATGCGACGACCCAGAAGCTGATCGACGCCCTGCTGCGCATCGAACAGGCGATCGGCGCCGTGCGCGCCAGCGCCGAGTCGATCGGCACCGCGTCGGGCGAGATCGCCGGCGGCAACCTCGACCTGAGCCAGCGCACCGAGCAAACCGCCAGCAACCTGCAGCAGGCCGCGAGCAGCCTCGAGCAGCTCACCGCCACGGTGCGCCAGACCGCCGACTCGGCGCGCACGGCCAACCAGCTCGCGGCCTCGGCCAGCAGCGTGGCCCAGCGCGGCGGCCAGGTCGTCTCGCAGGTGGTCTCGACGATGGACGAGATCACGAGCAGCAGCCGCAGGATCGCCGACATCATCGGCACCATCGACGGCATCGCGTTCCAGACCAACATCCTGGCGCTCAACGCCGCGGTCGAAGCCGCGCGTGCCGGCGAGCAGGGTCGCGGCTTCGCGGTCGTCGCCAGCGAGGTGCGCAGCCTGGCGCAGCGCTCGGCCTCCGCGGCGCGCGAGATCAAGACCCTGATCGGCACCAGCGTCGAGAAGGTCGAGACCGGCTCGCGCCTGGTCGCCGACGCCGGCAGCACGATGAGCGAGATCGTCGCCAGCGTGCAGCGCGTCACCGACATCATCGGCGAGATCAGCGCCGCCGCCGGCGAGCAGAGCAGCGGCATCGGCCAGGTCAACGGCGCCGTGACCGACCTCGACCGCATGACGCAGCAGAACGCCGCGCTGGTCGAGCAGAGCAGTGCGGCCGCCGAATCGCTGAAGGAACAGGCCGCACGACTGACCGGCCTGGTCAGCGCCTTCCGCCTGCACGCCGGCGCCGCCGGCGGCGGCGCGACGCACGCGCTCGCGTGATCCGCCCGCCCCACGGGACCTCAGGCTGGGCGACCCGCGCCCGCGGCCGCCGACCCTAACTTGCTCCTGCGGACGATGACGGTGCGGCGCGCGCCGGCAACAACAAGGAACAACCCGATGCAGTCACTACAAGACCTGAGGATCGGCGCCCGCCTCGGCCTGGGCTTCGCCGTCGTGATCGTTGCCGGACTGGCCGTGGCGTCCTACGCCAAGCTGGCGCTGGGCGGCGTGACCGACGAAATCAAGGCCCTGACCGGCCAACACGTCGTCACGGTCGGCGAACTCACCGCCCTCAAGGATGGCCTGAACGTCGTCGCGAGCGCAACGCGCAACCTGGTGCTGACGAACGACGCCACGCAGATCGCCGCCGAGAAGGCGCGGATCGACACTGCGCGTGCCGACATCGCCGCGCACCGCGACCGGCTGGCCGCCGAGGTCCAGGGCGAGAAGGCGCGTGCCCTGCTGGCGGACCTGGATTCGGCTCTCAAGGCCTACCGCGCCGCGATGGACAAGGCGATCGATCTGGGTCAGGCCAAGAAGGACGACGAGGCCCGCGAGCAACTCCTCGGCCAGACCAAGCTCAGGCAGGACGCAGCCTTCGCCGCCCTCGACAAGCTGATCGGCTTCGAGCGCGACCTGATGGCGCAATCCGGCGCCACGGCGGCAGCCACGGCCGACCGCGCCGGCGCGGTAATGCTCGGCGTCGCTGTGCTGGCGGGCCTGATCGGCGCCTTCGTCGCCTGGGCCGTCGCACGGTCGGTGACGCGGCCGATAGGCGCCGCGATCGATATCGCCGACCGCATCCGCGCCGGCGACCTCACGCAGGAGGTCGAGGTGACGAGCCGCGATGAGACGGGCCGGCTGCTGCTGGCGCTGCGCGAGATGCAGCGCAGCCTGGCCGGGGTGGTCGGCAACGTGCGCCAGAACGCCGAGAGCGTGGCCACCGCCAGTGCCCAGATCGCGCACGGCAACCAGGACCTGAGCCAGCGCACCGAGGAGCAGGCCTCGTCGCTGCAGCAGACCGCAGCGTCTATGGAGCAGCTCGGCTCGACGGTCAAGCAGAACGCCGACAACGCCCGCCAGGCCAACCAGCTCGCGCTCGGCGCCAGCACGGTGGCGGTCAAGGGTGGCGAGGTCGTCTCCGAGGTCATCGAGACCATGAAGGGCATCAACGATTCGAGCAAGAAGATCGCCGACATCATCGGTGTCATCGACAGCATCGCGTTCCAGACCAACATCCTGGCGCTGAACGCGGCGGTCGAGGCGGCACGCGCCGGCGAGCAGGGCCGCGGCTTCGCGGTCGTCGCCAGCGAGGTGCGCAGCCTCGCCGGCCGCTCGGCCGAGGCGGCCAAGGAGATCAAGAGCCTGATCACGGCCAGCGTCGAGCGCGTCGAGCAAGGCGCCGCGCTGGTGGACCAGGCCGGCGCGACGATGACCGAGGTCGTCGGCTCGATCCGCCGCGTCACCGACATCATGGGCGAGATCAGCGCTGCCAGCAACGAGCAGAGCACCGGCGTGGCCCAGGTCGGCGAGGCGGTCGGCCAGATGGACCGGGTCACGCAGCAGAACGCCGCGCTGGTCGAGCAGAGCGCCGCCGCGGCCGACAGCCTGAAGACGCAGGCCCAGCAACTGCTGCAGGCGGTGTCGGCGTTCAAGCTCGGCCCTGACGGGACGCACCTGGCGACGGCGGCGCCCGCCGTCGAGCGGCGCAGCCCGCAACGCGCCACCAACGTGGCGCGGCCGGCCTTCGGTGCCGGGCCGGCCAGGCCGGCTCGCCGGCCGCAGCCGGTGCCGGCGCCCACCCTCGTTGCCGAGACTTCGATGCCGAAGACCGGCACCGAAGACTGGGAAACGTTCTGACGCGCTGCCTTCGAGCGCGCTTCAGAACCGCCGCCACGCCGCCGATAACCCCTCAGACCCGCTCTCACAGCAAGGAACCGTCATGGAGATGATCGCCGAAGCCAGCCAGGTTGCCCGCCACGAAGCCGCGCGCGGCAGCGCCACGCCGGCCGCCGCCCCGCTCGGCGCCCAGGGGGGCGAGTACCTCACCTTCCGCCTCGGCGCTGAGGAATACGGCATCGACATCCTGCGCGTGCAGGAGATCCGCTCCTACGAGCAACCCACCCGCATCGCCAACGCGCCGTCGTTCATCAAGGGCGTGGTCAACCTGCGCGGCGTGATCGTCCCGATCATCGACCTGCGCCTGAAGCTGGGCTGCGCGCAGGCCGAGTACAACGACTTCACGGTCGTCGTCGTGCTCAACGTGCGCGGCCGCGTCGTCGGCGCGGTGGTGGACTCGGTCTCCGACGTGCTCGAACTCAAGCGCGACGACATCAAGCCCGCGCCCGAGCTCAACTCCAGCATCGATGCCTCGTACATCACCGGCATCGGCACCATCAAGACCGGCCAGGGCGACAGCGAATGCGAACGCATGCTGATCCTGATGGACATCGAAGGCCTGATGAGCAGTGCCGACATGGGGCTGATCGGTCACTGACCGCGCCCGTCCTCCATCCCACCGCCGCGCCGCTGGCCAAGGAGCTCACCATAACGAAACCGCAGTTCACCGTCCGCACCGCCCTGGCCGCCTGCGCGCTCGCGCTGGCCGCCGCCCCCGCCCTGGCCAGCAATGTGACCCAGGACGAGGCGGTGGCGATGGTCAAGAAGGGCATCGCCTACATCAAGGCCAACGGCACCGAGAAGGGCTACGCCGAGCTCAGCAACAAGAACGGCCCCTTCGTCGACCGCGACCTCTACCTCGTGGTCTACGGCCTGGACGGCAAGTGCCTGGCGCACGGCGCCAATCCGAAGCAGATCGGCAAGAACTGATCGACCTCACCGACGTCGACGGCAAGTACTTCGTCAAGGAGCGCGTGGCGACGGTCAAGGCCAAGCCCACCGGTGCCTGGCAGGACTACAGGTTCACCAACCCGGTGAGCAAGAAGGTCGAGCCCAAGGTGATGTACTGCGAGAAGCTGGGCGAGACCGCGGTGTGCGGTGGCGTCTTTCCCTGAGCCCTGCACAACCCCAAGTTCCCGGATGCCGAAGGAAGGCACATGAAGCTCGGCCCGAAGCTGTTGATCGCCCCCTGCTCACCGCTGCCGTGGCCTTGTCCGCGGGCGGACTGTTCGCAAGCCTGACGCAGCACGACCGTGCGGCGGCGCGCGAGGCGAACGCCGCCGACATCGAGAGCGCCAAGGCCATCGGCGAGGCGCACACGCAGCTCGCCCAGGTGCGGGCCGGCGTCTTGCGCACCCTGATCCTCCTCGCATCGATGGACGACGTCCAGGTCAAGGCCGTCCGCGCCCGGCTCGGCCAGCAGGTGAAGACGGTGGCCGCGGCGGTCGGCGCGATGCCGACCAAGGTCGGCGGCGATGCCCGCATGGGCGAACTCGCCAGCGCCGCGGCGCCGCTGCTGGCGCAGTACGCCAAGCAATGCGACAAGGCGATCGACCTGAGCGGCGTCGATCCCAACGGGGGTGTGGGCGCGATGCGAGCCGCCGAAGACACGTTCGCCCAGCTCGACAAGAGCCTGCTGGCACTGGGCGAGCGCGCCGACGCGCTGCGCGCCGAGCGCACCGCCGCGACCGACGCCAGCACCGTTCATGTCATGGAACTGCTGGCACTGCTGACCATCGCCGTGACCGGGGCCGCCGTGACCGCCGCCTGGCGCCTGCAGCGCCGCGTCGTGTCCGAACTCGACGACGCGGTGCGTCTGGGCGCGGACGTGGCGGCAGGCAAGCTCGATAGCGCCAGCCACCTCGGCGCCAGCACGCGCGACGACGAGATCGGTCACCTGCAGCAGGCCCTCGGCCACATGGTGGCGCGGCTGCGCGAGTCGCTGCACACCGTGCGCCAGGCCACCGACCACATCGGCACCGCGGCTCGCGAGATCGCCAGCGGCAACCTCGACCTCAGCCAACGCACCGAGCAGGCCGCAGCCAGCCTGGAGCAGACGGCCAGTTCGATGGAGCAGCTCACCGCCACCGTGCGCCAGACCGCCGACTCGGCGCGCACGGCCAACCAGCTCGCGGCCTCGGCCAGCAGCGTGGCCCAGCGCGGCGGCCAGGTCGTCTCGCAGGTGGTCTCGACGATGGACGAGATCACGAGCAGCAGCCGCAGGATCGCCGACATCATCGGCACCATCGACGGCATCGCGTTCCAGACCAACATCCTGGCGCTCAACGCCGCGGTCGAAGCCGCGCGTGCCGGCGAGCAGGGTCGCGGCTTCGCGGTCGTCGCCAGCGAGGTGCGCAGCCTGGCGCAGCGCTCGGCCTCCGCGGCGCGCGAGATCAAGACCCTGATCGGCACCAGCGTCGAGAAGGTCGAGACCGGCTCGCGCCTGGTCGCCGACGCCGGCAGCACGATGAGCGAGATCGTCGCCAGCGTGCAGCGCGTCACCGACATCATCGGCGAGATCAGCGCCGCCACCGGCGAGCAGAGCAGCGGCATCGGCCAGGTCAACGGCGCCGTCACCGACCTCGACCGCATGACGCAGCAGAGCGCCGCGCTGGTCGAAGAGGGCTCCGCGGCCGCCGAAAGCCTGCGCGAACAGGCCGCACGCCTGACCGATGTCGTCGGCCGCTTCCAGCTCGGACAGGCGCACGGCACGGCTGCACCGGCGCCGGGTGTCCAGGCCCCGGCGCCGGCCCAGGCGGTTGCCCGCGCCGTCGTCGCCCGCGTCCAGGCCCCGACCAAGTCGCCGACACGCCCGGCGGCCGACAAGCCGCGGCCGGCGCCCGCCCCCAAGGCCGCGCCGCCGGTCCCCGCGACCAGCGGAGCCGGCAGCGAAGGCGACTGGGAAACCTTCTGACGCCACCGGTCGGGCGGCCTGGGACGCCGCGTCAGGCCACGCGGCGCAGCGTCTCGAGCACCGGCCGGCGCAGCACCTCGCGCAGGCCCCACCAGCCGGCGGCCAGCGCCAGCAGTGCACCGGCCACCGTGCCTCCCAGCAGCACCCAGGGCGACGGATTCCAGCTGAAGTCGAACGCATAGCGCGCCAGCAGCCAGCCCACCGCCATCGCCGCCAGCGACGCCAGCAGCCCGGCCAGCGCGCCCACGCCCAGCAGTTCGGTGCGCTGCACCTGCGCCAGCAGTCGGCTGCCGGCGCCCATCGCCCGCATGATCGCGAACTCGTGTGCGCGCGACTCGCGCGTGGCCGAGACGGCGGCGAAAAGCACCACCAGCCCGGCCACGAGCGTGAAGCCGAACAGGAACTCGACCGCGCCGATCACCTGGTCGAGCACGCGCTGCACCTGCGCGATCGTCGCCGAGACGTCGATGCTGGTGACGTTCGGGAATTCGCGCGCCAGCCGATTGTCGAAGCCGGGCTGGGCCGGCTCGCGGAAGGCGCTGATGTAGCTCAGCGGCAGCTCGTCCATGCGGGCCAGCGGGAACAGCACGAAGAAGTTGACGCGCATCGAACCCCAGTCCACCTTGCGCAGGCTGGTGATGCGACCTTCCCGGGTCTGGCCGGCGATGTCGAAGCGCAGGCTGTCGCCGAGGTGAAGCCCGAGCTGTTCGGCCAGACCCTGCTCGACCGAGAACGCGTCGGGCTCGCCCGCGACCCAGCGGCCGGCGACGACCTCGTTGTGCGCCGGCACGACCGCGCTGTGGCTGAGGTTGAACTCGCGCTCGATCAGGCGGCGCGCGCGCGGGTCGCCGTAATCCTCGGCACCCACCGACCTGCCGTTGATCGCCACCAGTCGGCCGCGGATCATCGGGTACCAGTCGTAGTTGCGAACGCTGGCGGCTTCGAGCGCGTGGCGGAAGGCGCCGGCCTGCTCGGGCTGCAGGTTGATCACGAAGCGGTTGGGTGCGTCGGCCGGCGTGGCGGCGCGCCAGCTGCTGACGAGGTCGGTGCGCAGCAGCACCAGCAGCATCAGCGCCAGCAGGCCGACCGCCAGCGCCGAGACCTGGAGCACCGCGAACGCAGGCCGGGCGCCGATCTGGCGCGTGGCCAGTACCAGCCAGCGCGGGGCGCGGGCCTCGGGCACGGCGCGCTTGAGCAGGCGCACCGCAAGCCACGACAGCAGCGCGAAGATCGCCACCGCCACGGCGAAGCCGCCGACCGCGATCAGCCCCAGCCGGAGGTCGGAGGACGCCGCCAGCAACAGCGCCGCGAAGGCCAGTGTGCCGGCCGCCAATGCACCGGCCGACGCCGCCTTCAGACCGCCCATGTCGCGTCGGATCACTCGCAGCGGCGGCACCCGCGCCAGTTGCAGCACCGGCGGCAGGCCGAAGCCGAGCAGCAGCGTCATGCCCACGCCGAGGCCGAACAGCGCCGGCCACGGACCGGGCGCCGGCAGCGCGGCGTCGACCAGCCCGGCCAGCAGCCAGACGAAGACGAAGTGCACCGCCAGCCCGAGCAACACGCCGGCCGCGCTGGCCAGCAGCCCGAGGAAGCCGAACTGCAGCGTGTAGGCGCCGGCGATGCGCCGCTGCGACAGGCCGAGCACGCGCAGCATCGCGCAGTCGTCGAGGTGGCGCTGCGCGAACTCGCGCGCCGCGATGCCCACCGCCACCGCGGCCAGCAGCGCCGCCAGCAGGGCCACGAGGTTGATGAACTTGGACGCCCGGTCCAGCGTCTGCTGCATCTCGGGACGGCCGCTCTGGACGCTCTCCACGCGCACGCCGAGCAGGGGCACTGCCTTGATGCGCTGATCGACGTAGCGAACGAACTCGCGCACCACGGCGTCGCCGCGGGCGGCGCTCATCGCAGCCGGCGCGGCCACCGCCAGCCGCCATCCCACGCGGCTGGCCGGCTGAATCAACCCGGTGGCCGGCAGGTCGGCCGCGGCCAGCATCACGCGCGGCGCGAAGCTGGCGAAGCCGGCGCCGCGGTCGGGCTCGACGACGATCGTGCGCGCGATCGTCAACCTGGCATCGCCCAGCAGCAGCGGGTCGCCGATCTTCAGCTGCAGCGCGTCGAGCAGCGCCGGATCCACCCACACGGTGCCGCGTTCGGGCGCCGCGGCCACCGTCTGCACCGCCGAGCCGGGTCCGGCCTGCACCTGCAGGCGGCCGCGCAGCGGGTACGCCGGCTCCACCGCCTTGACCGCCACCAGGCGTGCCGCAGCGCCCTTGTCGTCGGGCGCCCGGCCCATGCTCGGGAAATTCGCCATCCGCGCCACGCGCAGGCCCAGCGCCCGTGCCTTGGCCTCGATCTCGGGCGGCAGCGGCTTGTCGCTGCCGACCACGGCGTCGCCGCCCAGCAGTTGCCGCGCGTCGCGCTGCAGGCCGGCGCCGAGCCGATCGGCGAAGAAACCGACCGCAGTCAGCGCCGCCACCGCCAGCAGCACCGCCACGATCAGCAGGCGCAACTCGCCGGCGCGAAAGTCGCGCCGCGTCTGGCGCCAGGCCAGGGCGATGATCGAGGGCGGACGCAAACGGGTCATCCGCGCACGGTAGCGCATGCAGGTCGCGGCGGTACGCCGAGCCTGAATTGACCGTGCAAGCGCGCTGAACCCGGGCCGCTGCAGAGGATGCTCCAATACTCCGATGGACATGTCGCGCTCGCCCCTGCCCCCGGTCTTCCTCTCGCACGGCTCGCCAATGATCGCGCTGGAGCCGCGCGCCGCCGGCCGCTTCATGCAGCGGCTCGGCCCCGCGATCGAGGCCGGTTTCGGGCGCCCGCAGGCGATCGTCGTCGCGTCGGCGCACAGCCTCACGCGCGAGCCGGTGCTGCTGGCAGCACCCCGTCACCACGCGATCTACGACTTCGGCGGCTTCGACCCGCGCCTGAACGAAATGCGCTACGACGCCCCGGGTGCGCCGGCGCTGGCCACGCGCGTGGCGGCCTTGCTGCAGGCGGCGGACATCGCGTCGCACCGCGTCGACGAAGCGGGGCTGGACCACGGCATCTGGACACCGCTGCGCTACCTCTTCCCAGACGCCGGCGTCCCGGTGCTGCCCCTGGCCTGGCCGCCGCAGTGGAAACCGGCGCAGCTGTTCGCGCTCGGCCAGGCGCTGGCGCCGCTGGCGGCCGAGGGCGTGCTCGTGCTCGGCAGCGGCAGCATCACGCACAACCTGCGGCGCGTGTTCGGCGGCGGCGGGCTGCACCCGGTGGACAGCCCGGCCACGCCCGAAAGCACCGCCTTCCGCGACTGGTTCTTCGCGCACGTCGAGGCCGGCGACTGGCCGGCGCTGTTCGACTACCGCGCGCTGGCGCCGCACGCCGCACTGATGCACCCGACCGACGAGCACCTGCTGCCGTTGTTCATCGCCGCCGGGGCCGGTGGCGGCAGCGACGCGACGGTTCCGGGCCGCCGCGTCCACGCCAGCCTTGAGTTCGGCGACCTCGGGATGGACGCCTATGCGTTCGGCCCGCAGGCGGGCCGGCTGCAGGCCGCGCTGGCGGAAGGCGGCGACTCAGGCCCTGCGCCTTGACGCAGTAGCGGATGCCCCAGCGGCTAACCAGCCTGCAGCTGGGGCCCAGGTCCGACGTTCCCATCCGTCGCAAGCGGCGTCGGGACGCGTGACAGCGTAGTTCTTCGGAACGATGCGCCGGCGCGGCGCCATCGTTCGTCTGCCGCAGGTCACCGATACCGCCGACGGATGGGCAACGCGCGCCGTCGCGCCCAAAGTCACGCCATGCGACAAGTACCTCACGGCACGACCGCCGACACACCTTCCCTGCCCCCCGAAAGCCTGGTCCGTGCTGGCCGTCAGCACGCTGGCCTTCACCGTCTGCTTCATGGTGTGGATGATGTTCGCCGTCATCGGCATCCCATTGAAGAAGACGCTCGGGCTGAACGCCACCGAGTTCGGCCTGCTGACCGCGATGCCGGTGCTCAGCGGGTCGCTGGTGCGCGTGCCGCTGGGCATCTGGACCGACAAGTACGGTGGCCGCGTCGTGATGGCGGTGTTGCTCGCCGTGACCGTGCCAGCGATCTGGCTCATGTCGTACGCCACGGCGTTCTGGCACTTCCTCGCCATCGGCGTCGTGCTCGGTCTGGCCGGCTTCGTGCTGCCCATCCTGTTCGGTGCACTGATGGATCTAACGGGCATCCGCTCCAGCGCCTTCATGCTGATGTACGGCGTGGTCTGGGTCTCGCCGATCTGGATGGACTGGACCGAGGTCCGCAAGACCGAGGTGATGGGCGCCCACGCAACCGCGTCGCCATGGGCGCGCGACACGGCGCGGTGAACGAGAACCTCAACGGAGAACCGAGATGAGCACCCATTCGTTGGACGCGCGGCACGGCCGTACGCTGCAGATCTGGACCCCCGAGGACAAGACTTTCTGGTCGCAGCAGGGCGAGGCGATCGCGAAGATCAACCTGTGGATCTCGGTGCCGGCGCTGTTCCTGGCGTTCGCGATCTGGCAGGTGTGGAGCGTGGTCGCGGTCAGCCTGCCTTCGCTGGGCTTCCAGTACTCGACCAACCAGCTGTTCTGGCTGGCCGCGGCGCCGGCGCTGTCGGGCGCGACGCTGCGCATCTTCTACAGCTTCATGGTGCCGCTGGTCGGCGGCCGGCGCTGGACCGCGATCTCCACCGCCAGCCTGCTGATCCCGGCCATCGGCATCGGCTTCGCGGTCCAGGACCCCACCACCAGCTACCCGACGATGCTGGTGCTGGCGCTGCTGTGCGGCTTCGGCGGCGGCAACTTCAGCTCGAGCATGTCCAACATCAGCTTCTTCTTCCCGAAGGAGCGCAAGGGATCGGCGCTGGGCGTCAACGCGGGCCTCGGGAACCTGGGCGTGTCGGTGGTGCAGTTCCTCAGCCCGCTGGTCGTGACGATGGGCATCTTCGGCATCTTCGGCGGCGACCCGCAGACGATCACCAGGGGCGGCGAGACGATGCAGGTGTGGACGCAGAACGCGGCCTTCATCTGGGTGCCGTGGATCGCGATCGCCGCGGTAGTCTCCTGGTTCGGCATGAACGACCTGGCCGATGCGAAGGCCTCGTTCGCCGAGCAGGCGGTGATCTTCCGCCGCAAGCACAACTGGCTGATGTGCCTGCTGTACCTGGGCACCTTCGGGTCGTTCATCGGCTACGCGGCGGGCTTCCCGCTGCTCATCAAGAGCCAGTTCCCGGGCGTCAACGCGCTGGCCTACGCCTGGCTCGGCCCGCTGATCGGCGCCGCGGTGCGGCCCTTCGGTGGCTGGCTCGCAGACAAGATGGGCGGCGCGCGGGTGACGCTCTGGAACTTCGTCGTCATGGCCTGCGCGGTGGTCGGCGTGCTCGTCTTCCTGCCCAAGGGCGAGGCGTCGGTGATGTCGCTGCCCTTCGGCCCGGCGCAGGGCAGCTTCGCCGGCTTCTTCGTCAGCTTCCTGGTGCTGTTCTTCACCACCGGCATCGGCAACGGATCGACCTTCCGCATGATCCCGGTGATCTTCCAGACGCTGAAGATGCGTGGCGTCGACATCGCCGACCGCGAGGCGGTGGCGCGCGCGACCAAGGAAGGCAACACCGAGGCCGCGGCGACGCTGGGCTTCACTGCCGCCTTCGCGGCCTACGGCGGCTTCTTCATCCCAAAGAGCTACGGCAGCTCGATCACGCTGACCGGCGGGCCCGAGGCGGCGCTGTATGTCTTCGTCGTCTTCTACCTCGTCTGCATCGCGGTGACCTGGTGGCACTACGCGCGCCACAACGCCCCGATGCCCTGCTGAATATCGGGCCCCCACGCTCCCTGCCGGTCGCTGCCCCCCGAGGGGGCGCCCGGCGACGGACCGGCGCAGCCGGATCCGTGCCGGGGCTCGACAACACCGCGAAGGACTTCGATGAGCCACTTCCTCGATCGATTGACGCACTTCAGCCTGCCCCGGGAAAGCTTTGCCGACGGTCACGGCGTGACCACCGGCGAGGACCGCACCTGGGAGGACGCCTACCGCAACCGCTGGGCGCACGACAAGATCGTCCGCAGCACGCACGGCGTGAACTGCACCGGCAGCTGCAGCTGGAAGATCTACGTCAAGGGCGGCATCGTCAC
This sequence comes from Betaproteobacteria bacterium, assembly GCA_037443665.1. Classification (GTDB taxonomy): domain Bacteria; phylum Pseudomonadota; class Gammaproteobacteria; order Burkholderiales; family Burkholderiaceae_C; genus Rubrivivax. Next base: position 62,282 of record JBBINW010000003.1, read on the forward strand.
CTGGGAGACGCAGCAGACCGACTACCCGCGCACGCGCTGGGACATGCCCAACCACGAACCGCGCGGCTGCGCGCGCGGCGCCAGCTACAGCTGGTACCTGTACAGCGCCAACCGCGTCAAGTACCCGATGGTGCGCGGCCGGCTGCTCGAGCGCTGGCGTGCTGCGCTGAAGACCGCGAAGACGCCGGTCGACGCCTGGGCCAGCATCGTCGAGGACGACGCTGCGCGGCGCGACTACCAGCGCCTGCGCGGCATGGGCGGCTTCGTGCGCAGCAGCTGGGACGAGGTCAACCAGCTCGTCGCCGCGGCCAACGTCTACACCGTCAAGACCCACGGCCCGGACCGCGTCGTCGGCTTCTCGCCGATCCCGGCGATGAGCATGGTCAGCTACGCCGCCGGGGCGCGCTACCTGTCGCTGATCGGCGGCGTGTGCCTGAGCTTCTACGACTGGTACTGCGACCTGCCGCCGGCCAGCCCGCAGGTCTGGGGCGAGCAGACCGACGTGCCCGAGAGCGCCGACTGGTACAACTCGACCTACATCATCGCCTGGGGCAGCAACGTGCCGCAGACGCGCACCCCCGACGCGCACTTCTTCACCGAGGTTCGCTACAGGGGCACGAAGACGGTCGCCATCACGCCCGACTACAGCGAGGTGGCCAAGCTCTCGGACCTGTGGCTGCACCCGAAGCAGGGCACCGACGCGGCGCTGGCGATGGCGATGGGGCACGTAGCGCTCAAGGAGTTCTTCTTCGACCGTCGGTCGGAATACTTCGACGACTACGCGCGCCGCTACACCGACCTGCCGCTGCTGTTGCTGCTCAAGGAGCAGGTGCTGCCCGACAGCACGACGACGCTCGTGCCCGATCGCTACCTGCGCGCGTCGGACTTCAACGGGCGCCTTGGCCAGGCCAACAACCCCGAGTGGAAGACGGTGGCCTTCGACACCGACGGCCGCGCGGTGCTGCCCAACGGCTCGATCGGCTTTCGCTGGGGCCCGGAGGGTCGCGCCGACGCCGGCCGGTGGAACCTCGAGGACAAGGAGGCGCGCCACGACGCGACGGTGAAGCTCAAGCTGTCGGTGCTGGACGATGGCGCGCAAGCGCACGAGATCGTCGAGGTCGCGTTTCCATACTTTGGCGGCGTCAGCGCGCCGCACTTCACCGCCAACCCGCAGCAGGGCGACGTTCGCCGGGCGAACGTGCCCGCGGTGCCCCTGCGCCTGGGCAAGGCCGGCGAGCACCGCGAGGCGCTCGTGGCGACCGTGTTCGACCTGCAGGCGGCGCAGTACGGCATCGATCGCGGGCTGGGATCGGGCGCGAGATCCTTCGACGACAACGCCGCCTACACGCCGGCCTGGGCCGAGACCATCACCGGCGTGCCGCGCGCGCAGATCGTCACCGTGGCGCGCGAGTTCGCCGCCAACGCCGACAAGACCTGCGGCAAGTCGATGGTCATCATCGGCGCCGGCGTGAACCACTGGTTCCACGCCGACATGAACTACCGCGGCGTCATCAACCTGCTGATGATGTGCGGCTGCGTCGGCCAGAGCGGCGGCGGCTGGTCGCACTACGTCGGCCAGGAGAAGCTGCGCCCGCAGACCGGCTGGACCGCGCTGGCCTTCGCGCTCGACTGGATCCGCCCGCCGCGGCAGATGAACGGCACCAGCTTCTTCTACGCCCACACCGACCAGTGGCGTTACGAGAAGCTGGCGATGTCCGAGATCGTCTCGCCCACCGCAAGCGCCGCCGAGCGCAACGCCTTCGGCGGCGCGATGATCGACTTCAACGTGCGCGCCGAGCGCATGGGCTGGCTGCCGAGCGCACCGCAGCTCAAGACCAACCCGATCCGGGTCGTCGCCGACGCCACCGCGGCCGGACTCGACGCCAAGGACTACGTCGTCCAGGCCCTGCAGGACGGCACGCTGCAGATGAGCTGCGAGGACCCGGACGCGCCGCAGAACTGGCCGCGCAACCTGCTCGTCTGGCGCTCCAACCTGCTGGGCAGCAGCGGCAAGGGCCACGAGTACTTCTGCAAGCACCTGCTGGGTACCGAGAACGGCGTGCAGGGCAAGGACCTGGGGCCCGAGGAAGCCAAGCCCGCCGAGGTCCGTTGGCACGACGAGGCCCCGCAGGGCAAGCTCGACCTGCTGGTGACGCTGGACTTCCGCATGAGCACGACCTGCCTGTACAGCGACGTCATGCTGCCGACCGCGAGCTGGTACGAGAAGAACGACCTCAACACCAGCGACATGCACCCCTTCATCCACCCGCTGTCGGCGGCCATCGACCCGGTGTGGCAGTCGCGCAGCGACTGGGAGATCTACAAGGGTTTCGCCAAGGCCTTCAGCGAGGTCTGCGTCGGCCACCTCGGGGTCGAGAAGGAAGTCGTGCTGACGCCGCTGATGCACGACAGCCCGGCCGAGCTGGCGCAGCCCTTCGAGGTGCGGGAGTGGAAGAAGGGCCAGTGCGCGCTGATCCCCGGCAAGACCGCACCGCAGATCGCGGTCGTCGAGCGCGACTACCCCAACGTCTTCAAGCGCTTCACCGCGCTCGGGCCGCTGATGGACAAGATCGGCAACGGCGGCAAGGGCATCGCCTGGAAGACCGGCACCGAAGTCGAGCAGCTCGGCCAGCTCAACGGCGTCACGACCGCCGAAGGGGCGACGAAAGGGCTGGCGAGGATCGTGACCGACATCGACGCCTGCGAGGTCATCCTGCAGCTCGCGCCCGAGACCAACGGCCGTGTCGCGGTCAAGGCCTGGGAGGCGTTGGGCAAGGTCACCGGCCGCGACCACGCGCACCTGGCGCTGGCGCGCGAGGACGAGAAGATCCGCTTCCGCGACATCCAGGCGCAACCGCGCAAGATCATCAGCAGCCCGACCTGGAGCGGCATCGAGAGCGAGACCGTCAGCTACAACGCCGGCTACACCAACGTGCACGAGCTGATCCCCTGGCGCACGCTCACCGGCCGCCAGCAGTTCTACCAGGACCACGCCTGGATGATCGCCTTCGGCGAGGGCTTCACGAGCTACCGCCCGCCGGTGGACCTGAAGACCACAGCCGGCGTGCACAAGCTGAAGGGCAACGGCAACCCAGAGATCCTGCTGAACTTCATCACGCCGCACCAGAAGTGGGGCATCCACAGCACCTACAGCGACAACCTGATGATGCTGACGCTCAACCGCGGCGGCACCGTCGTCTGGCTGAGCGAGGACGACGCGAAGAGCGCCGGCATCGAAGACAACGACTGGGTCGAGCTCTTCAACGTCAACGGCGCGGTCGCGGCGCGCGCGGTGGTGAGCCAGCGCGTCAAGCCGGGCATGGTGATGATGTACCACTCGCAGGAGAAGATCATCAACACGCCGGGCTCGGAGATCACCGGCGTTCGCGGCGGCATCCACAACAGCGTCACGCGGATCGTGCTCAAGCCCACGCACATGATCGGCGGCTACGCGCAGCTGAGCTGGGGCTTCAACTACTACGGGACGATCGGCGCCAACCGCGACGAGTTCGTCGTCGTGCGCAAGATGGCCAAGGTCGACTGGCTCGACACGCCGCGCGACGACCACCTCGCCGTCGCCTACCAGAGCCAAGGGGAAAATCCATGAGCCCCAAAGCCAGCGTTCGCTCGCTACCCCCCATGGGGGCTGCCTTCCTCGAGCAAGCTCTGCGGGAGGCGCCATGAAGATCCGCGCTCAGATCGGCATGGTCCTGAACCTGGACAAGTGCATCGGCTGCCACACCTGCAGCGTGACCTGCAAGAACGTCTGGACCAGCCGCCCCGGCGTCGAGTACGCCTGGTTCAACAACGTCGAGACCAAGCCCGGCATCGGCTATCCGAAGGATTGGGAAAACCAGGACAAGTGGCATGGTGGCTGGGTCCGCAAGGCGAATGGCGCGATCGAGCCGCGCCAGGGTGGCAAGTGGAAGCTGCTGATGAAGATCTTCGCCAACCCCAACCTGCCGCAGATCGACGACTACTACGAGCCCTACACCTTCGACTATGACCACCTGCAGTCGGCGCCCGAGATGCAGCACGCGCCGACGGCGCGGCCGCGCAGCCTGATCACGGGCCAGCGCATGGACAAGATCGTCTGGGGTCCGAACTGGGAGGAGATCCTGGGCGGCGAGTTCGCCAGGCGCTCGAAGGACCGGAACTTCGAGGACATCCAGAAGGACATCTACGGCCAGTTCGAGAACACCTTCATGATGTACCTGCCGCGCCTGTGCGAGCACTGCCTGAACCCGGCCTGCGTCGCCTCGTGCCCCTCGGGCAGCATCTACAAGCGCGAGGAGGACGGCATCGTCCTGATCGACCAGGACAAGTGCCGCGGCTGGCGCATGTGCGTCAGCGGCTGCCCGTACAAGAAGATCTACTACAACTGGAAGAGCGGCAAGGCCGAGAAGTGCATCTTCTGCTACCCGCGGATCGAGGCCGGGCAGCCGACGGTGTGCAGCGAGACCTGCGTCGGCCGCATCCGCTACCTGGGCGTGCTGCTCTACGACGCCGACCGCATCGAGGCCGCGGCCAGCGTCGAGCACGACAAGGACCTGTACCAGGCGCAGCTCGACATCTTCCTCGACCCGCACGACCCGGCGGTCATCGAGCAGGCGCGCCGGGACGGCATCCCCGAGAACTGGCTCGAAGCGGCGAAGACGAGCCCGGTCTACAGGATGGCGATGGACTGGAAGGTGGCGCTGCCGCTGCACCCCGAGTACCGCACGCTGCCGATGGTCTGGTACGTGCCGCCGCTCTCACCCATCACCGCGGCGGCGAATGCCGGGCAGGTCAGCGCCAATGGCGAAATCCCCGACGTCGGTCAGCTGCGCATCCCCGTCCAGTACCTGGCCAACCTGCTGACCGCCGGCGACACCGCGCCGGTGGTGCGAGCGCTCGAGCGCATGCTGGCGATGCGCGCCTACCAGCGCGCCCGGCACGTCGACGGGCGGGTCGACACCGCCGCCATCGACCAGGTCGGCCTGAGCGTTGCCGAGGTCGAGGCGATGTACCGCGTGATGGCGATCGCCAACTACGAGGACCGCTTCGTGATCCCGACCACCCACCGCGAGTACGCCGAGAACGCCTTCAACGTGCGCGGCGGCTGCGGCTTCAGCTTCGGCAACGGCTGCAGCGAGGGCGTCGGCGAGACCAGCCTGTTCGGCAGCGAGAAGAAGCGCACGATCCCGATCAAGGCGGGGGTATGACGTCCCCCCCGAAGCGCCTTCGGCGCTCCCCCCCAGGGGGGCCGAGTCGGGACACGAAAGGTCAGGTGGACCTTTCGTCGCCCGACGAGGAGCCGGGCCACTGGCCCGGCGCGGCCTGCAAGGCACGCCAGTGGCCCGGCGAAGCCGGTTCCACGGCGTCCGCTTGACTCGTTCGACGCGCGCGACGGAGACCGCGAAATGAAGACCATGACCCTGACCCTGCGCGCGCTGGCCCGGCTGCTGGCCTACCCCGATGTCGAACTGCGCGTCCACGCCCTGGACCTGCGCGACGCGCTGCGCCAGGAGCGCGCGCTGACCGCCGGCCGGCTGCTCGAGATCGACGCCCTGGTTGACCGTCTGCGCGGCCCGCGTCCGCTGGCCGCCGAGGAGGCCTACGTCGAGCTATTCGACCGCGGCCGCGGCACGGCGCTGCACCTGTTCGAGCAGGTACACGGCGACTCGCGCGACCGCGGCCCGGCGATGGTCGACCTGGTCAAGACCTACGAGCAGGCGAGCCTGTTCCTGGCGCCGGGCGAGCTTCCCGACTACCTGCCTGTCGTGCTCGAGTACGCGTCGACCCAGCCGGCGGCTCAGGCGCGCGCGTTCCTGGGCGAGATCGCTCACTTGGTGAGCGCGATCTTCAGCGCCGTGCTCGCGCGCCGCAGCCCCTACGCCAGCGTACTCGCCGCCGTGCTCGACCTGGCGGGTGAGAAGGCCGAAGCCGTACCGCTGCCGCCTGAGCCCGGCCTCGACGAGAGCTGGGCCGAGCCGGCGGCCTTCGGCGGCTGTTCCACCGCCGGCCAGGCCGTCCCCGGCCAACCGCAGCCGGTGCGCATCATCCGCCAGCCGCCATCGAACCCCGCCGTTCCCGGAGCGCCGCGATGAACCTCGACCTGAACACCTTCTTCTTCGTCGTTTACCCGACCCTGTGCGGGGCCGTGTTCCTGATGGGCAGCCTGGCGCGCTTCGACCGCGACCAGTACACGTGGAAGAGCGACTCGTCGCAGCTGCTGCGCGCCGGCCAGCTGCGCTGGGGCAGCAACCTGTTCCACGTCGGCATCCTGTTCCTGCTGTTCGGCCACACCGTCGGGCTGCTGACGCCGCACTGGATCTACGAGCCCTTCATCAGCGCGCCGCACAAGCAGCTGCTGGCGATCGTCTCGGGCGGCATCGCCGGCACGGCCTGCTTCGTCGGGCTGACGCTGCTGCTGCACCGGCGGCTGTTCGACCCGCGCATCCGTCTGACGAGCCACCGCACCGACATCGCGATCCTCGTCATCCTGTGGCTGCAGCTGAGCCTGGGGCTGGTCACGCTGCCGTTCTCGTTCGCCGGCCGACAGGATGCGCACGAGATGCTGGTGCTGGCGAGCTACCTGCAGGGCGTGGCCACCTTCCAGCCGGACCCGTCGGCGCTGGCGATCGTCTCGTGGCCGTTCAAAGTGCACATGGTGCTGGGCATGACGATCTTCCTGCTGTTCCCGTTCAGCCGGCTGGTGCACGTGTGGAGCGGGCTGGCGTCGGTGGCCTATCTGTTCAGGCCCTATCAGATCGTGCGCTCGAGGCGGCTGAACGTGCCGGCCGGGCAGAACCAGCCGCGCCGTGCGGCCTGAAGGAGTCGGCATGTACGCAACCATGACCCTTCCGCGCGTCGCCGGCGTGGTGCTGGCGGCGGCGGACGAGGCGCTCGACGCCGCAACGCTGCGCCAGCGGGCCTGCACCGAGCTGCTGCGCCAGGCCGCGATCGGCGCCGGCCTGCTGGCGGCCGACGACCCGGCGCCCGCGGCGGGCGCGATCAGTGAGGCCGCCATCGTCGCGATCGAGGCGCTGCTCGATCGCGAGCTGAAGCTGCCCGAGCCGGGCGAGGAAGCCTGCCGCCGCCACCATGCGGCCCACGCCGCGCGCTACGCCGTCGGCGAGCGCGCGCGGCTGCGCCACGTGCTGTTCGCGGTCACGCCTGGGCTGGACGTCAACGCGCTGCGCGCGCGCGCCGAGGCCTGCCTGCTCGACCTGCGCTGCGACGCCGGCGCCACGCGCTTCGCCGAGGTCGCGGCCAGCACCTCGAACTGCCCCAGCGGCGCCGACGGCGGCGACCTGGGCTGGCTCACGGCGGCCGACTGCGCGCCGGAATTCGCCCGCGAGGTCTTCGGCCACACCGAGGTCGGCGTGCTGCCGCGGCTGGTGGCCACGCGCTTCGGCCTGCACGTGGTCGAAGTGCTGGCGCGCGAGCCTGGTACGCAGCCGGCCTTCGAGGCCGTGCGCGCGGCGGTCGCGCGGTCGCTGCGCCAGCAGGCCTTCACCACCGCGCTGCGGCAGTACCTGCAGCTGCTGGCCGGACGCACGCGCGTCGATCTCGACGCCGTGGCGACGCCGCTCTTGCAGTAGTGTGGCCGCAGTCCCTGCGGCACGGGGCCGCGCCGCCATCTTTCCGTCACCGAAGAGGGGGTTCTACGCGTGAATGCATCCCAAACAGGCAAGCCCGCACTCGACGCCGAGGGCTATCTCGTCGAGCCCGAAGACTGGGACGAGACCCTGGCCGCCGAACTCGCGCGGACCCAGGGCATCGAACTCGAGGAAGACCACTGGTTCGTGATCCGGTTCATGCGCGACTACTACCTCGAGCACCGCGTCTGCGCCGACGCGCGGCATGCCATGAGGCACCTCGAGCAGCGCTACCCCGGCCAGGGGCGCAAGCGGCTCTTCGAGTTGTTTCCCTACGGCTACGTGGCGCAGGCCTGCCGCGTGGCCGGCATGCGCCGCCCGCGCATCTGGAGTACCGGGTGAGTGCGGCCCACGACGCCGGCGTCGAACGATGCAACACATGCCCGGCGGCACGACCGGTCCATCGACCGCGGTCGCTCCAGACAGAACGATCGCCATGAAGACGGTGCCGATTCGACCATCGCCGCCGACCCCGATGGCACGGGCGTCCGCGGGTTCTGCGAACGATCCGCGATGGCGCATCGCGCGGCTTCTGACGGCGCCGCATCGGCTGGGCTTCTTCAGCGCTGCCGTCCTGATGGCCGTGAGCGCACTCTGGTGGGCGGGCGTGCTGGCCGCGCGCAGCCTGGGATTCGTCCTGCCCTGGGCGCTGACGCCGCCGGCGGCGCACGCGCTGCTATTCAGCGGCGGCTTCATGCCGCTGTTCATCACCGGCTTCCTGTTCACCGCCGGGCCGAAGTGGCTGGCGCTGCCCGAGGTCGCGGCCGCGCGGCTGCGGGCTCCGGTGGCGCTGATGGTTGCCGGCTGGGTGGTGGCGCTGGCCGGGTCTCATGCCGCGCTGCCGCTGGCGGCCGCCGGCGTCGCGTCAGTCGCGTTGGGCTGGGGCGCCCTGGTGCTGCGCTTCGCGCGTCTGGTGCATACCAGCCGGGCCGCTGACCGGACGCACGCGAAGCTGGTGGTGGCCGCCGGCGTGATTGGCGCGCTGGCGCTGGCCGGTGCCGCGGCGGCGCTGGCCGCCGGGCAGGTCGACGGCGTGCGCGCCGCGACCCAGCTGCTGCTCTGGGGCTTCCTGACGCCGACCTTCGCCGCCGTCTCGCACCGCATGATCCCGTTCTTCAGCGCCGCCGCGCTGCCGGCGCTGGACGCGTGGCGGCCGTCGTGGCTGCTGGCGCTGATGGTCGGCGTGCCTTGGCTGCACGCCGCCTTCGCGCTCGCGTCCTTCGCGTGGTGGCCGCTGCCGGGGGCCGTGCTCGGCGTGCAGGCGGCCATCGAGGCACCGGCGGCGGCGCTGATGCTGTGGCTGGCCTGGCGCTGGGGCGCGGTGCAGAGCCTGCGCATCCGGCTGCTGGCGATGCTGCATGGCGGCTTCGTCTGGTTCGGTGGGGCGCTGGCGCTGTCGGCCGCCTCGCTGGTGCTGCGCGCGGCCAGCGGCGACACCGCCTCGCTCGGGCTGGCACCGACGCACGCGCTGACGATCGGCTACCTCGGCGCGACGCTGGTCGCGATGGCCACGCGCGTGGCCGCCGGCCACAGCGGCCGCCCACTGGCCGCCGACGACCTCGCCTGGGGCCTTTACTGGGTGCTGCAGGCGGCGGCGGTGCTGCGCGTGGCGGCAGCAGCACTTTGGCCGCACGAGGGCGCCGGGCTGACGCTGGCGGCCATCGCCTGCTGGACGGTCGCCACGGTGGGCTGGGCCTGGCGTTATGGTGGCTGGCTGGGCCGGCCGCGCGTCGACGGCCGGCCCGGCTGACCGGCACCCGCGAACCCTCGAGGAGTATCCCTATGTCCCAGCCCCACGTCGCATCCGGCGAAGTCGCCAGCGTCCGGCCGCTGGGCGACGCGATCGCCGGCGCGCGCACGACTGCGCTCATCAAGTCGGCGCAGCTGGAGGTGGTGCGCATCGTGCTGCCGGCAGGCAAGTCGCTGCCCGAACACCGCGTGGCCGGCGAGATCACGCTGCAGTGCCTCGAGGGCCGGGTCGAGCTCGAGATCCCAGCCGGCATCCGGGTGCTCGAAGCCGGCGACTGGATCCACTTGCGCGGTGGCGAGCCGCACGCGCTGCGCGCGACCCGCGACGCCTCGCTGCTGCTGACGATCGGCCTGCAGCCGGCCCCCGTTGGCGCATACGCAACCGGCCCTCGATGATGCTCGTCGCCTGGTACCCGCAGATCCGCCAGGGCCACGAGGCACTGGTCGCCGCGAGCGGCGTGCTGTTCGCGGCACGCGGCGCGGCCGTGCTAGCGGCCGCGCCCTGGCCGCTGCGGCCCGCCTGGCGCGGCCTGAGCGTGGCCATCGACGCCCTGCTGCTGGCCGCCGGCGCGACGCTGTGGGTGCTGCTGGGGCTGAACCCGGTACGCAGCGCCTGGCTGGGCGCCAAGCTCATCCTGCTGCTCTTGTACATCGGACTCGGCGCCATTGCCCTGCGCGGCCGCGCGGCGGCGGTGCGGCGCATCGGCTATGTCGCGGCGTTGGCGACCTTCGGATTCATGGTCACGGTGGCGGTTGCGCACGACCCGCGCGGCTTCGTCGCTTGGCTCTGAGGGGGCCGCTTCGATGACCACGCACTTGACCCTGCACGCAGGCCCGGGAGCCGGATTCGACGAGCCCTTCGAGATGCTGCTGGCGTGCCACCAGCGCGTCGAGCGCATGCTCGGCCTGCTCGAGCGTCTGGGCGCGCACCTTGTAGCCCGGGGCTGCGACGCCGACGCGCGCCGGGCCGCGGCCGACGTGATGCGCTACTTCGACCTCACCGGTCCGGCTCACCACGAGGACGAGGAGCGCCACCTGTTCCCGGCGCTGCGCGAGCGCGGGGGTCCCGGGCTGCAGGCCGTCGTGGCGCGGCTGGCGCAGGAACATCGGACGATGGCGCGCCAATGGGGTGCGGTGCGCGCCGATCTGCTGAGCGCAGCCGAAGGCCGCTGGTCGGTGAACGACGACGCCGCGGCAGGCGCCCGCTGGGTTGCGTTCGCCGCCCTCTATCGCGCGCACATCGCGGTCGAGGAGTCGCAGGCCTACCCGGCGGCCAGGCCCCTCTTCGACACCCCGGCGCAAGCGGCGATGGGTCGCGAAATGGCCCGACGCCGCGGCGCCCGCTGACGCGCCAGGCCCGATGCCCAGCGGGGAACACGTACAGTGCCGTGATGCGCAAGCGCTGGACCCTATCGGCCAAGCTGAGCGCCATCGGCGGCATTCTGCTGCTGCTGGCGCTGGCCTCGGTCGGCCTGACACTCTGGCTGACATGGCAGCTCGAAGGCGGCGCCGCGGCGCTGAACGAGGCGGGCCGCATGCGCATGCGGACCTGGCAGCTGGCGCAGATGCTGGCCAGCGTCGACGCAGCCCGCATCGACGGGCTCATGGGCCAGTTCGACCGCAGCGTTGAGCTGCTGCGCCAGGGGGATCCGGCGCGGCCGCTCTTCGTGCCCCGTGACGCTCGCTCGTTGGCTGCGTTCGCCGACGTCCAGCGCGCGTGGCCGACCCTGCGCGCCCAGTGGTCCGCCACGCCCCGCCCCGCAGCACGCGACGTCGCCGGGCAGGCTGACGCGTTCGTCGGGCGCATCGATACCTTCGTCTCGGCGATCGAGATCCAGATGGCGCGCCTGACGGCGATCCTCAATGCCTTCCAGTTCGTCCTGATGGCGCTGGCCATTGCCAGCGCCGTGACGCTGCTGTACTCGGCCTACCTGTTCGTCTTCAATCCGCTCACCCGGCTGCAGGCAGGCCTGACGCGCGCCGGCGAGGGCGACCTCACTGCGCGCGTGGACGTCGCGTACGACGACGAGTTCGGCGAGCTGGCCGCCGGTTTCAACCGCATGGCGGCAGCGCTGCAGGGCCTGTACCAGAACCTCGAGGCGAAGGTCCGGGAGAAAACACTCGGTCTGGAGACGCAGCACGCCAGGCTGGCCGCGCTCTACGAGGCGGCCGCCTTCGTCGCCGGCGCCACAACGCTCGACGAACTCGCCCACGGCTTCGCCCGCCAGGTTCGAAGCGTCGCCGGTGCCGACGCGTCGGCGGTGCGCTGGTCCGACGAATCGAACCAGCGCTACGTGCTGCTGGCGTCGGACTGCCTTCCGCAGTCGCTGGTGGACGAGGAGAAGTGCATCGCGACCGGCGACTGCGTCTGCGGTCAGCCGCAGGCCCAGGCCGTCACCCGCGTCGTTCCGATCCGGGTCGAAGGCAACGGGAAGCTGCTCGGGCATTGCCGGCGCGCCGGTTACGAGACCGTGATCGGCGTGCCGGTCCGGCTGCAGGAGCGCATCGTCGGCGAACTGAACCTGCTCTACCGGCGCGAGGTCACCCTCGCCGACGACGACCGCGCGCTGCTCGAGACACTCGCCAGCCACCTGGCCGGCGCGATCGAGGGCCTGCGCGCCGGCGCGCTGGAACGCGAGACCGCGGTGGCCGAGGAGCGCGGCATGCTGGCGCGCGAGCTGCACGACTCGATTGCGCAGAGCCTGGCATTCCTGAAGATCCAGGTCGGACTGCTGCGCCAGGCGATCAGGCGCCGGGACGCGGACCAGGTCGAGTCCACGCTCGGCGAGCTCGACGCCGGCGTCCACGAGAGCCTGTCCGACGTGCGCGAATTGCTGGTGCACTTCCGCACGCGGACGAATGCCGAGGACATCGCGCCGGCGCTACAGGCCACGCTGCGCAAGTTCGAGCACCAGACCGGTCTCGCCACCCACCTCTCGGTCGAGGGCAACGGCCTGCCGCTGGACCCGGACGTGCAGATCCAGGTGCTTCACGTCGTGCAGGAGGCGCTGTCGAACGTGCGCAAGCATGCGCGCGCCAGCAAGGTCTGGATCGAGGTCCAGCAGGCGCCGCAGTGGCGGGTGGAAGTGCGCGACGACGGCTGCGGATTAGCCGCCCGATCCGCTTCTCCCGACGAGACCCATGTCGGCCTGCGCATCATGCGCGAGCGGGCGCATCGCATCGGTGCCACGGTCGAGGTGGCCTCGGTCCCGGGTTCGGGCACCTGCGTCGTGCTGACGCTGCCGGCGCGCCAGAGGTTGGCGGCATGACGGCGGCGCCGGCCATCCGCGTGCTGGTCGTCGACGACCACACCTTGTTCAGGCGTGGCGTGATCGCACTGCTGGCGGTCGACACACGCCTGGCCGTGGTGGCCGAGGCAGCCGACGCGGGCGAAGCGCATCGCCGCGCCGCCGAGGTCCAGCCCGACGTGATCCTGCTCGACAACCACCTGCCTGGCGTCAGCGGCGTCGCCGCCGTGGCCGGACTCAGGGAAGTGGCGCCACGGGCGCGCGTGCTGATGCTCACCTTCAGCGAGGACGAAGCCGATCTGGCGAGTGCACTGCGCGCCGGCGCGCACGGCTACCTGCTCAAGACCATGGACAGCGACGCCCTGGCCTCAGCCATCGTGCGCTCGATGGCGGGCGATGCGATCGTCAGCCCCGAGATGACGGGCAAGCTGGTGAACGCGTTCCAGGCGCTGCGGGGCCAGCCCGACGCGCCGCCGCCGACTGCCGATGCGGACCCGATGGACACGCTGTCGCCGCGCGAGCAGGAGATCCTGGCGCACATCGCGCGCGGCGCGAGCAACAAGGAGATCGCGCGCGCGCTGGACATCGCCGAGACCACGGTCAAGATCCACGTCCAGCACATCCTGCGCAAGCTGAACCTGACGTCCCGGGTCCAGGCCGCCGTTTTCGCGGCCGGTCGAGCGCCGTGAGCGCGGCGCGGCCGCGCGACACCGATCCATCCGCTGCGCCGCGAAGTGAAAGTGTGAAGCAGGCCGATAGGCCGGATTCTGTGCGGCGGTGCCTGCTCGCGCAGGCCCCGCCGTGACCGCCATTCGTCTGGGCCGGGAGTCGCCCCCCGGCTCGGTGCCACCTACCCGCCGGCTCCGCGAGCCACGTCGACGCCGGCCTACTTGGTGTTGCTGCGCGTAGAGATTGCCCGTTTCACCCGATGCCGGGCTTGCACCCCACATCGACTCGTCTCTGTTGCTCTGATCCTCACCTCACGGTGGACAGCCGTTAACTGCTACGCCGCTCTGTGCAGTCCGGACCTTCCTCCAGTGCCGTGTTTCCACGCTCGCACCAGCGGCGGTCTGGCCTGCTTCACGCTCGGATTATCGCAGGGCGGCGGTTCACGGCTGCTTATCATCCCGGGCTGAAACCCAGCGGCGCCGAGCACGGGTCAGGGGCGAAGAGGCAAACGGATGGCGCAAGGCGGCGGAGCGAACGGCGACGCGAACCCGGCCGCGGCGCAGAGCATCGAGGACTATTTCGCCTTCGCCGGTCGCGGCGGCAGCGAGCAGATTCTCGACCTCGACGTCTCGGGGCTGAATACGTCCCGCCACCGGCACCGCATGCAGCGCGTGCTGGGGCCCAGGCGATCGACCGCGATCTGTGGCAACGACATCACGTCGAGCGTCCTCTACGTGTCGGCGCTGTGCGCCGCGCAGGCGGGCATCTGGGCACCGCTCGTGCTGCTGGTCGTCGGGCTGGTGCTGTTCCTGTACCGCAGCATCTACGCCGAGGTCGGCACTGTGCTCCCGCTCAACGGCGGCACCTACACGCTGCTGCTGAACACGACCAACAAGCGCCTTGCGGCCGCTGCCGCCACCCTCACGTTGCTGTCCTACGCCGCGACGGCGGTCATCAGCGCCGCCGACGCGATGGCCTACGCCCACGACCTGGCACACGGCCTGGACGTCTACTGGGCGGCGATGGGATTGCTGGGCATCTTCGCCGCGCTCAACATCATGGGTCTGAAGGACTCGGCGAACGTCGCGCTGGTGATCTTCGTGCTTTACATCGCCACGCTGGCGACGCTGGCGCTGAGCGGCATCGCGGTGGTCCTGGCCGACCCCTCCACCTTAGAGCTGAACTGGGCGCGACCCGCGACCGCTGGCCTGGGCCATGCCCTGTTCTTGGGCTTCGCCGCCGCGCTGCTGGGCATCAGCGGCTTCGAGAGCTCGGCCAACTTCATCGAGGAGCAGAAGACGGGCGTCTTCCCCCGGACCCTGCGGAACATGTGGCTCGCAGTCGTCGTCTTCAACCCGCTGATCAGTCTGCTGTCACTCGGCCTGCTGCCGCTGCGGACGATCGAGACCGCGCCCGACGATCTGCTGGCGCAGATGGGCGAGCGCACCCTCGGGCACGCCTTCGGTGCCTGGGTCAGTGTCGACGCCACCTTGGTGTTGTGCGGGGCGGTGCTGACCGCCTACGTCGGCGTCACCGGCCTCGTTCGGCGCATGGCGCTGGATCAGTGCCTGCCGCAGGTGCTGCTGCGGCGCAATCGCTGGCGCGACACCAACCACTGGATCATCCTGGGCTTTTGCGGCCTGTGTGCATCCATCCTGGCCGTCACGGGCGGACGCCTCGCGTCCCTGGGGGGCGTGTACACGCTGGCCTTCCTGTCGGTGATGGCGTTGTACGCCATCGGCAACATGCTCCTGAAGGTCCGGCGCACGCGGCTGCCGCGCGCGACGCGGGCGGGATGGCCGACGGTCACGGCGGGCCTGTTCGCGGTGCTGCTCGGCTTCCTGGGCAACGCGCTTCTCAGCCCGCACGACGTCGGCGTCTTCGCCGCCTACTACGCCGTCGGCCTGGGGGTGATCGCCTTCTTCTTCCTTCGCGTGCAACTGCTCAAGATCGTGCTCTTCGCATCGCGCTCGATCCTGCAGCGTCTGCACACGCTCAACGAGCGGGTCGGTGCCATCGTGATGCGCAAGATCGACGAGACCAGCCGCAGGCCGGTCATCTATTTCGCCAGCAGCGACGACGTCGCTGCCCTGAACCAGGCCGTGCTGTACGTCGTCAACAACGAGCAGACGCGGCTGATGAAGGTGGTCCACGTCTTCGAGAACGAGAACGCGATCCCGCGCAAGCTGCGCGAACACGTCGAGTTGCTGGACCGCATCTACCCGCGATTGCGCATCGACTTCGTGACCGTCAAGGGCAGCTTCGGCCCGGAGCTCGTCGAAGGACTCTCGCGGCGGCTGGGGATCTCCAAGAACATGATGTTCATGGGCACCCCGGGCGGCACCTTCCCGCATCAGATCGACATGCCGGGGGGCGTGCGCGTCGTGGTCTGACGCCGGTTGCCTGGGCAAGCGCGTGGAGCCCAGCCGCCAGGCGCAGCATCACCGCGACGCTCGCGAGAGACCCGTCGATGGCGGCGATGCCGGCCCGTTACGGCTCGCTCGGCAACGGATCCCGTGCCGGGGCCTCGCGATCGAGCGGCGTCTGCACACCGATGGAGGCGCTCGGCCTCGGCGTTCAAGTCGCGCGCCAGCCCGGCCTCAGATCGACATCTTCTCGCGCACGCCCTCGGCTTCCATGTCCCGGCCGGCGCCCCGCTGGACGATCTCGCCGCGTTCCATCACGAGGTACCGGTCGGCCAGCTCGGCGGCGAAGTCGTAGTACTGCTCGACGAGCACGATCGCCATCGGACGGCCATCCATGCCGTGGTCGGCCAGGCCGCGCAGCACGCGGCCGATGTCCTTGATGATGCTGGGCTGGATGCCTTCGGTGGGTTCGTCGAGCATCAGCAGCTGCGGTCCCGGCGCCAGCGCGCGGGCGATCGCGAGCTGCTGCTGCTGGCCGCCCGAGAGGTCGCCGCCGCGGCGCCCGATCATCTGCCGCAGCACGGGGAACAGCTCGAACAGCTGGGCCGGAATCGCCGCACCGCCGGTCTTCGTGGCCAGGCCCATGCGCAGGTTCTCCTCCACCGTGAGGCGGCCGAAGATCTCGCGCCCCTGCGGCACGTAGCCGATGCCGCGGCGCACGCGCTCGTAGGGAGTGGCCCGGGTGATCTCGCTGCCGGCGAGCATCACGCGGCCGGTCTTCACCGGCACCACGCCCATCAGGCTCTTGAGCAGCGTGGTCTTGCCGACGCCGTTGCGGCCCAGGATGACCGTGATCTCGCCGAGCCTGGCCACGAAGGCCAGGTCGCGCAGGATGTGGCTGCCGCCGTAGTACTGGTTCAGACCCTGGACCGTCAGCAGCGCCGGGTCTTGTGCAGGCGGAGGCCGCGGCACCGGCTCTGCCGGGCCGCTGGCGTCGCCCCCCGGGGGGGGCGCGCCGTAGGCGCTGCGGGGGGAAGCCTCACCGGCCAAGGTACACCTCGACGACCTTCTCGTTGGCCTGCACCTCGCTGAGCAGCCCTTCGGCGAGCACGCTGCCCTCGTGCAGCACGGTCACCTTCTTGCGCCCCTGGGTGAGCTGATCGACGAACTTCATGTCGTGCTCGACCACAACCAGCGAATGCTTGCCTTCGAGGCTGAGGAACAGCTCGGCGGTGCGCTCGGTCTCCTCGTCGGTCATGCCGGCCACCGGCTCGTCGAGCAGCAGCAGCTTGGGGTCCTGCACCAGCAGCATGCCGATCTCCAGCCACTGCTTCTGGCCGTGGCTGAGCAGGCCGGCGGTGCGCTCGGCCTC
Source organism: Betaproteobacteria bacterium (assembly GCA_037443665.1). GTDB lineage: Bacteria > Pseudomonadota > Gammaproteobacteria > Burkholderiales > Burkholderiaceae_C > Rubrivivax. The sequence goes on from JBBINW010000003.1 coordinate 79,329, forward strand.
GTCCTTCAGGTGGATCAGCGCCAGCACCTCGGCGATGCGGTCGTGCTGCGCGCCCGAAAGACGGCTGAACAGCGCCGCACGCACGCCGCGGTCGGCCTTCAGCGCCAGCTCGAGGTTCTCGAACACGGTGAGCTGCTCGTAGACGGTGGGCTTCTGGAACTTGCGGCCGACGCCGATCTGCGCGATCTCGGGTTCGGTCAGGCGCAGCAGGTCGATGTTGCTGCCGAAGAAGACGCGGCCGGTGTCGGGCCGGGTCTTGCCGGTGATGCAGTCCATCATCGTCGTCTTGCCCGCGCCGTTGGGGCCGATGATGCAGCGCAGCTCGCCGACGTCGATCGTCAGGCTCAGCGCGTTGAGCGCCTTGAAGCCGTCGAAGCTGACGGTGATGTCCTGCACGTACAGCGCCACGCCCTGGCCGAAGTAGGGCTCGGCGCCGGCGATGGCCGAGACCGCCCGAGCCTGGTAGGCGGCCAGCCGCTGCGCCCCTTCCCGCATGAGGTCGGGCGTCATGCGCGCCTTTCCTTGCGTCGGCGAACGAGCCCGACCAGGCCGTCGGGCAGGAACAGCGTCACGGCGATGAACAGCGCACCGAGGAAGAACAGCCAGAACTCGGGGAACGCGACCGTGAACCAGCTCTTGGCAAAGTTGACGAAGAAGGCGCCGACGATGGGGCCGATCAGCGTCGCGCGGCCGCCGACCGCAGTCCAGATCGCGATCTCGATGCTCGCCGCCGGCGTCATCTCGCTGGGGTTGATGATGCCCACCTGCGGCACGTACAGCGCGCCGGCGACGCCGCACATCATCGCGCTCAGCGTCCAGATGCTGAGCTTGTAGGCGATCGGGTTGTAGCCGGTGAACATCACGCGCGTCTCGGCGTCGCGGATCGCCTGCAGCACACGGCCGTACTTGCTCTGCACGATCGCGCGCGCCATCACGAAGAAGCCGATCAGCACGAGGCCGCTCGTCACGCACAGCAGCACGCGCATGCCAGGCGTGGTGATCGGTGCGCCCAGGATGCGCTTGAAGTCGGTGAAGCCGTTGTTGCCACCGAAGCCGGTCTCGTTGCGGAAGAACAGCAGCATCGCGGCGTAGGTCAGGGCCTGGGTAATGATGGAGAAGTACACGCCCTTGATGCGCGAGCGGAAGGCGAAGAAGCCGAACACGAAGGCGAGCAGCCCAGGCACCGCCAGCACCAGGATCATCTGCGCGACGAAGCTGCTCGACAGCGCCCAGTGCCAGGGAAAAGTCTTCCAGTTCAGGAAGACCATGAAATCGGGCATGTCGCTGTGGTACTGGCCGTCGCGGCCGATCTGGCGCATCAGGTACATGCCCATCGCGTAGCCGCCGAGGGCGAAGAACAGCCCGTGGCCGAGCGAGAGGATGCCGGTGTAGCCCCAGATCAGGTCCATCGCCAGCGCACAGATCGCATAGCAGAGGATCTTGCCCAGCAGGCTGACGTAGAAGTCGCTCAGGTGCAGCGCACTGCCGGCAGGCAGCAGCAGGTTGAACACCGGCACGCCGACGGCGATGACGACGACCGCCAGCAGCACCGCGGCCCAGCCCTTGGGTCCGAGGATCGTGTTCTTCATGCCGTTCTCATGCCTCGGCACTGCGGCCCTTGAGGGCGAAGATGCCCTGCGGCCGCTTCTGGATGAAGACGACGATGAAGGCCAGCACCATGATCTTGGCCAGCACCGCGCCCTGCCAGCCCTCGAGCAGCTTGTTGAGCACGCCCAGCCCCAGGCCGGCATAGACGGTGCCGGCGATCTGCCCCACGCCGCCGAGAACGACGACCATGAACGAATCGACGATGTAGCTCTGGCCCAGGTCGGGCCCGACGTTGCCGACCTGGCTGAGCGCGCATCCGGCCAGCCCGGCGATGCCGGCGCCGAGCGCGAACGCGTAGGTGTCCACGCGCGCGGTGTTGACGCCGACGCAAGACGCCATGCGCCGGTTCTGCGTCACCCCGCGCACGAACAGCCCCAGCCGCGTCCTGCCGATCAGCAGCGCCATGCCCAGCAGCACCAGCGCCGCGAAGGCCAGGATCGCCAGCCGGTTGTACGGCAGCGTCAGGTTGGGCAGCACCTCGACGCCGCCCGACAGCCACGACGGGTTCTCGACGGCGACGTTCTGGGCGCCGAAGATCGTGCGCACCAGCTGCATCAGGATGAGGCTGATGCCCCAGGTTGCGAGCAGGGTTTCGAGCGGCCGGCCGTAGAGCCAGCGGATGACGCTGCGCTCGAGCACTGCGCCGACCGCCGCGCTGGCCAGGAAGCTGGCCGGCACGGCGGCCACGATGTAGGCATCGAAAGCCCCCGGCAGGTAGTGCCGGAACATGTTCTGCACGACGTAGGTGGCGTAGGCGCCGATCATGATCAGCTCGCCGTGGGCCATGTTGATGACGCCCATCAGCCCGTAGGTGATGGCCAGGCCGAGTGCGGCCAGCAACAGGATCGAGCCCAGGCTGATGCCGGTGAAGAGCACGCCCAGACGCTCGCCCCAGGCCAGCCGCGAAGCGACGTGATCGAGTGCGGCGGCCAGTGCCGCGTGAACCGCCGGGTCGGTCTCGACCGCCAGCCGCTCGATGAGCACGGCCTGGGTCGCCGGCTGGCCGCTGGCTTGCAGCAGCTTGGCCGCCGCGAGGCGCTTGGCCGGGTCGTGCGACGCGACCTGGATGCGCGCCTCCAGCCGCTGCAGGTCAGCGCGCAGCGCGGGGTCGGTCTCGGCCTTCTCGGCCTTCTGGATCAGCGCCAGGTGGCCTTCGTTGGCCTCGTCGCGCAGTTCGTCGACGGCCTTGGCGCGCACGCCGCGGTCGGGCGAGAACAGGTTCAGTGCCGCCAGCGCGGCCTGGTACTCGCCGCGCACGCGGTTGGGCGTGACCACGTCCTGCGCGTCGTCGGGCAGCGTCACGGAGACCCCGGTGGCTGCGTCGGTGGGCTTGTCGTCGTGGACGACGATCGCCCTGTCGCCGGCGATCTTCACCTCGTCGGCGAGCAGCGCCTGCAGATAGGTCTTGAGCGCCGGGTCGGCCGCCGCGACGACCTCGTCGAGGGCCGCAATGCGCGCGTCGCTGTCGCCCTGCGCGATGCGCAGCGCCTGCTCGGGCGTCAGCGCCAGGGCCACGCCGGAAAGCGCGAACAGGGCGGCGCCCAGCAGCGACCGCCACCCCTTTCGCAGGAACGCCCGCAAGCCCACCGGGCGCGTCATCATGCGCTTACTTCTTCGCGATCACCGGTTCGTCGGGCTTGCCCTTGTCCTCGGGGATGTACGGGCTCCACGGCGTCGCCTTGACGGGACCCGGCGTCTTCCAGACGACGTTGAACTGGCCATCGGCACGCACCTCGCCGATGAACACCGGCTTGTGCAGATGGTGGTTCTTCGGATCCATCTCGACGACGAAGCCGTCGGGTGCCTTGAAGGTCTGGCCGGCCATCGCCTTGATGACCTTGTCGGTGTCGGTGCTGCCGGCCTTCTTGACCGCCTGCGCCCACATGTGGATGCCGATCCAGCTCGCCTCCATCGGGTCGTTGGTGATCGGGTGGTCCTTGTCGCCCGGGATGTTGTGGGCCTTGGCGTACTCGCTCCACTGCTTGATCCAGGCGGCGTTGGTCGGGTTCTTCAGCGTCATGAAGTAGTTCCACGCCGCCAGGTGGCCCACCAGCGGCTTGGCGTCGACGCCGCGCAGTTCCTCCTCGCCGACCGAGAACGCGACCACCGGCACGTCGGTGGCCTTCAGGCCCTGGTTGCCGAGTTCCTTGTAGAAGGGCACGTTGGAGTCGCCGTTGATCGTCGAGACCACGGCCGTCTTCTTGCCCTCGGAGGCGAACTTCTTGATCTGGGCGATGATGCTCTGGTAGTCGGAGTGCCCGAAGGGGGTGTACTCCTCCATGATGTCGGCGTCGGTGATGCCCTTGCTGTGCAGGAAGGCGCGCAGGATCTTGTTCGTCGTGCGCGGGTAGACGTAGTCGGTGCCCAGCAGCACGAAGCGCTTGGCGCCGCCACCATCCTTGCTCATCAGGTATTCGACCGCCGGAATCGCCTGCTGGTTGGGCGCCGCGCCGGTGTAGAAGACGTTCTTGGACAGCTCCTCGCCCTCGTACTGCACGGGGTAGAAGAGCAGGCTGTTGAGTTCCTCGAACACCGGCAGGACGCTCTTGCGCGAGACGCTGGTCCAGCAGCCGAAAACGGCGGCGACCTTGTCGGTGCTGATCAGCTGGCGTGCCTTCTCGGCGAACAGCGGCCAGTTCGACGCCGGGTCGACGACCACCGGCTCGAGCTTTTTGCCCAGCACCCCGCCGTGGGCGTTGATGTCGTCGATGGCCATCAGGATCGTGTCCTTGAGCGTCGACTCGGAGATCGCCATCGTGCCCGACAGCGAATGGAGCACGCCGACCTTGATCGTGTCGGCGGCATGGGCGGTCGAGGCCAGGCCGAAGCCGGCCGCGGCCAGCGCGATGGCGGTGAGGGTCTTGCCGGCTTGGCGGCGGGTGGTCTGCATGGGGAGGGCTCCTGGGTTGAAGATCGGTGGCCGCAGGTTAGGGACGCCGTCGAGATCGAGGAATACGCCGTCCGGCGTATGCGCGGCCGCGACCGGTCACGCCGGGTGCAGCTGGCGCACGCGCTGCATCGCCATCGCGGCGGCCGCGGTGCGCGTCTCCACACCCAGCTTCTCGTACACGCGCTCCAGGTGCTTCTTCACCGTCGCCGGGCTGCTGCCCAGGATGTCGCCGATGTCGCGGTTGGTCTTTCCCTTGGCCACCCAGTACAGCACCTCGCTCTCGCGCAGCGTGAGGCCGAAGGCGAGCATCGTGGCTTCGACGGTGGCCGCATCGCTGACCTCGCGCAGCACCACCAGCCAGTCGTCGTCGACGGTGCGGCCCTGCAGCGTGGCCATCAGCCGGCGCGCGCCGCGCGCGGTGGCGAGCGGTCGCACGTCGCGACCCTGCGCGGCCGTCTGCAGCCAGCGCAGCAGCGCGGCGGGCACCTCGTCAGGCGCAACGTCGAAGTAGCCCGGCAGCCAGCGCCGCGCCAGCGGCGTCTGCCAGACCAGCCGCGCATCGCTGCCCTGCAGCCGCACGGCGATCGTCGCGTGGCCGAAGGCGTCGAGCGCGTTGCGCGCCTGGCGCGCCTGGCGCGCAGCCAGCATGTGTGCGGCCATCCGGGCCAGCACCTCGGCGGGCCGGATCGGCTTGGTGACGTAGTCGACGCCGCCGGCCTCGAAGGCGGCCAGCACGTGCTCGGTATCGGTCAGGCCGGTCATGAAGACGATCGGGATGTGCGCCGTCTCGGGTCCGGCCTTCAGCCGCCGCGCGACCTCGAAGCCGTCGATGCCGGGCATCACGGCGTCGAGAAGCACGATGTCGGGGTCGGCCTGCACCGCGCGCTGCAGCGCGCTCGCACCGTCGGTGGCCACGAGCACCGTGTAGCCCGCGGCGTCGAGCGCATCGTGCAGCACGGCCAGGTTGTCGGGCACGTCGTCGACGATCAGCACCAGCCCGGCACTGCGGCTGGCGTCGAGCACGCGTGTATCGGGGCCGGTCGCAGGGGCCGATGCGAAGTAAGGGGTCATGGTGGCCTTCATTCAGGTCGTCTGTGATCTGGCGATGGCATCCTCGATCAGGGGTGCCATGCGGTCGAACCGGAAGGCCTGCGCCAGCGCTCGCAGCGGCGCGAGCCAGGCGGCGCAGTCGGGCCGCTCGCGCGCGATCTGCTCGAGCAGGCGCTGCACGCCACGCGGGTAGCCGAGGTCGACGACCTCGCGCAGCGCGAGCAACTGCTCGCGCGCCGGTGCCGGGGCATCGGGTGGCGCTTGCAGCGGTGCCTGGGCCGGCGCGACCGCCAGCCACTGCAGCCGCAGCCGCTCACCCAGCCAGTCGAGCAGCTCGTCGAGGCGCACCGGCTTGGTGATGAAGTCGGCCGGCGTCACGCCGCAGTCGTTGTCCAGCCCCTTGTCGAAGGCGTTGGCCGAGACGATGGCCACCGGCGCTTCGCTCAGGCGCTGGCGGCGCAGCGATCGGATCGTCTCCCAGCCGTCGATGCCGGGCATCGCCAGGTCCATCATGATCGCGTCGACCACGCCGGCCGGCGGTGGCCCTTCGTTGGCGCCTGCCGGCCGGGGCTGAGCCTCCTGCAGCAGCCCCAGCGCCGCCTGCCCCGAGCCGGCCTGCAGGACCTCGAAGCCGAGCGCCTGCAGTCGCTGCGCGAGCAAGGTGCGGTCCACCTCCTCGTTGTCCACGACCAGCACCCGGCGCCGCGGCCCGGCATAGCCGGCGCGCGGCGGCACCGACTGCGGCGCACGACCGCCCTGCAGCTCGGGCAGGAACAGGCGCACGCGGAACAGCGTGCCGCCGGCGGCACCCTCCTGCGCGACACGCGAAGAGACGGTCATCTCGCCGCCCATCAGGTCGGTGAGCATCTTCGCGATCGTCAGGCCGAGCCCGGTGCCGCCCCCCGCGGAACCCTCGCCGCTGGCGTGGGCGCCGCGCGAGAACGGCTCGAAGATGCGCTCGACGTCGGCCGGCGCGATGCCGGGGCCGGTGTCCTCGATCTCGAACACCGCCAGCTCGCGCACGTGGGCGGCGCGGAAGCTCACGCGACCGGCCTGCGTGAACTTGACCGCATTGCCCAGCACGTTGATCAGGATCTGCGTCAGCCGCCGCTCGTCGGCGCGCACCAGCAGCGGCGCGCCTTCGACGTCGTGCTCGAAGCGCAGGCCCTTGGCGCAGGCCTGCAGCTCGAACAGCTGCACGATCTGCTGCAGGCTCTCGCGCAGGCGCATCGGCTTCGGGTCGAGCGCCAGCTTGCCGCCCTCGATGCGCGCGATGTCCAGCGTGCCCTCGATCAGCCCCAGCAGGTGCTCGCCGCCGCGCCGGATCACGCCCACGGCCTGCTTGCGGTGCGGCGGCAGCGTCGGGTCTTCGTCCAGCAGCTGCGCGTAGCCGAGGATGCTGTTGAGCGGAGTTCGCAGCTCGTGGCTGACGGCCGAGATGTAGCGCGTCTTGGCCTGATTGGCGGCATCGGCCGCCCGCTTGGCGGCCTGCAGCGCCTCGTCGGTGCGGCGGTGCGAGTCGATCTCGCGCACCAGGGCCTCGGTCTGGCGCTTGGACTCCTCCTGCGCCACGCGGCGGCTGATCTGCGTCAGCACCAGCCACCAGCCGATCACGCCAGACACCAGAAGCAAGGCGCAGTAGGCCTTGATGAACGAGGCCCTGAGCGCCGGCGCGAACTGCAGGGCGTTGTCGCCCAGCGGGCGCAGCTCGGCGTGGTAGAGCACGGCCATCAGCCCGGCCAACGCCGGCGCGACGACCGCCATCAGCAGCAGGTAGCGCGCCAGCCCGGTGTCGAGCTGCGGCCAGAAGGCGCGCGGCGTCAGGCGACGCAGCAGCGCGCGCAGCTGCCCCGCCGCACGCGCAGCCGCCGGCTTGCACAGGTCGTGGCAGCGCGCGTCGAGCGAGCAGCACAGCGAGCAGATCGGACCGCCGTACGCGGGGCAGCGGGCCATGTCCTCGCCTTCGTAGGCGCGCTCGCAGATCACGCAGTGGTGCAAGGGCTTGGCACCCATGTAAGTGCCCGCCGCGTCGCCGGGGACGCCCGCGCCGCGCGTTGCCGGATCGGCGGCGCGGGCGATGTAGTACCGGCCCTTGGTCGCCCACGCGATCAGTGGCGCGGCGACGAACGCCACCGCCATCGCGATCAGCGCCGAGAAAGCCTGCGCCAGCGGGCCGAACAGGCCGCTGTAGGCCAGCATCGACAGCCCCGAGGCCGCTCCCATCGCACCCACGCCGACCGGATTGATGTCGAACAGGTGCGCGCGCCTGAACTCGATGCCCCTGGGACTGAGCCCGAGCGGCTTGTTGACGACCAGATCGGCGACCACCGCCATGATCCAGCTGATCGCGATGTTGCTGAACAGGCCGAGCACGTGGCCGATGGCCCTGAAGACCTCGAGCTCCATCAGCATCAGCGCGATCAGCGTGTTGAAGACAACCCAGACCACGCGACCCGGGTGGCTGTGGGTGACGCGGGCGAAGAAGTTGCTCCAGGCCAGCGATCCGGCATAGGCGTTGGTGACGTTGATCTTCAGCTGCGAGACCATCACCAGCGCCGCGGTCGCGGCCACCGCCCAGCCGTAGCGCGGGAATGCCAGCTCGTAGCCGGCCAGGTACATCTGGTTCGGGTCGACCGCCCGGTCGGCCGGCACCGACAGGCTCAGCGCCAGGTACGCCAGCAGCGCCCCGCCGAACATCTTGAGCACGCCCGGGACGACCCAGCCCGGGCCGCCGAGCAGCACCGCGAGCCACCAGCGGCCGCGGTTGGCCGCGGTCTTCTCGGGCATGAAGCGCAGGTAGTCGACCTGCTCGCCCATCTGCGTGATGAGCGCGATGCCCACCGTCAGCGCGCCGCCGAACAGCAGCGGGTCGAAGGCGCCGCCGCGGCCGTCCTGCCCAGCGAAGCCGCGCAGGTCGGCAATCAGCGTCGGGTGCGCGCGGAAGACGTAGACGTAGGGCACGACCAGCATCAGCAGCCACAGCGGCTGCGTCCAGACCTGGAGCTGGCTGATCGCGGTGACGCCGTGCGTGACGAGCGGAATCACGACCAGCGCGCACAGCAGGTAGCCCCAGGCCGGCGGGATGTCGAACGCCAGCTCGAGCGCGTAGGCCATGATCGCCGCCTCGAGCGCGAAGAAGATGAAGGTGAAGCTGGCGTAGATCAGGCTCGTGATGGTGCTGCCGATGTAGCCGAAACCGGCGCCGCGGGTCAGCAGGTCCATGTCCAGGCCGTGACGCGCGGCGTAGATGCTGATGGGCAGCCCGGCGGCGACGATGATCGCCGCGGTGGCCAGGATCGCCAGTGCGGCGTTGACGAAGCCGAATTGCAGCAGCAGCGTGCCGCCCAGCGCCTCGAGCACCAGGAACGATGCCGCGCCGCCCAAAGCGGTGTTCGCCACCCGCCACTCGCTCCACTTGCGGAAAGCCCGGGGCGTGAAGCGCAGCGCGTAGTCCTCAAGGCTCTCACGCGCGACCCAGGCGTTGTAGTCGCGCCGCACCTTGATGACGCGCTGCTGAGGGGCGGCGGCGCTGGTGGCGGAGGTGGCGGGGGTGGCGGGCGACATGGCAGAGCCATGTCATGCAACTTGCGAGCCAGCGGCCATCAGCGCCTTGTGGCCGCCGGCGGTGTTGCGGCAGTGCCAGGCCAGCGGGTGGGTGGCGGCCAGCCAGTCCAGCCGATCGCGTCCGGGCGGTCGAGCAGGGTTGGCGGCGATGGCGTCCGCCGACGGCTTGGTTACGATGGCACCGATTGTGCTGAAAGCCGCCCCATGGACCTGACCCCGCGCGAGAAGGACAAGCTGCTGATCTTCACCGCCGCGCTGCTGGCCGAACGCCGCAAGGCGCGCGGGCTGAAGCTCAACGTGCCCGAGGCCATCGCGCTCATCAGCGCCGCGATCATGGAAGGCGCGCGCGACGGCAAGACGGTGGCCCAGCTGATGAGCGAGGGCAAGACCGTGCTCGGCCGCGACGACGTGATGGAAGGCGTGCCCGAGATCGTGACCGAGATCCAGGTCGAGGCGACCTTCCCCGACGGCACCAAACTGGTGACCGTGCACCAGCCTATCTCATGAGCCCCCAAGCTCGCGATCGCTCGCTACCCCCCGAGGGGACCGTCCGCCTGCGGCCCGGCACTGCCGGTTGCGTGGCGGCAAGCTTGGTCGCGTGGCCGTCGGGCCGCACTAACTGGACAGTCCAATGATCCCCGGCGAACTGCTGATCGACGACGGCGCGCACGAGCTCAATCCGGGCCGCCCGACACTGACCCTGGTCGTGGCCAACACCGGCGACCGGCCGATCCAGGTCGGCTCGCACTACCACTTCGCCGAGACCAACGCGGCGCTGCACTTCGACCGCCAGGCCGCCAAGGGCATGCGGCTGAACATCGCCAGCGGCACCGCGGTGCGCTTCGAGCCCGGGCAGCAGCGCACGGTCGAACTCGTGGCCTACGCCGGCCGGCGCCAGGTCTGGGGCTTCCGCGGCCTCGTCAACGGGGGGCTGTGATGGCGACGATCGGCAAGCGCGCCTACGCCGAGATGTTCGGCCCCACCGTCGGCGACCGCGTGCGGCTGGCCGACACGGGCCTGATCATCGAAGTCGAACGGGACTACACGCTCAGCGCCGGCGGCTACGGCGAGGAAGTCAAGTTCGGCGGCGGCAAGACCATCCGCGACGGCATGGGCCAGAGCCAGGTCGTCAACGGCCCGGGCCACCACGAGGCGCACGACTGCGTCATCACCAACGCCCTCATCGTCGACCACTGGGGCATCGTGAAGGCCGACATCGGCCTGAAGGGCAGCCGCATCGCGGCCATCGGCAAGGCCGGCAACCCCGACGTGCAGCCTGGGGTGGACATCGTGATCGGCCCGGGCACCGAGATTGTCGCCGGCGAGGGGATGATCGTCACCGCCGGCGGTATCGACAGCCACATCCACTTCATCTGCCCGCAGCAGATCGAAGAGGCGCTGATGAGCGGCATCACGACGATGCTCGGCGGCGGCACCGGCCCGGCGACCGGCACCTTCGCCACCACCTGCACGCCGGGGCCGGAGAACATCCACCGCATGCTGCAGGCGGCCGAGGCCTTTCCGATGAACCTGGGCTTCATGGGCAAGGGCAACGCCAGCCGGCCCGAGGCCCTGAGCCAGCAGATCGCCGCCGGCGCGATCGGCCTGAAGCTGCACGAGGACTGGGGTACGACGCCGGCGGCGATCGACAACTGCCTGACGATGGCCGAGGTCACCGACACCCAGGTCAGCATCCACAGCGACACCCTCAACGAGAGCGGCTTCGTCGAGGACACGATCGCCGCGACCAAGGGCCGCACGCTGTGCGCCTTCCATACCGAAGGCGCCGGCGGCGGCCACGCGCCCGACATCCTGAAGGTCGTCGGCGAAGCCAACTTCCTGCCCAGCAGCACCAACCCGACCATGCCCTACACCGCGAACACGGTAGACGAGCACCTGGACATGCTGATGGTGTGCCACCACCTCGACCCCGCGATCGCCGAGGACCTGGCCTTCGCCGAGAGCCGCATCCGGCGCGAGACCATCGCCGCCGAGGACGTGCTGCACGACCTGGGCGCGATCAGCATGATGAGCAGCGACAGCCAGGCCATGGGCCGGGTCGGCGAGGTCGTCATCCGCACCTGGCAGACGGCCCACAAGATGAAGGGCCAGCGCGGCACGCTGCCCGAGGACAACCCGCGTAACGACAACTTCCGCGTCAAGCGCTACATCGCCAAGTACACGATCAACCCCGCCATCGCCAACGGCATCGCGCACGAGGTTGGCAGCGTCGAGGTCGGCAAGTGGGCCGACCTGGTGCTCTGGCGGCCGGCCTTCTTCAGCGTCAAGCCGAGCCTGGTCCTGAAGGGCGGCTTCATCGCCGCGGCGCTGATGGGCGACGCCAATGCCAGCATCCCGACGCCGCAGCCGGTGCACTACCGGCCGATGTTCGGCAGCTTTGGCCGGGTGCTGTCTGCCACCAGCCTGACCTTCGTCAGCCACAGCGCGCTGCAGGGCGATGTCGGCGACGAACTCGGCCTGCACAAGCGCCTGGCCGCGGTGCAGAACTGCCGCAAGGTGACGAAGGCCGACATGGTGCACAACGCGTACCTGCCGGTGATGGAGATCGACGCCCAGACCTACCGCGTCCGCGCCGACGGCCAGCTGCTGACCTGCGACGCGGCCACGCTGCTGCCGCTGGCGCAGCGGTACTTCCTGTTCTGACCCGCAGGCCGGCGCCATGCTCACCGTCAACAAGTTGATGCCCCAGGGCCGGGGCTTGGCGCCCGTGCTGCTCAAGCGCGCGACCAGCGTCGAGCTCGACTGGGACCGCCGCTGCAAGAGCCGCTTCGACACCACCGACTCGGCCGGCCGCGTGCTCGGCGTGTTCCTGCCGCGCGGCACCGTGGTCCGCGGCGGCGACGTGCTGGTCGCCGACGACGGCTCGCTGGTCGCCGTGCGCGCCGCCGCGCAGCCGGTGTTGGTCGTGCGCCCCTGCCCCGAGCATGGCGGGCCGGGTGACCTGGCGCGCGCCGCCTACCACCTGGGCAACCGCCATGTGGCGGTGGAAGTGCAGGCCGACCGCCTGCAGATCGAACCCGACCACGTGCTGGCCGAGATGTTGCGGCGGATGCACCTGATCGTCAGCGAGGAACGCGCGCCGTTCGAGCCCGAAGGCGGCGCCTACCAGCCGGCCGGCAGCGGACATGGCCATGCCGAGCACGACCGCGCGGGGCACGACCACGACCACGACCACGACCACGACCACGGTCATGCGCATGGTCACGGGCACGGTCACGAGCACGGTCACGACCACTGAATGAGCCTGCCGCCGGCCACGCTGCTGCAACTGCTGTGGCTGGCCTCGCCGGCGCTGCCGGTCGGCGGCTTCAGCTACTCCGAAGGGCTGGAATCGGCGGTCGAGACCGGCCGCGTCGGCAACGAGGCGCAGGCCGGTGACTGGCTGATGGCGCAGTTGCAGCTGGGCCTGGCGCGTTCCGACCTGCCCGCGCTGGCCCAGGCCTGCCGCGCTTGGCGCGAGCACGATGCCGCGCGCGTGGTCGCGCTCAACGACTGGCTGCGCTGCACCCGCGAGACGGCCGAGTTGCGCGCGCAGGCCGAGCAGACGGGCCGCTCGCTGCTCGAATGGCTGCGCAACGGCCCGGGCGCCGCCGACCCGCGCCTGGCCACGCTCGGCGCCCTGCAGCCGGCGCCGCTGTGGCCGACGGCCTTCGCCCTGGCGGCCACGCTGGCCGGCGCCGCGCCGCGCGAAGCGCTGCTGGCCTTCGCCTGGGGCTGGGCCGAGAACATGGCACAGGCGGCGATGAAGGCGGTGCCGCTGGGCCAGGCGGCGGCGCAGCGCATGCTTTCGCGGCTGGCACAGCAGATTCCCGAGGCGGTCGAGCAGGCACTGGCCTTGCCCGACGACGAGCGTCAGGCCTTCATGCCGATGCTGGCCGTCGTCAGCGCGCAGCACGAGACGCAGTATTCGCGGCTGTTCAGGTCCTGAGCCCAAGCCACGGGAGGCGGCGCGCACGCTTGGTGCATCATGGCCGCCATGAAGACGAACGCGCTGCATCGCATCCCGGGCCGGACCAAGAAGCTGCCACCACTGCGCGTGGGCGTCGGCGGGCCGGTCGGCTCGGGCAAGACGACCCTGGTCGAGATGCTGTGCAAGACCATGCGCGAGCGCTGGGACATCGTCGTCATCACGAACGACATCTACACCAAGGAAGACCAGCGCCTGCTGACGGAGGCCGGCGCGCTCGAGCCCGAGCGCATCGTCGGCGTCGAGACCGGCGGCTGCCCGCACACCGCGATCCGCGAGGACGCCTCGATCAACCTCGAGGCCGTGGACCGCATGCTCGAGAAGTACCCCGACGCCGACATCGTGTTCATCGAGTCCGGAGGCGACAACCTGGCCGCCACCTTCAGCCCCGAACTGAGCGACTTGACGATCTACGTCATCGACGTCGCCGCGGGCGAGAAGATCCCGCGCAAGGGCGGCCCGGGCATCACCAAGAGCGACCTCTTCGTCATCAACAAGACAGACCTCGCGCCTTATGTCGGCGCGAGCCTGGCGGTGATGGAGGCCGACACCCGGCGCATGCGGCCGGACCATGCCGGTGAACGCGCGAAGCGGCCGTACGTGATGACCAACCTGCGCACCCGCGAAGGGCTCGACGCCGTGGTGCGCTTCATCGAGCAGCGGGGCCTGCTCGCGACTTGATCGCAGCCGTCTGCGACCGGCGCCGGCCACCCCGGCGCCGGCTACAGTGGCGGCGTGAGCAAGCTCTACTTCCGCTTCGCGGCGATGAACGCCGGCAAGTCCACCGCCCTGCTGCAGGCGGCGCACAACTACGAAGAGCGCGGCATGGCCGTGCGGCTGTTCACAGCCGCGCATGACGATCGCGCGGGGCACGGGATCATCGGCTCGCGCCTGGGGCTGCAGCGGCAGGTCGAGACCTTCGGTCCCGACACGCGCTTCGACGCCGAGGGCCTGGGCACCGGCCTGGCCTGCGTGCTGATCGACGAGGCGCAGTTCCTGACGCCGGACCAGGTGCGCCAGCTGCACCGGCTGGCGCACCGGCAACACCTGCCGGTGCTGTGCTACGGCCTGCGAAGCGATTTCCGCGGCGAGGCCTTCCCGGGCGCCGCCGCGCTGCTGACGCTGGCCGACGACCTCGAGGAGATGAAGACGATCTGCGCCTGTGCGCGCAAGGCGTCGATGAACCTGCGCATCGACGACCGGGGCCGGCGCGTGCAGGAAGGCGAGCAGGTGGTCATCGGCGGCAACGAGCGCTACCGCGCGGTGTGCCCGTCGTGCTTCTACGGCAGCGCCGAAGACCCCGGCGCTGCGCCCGGCCTGTTCGCCTGAGGCGCGGGCCGCGCCGGCCGGCCCGACTTCGGCGCCATCAGCCCCAGTTCGCCATCGCCTGCCCCAGGCGCACCGCGCCACCGGGGTGCCAGGCGGCGTCGAAGCGCAATGCCCCGCGCGGCCACAGCAGCACCACGGTCGAGCCGAGCAGGAAGCGACCCATCTCGTCGCCCTGGTGCAGCGCGATGTCCCGGTCGTCGTAGGTCCACTCGCGCACCCGGCCGGGCCGCGGCGGGTTGACCACCCCATGCCAGACGGTGGCCATGCTGCCGACGATGGTCGCGCCGACGAGGACGAGCACCCAGGGCCCGCGATCGCCGTCGAACACGCAGACCACGCGTTCGTTGCGCGCGAACAGCCCGGGCACGCCGCGAACGGTGGCCGGGTTGACCGAGTACAGCGACCCCGGCACGTGCGTCATGCGGCGCAGCCGCCCGGCTGCCGGCATGTGGATGCGATGGTAGTCGCGCGGGCTGAGGTACAGGGTCGCGAAATGGCCGTCGCGGAACCGGGCCGCCAGCGCCGTGTCGCCGCCGAGCAGCGCGGCGGCGCTGTATTCGTGGCCCTTGGCCTGGAAGATGCGATCGCCGCCGATGGCGCCGAACTGGCTGACCGCGCCATCGACCGGGCACACCCAGTCGGCCGCTGCCAACGGCCGCACGCCGGGCGCGAGCGCGCGGGTGAAGAAGTCGTTGAAGCTGAGGTAGGCGGTCGGGTCGGGCTCGGCGGCCTCGGCCATCTCGACGCCGTAGCGGCGGATGAACCAGCGGATCAGCGCCGTCGTCAGCGCCGCGCCGCGCGCACCGGCGACGAGGCCGGCCAGCCGCGTCATGGCCTGCTTGGGCAGAAGGTGCTGCGTGGCCACGGCCACGCGTTCGGCGGCGCCGCCGCTCACCGCAACGAGGCGCGACGGCGCGCTGCCATACCGGGCGCGGCGGCGCGGGCCGGCAGCGCCGGCCGGGTCGGGCGGGAAATCTCGTTCATGCAGGGGGTCTTGCCGACAGTACCGCCAGGGCCGGCGGCCGGATGTCGCGGGAAGGATACCAATACACCCTGCCGTCGCGCTCGGCCACCGCGATCGGCGTCAATCGCCCGCGGCCGCAGGGCCCGCCGACGCAGCGGCCATCGGCCGGCACGTAGGCGGCGCCATGCATCGAGCACAGGATCCAGCGCCTGTCGGCGTCGAGGAACTCGCCCGGCTGCCAGTCCATCTCGGTGGGCACGTGGGCGCAGCGGTTCAGGTAGGCGCGCACGACACCGTCGAAGCGCAGGGCGAAGGCGCGCACGGGCTGGCCCTGCTCGAGCACGTCCCAGACCCAGGCCGAGCCGCGTTCGACCAGCGCGCGCGACGGGCACAGCAACTCGCCGGCGGGTTGCTGCTCGAGCGGCGCGTTCACCGCAGGCGGGCTCGGCAAGGCGCCTCAGGCATGCGCGATCAGCCAGTCGTGCAGCTCGCGGGTGCTGTGGGCGACGAACAGTGGCGCGTGGGCGTCGAAGGCTTCGCGCTCGTGCGCGCCGTAGCTCACCGCCACCCGCGGCGTGCCGGCGTTGGCCGCCAGCAGCAGGTCGTGCGTGGTGTCGCCGACCATC
Organism: Betaproteobacteria bacterium; assembly: GCA_037443665.1. Taxonomy (GTDB): domain Bacteria; phylum Pseudomonadota; class Gammaproteobacteria; order Burkholderiales; family Burkholderiaceae_C; genus Rubrivivax. Next base: position 95,348 of record JBBINW010000003.1, read on the forward strand.
AGCGTGCGCTCGGGCGCGACGCCGAACTCGCGCATCAGCTGCTGCAGCATCAGCGGGTTCGGCTTGCTGGCGGTCTCGTCGGCGGTACGCGTGGCGTCGAACATGCCCTGCAGCTGCGAATGCGCCAGCGCGTCGTCCAGCCCGCGGCGGTTCTTGCCGGTGGCCACCGCCAGCAGGTGCTGCCGCGTGCGCAGCGCCTGCAGCATCTCCAGCGTGCCCGGAAACAGCACCAGCTCGTGCTGGCGGGCCCAGTAATGATGGCGGTAGCGCTGGCCGAGTTCGGGGTAGCGCTCGGGCGGCAGTCCGGGGGCGGCGTGCTGCAGGGCATCGTGCAGGCCCAGGCCGATGACGTAGGCCGCTGCCTCGTCGCTGGGCGCGGCCACGCCGATGTCGCGACACGCGCCCTGGATGCAGCGCACGATCAGCGTCGTGCTGTCGAACAGCGTGCCGTCCCAGTCGAAGACGATGAGGTCGAAGCGGCGTTGGCTCATGAACGAAGAAGAAGTGTGTCGCAGTCGGCCGGCAAGGCCGAGCGCAGGGTGATGCGCTCGCCGCTGCTCGGGTGGTCGAAGGCCAGCTCACGCGCATGCAGGAACATGCGCGCGAAGCCGCGCTCGCGCGCCAGCGCCCTGTTGCGCGCGAAGTCGCCGTACTTGGGGTCGCCGACGATCGGATGGCCGCTGTGCGCCAGGTGGACGCGGATCTGGTGCGTGCGGCCGGTCTTGATCGTCACGTCCAGGAGCGTGAAATCGGCCAGCCGCTGCGCCACCCTCACCAGCGTGATCGAACGCCGGCCGTCGGCATGGTCCGGTGCCACGACGCGCACATTGCGCTCGCCGGCAGCGTCGCTCGCCTTGTGCAGCGGCAGGTCGACGACCTTGAGCTTGTCCGGCCAGGCGCCGAAAACCAGCGCCGAGTAGAGCTTGGCCGTCTCGCGGCTGCGGAACTGGTCCTGCAGGGCCGTCAGCGCGCTGCGCTTCTTGGCCAGCAGCAGCACGCCCGAGGTCTCGCGGTCGAGGCGGTGCACCAGTTCGAGGAACTTCGACTGCGGCCGCGCGCGGCGAAGCTGCTCGATGACGCCGAAACTCACGCCGCTGCCGCCGTGCACCGCCACCCCGGCGGGCTTGTCGATCGCCAGCAGTTGCTCGTCCTCGAACAGCACCGCGAACTCGCGCGCCGGCGCCGGCACGTCGGGCGACCTGTCGGGCAACCGCATCGGCGGCAGGCGAATGTCGTCGCCGCTGGCCACCCGGGTGTCGGCGCCGGCCCGTCCCTTGTTGAGACGCACCTCGCCGCTGCGGATGACGCGATAGACGTGCGTCTTCGGCACGCCCTTGAGCACGCGCAGCAGGTAGTTGTCCAGCCGCTGGCCGGCCGATTCGGCATCCACCGTCAGGTGACGCACCGCGGCCGCGGGCGGCGCAACCGCTGCCGGGCCTGCGACCGCCGCTTTGGCCCCTATAATCCGCCGCTCCACGTTCGTGCCGTAAGTGCTTGATTTATCGGAGTTTACCCGGGCATCTCCGGCCTTGACGTGGACCGCCTTGCACGAAGATCGTGCGGGCAAAGAGTGATGCAACGCCCGTCGTTGCGGATCGGGCCGGGGACCCCAAGTGACCCGGCAGGTCCGACGCCTCGGGCGGCAGAGAGTCGTAACCAGAACCTGGCCCCTTCGCGCATGTTCGCAAGAGGCACACGTGAATTCAATGGTGCGAGATGGCCGGATCGCCGTCTTGCGCCCTGCGCCCGGCGCGCTCGCAGCAGCCATGTCGTCCCCGTCCTCCGCCACCCCCCTCGCACGCGAAACAGCGCCCCGGCCTCCTGCCGGCGCCGCGCGCTTGGGGGCCTCGCCGCGCGATCCGCGGCGAGCGGCGCAGGCGCCGACCGCTGCAGGCCAGCACGCCGGCACGCACGCGCCAACGCTGCACCCTTGACCGCCACGGCAGTCGAGAACGCAGTCCAGGGCATTTCGCGACGACGGTTCCCCGCGCTTCTCGTGCATCGATGTGAAGGAAGGCGCGCCCGCTGAAGGCGGACGCGCCGGACCGCAACCAGCGGGGCCGCGTCGCCCCGCGTCGGAGTGCACATGAAACGCATGCTGATCAACGCCACGCAGCCCGAGGAGCGGCGGCTGGCGATCGTCGATGGCCAGAAGCTGCTCGACTTCGAGACCGAGATCGAAGGGCGCGAGCAGCGCAAGGGCAACATCTACAAGGCCGTCATCACCCGCGTCGAGCCTTCGCTCGAGGCCTGTTTCGTCGACTACGGCGAGGAACGCCACGGCTTCCTGCCGTTCAAGGAGATCTCCAAGAACTACTTCCGCGAGGGCGCCGACGTCAAGAACGCGCGCATCCAGGACGTGGTCAAGGAAGGCGACAGCCTGCTGGTGCAGGTGGAAAAGGAAGAACGCGGCAACAAGGGCGCGGCGCTGACGACCTTCGTGAGCCTGGCCGGCCGCTACCTGGTGCTGATGCCGAACAACCCGCGCGGCGGGGGCGTCAGCCGGCGGATCGAAGGCGAGCAGCGCGAGGAGCTGAAGGACAACCTCGAGCAGCTCGACTACCCCAAGGGCATGAGCCTGATCGCGCGCACCGCCGGCATCGGCCGCAGCGCCGAAGAGCTGCAGTGGGATCTGAACTACATGCTCAAGCTGTGGACCGCGATCGACGGCGCAGCCAAGGCGGGCAAGGGCGCGTTCCTGATCTACCAGGAAAGCAGCCTCGTGATTCGGGCCATCCGCGACTACTTCACCGCCGACATCGGCGAGATCCTGATCGACACCGACGACATCTTCGATCAGGCGCAGCAGTTCATGAACCACGTGATGCCGGAGACGGCCAACCGCGTGAAGCGCTACCGCGACGACGCGGCGCTGTTCAGCCGCTTCCAGATCGAACACCAGATCGAGACCGCATTCAGCCGCACCGTCAACCTGCCCAGCGGCGGCGCGATCGTGATCGACCACACCGAGGCGCTGGTCAGCGTCGACGTCAACTCGGCGCGTGCCACCCGCGGCAGCGACATCGAGGAGACCGCGACCCGCACCAACCTGGAGGCCGCGGACGAGGTGGCGCGCCAGATGCGGCTGCGCGACCTCGGCGGTCTGATCGTGGTCGACTTCATCGATATGGAGGAGAGCAAGAACCGGCGCGAGGTGGAAACCCGCCTGCGCGACGCGCTGCGCTCGGACCGTGCGCGCGTTCAGTTCAGCAGCATTAGCAAGTTCGGCTTGCTCGAACTCAGCCGTCAGCGCCTGCGCCCGGCGCTCAGCGAGGGCAACCACATCACCTGCCCGCGCTGCAACGGCACCGGCCACATCCGCGATACCGAGAGCAGCGCGCTGCAGATCCTGCGCATCATCCAGGAAGAGGCGCTGAAGGAGAACACCGCCGCGGTGCACGTGCAGGTGCCGGTCGAGGTGACGAGCTTCCTGCTCAACGAGAAACGCAGCGAGATCACGAAGATCGAACTGAAGCAGCGCGTGACCGTGCTGCTGGTGCCGAACAAGCACCTCGAGACACCGAACTACAAGCTCGAGCGCCTGCGTCACGACGACCCGCGGCTGGAGAGCCTGCAGGCCAGCTACACGATGATCGAGGAGCCGGAGGACGAAGTCGGCATCACCCGGCGCGAGAAGGCCAAGCCCAAGCAGGAGCCCGTGATCAAGGGCGTGCTGCCCGACCAGCCGGCGCCGCCGGCTCGCCCGGTGGCGTCCGAACCGGCACCGGCTCCCGTGGCCGCGGCACCGGTGGCCACGGTGGCGGCCACCGCGCCCGCGGCCCCCGCCGGGAGCGGCTTCTTCGGCTGGATCACGCGCCTGTTCGTAGGATCGCCGACGCCTGCGCCGGCGCCGGCGGCCGTGACGGCGCCGACGGCTGCCCCGGCCGCACCAGCGACCGACAAGCGCGGCGACGGCCGCCGCGGTGATCGCGGCGGGCGTGGCGGTGAACGCGGCGACCGTGGCCCGCGCAGCGGTCGCGACCGCGACGACCGCGAAGGGCGCGAGCCCCGCGAGGCGCGCAGCGGTCGCGGGGAAGGCCGCGACAGCCGCAACCCGCGCCCGGAAGCGGCAGCCGACGCAGCCCCCGGCGCGCCGCGTGAAGACCGCGGCGGCCGCGGCGACAACCGCCGCGGCCCGCGGCCCGAGCGCAGCGGCGCGCCGCGCACCGAAGAGGCCGGCACGGCCGGCACGCCGCCGGCCTTCGTCGATACCGCGCCAGGCACAGGGGTTCCGGCAGCCGATGCCGAGCGCGACGGCCGCCGCCGCCGGCGCCGTGGTGGCCGCGACCGCGGCGAAGGCCGAAGCGAGGAAGGCCTGCCGCGCAGCGACGAAATGGCGCCGACGGAGCCGCCGGTGGACGCCGCCGCGGCGATCGCCGATGCCGCTGGCCTGCCTGCCGACGCGCAAACGGTCGAGGGTGCGCCGAGCGCCGAAGGCGGCGAGCGCGGACGCGGACGCCGCCGCGGGCGGGGCCGCGATCGCGACCGCTCGCGCGACGGCCAGGATGCGGGTCCGCTGCCCGGCGCTGCCGCCGAAGGCATGGCCGAAGGCACGGAGGCGATGACCGCAGAGGGTGCCGGGCGCAACGTGGTGGCCGCAACCTACGCCGAGGAAGCGGGGGGCACGGAACCTGGCCACGAGGTCGCCCCGGCGACGCGTGCCGTCGGCGCAGCGCAAGCGGAGCAAGCGGCTCAAGCGGCTCAAGCGGCTCAAGCGGAGCGAGCGGCGCAAGCGGCGCAGGAGTCTGGCGAGGCGATCGGCACGGCGGCCGCGCGTGCGGCAACCGCCTCGACGGCGCCCTTCGCAGCCGTGCCGGTGGCGGCTGCACCGGCCCCCGTGCGCATCGAACGCTACGACCTGCCCACAGACGCACTGCAGTCGGTGGCCTCGGCCGCCGGTCTGGAATGGGTCAACTCGGACGCCGAGAAGATCCGTGCCGTGCAGCAGGCGATGGCCGCCGAACCGGCGCCGATCCGCGTGCCTCGTGAACCGCGCCGCCAGGTGCTGGCGGACGACGGGCCGCTGGTTCTGGTGGAGACGCGCAAGGACTTGTCGCAGCTCAAGCTGCCGTTCGAGGCGGCCGCGCCGGGACCCGCAGCCCACTGAAGAAGGGCTGACGCGGTCGACGTCGCGGCGCGCCGCGTGTCGCGACGATGACCGCCGCGCCTCTCGCTCCGGGATCGGTGTCACCGACCCCGGGGCGCGCGACTCAGGGCAGGCGCTCCAGCGCGCGCTGGTAGACGCTGTCGTGCATCAGTTCGTCCCAGGCCAGCGGCAGCGTCTGCGGCAGCAGGGCCAGGCGGCGCTGCTCGCTGTCGGGGTCCGGTTGCCACTGGTCTTCGGCCGCGGCCCAGACCAGCCCGGCCAGCAGTTCGTCGACGGCGGCGCCGCCGTCCAGGGTCTGGTTGCAAAGCAGAGCGAGGTCGCAGCCGGCGTTCAGCGACAGCGTCGCCGCCTCGGTGAAGCTGAGCGTGCTGCCGTCGAGGTGTCGCGCACCTTCCATGCTCAGGTCATCGCTGAAGACCGCGCCCGTGAAGCCGAAGCGACCGCGCAGGATCTCCTTGAGCCAGCGCTCGGAGAAACCCGCAGGTCGGTGATCGACCTTGGGATAGATCACGTGCGCCGGCATCACCGCCGTCAGCGCCGTGCTCAGCCATTCGTAGGGCCGCGCATCGTCGGCCAGGATCGCCTTCAGGCCGCGCCGGTCCACCGGCACGTCGACATGGCTGTCGGCGGCGACGAAGCCGTGCCCGGGGAAGTGCTTGCCGCAGTGGGCCATCCCGGCGCGCAGCAGGCCGTGCATCACGCTCTTGGCCAGCAGCGCGACCACGCGCGGGTCGCGGTGGAAGGCCCGATCGCCGATCACGCCGCTCGGGCCGTGATCGAGGTCGAGCACAGGGGTGAAGCTCAGGTCGACACCGCAGGCGCGCAGCTCGGCCCCGAGCACGAAACCCAGTGCAGTGGCGGCGTCGGTGGCGCCCAGCGGGTCACGCATCCACTGCTCGCCGAGCACGCGCATCGCCGGCAGCGCGGTGAAACCGTCGCTGCGGAAGCGCTGCACGCGGCCTCCCTCGTGGTCGACGCAGATCAGCAGGTCGGGGCGCAGCTTCTTGATCGCCGCCGTCAGCCCGGTGAGCTGACGCCGGCTCTCGAAGTTGCGTGCGAACAGGATCACGCCGCCGGTGAGCGGATGCCGGAGCCGCCGGCGATCGGCCGCCGTGAGCGCGGTGCCGGCGATGTCGAGGACGACGGGCGAATGCTGGGTCATGGCGTGGCCTTGCGGGATTCGACGACGACGAACGAAGCGGCGTACTCGCTCTCGTCGGTGACGGTGACGTGGGCGACCAGGCCGCGGGCATCGAACCACTGCGCCAGTTCGCCCGACAGGCGCAGCACGGGCTTGCCGCTGGGTTCGTTGAGGATCTCGCAGGCGCGCCAGCTCATCGGCCAGCGGATGCCCAGGCCGATCGCCTTGGAGAACGCCTCCTTGGCCGAGAAGCGGGTGGCCAGGTAGCGCACGCCACGCCTCGCCACGCGGGCACGGCGGGCATGGAACACCGGCAGCTCGGCAGGGCCGAGCACGCGCTCGGCGAAGCGATCACCGCGCCGCGCCAGCGTGGCCTCGATGCGGCGGACGTCGCACAGGTCGGTGCCGATGCCGAAGATCATCGGGCCGCCGAATGGGCAGCGCGGATGCAGCGCTGGTACGCGCGAACGGTTTCGGCCAGGCCCAGCTCGAGGGCGTCGGCGATCAGCGCGTGACCGATCGAGACCTCGAGCACGCCGGGCACGGCACGCAGGAAGTCGGCCAGGTTGTCGCGGTTGAGGTCGTGGCCGGCGTTCACGCCCAGGCCCTGCGCCTGCGCCGCCGCGGCGGCCGCGGCGAAGCGCGCGAGCTGCTCGCCCTGCCCCGGCTTGCCGTGCGCGGCGGCGTAGGGCTCGGTGTAGAGCTCGACGCGGTCCGCGCCTGTGGCCCGCGCGAGCGCCATCGCCTCGGGCAGCGGGTCCATGAACAGGCTCACGCGAACGCCCAGCGCGCGGGCCTCGGCGATCAGCGGGCGCAGGCGATCGCCGTCGGCGACCAGATCCCAGCCGTGATCGGAGGTGAACTGGCCCTCGGCGTCGGGCACGAAGGTGCACTGGTCCGGCCGCACGGCGCGGACGAAGCCCATCAGGTTGTGGAACGGGTTGCCCTCGATGTTGTACTCGGCCTGCGGCCAGTCCTTCAGCAGCGCCGCGATGTCGTGCACGTCGTGGGCGCGGATGTGGCGCTCGTCGGGCCGCGGGTGCACCGTGATGCCGTCGGCGCCGGCCTGCAGGCACAACGTGGCCGCCTTGACGACGCTGGGGATGCCCAGGTGGCGCGTGTTGCGCAGCTGCGCCACCTTGTTGACGTTGACCGACAGCGCGGTGAGTGCGCGCTCGGTATCTGGGGCGATCAGCGGGTTCATCGAGGGTCCGGGTGGCTGCGGGCCAGGCGCTGCACGGCCTGCCAGACCTGGCGCGTGCGCAGCGTGGCCTGGCCCAGATGATAGTGAAGCATCGAGCGCAAGGGCCCGCGCAGCGAGCCGGCCACCGGGGCACAGGCCGCACGCAGCGCCGCCGCCTCGGCGGTGGCGTGGGCATGTGCCAGCGCGGCTTCGAGCATGACCCAGGTGGCGCCGGGCAACCCGCCGGCGCGCTCGGTCAGGCCCGCTTCGGGGTCGAGCGTGTAGTGCACGGCGGGCTGCACCGGCTGGGTCGTGAGGGTGGCCAGCGACAGCTCGGGCAGCCAGCCCAGTTCGCGCAGCAGGATCAACTCGAACGCGCGCAGCGCGGCGGCCTCGTCGCCGCCATGGCTGCCGTCACCCGCGGCCGCCAGCGCGGTCAGCGTGTCGACGTAGGCATCGAAGAGCTGCGGATGGGCGTCGTGGCGGGCCAGCAGCTTGAGCAGCAGCTCGTTGAGGTAGAAGCCCGGGAACATCGCCGCCGGGCCCAGCAGCGGCCGTCCGCCGACCCACTCGGCGCCGCGCAGCAGGTGCACCTCGGCCTGCGCGTCGGCCGGCGCCTTGCCCAGCAACGCGTGGATCGGCTGGAACGGCAACAGCACCGGGCGCAGCTGCGAGGTCGGCCGCTTCGCCCCTTTGGCGGCGACCACGACGCGGCCCTGCTCGCGCGTGAAGAGCTCGACGATCAGGCTGGTCTCGCTCCAGTCGTATCGGTGCAGGACATAGGCGAGCAAGGGTGCGTGCGAGCGCGCGCCGCCGTGCCGGCGCGAGGCCGGCACCGCCCCGACCCCCCCGAGGGGCCCCTGCAGTTCCGCGAGACTGGCGCTACGCGCCTGCGACCCCTTCATTCGTAGCCATACGAACGCAGGTGGGCCTCGTCGTCGGCCCAGCCCGAGCGCACCTTGACCCACAGCTCGAGAAACACCTTGGCGTCCCACAGCCGCTCGAGCTCCTGCCGCGTCTCGCTGCCGATGCGCTTCAGACGCTCGCCCCCCTCGCCGATGACCATGCCCTTGTGCGCCTCGCGCTCGACGACGATGGTCGCCGCGATGCGGCGCAGCGGCCGCGCCCGGCCGCCCGAAGCGGCCGCAGCACGCCCCTCGGGGGCCGGGGGCCGCGCGGCTGCCCCCTGGGGGCCGTCGGGTCCGCCTTCCTCTTCGAACCGGTCGATCACCACGGTGCAGCTGTAGGGCAGCTCGTCGCCGGTCAGGCGGAAGAGCTTCTCGCGGATCAGCTCGCCGGCCAGGAAGCGCTCGCTGCGATCGGTCAGCGCGTCTTCCTCGTACAGCCAGGGCTGCTCTGGCAGGTAGGGCTCGACGATGCCCAGCAGCCGCGCCACGTCGGCCTCGTGGGTGGCCGACATCGGGACGAACTCGGCGAAGGCGTGGCGCTCCTGCATCGTCTTGAGCCACGGCAGCACGTCCTGGCGGCGCGGCAGCGTGTCGAGCTTGTTGGCCACCAGCAGCACCGGCTTGTCCCTGGGCATCAGCGAGAGGACCTTGGCGTCGGGGGCACCGAAGCGACCGGCCTCGACGACGAACAGCACGACGTCGACGTCGCCCAGCGACGACAGCACCGTGCGGTTGAGGTTGCGGTTGAGCGGCGCGGCGTGCTTGGTCTGGAAGCCCGGCGTATCGACGAAGACGAACTGGGCCGTGCCCAGCGTGCGCACGCCTGTGATGCGGTGGCGCGTGGTCTGCGCCTTGTTCGACGTGATGCTGATCTTCTGTCCCACCAGTGCGTTGAGCAGCGTGCTCTTGCCGACATTCGGGCGGCCGACGATCGCGACCAGCCCGCAGCGCTGCGATGGCCCGCCCGATGGATCGGCGACCAAGGTCATGCGCGGATCCGGCTTCGCCGGTCCGCTGCATGCGCCCCCCGGGGGGGCCGAGCCCGCGCCGAGCGGGCGCCTGCGCGCTGGCGCGTGACCGGCGCGGGCCTGGCCGCCTGCGAGCCGCAAGGCAAGGACCGCAAGGGAGCGTGGGTGCTCATGATCTCAGCGGCCCGCCGGGCCTGTCGCTGGCCTTCAGCGCATCGAGCATCCGGCGCGCGGCCTCCTGCTCGGCGCTGCGGCGCGACCGGCCCTCGCCGCGCTCGGCCAGGCCCAGCGCCGGCACCGCGCACTCGACTTCGAAGGTCTGGGCGTGCGCCTGGCCGCGGGTGGCGGCGATGCGGTACGCCGGCACCGCCACGCGGCGCGCCTGGAGCCACTCCTGAAGCTCGGTCTTGGCGTCCTTGCTCCAGTTGTCGGCCTCGGTGGACTGGATCACCTCGCCGAACAGGCGCTGCACCAGCGCATGCGCGGGGTCGTAGCCGCCGTCGAGGAAGACCGCGCCGATGATGGCCTCCACCGCGTCGGCCAGGATCGATGGCCGCTGGGCGCCGCCACCGCGGGCTTCGCCGTCGGACAGGCGCAGGTGTTCGGGCAGCCCCAGCGCCAGCGCGGCGCGGTGCAGGCTGTCTTCGCGCACCAGGTGGGCGCGAACGCGCGTCAGGTCACCTTCGTCGCTGTCGGGCAGACGCTCGTAGAGCAGGCCGGAGACGGCCAGGCTGAGCACCGCATCGCCGAGGAACTCCAGCCGCTCGTTGTGCTCGGCGCCCCAGCTGCGGTGGGTCAGCGCCCGGCGCAGCAGCTCCGGCCGCACGAACCCGTACCCCAGGCGCTGCTGCAGCGCCTGGAGGGCGGCTCCGGGTCGGGGTTCCATGGTCGCTACCGGGACCGCCCTTCGTACTTGATCAGCAGGTACACCGGCCCGAACAGCGGCACCTCCTTGTCGTAGGCGAAGCCGATGACGACCTTGTCGTCCTCCTTGGTCACCTCGAGGTCGCTGCCGCTGATCGTACTGATCGAGTACTCGATGTCCTTCTGCTTGTCGAAGGCCTGCCGCGCCTCGGCCACCGTGGCGGGCTCGGAGCGGGCGATCTTGTCGATCGTCTTCTGGATCGTCAGGTACTCGTTGACGGTCGGGAAGACGCGCAGCGCGACGTAGGCCAGGAACCCGACGACGATGGCCCAGAACAGAAGGCCGAAGAGCGTGACGCCGCGCTGGCGGGCGCGCGACCCTGCGGTGGGGCGGTGCGGGAGCGGTCGTGCTGGCGTCATGGCCTGCGATCTCCTGGCGACAGACTCGATGCGGCCCGCCGTCACTTGAACGAGCCGATGCGGCTCAGATTGCCGAAGTTCATCCATACGAAGATTGCCCTGCCTACGATATTCTCGTCCGGCACAAATCCCCAGTAGCGCGAATCTTCGGAATTGTCGCGGTTGTCGCCCATCATGAAGTAGTGGCCCGGCGGCACCTTGCAGACCACGCCCTCGGGGCCATAGCGGCAGTTGTCGATAAAGGGGAACTGGGCCTTGGGCTGGTAGTAGGCGACGCGGTTCGGGTCGACGCGGATCTTGTGCTCGACGCTGCCGAGCTTCTCGATGAACATCGGCGACTCGGTCATGCTGTCGGCGTCGTAATCCTTGCCCTCGGGCTGCTCGGCGACCGGCTGGCCGTTGATGCTGAGCTTCTGGTTCAGATAGGCGACCTCGTCACCCGGCACGCCGACCACGCGCTTGATGTAGTCCAGCCGGGTGTCCAGCGGGTAGCGGAACACCATCACGTCGCCGCGCTGCGGGTCGTGGTTGGCGAAGATCTTCTTGTTGATCACCGGCAGCCGGATGCCGTAGTCGAACTTGTTGACCAGGATCAGGTCGCCGACCTGGAGCGTCGGAACCATCGATCCGGACGGGATCTTGAACGGCTCGAACAGGAACGAACGCAGAAGAAAGACGATCAGGATGACGGGGAAGAGTCCGGCCGTCCAGTCGAGCCACCAGGGCTGCATCAACAGTTTGGCGCGCGCCTGCGCGACGTCGCCGTCGACCTTCTCGATGCCCTGCCGGGCCAGTTCGGCGCGGCGCGCGGCGGCCTGCTGCTCGAGCCGTGCCGCAGCCGCCTCTCGGCCGGGCTTGAAGTGGAACCGCTCGGCCAGCCAGAACGCCATCGTGACGACGGTCAGGATGAAGAGCAGCAACGCGAAGTCGCCGCTCCACAAACCCAGGAACCAGCCGCCGAGATAGACGACGAGCGCGCCGTACAGCGCCGCGGTGAGAGTGCTCATTGGGGGGTTCAGTCGTCCACTTGGAGGATGGCGAGGAAGGCTTCCTGCGGCACCTCGACGGCGCCGATCTGCTTCATCCGCTTCTTGCCGGCCTTCTGCTTCTCGAGCAGCTTCTTCTTGCGGGTGATATCGCCACCGTAGCATTTTGCCAGCACGTTCTTGCGCAGTGCCTTGATGTCTTCGCGGGCGATGATGTTGGCGCCGATGGCGGCCTGGATCGCGACGTCGTACATCTGGCGCGGGATCTGCTGGCGCATCTTGGCCGCCACTGCGCGGCCGCGATAGACGCTCTGTGCCTTGTGCACGATGATGGACAGCGCGTCGACGCGGTCGCCGTTGATCATCAGGTCGACCTTGACGACGTCGGCGGCGCGGTACTCCTTGAACTCGTAGTCCATGCTGGCGTAGCCGCGGCTGACGCTCTTGAGCTTGTCGAAGAAGTCCAGCACGATCTCGGCCAGCGGCAGCTCGTAGGTCAGGTGCACCTGGCGGCCGTGGTAGGACATGTTGATCTGCTGGCCGCGCTTCTGGTTGGCCAGCGTCATCACCGGCCCGACGCTGTCCTGCGGCATGTACAGCTGCACGGTGACGATGGGCTCGCGGATCTCGCGGATGCGGCCCAGGTCGGGCATCTTGCTCGGGTTCTCGACCTTGAGCACCGTGCCGTCGTTCAGCTCGACCTCGTAGACAACGCTGGGCGCGGTGGTGATCAGGTCCTGGTCGAACTCGCGCTCGAGCCGCTCCTGCACGATCTCCATGTGCAGCAGTCCGAGGAAGCCGCAGCGGAAACCGAAGCCCAGCGCCTGGCTGACTTCGGGCTCGTAGCGCAGGCTGCTGTCGTTGAGCTTGAGCTTTTCCAGCGCGTCGCGCAGCTGCTCGTACTCGCTCGCCTCGGTGGGGTACAGACCGGCGAAGACCTGCGGCTGGATTTCCTTGAAACCGGGCAGCGCCGCGATCGCCGGGCCCGCGTTGTTGGGCAGCTTTCTCTCCAGCGTGACGGTGTCGCCGACCTTGGCCGCCTGCAGTTCCTTGATGCCGCAGATTATGAAGCCGACTTCGCCGGCCTTGAGGGTGTCGCGCGGCACCGACTTGGGCGTGAAGACACCCATCTGTTCGATGCCGTAAACGGCGTCGGTGGCCATCATGCGGATGCGCTCGCCCCTGGACAGGCTGCCATCGACGACCCGCACCAGCATCACGACACCGACGTAGTTGTCGAACCAGCTGTCGATGATCATCGCCCGCGGCGGGCCGTCGGGGTTGCCTCGCGGCGCCGGCATGCGGTCGATGACGGCCTCGAGGATCTCGTCCAGCCCCATGCCGGTCTTCGCCGAACAGGGGATGGCGTTCTCGGCGTCGATGCCGATGACGTCCTCGATCTCGCGCTTGGCATTGTCGGGGTCGGCCTGCGGCAGGTCCATCTTGTTGAGCACCGGCACGACCTCGACACCGAGGTCGAGCGCGGTGTAGCAGTTGGCCACCGTCTGCGCCTCCACGCCCTGCGAGGCATCGACCACCAGCAGCGCGCCCTCGCAGGCCGACAGCGAGCGGCTGACCTCGTACGAGAAGTCGACATGCCCGGGCGTGTCGATGAGGTTGAGCTGATAGACCTGGCCGTCGCGCGCGGTGTACTGCAGCGCCGCGGTCTGGGCCTTGATCGTGATGCCGCGTTCGCGCTCGATGTCCATCGAGTCCAGCACCTGCGCTTCCATCTCGCGGTCCGACAGGCCGCCGCAGCGCTGGATGATGCGATCGGCCAGCGTGCTCTTGCCGTGGTCGATGTGGGCAATGATCGAGAAGTTGCGGATGTGGTTCATCGAACGTGATTGCATCGCGGCGGCGCCGCGTCCGGGCCAGCTGCGCGATGAACTGAAGACGCGCCGTGGTGGGCTGCGGCATCGCTCGACGAGCCACCAGCGCCGCCCAGACGCGAGCAAAAAAAAGGCGCGTCCAAAGAGATGACGCGCCTTCCAACAGAACGTTTGGCAACTGCTTGTTGGGCGTTCATTGTAGCCAAAAGGATCGCCTGGGAAGCCGCGCCGTTGCTTGATTTCCGGCCGTTGCTGCGATCCGACAGCATGATAATTTCCACAGCTTGTCCACAGGCTGCTGCCGATCCGTCCGAAGCCGCCGGAGGACGCCGCTTGGGCGCTGCGAGACAGGTAAAACGCGACCCGGCGGGCTGCATTCTAGACGGCTGCGCCGCTAATCAGCCGGTCGACGGAATTGAAGTAAATGGTCGCCAACATCGGCGCCGGACTGGGCAGGAAACGTGCCCGGATCTCGGGTCGACTTCATCCCACGATATGGAAAGACCTGGCTCCGCAGTCAACTTGGCGGCCCGCCGCCGGGGCCGCCAAGCAACCGGCAACCTGGCTCAGCGCGATGGGCGGATCACGAGGTAGTTGGTCCACTCGCCGCGCCGCACGAGCACGCTGACGGCCTTCAGCTTCTCGGCCTTGGCAGCGACAGCGGCGAACTGCTTGGCGTTGGCGACCTCGGTGTTGTTGATCGACAGGATCACGTCGCCTTCGCGCAGGCCGGCACGCGCGGCCGCGCCATCGACGGCATCGACGTACACGCCCCCTCGCACGCGCAGTTCCTGCTTCTGCGCATCGCTGAGATCGGAGACCGAAAGGCCCAGCGCGCTGCGGGCGGCCTGCGGTGCGCTGCCTCGATCGTCGCCCGCCTTGCCGGTCGGGCTGTCGGGTTCGAACTCGGCGATCGCCACCGTCAGGTCCTTGATGCTGCCGCGGCGGAACACCTGCAGCGTCGCGCGCGAGCCGGGCTTGATGGCGCCGATCATGCGCGGCAGATCGGCCGACTTCTCGACCGCCTTGCCATCGACCTTGACGATGATGTCGCCGGCCTCGACGCCGGCCTTGTCGGCCGGGCCGTCCTTCTCGACGCCCTGCACCAGTGCGCCACGCGGCGCGCCCAGGCCGATCGACTCCGCGACCTCCTTGGCCACCGGCGAGATCTGCACGCCGATGCGGCCGCGGATCACGCGACCGCTGGTGCGCAGCTGGTCGGAGACGCGCATCGCCTCGTCGATCGGGATCGCGAAGCTGATGCCCATGAAGCCGCCGGAGCGGCTGTAGATCTGCGAGTTGATGCCCACGACCTCGCCGCGCAGGTTGATCAGCGGGCCGCCCGAGTTGCCGGGGTTGATGGCGACGTCGGTCTGGATCAGGGGCAGATAGTCACCGGTGTCGCGCTGCTTGGCGCTGACGATGCCGGCGGTCACGGTGTTGTCCAGGCCGAAGGGCGAGCCGATGGCCATCACCCACTCGCCCACCTTGAGGCGGTTGACGTCGCCGATCTTCACCGCCGGCAGCCCGCCCGCATCGACCTTCACCACGGCCACGTCGCTGCGCTTGTCGGCACCGATGATGCGCGCCTTGAGTTCGCGCTTGTCGGTCAGCGTGACCAGGACCTCGTCGGCGCCGTCGACGACGTGCGCATTGGTCATGATGTAGCCGTCGGTGCTGAGGATGAAGCCGGAACCGACGCCATGCAGTTGCGGTTCGCCGTCGCCGCCGCGCCGCGGGTCGGAGCGGTTCGGCAGCGGAATGCCGAAGCGGCGGAAGAACTCCTCGAGATTCGGATCCAACTGGCCGCTGGCGCCGCTGCCGGACTGGTGCTCGAGGGTGCGGATGTTGACCACCGACGGGCCGACGCGCTCGGCCAGTTCCGAGAAGTCGGGCAGCTGCACCGTCGGCGCGGGGCCGCCGCCCTGGGCATGGCCGGCGGCGGGGACAAGGGCGGCGGCCGCCAGCAGCAGGGCCAGCAGGCCCGAGGCAAGATGGCTGGGCCGGAAGCGGGCGGTGAACATGGTCATGGTTTTCATCGGGGCAAGCAGCAACATCGAACGATAGCCGGCCGGGCGCCTTGCTGCACGCGGCGACACGGCGCGGGCAGGAGCGGGTCAGGGGCGCAGGCGCTCCAGCGCGACGCTGAACAGCCTCAGCGTGGCCGGCGGCACGTCGCCGACGGTGGTGACCCAGTAGTCCCCGCGGCGCAGGATCAGGGTCGCGGTGGCGCCGCGCCGGGCCTCGGTCTGGTCGCGATGGCGGTCGGGGCGGAACGGCTCGACGAAGATCGAGACATGCGTCAGTCCGTCGGAAAACACCGCCTGCAGCACCGGGGAGTCGTCCGCGGCGGACTCCATGCGCCGGCGGATGCACCCGGCAAGGCGGAACCCGGGCACCGGCTGCGCCAGCGACCAGCCTTCGGCGGCCAGCGTCGTGCGCTGCTGCTGCGGCTGCAGCACGTGATAGCCGCCGGCCCGGCGCGGATCGAGCATCGCCTGCATCACGCTGGCAGGCTGCGGCTTGACACCGATATCCACTTCCGAGAAGGCGCTCGATTCGAGCACCGGTGGCGGCGCGCCGTTCGCGCCGGCAGGGCCGATCACGTCGGCCCGCAGCAGGAGTCCGGTCGCTTGGTCGGCCCACAGGCGCTGGGCATAGCGCAGCCGGTCCCGCGGCACCAGCGTGAACACCGCGGCCTCGCGACCGGCCACGCGGTCGGTGCCGTCGGTCTCCAGCGCGTACTGCTCCAGCGCCCGCGGCTCCACCTGCTGCGGCGTCGTGGACCAGGCGGCCAGTGTCTCGCGGTGCTCGATCACGGCCATGCGCGCCTGCGGCCACAGCGTCTGCACGGTGTCGTTGTGGCGCACGATGCGCTGCTGGCGGCCGTCGAGCACCTCCAGATGCTCGAAGGTCTGGTCGCCCACGGCGTAGTGCCATACGCGCGAGCTGGTCATCGTGCCGCCGGTGCTGAAGACCATCAGGCCATCGTAGTTGCCCAGGTTGGCGGCAGCGTGGATGCGCGCCAGCCAAGCCCGCGGGTCGGCGGTCGCGGCCGGATCGGCCCGCGCCGTCGGCGGCAACCAGCACGATACGAGCGCGACCAGCGGCAGCCAGCGCAGGGCCGGTGGCGTCATCAGCGGGAATCGTCGGCGGGCGTGACGATGTCCACGCGCCGCAGCGTGCCACCGGGCACCGCCATGGTCATGCCCGGACCGGCGGACTGGTGTGCACGCAGGAACTCGTCCAGGCGAGCGTCGCGCAGCACGCCGGCGTTGTCGACCAGCGGCAACACCGGCAGCTGCTGCGGCAGGCCGGCACGGACGGTCATCGCCGGCACCGTCCCCGGCAGGGCCGCGGGACTCGACGCCGAAGCCAGTTCGCGTGCCGGCGGCGCGGCACCGGGTTGAGCGCTGCGCGACAGCACCAGCACGCCGGCGACGACGGCGAACCCCGCCGCCATGGCGGCGGGCACCAGCCAGGGCTGGTGGCGGCGCGCCGGCGCGGACGGCGCCAGCACGACCGGCTCGGCGGCCAGCCGCGCGCGCAGGCCGACGAGAAACGCTGCGTCATGCCCTGGCCGGCTGGCCAGATCCTCCGAGCGCATCACGTCACCGATCAGATGGTAGGCATGCCAGGTCTTGCGCGCATCCTCGTCGTCGCGCCACAGGCGACAGGCATCGTCCAGGGTCCGCCCGCCACAGTCGCCATCGGCCACCGCCGACAGCCATTCTTCGGGCGCGAGGTCGGGCGCCGCCTGCGGCGCACTCGGGGGCTGGGATTTCATGGCGTGTCGGGGTTGTGGAGCATGGGTCGGGTCGTCCTCGGGTGGCCGCTCACCAGCGCTCGCCCTGCCGCGTGTCAAGCAGCGGGCGCAAGCGGGCAGCGATGGCTTCACGGGCGCGGAAGATACGCGAGCGGACCGTACCGATGGGGCAGTTCATGACGTCGGCGATCTCTTCGTAACTCAGACCTTCGATCTCGCGCAGCGTAATCGCCTGCCGCAAGTCTTCCGACAGGGCCTCGATCGCGCCGTTCACGGCCGCGGCAACTTCTTTGCTTGCCAGCAATGCTTCGGGTGTTTCCCCATCGCTTAGTTCATTCTCCGCGCGCGAAGTTTCCTCGCCCTCGTCGCCGGCGCCGCGCGCCGACTCGAAGACCAGCGGGTCGCGCTTGAGGTCCACCAGCGCCTTCTTCGCCGTGTTGACCGCGATCCGGTAGAGCCAGGTGTAGAAGGCGCTGTCGCCGCGGAACTGCGGCAGCGCGCGGTAAGCGCGGATGAAGCTCTCCTGGGCGATGTCCTGCACCAGATCGACATCGCGCACCATGCGGCCGATCAGGCGCTCGATGCGCCGCTGGTACTTGACGACCAGCATCTCGAAGGCCCGCACCTCGCCCCGCTTGGCGCGCTCGACGAGCTGGGCATCGGCGTCCGTGTCAGGCATTCAGTGGGACAGTCGCGTCGGGCTGGCGCGCCGGGTGACATCGGCAGGGCGCGAAAACACCGCGGCGCGCAGCGCGTGCCAGGCGGCGCCGGCCTCGCCCGCACCGACCGCGATCCAGCGCGCCGGCAAACCGCCATCGGGCCGCAGGTGCAGGAGCAGCCAGGCGCCGAGATCCCCCGCCGCGGCCCGCCTGCCGGCGCTGCCGTCGGCGGTCCGCTGCCGGCCTTCCCGGGCCGGGAAGACGGTCCGCAGCGTCGCCGCGCGCCAAGCCACCAGACCGGTGCCGACGCCGGCCAGCCCCGAGATCGCAAGCGCGGCCGGCGCCGACTGCTCGGCCCAACCCGCCGCCCACAGCGCGATCGCGGCGCCCGCGAGCCCCGGCTGCGCCGCCCGCAGCCAGCGCCCGCCGTGGCAGCGCAGGCTCACCGGCGGCGCGGTGCGCATGCGCGTTCAGGCGCGCCGGAAGACCAGCGTGCCGTTGGTACCGCCGAAGCCGAAGTTGTTCTTCAACGCGACGTCGATCTTCATCGGCCGCGCCTCGTTGGCGCAGTAGTCCAGATCGCACTCGGGATCCTGGTCGAAGATGTTGATCGTCGGCGGCGAGACCTGGTGGTGCAGCGCCAGCACGCTGAAGACCGACTCGATGCCGCCGGCGCCGCCGAGCAGGTGGCCGGTCATCGACTTGGTCGAATTGACGACCAGCGACTTCGCGTGGTCGCCGAAGGCCAGCTTGATCGCGTTGGTCTCGTTGACATCGCCCAGCGGGGTGCTCGTGCCGTGCGCGTTGAGGTACTGCACCTCCGACGCATTGATGCCGGCGTTGCGCAGCGCGGCCTTCATGCTGCGCTTGGGGCCGTCGACGTTGGGGGCGGTCATGTGGTACGCGTCGGCGCCCATGCCGAAGCCGGCAAGTTCGGCGTAGATCTTCGCGCCGCGGCGCTTCGCGTGCTCGTACTCCTCGAGCACCAGCACGCCCGCGCCCTCGCCGAGCACGAAGCCATCGCGGTCGCGGTCCCAGGGTCGCGACGCGGTCTTCGGGTCGTCGTTGCGCACCGACAGCGCGCGCGCCGCGGCGAAGCCGCCGATGCCCAACGGCGAGACCGTGCTCTCCGCGCCGCCGGCGACCATCACGTCGGCGTCGCCGTACTCGATCAGCCGGCCGGCCTCGCCGATGCAGTGCAGGCCGGTCGTGCAGGCAGTCACGATGGCCATGTTGGGGCCGGTGTAGCCGAAGCGGATCGAGACATGGCCCGAGATCATGTTGATGATCGACGCCGGGACGAAGAAAGGCGAGATGCGCCGCGGACCGCGCTCGCGGTACTCGCCATCGGTGTGCTCGATCATCGGCAGGCCGCCGATGCCCGAGCCGACCAGGCAGCCGTAGCGCTCGGCCGCCTCCTCTGCCAGGGTCGAGCCATGTGGCAGCCCGGCGTCCTGAACCGCCTGGATGGAAGCCGCCATCCCGTAATGGATGAAGGTGTCCATGTGCCGGGCTTCCTTGCCCGGGATGTAGGCCTCGACGTCGAAGCCCTTCACCTCGCCGGCGAAGCGGCAGGCGAAGGCCGCGGCGTCGAACTTGGTGATCAGGTCGATGCCGCCCCGGCCAGCGACCAGGTTTTCCCAGCCCGCGGCGACGGTGTTGCCCACCGGGCTGATCAGCCCGAGGCCGGTGACGACGACACGACGCCGCGACATGCGATCAGCCCCCGCGCCCGAGATCGCGTTCGTGGCTTCGGCAGGCCCGCGGCTCCATGCGCACCCTCATCTCCAGCCTCAGGCCTTGTGGTGGGTCGAGGCGTAGTCGATGGCCAGCTGCACGGTGGTGATCTTCTCGGCCTCCTCGTCGGGGATCTCGATCCCGAACTCGTCCTCGAGCGCCATCACCAGCTCCACGGTGTCCAGCGAGTCGGCACCGAGGTCGGCGACGAAGGCCTTCTCGTTGGTGACGTCGGATTCGGGTACGCCGAGTTGTTCGGCAATGATCTTCTTGACTCGCGCTTCGATATCGCTCATGACTCCTCCAGGAGTGGGGTCGGTTCAAACAGCCCGCGATTCTACCGGCGGGGCCAGGACCGGATTTCAGGGTTCTTTTCGGTGCTGGGGCGGGCTTTCCCCGCGCACGACTTCGCCCGCAGGAAGCGGCGTCGCGGCCGGGCTCACCCCATGTGCATGCCGCCGTTGACATCCAGTTCGGTGCCGGTGATGTAGCCGGCCGCGGGGCTGGCGAGGAACAGGACCGCCTGCGCGACTTCGTCCGCCGTGCCCAGCCGCCCGAGCGGGATCTGCGCCAGCAGCGCGCTCTTGGCCGTCTCGGGCAGGCCGTGGGTCATGTCGGTGGCGATGAAGCCGGGCGCGACGCAGTTGACGGTGATGTTGCGGCTGCCGAGTTCGCGCGCCAGCGCCCGCGACAAGCCCGCCACGCCGGCTTTCGCGGCAGCGTAGTTCGCCTGGCCGGCATTGCCGATCGCGCCGACCACCGAGGTGATGTTGACGATGCGGCCATAGCGCTGCTTCATCATCGGCCTCGCGGCGGCACGGCAGGCACGGAAGACGGCCTTGAGGTTGGTGTCGAGCACGACGTCCCATTCCTCGTCCTTCATCCGCATCGACAGCGCGTCGCGCGTGATGCCGGCGTTGTTGACGAGAACGTGCAGGCCGCCCTGCGTCTTGACCAGGCTGTCGATCGCGGCGTCGAGCGCGGCGCCGTCGGTGACATCGAGCACGATGCCCTGGCAGCCGGGATGCGCCGCCAGCGCTTGGGTGATGGCAGCCGCGCCGGCCGCAGTGGTCGCGGTGCCGGTGACGCGCAAGCCCGTGACTGCCAGTGCCGCCGCGATCGCGCGGCCGATGCCGCGCGAGGCGCCGGTGACCAGCGCGACCTGACCCGCCTGCACCTCATTCATACCAGTAAACCCTTGGCCTGCTCGAGGCTCGCCGGGTCGTGCACGGTGGTGGTCGTGATCTCGGCGTCGATGCGCTTGACCAGCCCGGCCAGCACCTTGCCCGGACCGCATTCGAAAATGTGCGTCAGGCCGCGCGCGCGCAAGGCCAGCGTCACCTCGACCCAGCGCACCGGGCCGAAGGCCTGGCGGTAGAGCGCGTCGCGGATCGCTTCGGGATCGGTCGGGGCGGCGACGTCGATGTTGTTGACCACCGGGATGCGCGGCGACTGCAGCTTGACGCCCGCCAGCCGCGACCTCAGCACCTCGGCGGCCGGCTTCATCAGCGACGAGTGGAAGGGCGCCGACACCGCCAATGGCAGCGTGCGCTTGGCGCCCGCCGCCTTCAGCCGCTCGCAGGCCAGGTCGACACCGGCCTTGGTGCCGGCGATCACCGTCTGCTTGGGGTCGTTGAAATTGGCGGGCGCCACGACCTCGCCGCTGGACGCGGCGACGGCGGCGCAGGTGGCGCGCACCACGGCGGCGTCGAGGCCCAGAACCGCCGCCATCGAGCCCGCGCCGACCGGCACCGCATGCTGCATTGCCTGGGCCCGCAAACGCACCAGCGGCAGCGCATCGGCCAGGCTCAGCGCCCCGGCCGCCACCAAAGCGCTGTACTCGCCCAGCGAGTGGCCGGCCACCGCCGCCGGCTCCGCCCCGCCCTCGGCACGCCAGGCCCGGTAGCAGGCGATGGCCGCGGTGAGCATCACCGGCTGCGTCTTCGTCGTCAGCTCCAGCGCTTCCTTCGGGCCCTCGTGGATCAGGCGGGCGATGTCCTCGTCGAGCGCGGCCGAGGCTTCGGTCAGCGTCTCCTTGACCGCCGGGTGGTCACCCCAGGCATCGAGCATGCCGACGGACTGCGAGCCCTGGCCGGGAAAGACGAATGCGAATGCGGTCATCGTGAGAGAACCTGTTCAGCAGTTTCGGGGTCGGCGGCGCCCGGACTCAGAAATCGAGCAGCACCGCGCCCCAGGTGAAACCGCCGCCCACGCCTTCGAGCAGCACGGTGTCGCCGGGCTTGACGCGGCCGGTCTTGACCGCCACGTCCAGCGCCAGCGGCACCGATGCGGCCGAGGTGTTGCCATGCTCGTCGACGGTGGCGATGAGCTTGTCCAGCGGCAGCTTCAGCTTGCGCGCCGTGCCCTGCATGATGCGCAGGTTGGCCTGGTGCGGAATCAGCCAGTCGAGGTCGGCCTCGGTGCGGCCGGCCTTCTCGAGTACCGCGCGGGCGGCGCTGTCGAGCACGCCGACGGCCAGCTTGAACACCGCCGGGCCGTCCATCTTCAGCAGCGGGCTGCCCGTGGCATGCCCGCCAGCCACCGTCCCGGGCACGCACAGGATGCCGACATGACGGCCGTCGGCGTGCAGTTCGCTGGCCAGGATGCCCGGCTTGTCGCTGGCTTCCAGAACCACTGCCCCCGCGCCGTCGCCGAACAGCACGCAGGTGGTGCGGTCGTCGAAGTCGAGGATGCGCGAGAAGATCTCGGCGCCGACCACCAGCGCGCAGTGCGCGCTGCCGGCGCGGATCATCGCATCGGCCACCGCCAGCGCATAGACGAAGCCCGAGCACACGGCCTGTAGGTCGAAGGCGGGGCAGCCGTTGGCGCCCAGCTTGTGCTGCAGGATGCAGGCGGTGCTCGGGAACACCATGTCGGGCGTGGACGTGGCGACGATGATCAGGTCGATGTCGGCGGCCGTGCGCCCCGCCGCCTCCAGCGCCGCCCGCGCGGCGCGCAGCGCGAGATCGCTGCACTGCGCGTCGTCGGCGGCGAAGTGGCGGGCGCGGATGCCGGTGCGCTCGACGATCCAGCTGTCGCTGGTCTCAATCCCGCGCGCTGCCAGCATCTCGGTCATGTCGTCGTTGCTCAGCCGCCGCGGCGGCAGGTAGCTGCCGGTGCCGGTGATGCGGGCGTGGCGGTGGGCGGAGGGGATGTTCATGCGGCTTGGGCGGACGCGGCGTCGCCGGTGGTCGGCAGCGCCTGCGAGCCGGTCGGCAGCGTCGCACCGATGCGGTCGTGCACGCGGTCCAGCAGCCGGTTCCGCGCGGCATCATAAGCCCGCGCCAGCGCCTGCTCGAACGCGTAGGCGTCGGCCGAGCCGTGGCTCTTGAAGACCAGCCCGCGCAGTCCCAGCAGCGCCGCGCCGTTGTAGCGGCGGGGATCGACGCGGTGCTTGAAGCGGCGCAGCACCGGCAGCGCCACCAGGGCCGCCAGCTTCGAGTAGGGACCGCGCCCGAACTCCTGGCGGATGAAGTCGGTGAGCATCGAGGCCAGGCCTTCGCTGGTCTTGAGCAGCACGTTGCCGACGAAGCCGTCGCAGACCACGATGTCCACCGTGCCCTTGAAGATGTCGTTGCCCTCGACGTTGCCGTGGAAGTTGATCTGCCCGCCGTCGCCCGCCGCTCGCAGCAGTTCGCCGGCGCGCTTGATCGTCTCGCTGCCCTTGATCGCCTCCTCGCCGATGTTGAGCAGACCGACGCTGGGCTCGGGCTTGCCGTCGACCGCCGCCACCAGCGCGCTGCCCAGCACCGCGAACTGCAGCAGGTGCTCGGGCGTGCAATCGACGTTGGCCCCGAGGTCGAGCACGGTGGTGTAGCCGTCGCGCCGGTTGGGCATCACGGTGGCGATGGCCGGACGGTCGATGCCGTCCATCGTCTTGAGCAGGTAACGCGCCACTGCCATCAGCGCGCCGGTGTTGCCGGCCGAGACGCAGGCGTGCGCGCCTTCCTTCAGCTGGCCGAGGGCCACGCGCATCGACGAGTCGCGCTTCTTGCGCAGCGCCACCTCGACCGCGTCGTCCATCGTCACCACCTCGGTGGCGAAGATGCAGGTGCTGCGCGGCAGGCCGCGCGCCGGCTCGAGCGCCGCGGCGGTGCCGACGAGGGTCAGTTCGGCGGCAGGGTGCTTGTCCAGGAACGCCCGGCAGGCCGGAAGCGTGACCGCGGCGCCGTGGTCGCCGCCCATGCAGTCGACGGCGATGCGCAGCGCGGCCAGCGGCGGGTGTGCGGCTTCAGGAGACACGGGGGGCTCGAACGGCCACCGGGCCGCGCTTGCAAGCGCTCACACCAACGCTGGCGATCATCAGCGCGCAGGCGCTGCTGCTCGTCCCGCCCAGGCTCAGGCGTCGGCCTTGGTCTTGAGGACCTTGCGGCCGCGGTAGAAACCGGTCGGGCTGATGTGGTGGCGCAGATGCACCTCGCCGGTGGTCGGCTCCAGCGCCGTGCCGGGGGCGGCGACGGCGTTGTGCGATCGGTGCATGCCGCGCTTGGAAGGCGACTTCTTGTTCTGCTGAACGGCCATGGAATTCTCCTGGGGTCGGCGCGCACGGCCCGGATCCGGGCCGTCGCCATGCGAGGTGGGCAGCATGGCGGATCCCCCGTCCGCCCCGGTCAGGCCGCGCCGCGCGCGCCTGCGGGTCGGCGCAGCGGGCCGCCGAGTTGCTTCGCAAAGGCCGAACCTTTGCAAAGCCTGCGAGTATAGCACCCGACCGTGACGCCAAAGGCCCCCTCGCAGGCACGGCGCGGCACGGGCTCAACCGTCCCCCCGCGGCGTCCGGCCGCGCAGCGCGGCCAGCGCGGCGAAGGGGTTGGGCGCCGGCTCGTCGTCGGCCGGGCCTTCGACGCTCACGTCCGCCGGCATCGGCAGCGGCTGCGGGCAGACCTCGTGGCGGGGCACCAGCGGCAGGGCCAGGATCAGCTCGTCCTCGAGCAGCTCGAGCAGGTTCAGCCGCGGCTGCAGCACCAGCACGTCGTCTTCGCTTTCCTCGTCGAGCCGCGCCGCCTCGTCCTCGCCGGCGACGAAGCGGAAGCGCCGGTCCACCGCCACCGCTTCGCTGAGCAGCTGCAGGCAGCGCTGGCATTGCAGCGGCACGCGGGCCGTCGCTTCCAGATGCAGCCAGGTTTCGGGCGTTCCGCCGGTCACCGGCCGCAGTTCGCCTTGGGCCGACCAGGCGGCGGCGCCGTCCGCCGGCGCGGCCAGTGCGGCCGCCAGCCGCGGCATCGCGGCGAGCGCGGCCTGGCCCGAGACCGACACACCCTTCCGGCACAGCCCCGGCAGGTCCAGCGCCCGCGGGTCGAACGGCTTCTCGCGCATCGCCGCTCAGCCCGGCCAGTGGCGCGCGAACACCGGCGCGGCATCCGGATGCGACTGCGTGCGCTCCAGCGTCGCCGCCAGGCGCGGCCGGTGTTCCTGCAGGTGGGCGCGCGCGCCCGACCAGCGCGACACCACCGCGGCCAGGAAGTCGAGTGCGCCGGGCGCCTCGCCGCCGAGGAAAGGCTCGCCCGAGAACTGGTCGGCGAAGATCTCCCAGTAGCGGTGCAGCCGCCGGCGCGCGCCGGCGCGGATGCGCTCGTGGGTGGCGTCGTCGCCGTCGGCGCACCAGCGCTCGGGGAAGTCGATGACGCCGATCGCGGCGTAGCAATTCGCAGCGATGAACACGAGCCCGCGCAAGGCCTGCGCGCGCGCCATCGGCTCCTGCGGCAGCAGGCCCGCTTCGGGATACGCCAGCCCCAGATGGATCAGGATCGCCGCGCTCTCGGTGAGCACGCTGCCGTCGCCGAGCTGCAGCGTCGGAATCTGGCCCAGCGGATTGGCCCGCAGCAGTTCGGCCTGCGCCGAATCGGGCTCCCACGACGACGCGTGCAGCACGCGGTACGGCACCTTGCACCGGTCCAGCGCCAGTTCCACCGCCGCCGAACCCGAGCCGGCCGCACCGAACAAGGTCAACATGGCCGGCAGTGTAGCGAGCCGGTGGGCCGACAATCATGGTGATGACCGCGCCACCTCCGCCACCCGCCCTGCCGCCGCACCCGCTGCTGATCCTCGGCTCGACCTCGCGCTACCGGCGCGAACTGCTGGCGCGCCTGCGCCTGCCCTTCGAGGTGCTGGCGCCGCAGGTCGATGAAACCCCGCAGCCCGGCGAAGCGCCGGCGGCGCTGGCCTTGCGCCTGGCGCTGGCCAAGGCACGCGCCGTGGCGGCATTGCGCCCCGACGCGGTGGTCATCGGCGCCGACCAGGTCGCCGATCTCGACGGCGAGGCCATCGGCAAGCCGGGCACGCACGAGCGCGCGGTGCAGCAGCTGCGCCGCCTCAGCGGCTGCAGCGCCGTCTTCCAGACCGCGCTGGCGGTGGTTCGCGCCGACACCGGCTACGAGCGCGCCTTGCTGGCGCCGGTGCGGGTGCGCTTCCGCACCCTGGCTGACGCCGAGATCGAGTGCTACCTGCGGCTCGAGCAGCCCTACGACTGCGCCGGCAGCGCCAAGTGCGAGACGCTGGGCATCGCGCTGCTGGAAGCCATCGATTCCGACGACCCTACGGCGCTTGTCGGCCTGCCGCTGATCCGCACCGCGATGCTGCTGCGCGAGGCCGGCATCGACCCGCTGGCGATCGCGCGATGACTTCCGGCCGCCTGGTCCTGGTGCCGAACACGCTCGACCTCGGCGCCGAGGCGCAGCCGCTGGAAGACGTCTTGCCCGCCGCGGTGCTGCGCCACGCCGCGGCGATCACGCACTGGGCGGTAGAGGACGCACGCAGCGCCCGTGCCTTCCTCAAGCGCGTGCACGAGCGCGTGCCGCTGGCGCAGCCGCTGCAGATGCAGGACATCCGCGAACTGCCGCGCCCGCGCAAGGGCAGCGGCGAGGCGGTGCCCCAGGCCGATTGGCAGGCGCTGCTCGCACCCACCGCCACTGGTGCCGACGTCGGCCTGCTGTCCGAGGCCGGGCTGCCCGCGGTGGCCGACCCGGGCGCGGCGCTGGTCGCCGCGGCGCATGCGATCGGCGTGCCGGTGCTGCCGCTGGCCGGCCCCAGTTCTCTGTTGCTCGCGCTGGCCGCCAGCGGCCTGAACGGCCAGAGCTTCGCCTTCGTCGGCTACCTGCCGCAGGACGCGGCGGCGCGCGTGGCGCGGATCAGGGAACTCGAGGCCCTGTCGCGCCGGCTCGGCCAGACCCAGCTGCTGATCGAGACGCCCTACCGCAACGCCGCGCTGCTCGCCAGTCTCTTGGCCACGCTGGCGCCGGGCACGAAGCTGGCGGTGAGCTGCGGGCTGACCCTGCCCGGCGGCTGGACGCGCAGCGCGCCGGTGGCGAACTGGCGCGAGCAACCGGCCGCGATGCCCGATCGGGTGCCTGCGGTCTTCGCGCTGCTGGCGGCCTAGAGCGGCCGCCCGGCTAGCGCCCGCCGCCCAGCAGCGAGGCGACCTTCTTCTTCGGCCGGATGTTGGCCGAGAGCCCGCGCACGGCCGGCACGGGCGCTGGCTTGGGCGCCGCTTCCCAGGCCGGCGCGGCATCGGCGCTGGGCTCGTAGGGCTTGTCGAAGAAGGGGTCGCGCGATGGCGGCGCGGCGCGGCGCGGCGGCGCGGGCCGCTCGGCGGCCGACTCGAAGCTGCGCTCGGGCACGGGCTCGAAGTTGCGCTCGATCTCGTCGTCGCGCCGGCGCGGACGGCGCAGCGGGCGATCCTCCTCGAGCTCGAACGGCTCGATCTCGATCTTTTTCTTGATCAGCCGCTCGATGTCGCCGACCAGCCGCAGGTCGTCGTGGGCGACCAGCGTCACCGCCAAGCCCGAGGCCCCGGCGCGGCCAGTGCGGCCGATGCGGTGCACGTAGTCCTCGGCGTGGAACGGCACGTCGAAGTTGAACACCGCGGGCAGGTCGGTAATGTCCAGGCCGCGGGCGGCCACGTCGGTGGCCACCAGCAGATCGACCTCGCCGGCCTTGAACGCGGCCAGTGCCTTCAGCCGCTCGTCCTGGCTCTTGTCGCCGTGCAGCGCCTGCGTCTTCAGCCCGTCGCGCTCGAACGAGCGCGCCAGCCGCGCGCAGCCGAGCTTGGAGTTGACGAAGATCAGCGCCTGCGAGAGCTTGCGCGTCTTCAGCAGCTGGCGGATCGCGGCGCGCTTGTCGTCGTCGCTGACGCTGTAGAAGCGCTGCTCGACGTTGGTGGCGGTGGCGTTGGGCCGAGCCACCTCGACCAGCACCGGGTCCTGCAGATAGCTGTTGGCGAGCTTGCGAATCTCGGGCGAGAAGGTGGCCGAGAACAGCAGCGTCTGCCGCTCCTTGGGCAGGTACGACAGGATGCGCTGCAGGTCGGGCAGGAAGCCGATGTCGAGCATGCGGTCGGCCTCGTCGAGCACCACGTACTCGACCTGGTTGAGCACCGCGTTCTTGGCCTCGATGTGGTCGAGCAGCCGGCCCGGCGTGGCGATCAGCACCTCGACGCCGCCTTTGAGCACCAGCGTCTGCGGCTTCATGTCGATGCCGCCGAAGACCACGGTCGAGCGCAGCTGGGTGTGCTTGGCGTAGGTCTTGACGTTGTTGGCGACCTGGTCGGCGAGCTCGCGCGTGGGCGCCAGCACCAGCGCGCGCACCGGGTGGCGCGCCGGCGACATGCTGGTGTTCTCATGGCGCAGCATCTTCTGCAGCAGCGGGATCGTGAACGCCGCCGTCTTGCCGGTGCCGGTCTGCGCCGCGCCCATCACGTCGCGTCCGGCGAGGACGATGGGAATGGCCTTGGCCTGGATCGGCGTCATCGCCACGTAGCCGGCGTCGGCCACGGCGCGCAGGAGCTTGGGGTCGAGCGGCAGGGTGTTGAAGAACGGCGCCGGGGCGTCGACGGCGGGGGTAGCTGCCTCAGGCAGCGCGGGAATGGTTTCGGTCATGTACTTTCATTATCGCCCCTGAACACCAGGGGCATGTGAAGCCAGCGAGGCCGCAGCCAGCGCGGCGACCTGAAGCGCACGATGCGCCAGTAGAGCGCCAGATACGTAAAGGCGAAGAGAAACACGAAGATCGCGAGGACCGTGGTGTTGTCGTAGAAGAGCACGGCCGGGATCACCGAGAGCATGCAGAGCAACCACAAATAGGGCGATGTCATCGAGTTGCGCCGCGTCAGGGCCCGTGCGCTGCGATCGCCCACCGCCCAGCGCATGACCCGGCGGTAGATCAGCGAATGAAGGTGGATGCCGTCGGGCATGCTGGGCGGCACCGAGCGCAGGAAGCGGCGGCGGTAGATCGAGAACAGGGTCTCGAAGACGGGGTAGATGCACACCAGCAGCGGGAACAGCGGCGAGACCTCGCCGGCGTTGCGCGCGAGCAGCAGAACGGCCAGCTCGGCGAAGTAGAAGCCCAGGAAATAGGCACCGCCGTCGCCCAGGAAGATGAGCCCGGCCGGGAAGTTCCAGAAGAAAAAGCCGAGCACCGCGCCGACGCCGGCGAGCGCGAAGCTCGCGATCAGCGGATCGTCGACCTGGAACCCGACGTAGGCCAAAGCGCCCAGCATGATCACGACGCACATCGACGCCAGACCGTTGAAGCCGTCGATGATGTTGACCGAATTGGCCACGCCGACGACGGCGAAGACCGTGACGACCGCGGCGCCCACCGGCATTGCGACCACCCAGTCCAGCCCCGGAATCGCCGTTTCCCTGATGATGCTGGACGCCAGCCAGATCGCCAGCAGCGCCGAGGCCGCGGTGGCCGCCAGCCGGCGCAACGGGCTGACGCGCTTGGTCAGGTCCTCGACCAGGCCGACGACGAAAGCCGGCGCCCCGCAAGCGATGAGGACCAGGGCGAGATGGGATTCACCCGGGGCGCGGATCTCGAGGACTGCTGCAGCCACCAGGATGCCGATCACGATGGCGACGCCGCCCACGCGCGGCACAGGCGTGGCGTGGAATTTTTGCGGGCCGCTGACGTCGTGGTCGTGAGTCAGCCCTGCATGACGCCTGGCGAACCGGATGACCCACAACGTCGTCATCGCCGAGACCGCGAAGGCCACGACCAAGATCAACATTGGTAGACGTTGGTTCCTTAAGCGGCCCGAAGGCCGGGTGCAGAACCAACG
>JBBINW010000004.1:0-123103 GCA_037443665.1 Betaproteobacteria bacterium
GTTGCTGCTGGTCGCGATCATCGCCGCGATCGCGCTGACGCTGCGCGCGCGCAAGGACAGCCGCCACATGGATCCCTCGCAGCAGGTGCGGGCGAAGAAGGCCGACCGCATGCGGATCGTCAAGATGAAGCCGGTTGTCGAGGCGCCGTCGACCGCGTCGAAGGACGGGAGCGCGCCATGACGCTCGGTCCATTGACGCTCGGCCACTACCTGTCGCTGGGCGGCATCCTGTTTGCGCTGTCGGTGATCGGCATTTTCCTCAACCGGCGCAACCTGATCGTGCTGCTGATGGCCATCGAGCTGATGCTGCTGGCCGTCAACCTCAACTTTGTCGCATTCTCGCACTACCTGCCGCTGGAGGCCGACCGCATGGCGGGGCAGGTCTTCGTGTTCTTCATCCTCACCGTGGCTGCGGCCGAGTCGGCCATCGGGCTGGCGATCCTGGTCGTGCTGTTCCGCAGCCGGGCCTCGATCAATGTCGAAGAGCTCGACGAGCTGAAGGGATGAAATGACCCATCCCCGAAGCGTCTTCGGCGCTCCCCCTGTAGGGGGCGCCGCCAGCGGCCCGGCAAAGCCGGTTCCGCGGCGCCCGCTTGCCGCGACCCGGACCACGAACCACTGACATGGCGACCAGCATCTCACTCGGTCTCTTGCTCACGATCCCGCTGGCGCCGCTGGCCGGCGCCCTCGTCGCCGGCCTCGCCGGCCGACAAGTCGGCAACCGCGGCGCCCACACCGTGACCATCCTCGGCGTGCTGATCGCCTTCATCTGCTCGGCGATGGTGCTGTGGCAGGTCGGTACTGGCGCCCGCTTCAACGGCACCGTCTATCAATGGGCGGTGGTCGACAAGCTGGTGATGGAGGTCGGCTTCCTGATCGACGGCCTGAGCGCGATGATGATGGTCGTGGTCACCTTCGTCTCGCTGATGGTCCACATCTACACCATCGGCTACATGGAGGGCGACCCGGGCTACCGGCGCTTCTTCAGCTACATCTCCCTGTTCACGTTCAGCATGCTGATGCTGGTGATGAGCAACAACTTCCTGCAGCTGTTCTTCGGCTGGGAGGCGGTCGGTCTGGTCAGCTACCTGCTGATCGGCTTCTGGTTCAAGAAGCCGAGCGCGGTGTTCGCCAACCTCAAGGCCTTCATCGTCAACCGCGTCGGCGACTTCGGCTTCATCCTCGGCATCGGCCTGCTGCTGGCCTACGCCGGTTCGCTGAACTACGGCGAGGTCTTCGCCAAGGCGCCCGAACTGGCCCGGCTGAGCTTCCCGCACCCGCTGTGGGGCGACAACTGGCGGCTCATCAGCGTGGCCTGCATCTGCCTGTTCATCGGCGCGATGGGCAAGAGCGCGCAGTTCCCGCTCCACGTCTGGCTGCCCGACTCGATGGAAGGCCCGACGCCGATCTCGGCGCTGATCCACGCCGCGACCATGGTCACTGCCGGCATCTTCATGGTCGCGCGGATGTCGCCGCTGTTCGAGCTGAGCGACACGGCGCTGAACTTCGTGCTCGTGATCGGTTCGATCACCGCGCTGTTCATGGGCTTCCTGGGGATGATCCAGAACGACATCAAGCGGGTCGTCGCCTACTCCACGCTCAGCCAGCTCGGCTACATGACGGTGGCGCTGGGCGCCTCGGCGTACTCGGCGGCGGTGTTCCACCTGATGACGCACGCGTTCTTCAAGGCGCTGCTGTTCCTGGCCGCCGGCTCGGTGATCATCGGCATGCACCACGACCAGGACATCCGCAACATGGGCGGCCTGCGCAGGTACATGCCGATCACCTGGATCACCTCGCTGGTCGGTTCGCTGGCGCTGATCGGCACGCCGCTGTTCGCCGGCTTCTACAGCAAGGACAGCATCATCGAGGCGGTGGGCGCGACGCACCTGCCGGGGACGCCGTTCGCGGTCGTCGCAGTCACCGCCAGCGTCTTCGTGACCGCGTTCTACTCGTTCCGGATGTACTTCCTGGTGTTCCACGGCGAGGAGCGCTTCCACCACAAGCCGTTCCCGCCGGAAGACGACCACGCGCACGACGGCCACGGCGACGACACGCACCACGCGCCGCAGGAGTCGCCCTGGGTGGTGACGGCACCGCTGGTGCTGCTGGCGATCCCGTCGGCGGTGATCGGCTTCCTGACCATCACGCCGATGCTCTACGGCAGTTTTTTCGGCGATTCGATCTTCGTCGACGCCACCGCGCACCCGGCGATGAAGGAACTGGCCGAGGAGTTCCACGGCCCTTCGGCGATGGCGCTGCACGCGCTGACCGCGCTGCCGTTCTGGCTCGCGCTGGCCGGCGTCGTCACTGCCTGGTGGTTCTATCTCAGGCAGCCGGCGATCCCGGCGGCGATCGCAAGCAGGTTCGGCCCGGTGATGCGGGTGCTGCAGAACAAGTACTACATGGACTGGTTCAACGAGCATGTGCTGGCCGCCGGCGCCCGAAGGGTCGGCACCGGTCTGTGGAAGGGCGGCGACGTGGGCCTGATCGACGGCGCCCTGATCGACGGTTCGGCCGGCCTCGTCGGCCGCTTCGCCGGCCTCGTGCGCGGGTGGCAGACGGGTCACCTCTACCAGTACGCGCTGGTGATGGTGCTGGGCATCTTCGGTCTGCTGACCTGGACCCTGTGGCCCTACCTCGGCGCCCTGATGCGCTGATCGGCACCGACCCACAGGACGAGAAGAGAAGAGAGAAAACGAGATGGGTTTGCTGAGCATCGCGATCTGGCTGCCGATCGCCTTCGGGGTGCTGCTGCTCGCGCTCGGCCGCGACGCGCAGGCGCCCACGGTGCGCACGGTGGCGCTGATCGGCGCGTTGGTGTCGTTCGCGGTCACGATCCCGCTGGTCACCGGCTTCGACGTCACGACCGCCGCGATGCAGTTCCAGGAAAACCTGCCCTGGATCGCGCGCTTCAACATGAGGTACCGGCTGGGCGTGGACGGCCTGTCGCTGTGGTTCGTGCCGCTGACCGCCTTCATCACCGTGATCGTCGTGATCTCGGCGTGGAAGGTGGTGACCGACCGCGTGGCCCAGTACATGGGCGCCTTCCTGATCCTGTCGGGGTTGATGGTCGGCGTGTTCTGTGCGCTGGACGGGATGCTCTTCTATGTCTTCTTCGAGGCGACGCTGATCCCGATGTACATCATCATCGGCGTCTGGGGCGGGCCGCGGCGCGTCTATGCAGCGTTCAAGTTCTTCCTCTACACGCTGCTGGGCTCGCTGCTGATGCTGGTGGCGCTGGTCTTCCTGTACTTCAAGAGCGGTGGCAGCTTCGACATCCTGGCCTGGCACAGGCTGCCGCTGCCCTTGCATGCGCAGGCGCTGCTGTTCTTCGCCTTCTTCGCCGCCTTCTCGGTCAAGGTGCCGATGTGGCCGGTGCACACCTGGCTGCCCGATGCCCACGTCGAGGCGCCCACCGGCGGCTCGGTGGTGCTGGCGGCGATCATGCTCAAGCTCGGCGCCTACGGTTTCCTGCGCTTCTCGTTGCCGATCGCCCCCGACGCGGCGCGCGAATATGCCGGCTTCATCATCGCGCTCAGCCTGATCGCGGTGATCTATATCGGCCTGGTCGCGCTGGTGCAGCAGGACATGAAGAAGCTGGTCGCCTACAGCTCGATCGCGCACATGGGTTTCGTCACGCTCGGCTTCTTCATCTTCAACGGCCTGGGCACCAGCGGCGCGATCGTGCAGATGGTCAGCCACGGCTTCGTCTCGGGCGCGATGTTCCTGTGCATCGGCGTGCTCTACGACCGCGTCCATTCGCGCGACATCGCCGCCTACGGTGGCGTGGTCAACACGATGCCGAAGTTCGCCGCCTTCGCGGTGCTGTTCGCGATGGCCAACTGCGGCCTGCCGGGCACGGCCGGTTTCGTCGGTGAGTGGATGGTGATCCTGGGCGCCGTCCAGTACGACTTCTGGATCGCCTTGCTGGCTGCCACGGCGCTGGTCTTCGGTGCCGCGTACACGCTGTGGATGGTCAAGCGGGTGTACTTCGGCGACGTCGCCAACGACCCTGTGCGCGAACTGCAGGACATCGACGGCCGCGAGTTCTTCATGCTCGCGCTGCTGGCCGTCGCGGTGCTGTGGATGGGCCTGTATCCCAAGCCCTTCACCGACGTGATGAACGTGTCCGTGGCCGAACTGCTCAAGCATGTCGCCACGCCCAAGCTGAACTGACGGCCCGCGCCTGAAATCCCAAATGACCCCGATGAACTGGTCCGTCATCTTTCCCGAGATCTGGCTGCTGATCGCCGCCTGCGCGGTGCTGCTGGTCGATCTGTTCAGCACCGATGTCCGCCGCCGCTGGACGTTCTGGCTGACCCAGGCCGGCGTCGCCGTGTTCGCGGCCCTGCAGTACGCGTCCTACGCCGGCGGCCACACGGTCTATGGCATGCAAGGCCTGGTCGTCGTCGATTCGATGGGCCGGTTGCTGGCCTTCTTCGCCGCGCTGGCGACGATGGTCACGCTGGCCTATGCGCGGCCCACGCTGGCGCCGCGCGACATGCTCAAGGGCGAGTTCTTCATGCTCGCGCTGTTCGTGCTGCTGGGCATTTCGGTGATGTGCTCGGCCAACCACTTCCTGGTCGTCTATCTGGGCCTGGAACTGATGAGTCTGTCGCTCTACGCGCTGACCGCGCTGCGCCGCGACCATGCCCTCAGCACCGAGGCGGCGATGAAGTACTTCGTGCTCGGGGCGCTCGCCAGCGGCTTCCTGCTCTACGGCCTGTCGATGATGTACGGCGCCACCGGCACGCTGGAGATCCCCAAGGTCTTCGAGCGCATCGCCGGCGGCCGCATCAACCCCGAGGTGCTGGTACTGGGCGTGGTCTTCGTCGTCGCTGGCGTCGGCTTCAAGCTCGGCGCGGCGCCGTTCCACATGTGGGTACCCGACGTCTATCAGGGCGCGCCCACGGCGGCGACGCTGCTGATCGGCGGCGCGCCGAAGTTCGCCGCCTTCGCGATCACGATCCGGCTGCTGGTCGAAGGCATGCTCGGCCTGGCGGCCGACTGGCAGCCGATGTTCGTCGTGCTCGCGGTGTGCTCGCTGGCGGTGGGCAACCTGGCGGCGATCGCGCAGACCAACCTCAAGCGCATGCTGGCCTACTCGACGATCGCGCAGATGGGCTTCATCGTGCTCGGGCTGTCGTGCGGCGTCCAGGGTACGAACACGCTGCTGGCCGGCAACGCCTACAGCTCGGCGATGTTCTACCTGGTGTCCTACGTGCTGACCACGCTGGGCACCTTCGGGCTCATCATGTTCCTCTCGCGCCAGGGATTCGAGAGCGAGGAGATCACCGACTTCGCCGGCCTCGCACGCCGCAGCCCGTGGGTCGCGGGCGTCATGACGGTGTTCATGTTCTCCCTGGCCGGGGTGCCGCCGATGGTCGGCTTCTTCGCCAAGCTGGCGGTGATCCAGGCGCTGGTCACGACCAACCTCGCGGGCAACATCGTGCTGGCGGTGGTGGCGGTGATGTTCTCGCTCGTCGGCGCGTTCTACTACCTGCGCGTGGTCAAGGTGATGTGGTTCGACGAGCCTGCGGGCTCCGCCGAGACCATCGACCGCAGCCAGGGCGTCGGCGTCCTGCTCGCCGCCAACGGGCTGGCGGTGCTGCTGTTCGGACCCTTCTCGGGTGGCCTGCTGGCGATGTGCCGCGACGCCATCGTCGCCGCGCTGACCACTTGATGCGCCACCGGCCCACCTGCAGCGGGGTCGGATGAACGACGACACCCATCTCGTCGAGCAGCGCCTGTCGGGGCAGACCTTGCTCTCGGGCGGCTTCCTCGAGGTCCACCGCGACCTCGTGCGCCTGCCCGACGGTAGCACCGCGTCGCGCGAGTACATCTGCCATGGCGGCGCGGTGGCGGTGATCCCGCTGCTCGACGACGGCCGCGTCGTGCTCGTGCGCCAGTACCGCTATCCGATCGGCAAGATCCTGCTCGAGTGGCCGGCCGGCAAGCTCGACGCCGAGGAGTCGCAGCTCGCCTGCGCGATGCGCGAGCTGAAGGAGGAAACGGGCTACGAAGCCCGCGAATGGGCCTTCGGCGGCGAGATCCACAACGCGGCGGCGTATTCCAGCGAAAGCATCTGGCTGTGGTTCGCGCGTGGCCTGGTCGCCGGGCCGACCCGGCTGGACCCCGGTGAATTCGTCGAGACGGTGCTGATGACGCCGGCCGAGCTCGACGCCATCGCCGCGCGCGGCGAACTGCCCGACGTCAAGACCCAGATCGGGCTGGCCTGGCTGCTGAAGTGGCAGGCCGGCCAGCGGCAATGGACCTGGCGCCGCGCCGCCGACGCGGCCGGCCTATGATGACGCCACGATGAAAGTGCTGAACCTGCGCTGCGCCAACGGCCATGGCTTCGAAGGCTGGTTCGGCTCCGACGACGACTTCATGGACCAGAACGGCCGCGGTCTGATCGAGTGCCCGCTCTGCGCCGACCGCGTGGTTTCGCGCCTGCCGTCGGCGCCGCGGTTGAACCTGTCCGGCGCGCGCGAGCCCGCTGCGGCGTCGCCGCCGGCCACGGCGCCGCCTCAGGCGGCCGACCTGCAGGCGGCCTGGCTGGCCGGCGTGCGCCAGTTGATGGCCCGCACCGACGACGTCGGCCCGAGGTTCGCCGAAGAGGCGCGACGCATCCACTACGGCGAGGTTCCGCACCGCGGCATCCGCGGCCAGGCCACGCCCGAGGAACGCGAGGCGCTGCGCGACGAAGGCATCGAGACGATCGCGATCCCGGTGCCGCACGCGCTCGAAGGTCCGCTGCAATAGGGCGCCCGCCGCTGGGGCGGCGGGGCGTCGACCGGCGCGGCCGTGCCGCCCGCTACAGCAGGCGACCCGGATTGAGCAGCCCCTGCGGGTCGAGCGCGGCCTTGATCTCGCGCATCATCTTCAGCGCCACGGGCGACTTGCGGGTGGCGAGTTCATCGCGCTTGAGCGCGCCGATGCCATGCTCGGCCGAGAACGAGCCGCCACGGCCGGCCACGGCGTCGAACACCAGCGTGTTGACCGCATGCTCGTTGTCGGTCAGGAAGCGCGTGCCGTCGGCGCCTTCGGGGGCCTGGACGTTGTAGTGCAGGTTGCCGTCGCCCAGGTGGCCGAAGTTGACCAGCCGAACGCCCGGGAAGCGGCGCTGCAGCGCCGCGTCGGTGGCCGCGACGAAGTCCGGGATGGCGGACACCGGCAGCGCGATGTCGTGCTTGATGTTGAGGCCTTCCTCGGCCTGCGCCAGCGGGATGCTCTCGCGCAGGTGCCACAGCGCTTGCGACTGCGCCAGGCTCCCGGCCACCACCGCGTCGGCCACCGTGGCGGCCTCGATCGCGGCGCCCAGCAGCGACTCGAAGCGCTCGCGGGCATGCGTCTGGCCCTCGCTGTCGCTGAACTCGAGCAGCACCGTCCACGGCGCGGCGGGCAGCGGGCGCGGCAGCGCGGGGAAGTGGCGCGCGACGAGGTCGAGCGCGAAGCGGCCCATGACCTCGAAGCCGGTGAGGCCGTCGGCCAGTCGCGCGCGCGCCAGCATCAGCAACGCCACGCAGTCGGCCAGCGTCGCGCAGGCCGCCAGCGCAGTGGTGCTGGCTGCCGGCAGCGGTGCCAGCTTCATCGTCGCCGCGGTGATGATGCCCAGCGTGCCTTCGCTGCCGACGAACAGGTCGCGCAGGTCGTAGCCGGTGTTGTCCTTGCGCAGTCCGCTCAGGCCGTCCCAGATCTCGCCCTGCGCGGTGACCACCTCCAGCCCCAGGCACAGGTCGCGCGCATTGCCCCAGCGCAGCACCTGGGTGCCGCCGGCGTTGGTCGCCAGGTTGCCGCCCAGCGTGCAACTGCCCTCGGCGGCCAGGCTGAGCGGAAAGAGCAGGCCCTGCCCGTGCGCTGCTTCCTGCACCGCCTGCAGCACGCAGCCGGCCTCGGCCGTCAGCGTGAGGTTGGCGGCGTCGATGGCGCGGATGCGGTTCATGCGCTGCAGGCTGAGCAGCACCTGGGTGCCGCTGGTGTCAGGCACGCCACCGCCGACGAGGCCGGTGTTGCCGCCCTGGGCGACGATGGGCGCGCCATGGGCGCCACAGGCACGCACGACCGCCGCCACCTCGGCGGTGCTGGCCGGCCGCACCACGGCCAGCGCCTTGCCGCGCCAGCGGCGCCGCCAGTCGAGTTCCCAGGCCGAGAGGTCGCCTTCGGTCAGCACCTGGGCTGCGCCGACGGCCTCGCGCAGCGCGCCGAGCAAGGCGTCGCGCACGGTCAAGCCGGCACCTCGGCGGTCGGCGGCAGGGTGCGCAGGCGCCAGCGCACGTACAGCGCGCAGGCGGCGAACAGCAGCAGCGACAGCACGATCTCGGCCACCGCCAGGGCCGCGCCGAGGCCCTGCTCGCTGGTCGCGCGGACCACGCCTTCGAGGAAGTACAGCCACACCAGCAGTGCCAGCCAGCGGAAGGTCCGCATGCGGTGCCGCAGCAGCCCCGGCACGCAGGGCAGCAGCGGCAGCACCTTCAGCGCCAGCGTGCCGTGCCCGGTGGGCGCCAGCCACGACTCCCAGGCCACGCCGAGCGCCACCAGCGCCACGACGCAGGCCAGCGCCACCGCGCGCGCCGCGCTCACCACGGCGCCCGGCCGGTTGCTCGAAGTCATGCTGGCATCATAGCCAGCATGAACAGGGCGATCGTCGGTGAGGGCAGCGTCGGCGAACAGGCGCAGACGACGCTGCAGGCGCTGCGCTTGTGGCCCTGGATCGCCACCCTGCAGACCCTGCGCAGCCGCTTCCGCGAGGACCGCCTGGGGCTGATCGCCGGCAGCCTGACCTTCACGACGCTGATCGCGCTGGTGCCGCTGCTGACGGTCATGCTCGCGGTCTTCACCGCGTTCCCGATGTTCTCGGGCTTCGAGGCCGCGCTGGAGAAGTACTTCCTGCAGAACCTGGTGCCCGACAACATCGCGCGGCCCGTCCTGCACTCGCTGACGCTGTTCGCAGCCAAGGCGCGCGGGATCGGCGCCGCCGGCCTGCTGCTGCTGGGCGTGACCGCGCTGGCGCTGGCGCTGACCATCGACCGCACGCTCAATGCCCTGTGGCGCGTGCGCAAGCCGCGGCCGTTCGCGCAGCGCATCCTCGTCTATTGGGCCGGCATCACGCTCGGGCCGCTGGCGCTGGGCGTGAGCCTGTCGCTGACCTCGTACCTGCTGTCGGCGTCGCGCGGGCTTGTCTCGGCCGTGCCCGGCGGCGTGGCCTGGCTGCTGGAGGTGGTGCAGTTCTGCCTCTTTGCCGCCGCCACCGCGGGCATGTTCCATTACGTGCCCAACACGGCGGTGCGCTGGCGCCACGCCTGGGCCGGTGCGCTGTTCGTGGCGGTGGCCTTCGAACTGGCCAAGAAGGCGCTGGCCTGGTACGTGCAATCGGTGCCGACCTACTCGGCGGTCTACGGCGCCTTCGCCACCGCACCGATCCTGCTGCTGTGGATCTACTTCGGCTGGGTGATCATGCTGCTGGGCGCGGTCATCGCGGCCTACGCGCCGAGCCTGCAGATGCGGGTGAGCCGCATGGCGCCGACGCCGGGCTGGCGCTTCGAGCTCGCCCTGGCCGTGCTGCAGTGGCTGGATGGCGCGCGCCGCAGCCCCGAGCGCGGCCTGCCGCTGGCAGGGCTCGCCGAGCGGCTGCGCATCGACCCCCTGCAGCTCGAGCCGGTCGTCGACCTGCTGCTCGAGATGGACTGGGTCGCGCGGCTGGACGAAGGCGGTGCCTCGCGCCACGTGCTGCTGTGTGAACCGGCGCTTACGCCGCTGGCGCCGCTGGCCGAGCGCTTGCTGCTGGCGCGCGGCGCCGGCACGGCCGCGTTCCGGCAGGTCGCGGGTCTCGACCGCCTGACGCTGGCGCAGGCGCTCGGCGGTTGACGACGCCGGCGCGCCCAGCGGCGGCGCCGGACCCCGGCCACGTCAGACCTGCAGCGCGGCGCGCAGCGCCGCCAGCACCGGGTCGGGCGCCTCGGCCATCAGCTGATGCCCTGCCGGCACCCGGTGCACGGTGGCGTGCAGCAAGGCCGCCAGGCCGGCGGCAGACTTCGGCGTCGTCATCTGGTCGGCGTCGCCCAGCACCAGGTGCACCGGACAGGCCAGCCGCGCCGCTGCCGCCTCGGCGCCGGCGTAGGCGTTGCAGGCCTGGAAGTCGGTGTGGAAGAGCAGCGCGTCGCCCTGCGCGCGCAACACCTGCCGCATCAGCGCGCGGCCGCTGCCGCGCAGCCACATCCCCGGCCCCGGGAACGAGGGCTTGGGGGCGAGGGTCGAGAACGAGTAGTTGACGACCATGTCGATGGCGCGCAGCGGCTCGTCGCGCGACGCGTCGAGCAAGGGCTGCGAGACCTTCATCGGGTACGCGGTGCCCAGCATCAGCAGCCGCGTGACGCGCTCGGGCGCGCGGCCGGCGGCCTGCAGCGCGATCAGCGAGCCCATGCTGTGGCCGGCCAGGGCGGCGCGCTGCACGCCGGCGGCGTCCAGCAGCGCCAGCAGCCAGTCGGCCATCGCCTTGACGCTGGCCAGTGCCGGCCCGGCGCTGCGGCCATGGCCGGGCAGGTCGACGGCGAGCACGGCGTGGCCATGGTGGCCGAACCAGCGCGCCAGCAGGTTCCACACCCCGTGGTCGTTGAGCGCGCCGTGCACGAACACGAGGCAGGGCAGGGCGGGGTCGAAGGGCTTGCCGCCGGTGTACGCATAGGCCTGCCGGCCCTCGACGGCGAGCATCATGCGGCCCGCTCCGCGGCCTTCAGCGCCCGCTTGAGGTCGTCGATCAGGTCGTCGGCGTCTTCCAGCCCGATGCTCAGCCGGATCGTGCCCGGCGTGATGCCGGCGGCGGCGAGTGCGGCGTCGTCCATCCGGAAATGCGTCGTCGACGCCGGATGGATCACCAGCGAGCGGCAGTCGCCGACGTTGGCCAGGTGCGAGAAGATCTTCAGCGACTCGATGAAGGCGCGGCCCTGAGCGCGCGAACCCCTGAGGTCGAAGCTGAACACGGCGCCGCAGCCGCGCGGCAGCAGGCGCCGCGCCAGGGCGTGGCTGGGATGGCTCTCGAGTTCGGGGTAGCCGACCGCGGCGACCGTGGGCTGGCCGGCCAGGAACTCGACCACCCGCCGCGTGTTGGCCACGTGGCGCTCCATGCGCAGCGCAAGCGTCTCGATGCCCTGCAGGATCAGCCAGGCCGTGTGCGGGCTCATGCAGGCGCCGAAGTCGCGCAGGCCCTCGCGCCGGGCGCGCAGCAGGAAGGCGCCTTCGGTGCTCTCCTCGCTGAAGACCATGCCGTGGAAGCCGTCGTAGGGCCGGTTGAGTTCGGGGAAGCGCTCGGCGCGCGCCCAGTCGAATGCGCCGCCATCGACCAGCAGGCCGCCGACGACGGTGCCGTGGCCGCACAGGAACTTGGTCGCCGAATGGAAGACGAGGTCGGCGCCATGCGCGAACGGCTGCATCAGCCACGGCGTGGTGAAGGTGCTGTCCACCAGCAGCGGCACGCCGGCGTCGTGCGCGATGGCGGCCACGGTGGGGATGTCGAGCACGTCCAGACCGGGGTTGCCCAGCGTTTCGCCGAACAGCAGTTTCGTGTTCGGCCGCAGCGCGGCGCGCCAGCCGGCGATGTCGCCCGGGCGCACGAAGCTCGTGCTGATGCCGAACCGCGCCAGCGTGTAGTGCAGCAGGTTGTGGCTGCCGCCGTACAGCGCCGAGGAGGCCACGATGTGCGCGCCGGCCCCCGCCAGGGTGGCGATCGCCAGGTGCAGCGCGGCCTGTCCGCTGGCGGTGGCGATCGCGCCGACGCCACCTTCCAGCGCCGCGATGCGCTCTTCGAGCACGGCGTTGGTCGGGTTGCTGATGCGGCTGTAGACGTGCCCCGCCCGCTCGAGGTTGAACAGGCTGGCCGCATGCTCGCTGCTGTCGAACACGAAGCTCGTGCTGAGGTGGATCGGCACCGCGCGCGCGCCGGTGGCCGGGTCGGGGGCGGCGCCGGCGTGCAGCGCGAGGGTGTCGAATCCGGGGTCGGAGGCGCCGGCCATGGGGCTCCTTTGCGCGCGCATTTGGGCTGTGGGGTCGCGGTCATTGTGGGCTATATTGCCCCCGAACCGGGGTGCGGCCAGACCCCGGGGAATTCCCGCATCGCCATGAACCGCAAGCCGCCACACCGCCTGCCATGAGAGTCGCCGACATCCTGCGCGTCAAGGGCAACACGCTCTACACCGTCCACCCCGACCAGACGCTGGCCGAGGCCGCCAGGACGATGGCCGAACTCGACATCGGCTCGCTCGTGGTGATGGAGCACGGCGACCTGGTCGGCATGCTGACCTTCCGCGAGGTCATCGGCGCCGTGGTCGCCAACAACGGCAGCCTGGGTGACCGCCATGTGCGATCGGTGATGGACGACGCGCCGCTGACCTGTACCCCCGAGACCGAGATCGACGAGGTGCGGCGCATGATGCTGCAGCGCCATGCCCGTTACATGCCGGTGCTCGAACGCCGCACGCTGATGGGCGTGGTGTCGTTCTACGACGTGGCCAAGACGGTGGTCGATGCACAGGACTTCGAGAACCGCATGCTGAAGGCCTACATCCGCGACTGGCCGGAAGAAAGCAAGCCGGCCTGACGATGTCCGGCAGCACCTTCGGCGAGCTCTTTCGCGTCACCAACTTCGGCGAGAGCCACGGCCCGGCGATAGGCTGCGTGATCGACGGCTGCCCGCCCGGGCTGGCGCTGTCCGAGCGCGACATCCAGGTCGAGCTCGACCGCCGCCGCCCCGGCACCAGCCGCCACGTGACCCAGCGCAACGAGCCCGATGCGGTGGAGATCGTCTCCGGCGTGTTCGAGGGTCTGACCACCGGCACCCCGATCTGCCTGCTGATCCGCAACACCGACCAGCGCAGCAGGGATTACGGCAACCTGCTCGACACCTTCCGCCCCGGCCACGCCGACTACACCTACTGGCGCAAGTACGGCCACCGCGACCCGCGCGGCGGCGGGCGCTCGTCGGCGCGACTGACGGCGCCGATGGTCGCCGCCGGCGCGGTGGCGCGCAAGTGGCTGCGCGGGACCCACGGCACCACGTTCAGCGGCTGGATGAGCGCGCTGGGCGAGATCGAGATCCCGTTCGTCAGCGCCGAGCACATCGCGCACAACCCGTTCTTCGCCCCCAACGCCGAGATCGTGCCGCGGCTGGAGGCGCAGATGGACGCCCTGCGCAAGGCCGGCGACTCGTGCGGCGCGCGCATCGAGGTCCGTGCCCACGGCGTGCCCGTGGGTCTGGGCGAGCCGCTGTTCGACAAGCTTGATGCGGAGATCGCCTACGCGATGATGGGCATCAACGCCGTCAAGGGCGTCGAGATCGGCAGCGGCTTCGGCTGCGTCCCCGAGCGCGGCAGCTTTCATGGCGATGAGCTGACGCCGGACGGCTTTGCCAGCAACCATGCCGGCGGCGTGCTCGGCGGCATCAGCACCGGACAGGACCTCGTCGTTCGCATCGCGGTCAAGCCGACCAGCTCGATCCGCACGCCGCGGGCGTCGATCGACCGCAGCGGTGCGCCGACGATGGTCGAGACGCACGGCCGCCACGACCCCTGCGTGGGCATCCGCGCGACGCCGATCGCCGAGGCCATGCTGGCCCTGGTCGTGATGGACCACGCGCTGCGCCAGCGCGCGCAATGCGGCGACGTGCACCTGGCGGTGCCGCCGATCCCCGCCGGACGGGGCTGATCGCACGAGAAGGCCGCCGACGGCGGCTCAAATTGGCTCAAGTCGTTGGCCGCCGCTGCCGACAATGCGTCGACGAGGCTGCCGATCAGGTGCCCGCTTGCCGTCCTGGAGCGATCGAATGCAAACAACCGCCGGCGTCGCGTTGACCGCCGTCCCGTCCTCTCGTTCGGAGGCCGCCGACGTCGGCGGCCTGAGCGAGTTCTTCCGTTACCACGGCTTGTGGGCGCCTGGCGTGCGGCTGTTCCGCGCCATCGGCTTTCGCGCCAAGGCGGTGATCATCGCGCTGACGTTCGTGCTGCCGCTGGCGGTGCTGGCCTGGAACTACTTCGGCAGCCAGGCCGAGCAGATTTCCTTCTCGGCCAAGGAGCGCGTCGGTGTCGCGTATGCGCGCGAGGGGATGCCCTTGCTGGCCTTGCTCGAGCGCCAGCGCATGCTGGCGGTGCTAGGTGCGTCCAACGGTGCCGCGCCGGCCGAACTGGCCGACGTCGCCAGCGCGATCCAGTCGCAAGTGACCAGGCTGGCGGCG
This sequence comes from Betaproteobacteria bacterium, assembly GCA_037443665.1. Lineage (GTDB taxonomy): Bacteria > Pseudomonadota > Gammaproteobacteria > Burkholderiales > Burkholderiaceae_C > Rubrivivax. The sequence continues at coordinate 14,225 of JBBINW010000004.1, forward strand.
GTGGAGAAGGCGCAGGGCGAGGCCCTCGGGACCGGCAAGGCCTACGCGGCGTTCACCGCCGCGCTGCAGGCCCTGGTCGGCAGCACGGGCGGCGCCGAGGCGGTCGCCCAGGCGCACACCGCCTGCATCCAGTCGCTGCTCGACCTGCTGGGCGCGGCCACCGACGGGTCCAACCTCACGCTCGATCCCGACATCGACACGTTCTACCTGATGGACACGGCAATGGTCGAGCTGCCGACGATGGTCGAGGCCGCCGGCCGGATCCGCGGCGATGGCGCGGCGATCCTGGCCGCCGCCAGCGCCACGCCGGCTCAGGCACGGCGCGTGGTGGAGCAGCTCGCCCAGCTCAACGCGCGAGTCGCCACCGTGGACTCGAACCTCGCCAAGGCCGTGGCCTATAACCCGGCGGTCGGGGCGGCGGTCAAGGCCGACGGCGAACAGTCCGCCGTGCGCGAACTCGCCGCCCGCATCGACGCCACCGTGCTGCGGCCCGAAGGCGTGCAAGGCGACAGCGCGGCCCACGCGGCGCTGGCCGACCGCGCGATCGACGCGATGTTCAAGCTCGCGGCCGACGCCACCGGCCAGCTCGACGCGCTGCTGGCTGTGCGCGTGGGCAAGCTCCAGGCCGGCCGCAATTTCACGGCCGGGGTGCTCGTCGCCGGCCTGCTGACCGCGCTGTACCTGTTCATCTCCTTCCGCAAGGTGCTCGACGGCGGCCTGAAGGAGGTGGCGTTCCACATCGACGCCATGCGCGACGGCGACCTCACGACCCGCCCGCGTGCCTGGGGCGCCGACGAGGCAGCGGGTCTGATGCACACGTTGGCGGAGATGCAGCAGTCGCTGCGCCGCATCGTCAGCCAGGTGCGCCGGGCCTCGGACCACATCGTCGGTGCCAGCACCGAGATCGCCAGCGGCGCGGGCGACCTGAGCGCGCGCACCGAGCAGTCGGCGGCCAACCTCGAGGAAACGGCCTCGGCGATGGAGCAGATCGCCGCCACCGTCAAGCGGGCCGAGGAAACGGTCGAGGAAGCCACCCGGCTGGCCGCCACCAACGCGCAGGCGGCCGAACGCGGCGGCCGGATCATCGGCGAGGTGGTGCAGACGATGCAGCACATCAACAGCTCGTCGTCGCGCATCGGCGACATCATCGGCACCATCGACGGCATCGCGTTCCAGACCAACATCCTGGCGCTGAACGCGGCCGTGGAAGCCGCGCGGGCCGGCGAGCAGGGGCGCGGCTTCGCCGTCGTCGCCTCCGAGGTGCGGGCGCTGGCGCAGCGCTCGTCGGCCGCGGCCAGGGAGATCAAGACCCTGATCACGGCCAGCGTCGAGCAGGTCGAGGGCGGCGTCCGTGTCGTGCGCCAGGCCGGCGAGACGATTGGCGAGCTGGTTGGCAGCGCGCAGCGCGTGCGCGGCTTGCTGGCCGAGGTCTCGGTCGGCGCGCGCGAGCAATCGGCCGGCGTTGCCCAGTCGGCCAAGGCGGTGCAGGAGCTCGACACCGTGACGCAGCAGAACGCGGCGCTGGTCGAGCAGACGGCTGCCGCCGCCGGCTCGCTCAAGGACCAGGCCGAGGGGCTGGCCGGCGAGGTGGCGCAGTTCAAGCTGCCGGCGATCTGACGCCGACGGTCGACCGCGCGATGGCCGCGCCGGGCTTCTCTGCGGCCGCCGCGGCGCCGGCGCGGCGCCGGCGCGCCCATTGGCTGGGCACCCTCAAGGCGCGCCTGATGATCGCCAGCGCGCTGGTCATCGCCGCCAGCGTTGCCGGATCCACCCTCGTCGTGCTCGAGCGCGTGCAGCGGCGCACCGAGCAAGCGGTGATGGACCTGGAGCGCGACAACGCCGAGCGCATGGCCTCGCTGCTCAGCCAGCGCGTGGTCGGGCTGCAGCGGATGTTGCGCGCCACCGCCGAGGGACTGCCCGCCGCCGCGGTCGCAGACAGCGCGGTGGCCATCGATGCCCTCGACCACAGCCCGGCGTTGACGGTGAGCTTCGCGACCGTCCTGCTGGCCGCCTCCGATGGCCACGCGCTGGCGCTGCACGACGGCAGCGCGGCCCGGCAGCCGGCGCTGGAGATCGGCGACCGCGACTATTTCCGGCAGACCCTGGCGCATGCCACACCGCTGGTCTCGGCGCCGCTGCTGGGGCGGGTGTCCAAGGAGCCGGTGATCGAGCTCACGATGCCGGTGCTGGGCGCCGACGGCAAGGTGGCTGCGGTGCTCGCCGGCGCGCTGCGCCTGGGCTCGCGCAGCCTGTTCGACGACCTGACCTATGCCGGGCTCGGCGGCGAAGACAGAGTCGTGACCATCGTCACCGACGCCCGCGGCACGATCATCTCGCACCCGATCCGCTCGCGCGTGATGCATTCGATCGAGGCCGAGCCCGGCCTCGCCGAGGCCGTGGCGCGTTGGGTGGCGCAAGGCCGGCCGGTGGAGCCGACCGGCGTCGCCAGCCACGACCACGGCCATTTCGTCGCCATGGCCGGCGTCGCGGGTGCCGACTGGATGGTGTTCCGGCTGGCGGCCGACGACGAGCTGCTGGGCGGTTTGGCGCAGGCGCGGCGCGAGGCGATGCAATGGGCGGCCGGCGTGGCGCTGCTCGGCGGTCTGCTGACCCTGGGGCTGGTCGCGCTGCTGCTCGGGCCATTGACGCGGCTGCGCCAGCGCGCGCTGCAGCTGCAGGACGCGTCGCTGCCGATCGATGCCGGCTGGCCGCATGCGCGCGGCGAGATCGGCGAGCTCGGCTGCGCGCTGCAGCAGGTGCTGCGGGAGCGTGCGCAGGGCGAAGCCGCCAAGCACCAGCTGGCGCAGCAGATGGGCAGCGTGCTCGCGGCCGCGCCGATCGGGATCGGCTTCACCCGCGAGCGGCGCTTCGAACTCGCGGGTGCCGAGTTCTGCGCCTTGCTCGGATGGCCGCAAGGGGGCCTGCTCGGCGTACCGGCGGCGGAGATCTTCGCCTCGGCCACCGATTACGAGGCGCTCGGCTCGCAGGTGCGCGAGGCCTTTGCCGCCGGGCGCCACTTTGCCACCGAGCTGCAGTTCCGGCGCCGCGATGGCAGCACCTTCTGGGGCCGGCTGCAGGGTCGGCCGGTCGATGCGGCCGACCCCGGCGCGGGCACGATCTGGCTCCTCGAGGACGTGACCGAGCGACGCGAGGTGCGCGAGCGGCTGGCGTGGTCGGCCAGCCACGACGCGCTGACCCGCCTGCTCAACCGCGCGGCCTTCGAGGAGCGGCTGACGGCCTGGCTGGCCGTCCCGCAGGCCGGCGTGCCGGCGGCGCTGCTGTTCATCGACCTCGACCGCTTCAAGCAGGTCAACGACCAGTCCGGCCATGCCGCCGGCGACCTCGTGCTGCGCGAGGTTGCGGCTGTGTTGCAGCGGCATGTGCGCGCCAGCGACGCCGCGGCGCGCCTGGGTGGCGACGAGTTCGCGCTGCTGCTGCCAGGCTGCGTGGCCGCGGTGGCGATGCAGCTGGGCGAACGCCTGCGCGACGCGATCGAGCGCTTGAGCGTCGAGTTCGCCGGCCGGCGGCTTTTCGTGGGTGCGAGCATCGGCGTCGTCGAGATGGACCCCGCCGCCGAAACCGCCGCCGCCGGCTGGCTGGCGCGCGCCGACGCCGCCTGCTACGACGCCAAGAACGCGGGACGCGGCCGCGTGCGGCTGGCGCGCCCGGTGCTCCGCATGGTCGGCGAGGCCTGACGCTTCGATGCTGCCCTTCATTGGCTGGCGCTGACGCCGATATTCCCTGGATACGCCGGCGGGCCATGCCGCGCCGCGTCGCCCACATGCCCTCCGCCCAGAATCCCTCGACTGCCGATGCCGCCGCCGGGCCGACCCGGCCCATGCCAGTGCTCGGCAGCGGCCATCACCGGCTGCGCCTGGGGATGTACGTCGCCTTCCTCGCGATCGCCGCGGCGGTGCTGGTGCAGGGCCTGGGCACGCTGCGGGTCGAAGACCAGCGCGCCAGCGACGCCCGGATCATCGACGCTGCCGGCGCTCAGCGCGCCGAACTGCAGCACATCGGCCGCACGGCGGCGCGGCTCGTGGCGGCCGACCCGGCGCGGCGGCGGCCGCTCGCAGCCGAACTCGACGCCCTGCTCGAACGCTCGGGGGACGCCGCACAGGCCGTCCAGTCGCTGCTGGTGCGCCAGCTCCAGGGCCGGCCGGACGCCGCCGGCGACCTGCGGCCCGCCTGGCAGACCTGGCACGAGGCACGCGAGCGCGTCGCCAAGCGGGGGCGCACGCTGCTGCAGCAGGCGGCGCGAGGTGACGAGGGCGCGATGCGGGCCAGCGAGGCCGCCCTTCAAGCCGACACCGAGCCGGCGCTGCGCGCCGCGCAGGCCTTCTCCGACCGTCTGCAAAGTACCGATGCCGAGCGCAGCCGCGACCAGCAGCAGCGGTTGGTCTGGGGCACGGGAGGGATGCTCGCGCTGCTGCTGGTGCTGGCCGGCGTGGTGGTCGAACCCGGCGCCCGCTCGGTGCGCCGGCACGCGCGGCGGCTGCGCGAGCAGGCCGCCGAGCTGCAACGCCTGGCGATGGTGGCCGAGTACACGTCGGCGCTGGTGCTGATCACCGACCGCGACGACCTCGTCGTCTGGGCCAATGCCGCCTTCACGCAGGTCGCCGGCTGGCCGCTGGCCGAGGCCATCGGCCGGCGCCCGGACGCGCTGCTGGCCAGTCCGCACGCCGACGCGGCTGTGCTGGCCCGCGTGCAGGCGGCGATCCGACAGGGCCGGGGCGTGCGCCAGGAATGGCTGCACCGCGTGCGCGACGGGCGCGACCTGTGGCTGGACGTCGACCTGCGCCCGCTGCGCGACGAGCACGGCGCGCTCGGCGGCTTCGTCCGCGTCTGCTCCGACGTCACCGCACGGACGCAGCAGCAGGCCAAGCTGCAGGCGCTGTGGGCGGCCTTGCCCACCGGCGTGATGGTGCTGGCGGCCGATGGCACGGTGGCCGACGCCAATCGCGCCGCCGAGCGGCTGCTGGGCGTCAGCCTGGCGCAGATGCAGGGCCGGGACACGGCCGACCCGCGGTGGCGCGCGGTGCGCGGGGATGGCAGCGAGTATCCGCGGCACGAGATGCCGGCGGTCCGCACGCTGACCAGCGGCGGGTCGCTGCACAACGAGATCCTGGGCGTGCACACGCCCGAGGGCGCGCTGCGCTGGCTGCTCGTCAACACCGAGCCGCAGCGCGACCTGCTGGGCCAGGTGACCGGCGTCGTCGCCTGCTTCGGCGACATCACCGAAAGCCGGACGCTGCAGGACCGGCTCAGCGCCAATGCGCGCACCGACGCGCTCACGCGGCTGCCCAACCGCACGGTGGTGATGGAGCGGCTGCAGCGGGCGATCGACCATGCCCGGCGCCACGCCGGGTACGGCTTCGCGGTACTCTTCATGGACTTCGACCGCTTCAAGCAGGTCAACGACACCCTCGGCCACAGCGCCGGCGACGAGTTGTTGCGCCAGATCGCGGCGCGGCTCGAGCAGACCCTGCGCCCCGGCGATGCCGTCGCCCGCCTGACGCCGCAGCAGCAGGTCGCCGCGCGCCTGGGGGGTGACGAGTTCGTCGTCGTGCTCGAGGGCGTGCACGAGAGCGAGATCGTCAAAGGCATCGCGCAGCGGCTGCTGCAGGAGCTGGGCGAGCCGTACCTCCTGGGCAGCACGCCGGTGCACAGCAGCGTGAGCATCGGCATCGTCCTGTGCAACCACCCCGTGGCGGCAGACGAAAGGAGCACCGAGGACGCCGCCGAGGCCGTGCTGCGCAACGCCGACACCGCGATGTACGAGGCCAAGCGCGCCGGTCGCGGCCGCTGGGTCATGTTCGACGAGTCGATGCACGACCGCGTGGTGCGGGCGCTGGCGCTGGAGACCGACCTGCGGCGCGCGCTGAAGAACGACGAGCTGTTCGTGGTCTATCAGCCGGTGGTGGACCTCGCCACGCGCGCGATGTCGGGTGTCGAGGCGTTGGTCCGCTGGCGTCATCCGACCCGCGGCCTGGTCTCGCCGGTGGAGTTCATCGGCGTGGCCGAGGAATGCGGGCTCATCGACGCGGTGGGCGATCTCGTGCTGCGCGAGGCCTGCCGCCAATTCGTCGCCTGGCAGGCCAGCCTGGGCGCAGCCGCGCCGCAGCGGCTGGCGGTGAACCTGTCGCGGGCGCAGCTCGCGCGCGCCGCGCTGATCGACGACGTGCGGTGGGTGCTCCAGCAATCCGGCATGCAGCCCGAGGCCCTGCAGCTCGAGGTGACCGAGAGCCTGGCCGCGCAGGACGACCGCGTGCAGGTCGCGCTGCGCGAGCTCAAGGGCCTGGGCGTGCGGCTGGCGCTGGACGATTTCGGCACCGGCTACTCCAGCCTGGCCTGCCTGCACCAGATGCCGGTGGACACGGTCAAGGTGGACCGCAGCTTCGTGCAGCACGCCGAGACGGTGGAGTACCACCGGGTGCTGATCGAGGCCACGATCCGCGTCGCCCGCGCGCTGGGCATGACCACGGTGGCCGAAGGCATCGAGACGCCGGGGCAGGCGGCATTGATGCAGGCGCTGCAATGCGACCGCGGCCAGGGCTACCTCTTCAGCCGGCCCCTGGAAGCGGAAGCCCTGGCGCAGTGGGCCGAGCAGCAGGTGCTTCAGCCGGCGGCGTCGGTCGTCTCGTTCGCGATCTGAGCCGCCGCGGCCGGCGCGGCGAGGTTCAGTGCGGCTTGACGAAGCGCAGCGCGAAGCGGTCGGGCGGCGTCTCCATCTTGAAGAAGGGCTTGTCGCGCGGATCGTCGGGGTTGCGCAGAAACGTCGATTCGGCCTCGAGCCTGAAACCGGCGGCCTCGACCTCGGCACGCAGCACGCGCTCGTCGATGCGGTGCAGCGTCTTCGTGTCCTGCAGGCCGCGGCCCTCGCGCGCTGCGTGGTCGATGACCACCAGGTGACCACCGGGACGCAGCGCGTCGAAGACCGCGCGGTTCATCTTCGCCCGCTCTACAGGCGCGTTGACCATGTCGTGGTACGAGAGCACGAAGGTCACCAGATCGACGCGCGGGGCATCGGCCGGATAGGGGTCGTCGAAGGGCCGCCGCAGCGGCTGAAGGTTGGGCTGCGGGTGCTCTGCCATGCGGCGGTCGAACTTGGCACTGGGGTTCGCGTCCTGAGCCCAGACGTGGCCCTGCGGGCCCACCGCCAGCGCCATCAGCTGCGCCGTGTAGCCGGCCTCGGAGGCGATGTCCAGCACCTTCATGCCGGGTTCGACCTGTGCGAAGCGCAGCAGGTCCAGCGGCCGCCGCCCGGCATCGGCCCGGCGGTCGGCGTCGGTCCGCAAGGGGCTCGCCAGCAGCCCGGTGTCGCCGACCCGGCGGCCGGCGGCAGCCGCTGCCGCCACGGGCGCCGCCGCCGGCGCGTCGGCCCGTACCGAAGCGCAGGGCAGGCAGGCCCCGGCCAGCGCGAACAACGCCAGCAGTCGGCCGGAGGCCCGCACCCGCATTGCAGGCGACGAACGAGCGGACAAGGCCGGTGACGTCTTCTTCATCACCGCGATTGTGGATGCAGCGGCGTTGCGGTGCCTGGCGCGCCCGGCGCGCCGGACAAGGCACCGGCCCCGAGGCTCAAAGCAGGGCCCGCTCGATCTCCGAGAAGCTGCTGGCGATCGGCGTCAGCTCGATCGTCGCGCCGAGCTGGCGCTCGATCTGCGTGCGCGAGATCACCCCGCGCACGCGGCGCGGGGTCCTGCCGCCGGCCTCTTCGACCACCAGAAGGTGGTTGCGGCCGAAGCGCTTGAGGGTGGCGACCGCGTCGCCCACGGTGGCGGTGCGCATCCGCTCGAAGGCGATCGCGTCGAGCATGTCCAGCCCGGTCATCACGTCGGCCACGGTCAGTTCGTCGTAGCGCAGGTTGCGCGCATGCACGACCTGCATCGGCTTGGCGCCGCGCATGTCGGTGGTCGTGATCAGCCCCGAGATCGTCGGCATGTCGGTGACCACGAAGAGCATGCGCACGCCCTGGTAGATCATCTGCTGCTCGGCCTGCTGCAAGGGCGTTGCCGGGTGCGTCGTGGCCGCCTTCACCTGGGTCAGGTCGGTCATCACGTCGAGCGCTGGTGAATCGATCGTCACGCGCGTGGTGTTCCAGGGCTCGGCCTGGGCGAGTGCGATCCCGCCTTCCAGCCGGAAGGTGGGAAGGGCGTGGTGGTGGTTCATCGAAATCCTCTTCCGGAACAGCTGCGGCCCCGCCATCGAGACGAGCACGGCTCCAGGTTACGCCGGATGGGCCTGTCCGGCCAGACCATGACGGTGACGTGGGATGACAGGCGGTGACGTCAGCGGGCTTCCTGTCGTTGCCTCAGTGCCCGGCGTCCGCCTTCACGGGCGAGGCGCCGGCCCCTTCACAGCGGTGACGAAGTCCTGCGGGCGGATGTGTTTCGCATAGGCCTGCTGCACGTCGTCGGCGCCGAGCGCCAGGTAATGGCCGGCGGCGACGGTCAGCGAATCGAGCGGCCGGTCCTCGCTGGCGAAGGTCAGCAACTGGCCGCCGATGGCGCCGAAGCTCGCCTCGCTCAGCGGGATCTGCCGCAGCAGGATGCTCTTGGCGCGCTGCAGGTCTTCGGCCGAGATCGGCTCGCGCTGCATCTGCTCGAGATCGCGCACGATGGCCGCGCCAGCCGCGGCCACCTTGTCCGGGTCGCAGCCGTACGACACCGTGTAGGTGCCGCGGTGCTTGTCGAAGTCGAAGCTGGTGTCCACGGAATAGACCAGGCCCGTGCGGTCGCGCAGGTCGCGGTACAGGCGCGACGCGTAGAAGCCGCCGCCCAGCACCTGGTTGCCCAGGTTGAGCGCATAGCGCACGGGGTCGTCGCGCGTGACGTCGACGGTCTGCACCATCTGCACGGCGTCCTGGACCGCGCTCGCGTCGGGCACGTGCAGCTGACCGGGCCGGTTCGGTGGCACCGGCGGGTAATCGACCTCGGGTCGCGGGCCGTCGGACCGCCACCCGCCGAACGTCCGCGCGACGACCTGCCGGGCCTGCTCGGGATCGACCTTGCCGACGACCACGAGGGTCGTCATGTCGGGCCGGAACGTCTGCGCGTAGTACTGCCTGACCTGGTCCAGGGTCAGCCCGTTGATCTGCTCGGGCGTGGCTTGGCGCAGCGCGGGGTCGGCGGCGGGCAGCAGCGCCCGCGCGATGCCGATCTGGGTCAGGAAGTCGGGCGACTCGATCTGGCCGGCGACGAAGGCCGCCTGCTGGCGCTGCACGATGGCGAACGCTGCTGCAGGCAGCGCCGGGTGGAGTTCGTTGTCCGCCAGCAGCGCCATGCCGCGTTCGAAGTGGGCGGCCGGCACCGACAGCGAGAAGCGGGTGCCGGCGCTCGCGCTGGCACTGATCTCGTCCAGCGCGCGCCGCAGCTGCAGCCGGTCCAGGCTCGTGCTGCCGAAGGGGAACAGGCCGTCGAGCACGTCGGCAATGCCTTCTTCGCCCGGCGCCGCCTGCAGGTCCTCGTTGCTGCGAACGCGGCCGTAGACCGTCACCGTGTCGCTGATCGACTCCGGCTGCACCACCAGTCGCAGGCCGTTGGGCAGGGCGTATGCCACCGGTGCCAGCGTCGAGCGCGGCACCTGCAGATCACCGAAGGCCCGGGCCGCCCAGTCGGGCAGTTGCACCGGCTTGTCGGGGCTGGATGCGAAGCTCTCGGCGCCGCCGAAGCCCTTGCCGGCGACCGGCTTGCCCGAGGTCTCAGGGGTCAGGATCGCGGTCACCGCGTGGTCGGGGTCGAAGCTCGCCTTGGCCAGCGCATTCACCGCCGCCGGCGTCACGGCCTCGATCGCCTGCTTCATCGCGTCGGGCGAGTCCAGGCCCTGGAACGCCAGGGCGTAGGACCAGCTGTTCGCAAGCCCGGACACCGAGTTCTTCTGGAACTCGAGGCTCGCGATGGCCCTGCGCTTGGCGACCTCGACCAGATCGGGGTCGATGCCTCGGCTGGAGGCGTCCGACAGGATCGCGCGCATCTGCGTCAGCACCGGCTTCGGGTCGGCAGCGCGGGCGAAGATGCCCACCGCCATCCCGATGCCGGCCTGCGGCATCGCGTTGAACGAGAAGCCGCCGTACAGCGCCGTGCCGTCCATGCCCATGCCGAACAGTGCTGCTCGCTGCGAACCGAGCGCGCCGCCGAGCACCAGCGCGGTGGCGTAGTCCTGTGCCTGAAGGCCCGGCATGCGGTAGGCGACATAGACCGAGCCATAGGGGTTGTCGGTGGGCAGGGCGATCGACTTCGCCGCGACTGGGCGGAAGTCGAATCGAGGCCGCGCCGGCAACGGCTTGCGCGGGATCGCCGCGAATTGCGCCTTCACGCTGGCCAGCGTCGCCGCCGGATCGACGTCGCCGGTGATCACGAGGATCGCGTTGTTCGGAACGTACCAGGCATCGTGGAACGCGTGCAGCATCGACGCCCGCGTCCTGTCGAAGGACTCGCGGGTGCCCAGCGGCGTGTGCTCGTAGGGCGTGCCGGTGAAGAGCTGTGCCTGCAGCTGGGTGTAGAAGAGATAGCCGGGGCTGGACAGGTCGCGCGCGACCTCCTGCTCGATCGCGCCGCGCTCCTTCGCCCATTCGGCATCGGCGACGTTCAGGCCGCGCATTCTCAGTGCCTCGGTGTGCAGGGCCACGTCGAGGTCCTGCACCGGCGTGTCGAAGAAGTACTGCGTGACGCTCTGCGTCGTCTGGGCGTTGAAGCTGCCGCCCATGTTCGCCGCGATCGCGGCCAACTGATCCTTGCTCAGGCCCGGACTGCCACGGAACATCATGTGCTCGAGCGCGTGCGCGGTGCCGGGGAATCCGGCCGGCACCTCGTCGGAGCCGACGAGGTAGTTGACCTCGGTGGTCACGACCGGCGCGAGCGTGTCGCGCACGACGACCACGCGCAGGCCGTTGTCGAGCGTGGCGCGGGCGACTTCGCCGCCCTCGGCCGCGTACGCCGTTGCGCCCAAGGCGACGCAGACCCACACGAGGCCTGCGGCCAGACGCTTGAAATGTTCGATCACGGATTCCCCCTGAATTGCGGATGCCGGCGCCTCGCCCTCGCACCCAGACCCGGATTGCAGCACGTCCGACCGCAATACCGGCACTGAGTTCCGGCACTGCCCGATTCAAGGCCCGCCGGGCTCGCGCATCCGGGTGGCGCCGTCACCGGGCCGAACCAGGCAGCCGGGGATGCCGCCGGCCCGCGCCCGTCGTCGCGGGCGCCGTCAGGGCTGCAGCGAGATCAGCCAGCTCAGCACGTCGGCCTTCTCCTGCGCGGTGCATTCGCGGCCGACGACGTCGGTGCAGTTGGTGCGGAACCAGCCTTCGACCCGCTTGGCGTCGGTGAAGCGCTTCGGGTTGGCCGCGGGCGCCAGCGGCGCGATCGGCTTGCCGGTCAGGTCGTGCCGGCCCTCGTGCGTGGGCACGGGTCCGTGGCAGGTCGAGCAACTCCAGCCGAAGGTGCCCTTCTGGACGGCGGTGAAGAACGTCTGGCCGTGCTCGGCGCTGGCCGGTGCCCCTGCCTGCGCTACGTAGGCGGCCAGGATTTGGGCCGGTGTCGCTGCACTCGCCGTGGTCAGCGGGCCGGCGGCGGTGACGAGGGCGGCGCCGACGCATCTGGCAAGGGTCTCGAGCTTCATGGCAACTCCAGCGCCGAGGCTGCGGCCACCCAGGCCGCCCCCACCACGGCATGCGTCATTGGAGCCAGCTTCAGCATGCGCGAGCTTGCTCTGGCGCAAGCCGGCGCGAGAACCGCCGGCTGACCGGCCGGGCGGCTCTGCGCTCGACCGAACTCCGCCGCGCGGAAGCGGCTGCGTGCAGAGCCTTCGGATTCAGTGCGATGGCGGCTGGCTGCCGAAGACATGGTCCCAGAACGAGACCGTGACGCCGAAGCACTGCGGCTTGTCCTTCGCGTGGTGATGCAGCGCATGCCAGCGCTTGCGCTGCTTCATCCACGCCGTGCGCGCGGGCCAGTGGTGGGTGGCGTGGTGGGTGAGGGCGTAGGCGAGGTAGCCCAGCAGCACGCCCAGGGTCAGCGCGCCGGCGCGCCAGGTGCCACCGGCCAGCCAGGCCGGCGCGAAGACCAGCACGCAGAACAAACCCACGCTGGCCAGCGTGGGCAGCCCGATCAGCGCGGTCGGCCGCTGGTGATGCTCGGAATGCCAGCGCCGGAAGGGCTGCGGACCGTGCAGCACGAAGCGGTGCAGCGCGTACTCCATCAAGGTCCACACGGCCAATCCGAAGATGGTCCAGCCGACGACGGCCGCGCCATGCCCGGGCGGCCCGCGCCAGGTCAGCGCGCCGGCCAGGCCCAGCACCGCCGCACCGTAAACGACGAAATCGGCGCGATACGCTGCGCGCCCATGTTCGAGAGAGAGAAGACCCATGCCTGTCCTTCGTGCCACCGACAACGGGCAGCATGCGGGTTTGTCGGGTGGCTGGTCTGTGCGCCATCGAACAGGCCGACGATACGCCCGACGCGGGTATTGGAAGCCGCAGCGATCGCAAAGTTTCGTGCCGGCATCTGCGCCGCGGCCGCGTCACCGACGAGGCGTCCGAACCGAAGCCGCCCGAGCCATGATCCGCAACCGCCGCGGCCCCGTCAACGCCCCTTGGCCCCCGGACGGCAGCGGCGCGGGTCAGATCCCGACCCAGCCCATCCCGCGCGCCAGCAGCAGCACGGCGGTGGCGGCGCTGACGCTGCCGAAGGCCCGCTGCAGCGCCGGCCCGGCCAGGCGAGCCGCCACCAGGCGGCCGAGCAGCAGCGCCGCGACGGCGCCGACGGCAAACGGCAGTGCCACCGGCCAGGACACCGAGCCCCGCAAGGCCGCCGCGGTCACGCCGCCGACCGAGACGAGCGCGATCACGGCCAGCGACGTGGCCAGGATGCTGCGCGTCTGGATGTCGGTGAAATGGGTGAGGGCGGGAACGATGATGAAGCCGCCGCCGACGCCGAGCAACCCGCTGAGCATTCCGGCCACGGCGCCGGTGCCGGCCAGCGCGCGGGCGCACGATGCGGTCCAGCGCAGGCGGCCCGCGGCCGGATTCATCACGCAAGGGCGCTTGGCGACCGCCTGCGCGGCGCCGGTGCGGGCGTGGTCGCGGGCCTGATTGAACATGCGCCAGGCGACCCACGCGAGCAGGAACGAGAACGCCACCAGCAGCGGCGCGTTGGGGACAACGTGTGCGAGCACAACCCCCAACGGCGCGATCGCCATACCCACGCCCCCGATCAGCGCCGCGGCGCGGTAGCGCACGAGGCCTTCGCGCAGCCCGAGACCGGCGCCCAGCGCCGCGGCGGCGCCGACGGCGATCAAGCCCACCGGCGCCGCCTCCATCACCGTCAGGCGGAGGCCGAAGACGAGCATCGGCACGGCGAGGATGCCGCCGCCGGCGCCCGTCAGCGCCAGGATCAGGCCGACGACGGCACCGAGGGCGAATCCGACCATGCTGGTTTCCAACGCGGGTGTCTCCTTGCATCTTCAATCCGGGCCGGAGCCCACGCCGCGGCCCCCGGGCACGCCCGGACGCCGATCGACGCGAGGCGGCTTCAGATCACGTCGATCGGGATCCGGATGTAGCGCGTGCCATTGTCCTCTGGCGGCGGCAGCCGGCCGGCGCGCATGTTGATCTGCACCGAAGGCAGGATCAGTGTCGGCAGCCCCAGCGTGGTGTCACGCGCGTGGCGCATCGTGACGAAGGCGTCTTCGCTGATGCCGTCCCGCACGTGGATGTTGTGCGCCCGTTCCTCGGCCACCGTGCTCTCGAACTGCAGCTCGCGGCCGCCGGGCTGGTAGTCGTGGCACATGAACAGCCGCGTTTCGGGCGGCAGGCTCAGCACCTTGTTGATCGAGCGGAAGAGGGTGCGCGCATCGCCGCCGGGGAAGTCGCAGCGCGCGGTGCCGTAGTCCGGCATGAACAGGGTGTCGCCGACGAACGCGGCCAGGCGCCTGCCGTCGTCGACGACGTAGGTCATGCAGGCCGGCGTGTGCCCCGGGGTGTGCATCGCGCGCGCCGGCAGGACACCGATCGCGAACGCCTCCTCGTCGGCGAACAGGTGGTCGAACTGGCGCCCGTCGCGCGCGAACTCGGCACCGGCGTTGAAAAGCGTGCCGAACACCTGTTGCACGGCCGTGATGTGCTGGCCGATGCCGATCCGCCCGCCCAGTTGCTGCTGCAGGTAGGGCGCTGCGGTCAGATGGTCGGCGTGGACATGGGTCTCGAGGATCCACTGCACCTGGGCTCCGAGCGCCCGCACGCGGGCGATCAGCTTGTCGGCGCTGGTGGTCGCGGTGCGCCCGGCCTTCGCGTCGTAGTCCAGCACGCTGTCGACGATCGCGCACTGCCGGGTGCCCCGATCGAGGACGATGTAGCTGACGGTCCAGGTCGCCGGATCGAACAGGCCCTCGACCTGCAGTGGGCTCGCGAATGTCATTCCCGCATCCCGCCAGGCGTCACCCCCGCTCGTACAGCCGGCATCGATGGCCGGCTCCGGCAGCCGGCGCCGCGTGGCCTCAGCGCCGGTCCGTCGGGCAGGTCTTGATGCCCAGGATGCTGTAGACCGGACACAACCCGACGGCACCGGTGATCAGCAGCACGATGCCGATGTAGCCCCAAATGCCGATGATCTGCATCGCGGCCAGGGCGATCAGCACCAGCCCCGCAACGACGCGCAGTCCACGGTCGATGTTGCCTTCGTTCTTCGTCATGATCTCGCTCCTCGGTGGTTTGGATCGCCGGTGCGGTCGTCGACCGCCACCGGGCGACGGAATTCGGTCGCCGAAGCCATTTGCATCAAGACCCGTGCCAGCGCGCAGTTCGCCGGCGCTGCTGGCGGCAAGTGCTTGATTCACATCGGTTTGCCCGCCCGCCCGCCCGCGCGATGCGCGGTGACACGGTGCCCGCCGGGCGCCAAGTTGCACTGCCATCGGCTGCCAGTTTGGCAGTCGGTGGCAGTGTGCCATGGAGTGCGGGCACAATGAGCCCCCACTGCCCGCCCTCGATGTCGAACCCCGATCACCCCGAAGCCGCCGAAGCCCTTCGCGCAGCACCCCAGGTCCAGGCGCTGATCTCGTTCCTCGAGCACGAGGTGGACCCGATGATCGTGCTCGACCCCGAGTACAACATCCTGGCCGCCAACACGGCCTACCAGCGCCAGTTCGGCGCCGCCGGCAAGCCGCATGTCGGCCACAAGTGCTACCGCGTCTCGCACCGCTACGACGTGCCCTGCGACCAAGCCGGCGAGCAATGCCCGATGAGGAAGGCCTTCGATGCCAAGGCCCCGGACCGGGCGCTCCACATCCACCATACGCCGCGCGGCCCGGAGCATGTCGACGTCGAGTTGCGGCCGATCCTGAACGCCGAGCGCGAGGTGGTGGCCTATGTCGAGCGCCTGGTCACGGTGCGCAGCGCCTCGGCGCGGCCGAGCACCGACGGCCTGGTCGGCAGCGCGCCCGCATTCAACGCCGCGCTGGCGGCTCTGCATCGGGTGGCGCCATCGCAACTGCCGGTGCTGCTGCTGGGTGAGTCAGGCACTGGCAAGGAGTTGTTCGCACGCGCCGTCCACGAGGCCAGCGCGCGCTCCCGCGGACCCTTCGTCGCGGTTGATTGCTCGGGCCTGACCGAGACGCTGTTCGAGAGCGAGCTCTTCGGCTACGAGAAAGGCGCCTTCACGGGGGCGAACTCGCGCAAGAAGGGCCTGGTCGAGACGGCCGAGGGCGGCACCCTGTTCCTCGACGAGATCGGCGACGTGCCACTGTCGATGCAGGTCAAGCTGCTGCGGCTGATCGAGTCCGGCACCTTCCGTCGCGTCGGCAGCATCGAGACCCTGAAGGCCGACTTCCGCCTCGTCGCCGCCACCCACAAGCCGTTGGCGAAGATGGTGGCCGCGGGCAGCTTCCGGCAGGACCTTTACTACCGCATCAGCGCATTCCCGATCCACCTGCCGCCGCTGCGCGAGCGGGTCGCCGACATCCCGCTGCTGGTCGAAAGCTTCCTGCAGCGCGGCATGGCCACCAAGCACCGCCTGGTGGTCGAGCCCGCCGCCATGCGGCGCCTGCAGGCGCATCCCTGGCCGGGGAACATCCGGGAGTTGCGCAACGCGCTCGAGAGGGCGCGGCTGTTCGCCGACGACGGCGTGCTGCGCAGCGAGTATCTGCCGGCCGACCTGAGCCTGGGCATGCAGCCGCGGCTCGCGCCAATGCCAACGGATCCGGGCGCCGAGGTGGTGTCCGGCGAGCCTGCGTCGGCGGCCGCACGCGGCGCGCTGCGGCGCGGCGAGCCCGGCGACGAGAGCTTGCGCGCCGCGCTGCGCGGCTTCACCGGCACGCGGCGCGAGCTCGCCGCACGGCTCGGGTGGAGTGAGCGCACCCTGTACCGCCGCCTGAAGGGGCTTGGTCTTGCGTCCTAGATCCGATGCGCACGCGCCGCGGCAGTCCGGCGGCGGCACTGGCAGGCGCTGCCAAATGGCAGGCGGTCTCGCTGCCAGGGTGCCGGACCGATCCGGCGCATCTTGGTCAAGTGCTTGTTTTCATTGACATTTCAGACCCGGTCCGGGCTTGGCACGGATCTTGGATCATGTGCCCTCCATGAGCCCTGAAGACCGTCGCCTGCGCCGCCACTTGGCCATCGCGGTTGTCCTCAAACTGGCCGTTCTCGGCCTGCTGTGGTGGATGTTCGTGCGCGATGCCGGCGTCCATGTCGACCCCGAGCGCGTTGCGGCGCAGATCGGCGTATCGGCGTCACCTCAAGGAGCTACCCGGTGATTTCAGACCAACTCGTCGACCTGTCGCGCTTGCAGTTCGCGGCCACGGCGCTGTACCACTTCCTGTTCGTGCCGCTGACGCTGGGCATGGTCTGGCTGCTCGTGATCATGGAGAGCGTGTACGTGATGACCGGCAAGATCGTCTGGAAGGACATGACGCGCTTCTGGGGCAAGCTGTTCGGCATCAACTTCGCCCTCGGCGTGACCACCGGCATCACGCTCGAATTCCAGTTCGGCACCAACTGGGCCTACTACTCGCACTACGTCGGCGACATCTTCGGCGCCCCGCTGGCGATCGAGGGCCTGATGGCCTTCTTCCTCGAGAGCACCTTCATCGGCCTGTTCTTCTTCGGCTGGGACCGCCTGAGCAAGACCCAGCACCTGATGGTGACGATGCTGATGGCCATTGGCACCAACCTGTCGGCGCTTTGGATCCTGATCGCCAACGGCTGGATGCAGAACCCGGTGGGCGCGAGCTTCAACTACCGCACCATGCGCATGGAGATGACCGACTTCTGGGCCATCGTCTTCAACCCAGACGCGCAGGCCAAGTTCGTGCACACCGTCTCGGCCGGCTACGTCACCGGTGCGATGTTCGTGCTGTCGATCTCCAGCTGGTACCTGCTCAAGGGTCGCGACGTCGAGTTCGCCAAGCGCAGCTTCCGCGTCGCCGCGGCCTTCGGGCTGGCCAGCGTGTGCTCGGTGATCGTGCTCGGCGACGAGTCGGGCTACACGGTGGGCGAGGCCCAGCAGACCAAGATGGCCGCGATCGAGGCGATGTGGGAGACCGAGCCGGCGCCGGCCAGCTTCACGCTGGCCGCCTGGCCGAACGAGAAGGCGCAGAAGAACGACTGGGCGATCGAGATCCCCTGGGTCATGGGCCTGATCGGCACGCGTTCGGTGACCAAGCAGATCCCGGGCATCCTCGAGATCAAGGAGCACAACCGGCGGCGCATCCTCAACGGCGTCGAGGCCGTGACCGCGCTGGAGGCGCTGCGGGCGAACCGCCAGGACGGCGCCGCCAAGCTCGCCTTCGAACAGCACAAGGCCGACCTCGGCTTCGGCCTGCTGCTCAAACGCTATGTCGCCGACGTGCGCCAGGCCACGCCCGCGATGATCGACAAGGCGGTCGACGACACCGTGCCGCATGTGCTGCCGATGTTCTGGGGCTTCCGGCTGATGGTGGCGATGGGCTTCGCGATGCTGGCTCTCTTCGCGCTGGCCTTCGTCAGCACGCTGAGGTCGCAGTGCGAGGCGCGGCCGTGGTTGCTGAAGTGGGCGCTGTGGATGCTGCCCGTGCCGTGGCTGGCCTGCGAGCTGGGGTGGGTGGTGGCCGAGTACGGTCGCCAGCCGTGGACGATCTACGGCGTGCTGCCCACGCACCTGAGCGTCAGCACGCTGAGCGTGGCCAGCCTGTACGGCTCGCTCGCCGGCTTCATCGGCTTCTACACGCTCTTGCTGGTGGTCGAGATGATCCTGATGCGCAAGTTCGCGCGCCAGGGTCCGGGCAGCCTGGGCACCGGGCGCTACGAGCACGAAGACGACCATCACCGGCTGCCGCTACCGGCATGAGGCGGCCCGCAGGTCACGAGGACATACCATGCTCGACTATTCGACCCTGAAGATCATCTGGTGGCTGCTCGTGGGCGTTCTGCTCGTCGGCTTCGCCATCATGGACGGCCACGACATGGGCGTCGGTACGCTGCTGCCCTTCGTCGGCCGCAGCGACCTCGAGCGCCGCGTCGTCATCAACACCGTCGGCCCGCACTGGGACGGCAACCAGGTCTGGTTCATCACCGGCGGCGGCGCGATCTTCGCCGCCTGGCCGCTGGTCTACGCCACCGCCTTCAGCGGGTTCTACTGGGCGATGCTGGCGGTGCTGTGGGCGCTGTTCTTCCGGCCGGTGGGCTTCGACTACCGCAGCAAGATCCACGACCCGCGCTGGCGCAGCACCTGGGACTGGGGCCTGTTCGTCGGCGGGGCGGTGCCGCCGCTGATCTTCGGCGTCGCCTTCGGCAACCTGCTGCAGGGCGTTCCCTTCGGCTACGACAGCTACCTGATCTCGACCTACACCGGCAGCTTCTGGGCCCTGCTCAACCCCTTCGCGCTGGTCGCGGGCGTCGTCAGCAGCGCGATGATCACGATGCACGGTGGCATGTACCTGGCGCACCGCACCGAAGGTGCGATCCAGCAGCGTGCCACGCGCGGCGCGGTCGGTGCGGCGCTGGTGATGGTGCTGGCCTTCGTCGGCGCCGGCCTGTGGCTGCGCTTGGGCGGCATCGAGGGCTACGCGATCAGCTCAGCGATCGACCCCAACGGCCTGCCCGACCCGCTGGCCAAGACGGTCGTGCGCAGTGCCGGTGCCTGGTGGGCGAACTACGGCAGCGCGCCGCTGCTGTGGCTGCTGCCGCTGCTGGGCATCGCCGGCGCGCTGCTGGCCGCGGTGCTGGTGAGCGCGCGCAGGACGCTGAGCGCCTTCGTCGCCTCGGCGCTCGCGATCGTCGGCGTCATCGGCACTGCGGGCGGGGCGATGTTCCCGTTCGTGATGCCGTCGTCGACGATGCCCAACGCGAGCCTGACGGTCTGGGATAGCGTCTCCAGCCCCTTGACGCTGGGTCTGATGCTGGGCGCCACGCTCATCTTCATGCCGCTGATCATCTTCTACACCTCGTGGGCCTACCGCGTGATGCGCGGCAAGGTCACGCTCGCGCAGATCAGCGCCAACGAACACAACGCCTACTGAACTTCATGCCCTCGACCGGGTTCTATCCTTCATGGTCCGGCCCGGCGATTGGCGGCAGGCCGGGTTCGGTGCGGGCCCGCATCGATGAACTCAACGTCTTCTGAGGAGGCCACGATGGCTTTGTCGTTTCCCGATCCCGCGCTGCCCACCGACCCGCGCCGGCGTACCTGGATCCTCGCCACCAGCGCGGCCGGTGGCGTGGCGGCGGTGGCGACGGCGGTGCCATTCGTGTCCACCTTTGCACCCAGCGAGCGCGAGAAGGCGGCCGGCGGCCCGGTCGAAGCCGACGTCGCGGACCTCGCGCCCGGTGAGATGAAGACCGTCGAGTGGCGCGGCAAGCCGATCTGGCTGTTGAATCGCTCGCCCGGGATGCTGGACCATCTCAAGGGTCACGACGACGAACTGGTCGATCCGCACTCGCTGCGCGACCAGCAGCCGGCCTATTGCAAGAACGACACGCGGTCGATCAAGCCGGCGATGCTGGTGGCCATCGGCATCTGCACTCATCTGGGTTGCTCGCCGGGCAGCGCGCCGCTGGGCGCCAACAACCCGAGCCTGCCTGCCGACTGGCCGGGGGGTTTCTTCTGCCCCTGCCACGGCTCGACCTTCGATGCCGCGGGGCGCGTGTTCAAGAACAAGCCCGCGCCGCTCAACCTCGAGATCCCGCCGCATCACTACCTGAGCGCGACGCGCATCCTCATCGGCGAAGACGCCAAGGCCTGAAGGAGAGCACCCGATGTGGTATTTCGCATGGATCCTGGGCGTCGGCTTCGCCGTCCTGCTGGCGGTGATGAACGCGATGTGGGGCGAGACGCAGGAGGACAGGCTCGCCGCGCCGCAGGACGGGGCCAGGCCGTGACTGCGGCGGCGCGCGGCGCCCAGGCGCCGCGCATCCACCTGCCGAGCCTGCTTGTGGGACTGGCGATCATGGTCGGCGGCACACTTTACCCGCTGCTGATGACCGATCGCGCCGGTCGCGCCGACCACGCGCTGGCCACGGCCCTGTTCTGGGCCATGAGCGCCGGCTTCGTGCGCGGCGTGGGCTTCGTCCCGCGCGCGGCCGTCTGGCGCTGGCTGTTCTCGGGCTGGGCCTGCGGCGCGGCGCTGGTCGCGGCCGCCGCGCTGTGGCTGCGCTGAGGCGCGGCGCGGTCCCGGCCGACGAAACTCGAACGAAAGAACCGTCATGTCAAAGCCCTACGTCTTCGCCATCGAACTTCCGCAGCCGCTCGACGCCGCCGTCGGTGCCCTGCGCGCGGCGCTTGCCGCCGAGCAGATGGGCATCGTCAGCGAGATCGATGTCCAGGCCATGCTGAAGAACAAGCTGGGCCTGGAGAGCCACCCGCAGAAGTTGCTGGGCATCTGCAGCCCCAGGGTGGCGCACGCGCTGCTCGGCGCCGAACCCGACATTGCCGCGCTGCTGCCCTGCGGCTGCGGTGTGGCCGAAGCCGTGCCCGGCCGCACGCGGGTCGTGCTTCAGGATCCCCGCGTCATCGCCGCGGCCAGCGACAGTGCCGAGGTGCACGCGGGCTGTGAAGTGGCCCGGGCCGCGCTGCAGCGTGCCGTCGAGCGCCTGGGCGCGCCCGCGGCGTGAGCCGCCCGATGCGCATCACCGTGCTCGGCGCCGGCTTCGGCGGGCTGTCGGCGATCCGCGAGCTGCGCAAGCGGGATGCCGCTGCCGAGATCACGCTCGTGGCGCCGCGCGCCGAGCTGCACTACCTGCCGGGCATCATCTGGATCCCCAGCGGCCTGCGCCGGCGCGAGGACCTGGTGGTGCCGCTGGACGGCTTCCTGCGCCGCCAGCGCGTGACCTTCGTTGCCGCCGAGGTCACGGGCCTGCGCGACGGTGGCCGTACCGTGCTCACGAGCGCCGGCGAGCTCGCCAACGATGCGCTGGTCATCGCCACCGGCGGCCGCTTCATCAAGAAGCTGCCCGGCATCGAACATGCGATCACGCCCTGCGAAGGCATCGCCGCGGCCGAGCGCATCCGCGACCGCCTGCGGGCGATGACCGGCGGCAGCATCGCGGTGGGCTTCGCCGGCAACCCGAACGAGCCGACCGCGGTTCGCGGCGGGCCGATGTTCGAATTCCTGTTCGGCATCGACGAGCAACTCAGGCGCGAAGGCCGCCGCGAGCGCTTCGAGCTGACCTTCTTCAGCCCTTCTGCCGAGCCCGGCAACCGGCTCGGCGCCAAGGCCGTGCAGCACCTGCTGGCCGAGATGGCGCGGCGCGGCATCCGCACCCATCTCGGCCACAAGATGAAGCGCTTCGAGGCCGACAAGGTCGTCACCGAGGGCGGCGAGTTCGCCGCCGACCTGATCCTGTTCATGCCCGGGATGACGGGCAACGCCTGGTTCGACGCCACCGACCTGCCGCGCTCGCCCGGCGGGCTGTTGCAGGCCGACGCGCAATGCCGCGTGCCGGGCCGAGAGCGGGTCTACGTGGTCGGCGACTCGGGCAGTTTCCCCGGCCCCGACTGGATGCCCAAGCAGGCTCACATGGCCGACCTGCAGGCCGCGGCCGCGGCGACAAACCTGCTCGACGAGGCAAGCGGGCGGCCGGTGCAGGCGACGTTCAAGGTCGAGCTGATCTGCATCGTCGACAGCCTGTCCCAGGGCACGTTGATTCTACGCACCCCCGACCGCAACTGGCTGCTGCCGCCGACGCGCCTGCTGCACTGGGCCAAGCGCGGGTTCGAGTGGAACTACCTGCGCGCGTACCGCTGAGCGAACGAGATCACGAGATGACCGAAACCCTGCAAGACCATGGCGTCGCCGCCGACAGCGTCTATGCCCGCCTCGGCGGCGCCGATGCCGTGCGGGCGCTGGTGGACCGCTTCTACGAACTGATGGACGAGTTGCCCGAGGCCTACACGGTGCGCCGGCTGCACCCCGAAAGCCTGGCCGGCAGCGCCGACAGCCTGTTCAAGTTCCTCAGCGGCTGGTTCGGCGGCCCGCCGCTGTACATCCGCGAGCGCGGTCACCCGCGGCTGCGGATGCGCCACTTCCCATACGCGATCGGCGCGACCGAACGCGACGAATGGCTGCTGTGCATGCGCCAGGCGCTGGACGAGCAGGTCGGCGACGAGGCCTTGCGCAACGGCATTCTGCAGGCCTTCACCGACATGGCCTCGCACGTCGTCAACACCGGCCCGATCGGCGCCCGCACCGCGAGTGGCGGGGGCCGCGGCACTTGTGGGCAGGGCTCGGCTGCATCGACCTGATGGTGGCTTGAAGACATGCTCGCCATTTCGCTGGGTCGGCTGGCGCTGCCGGTGGCGCCGCTGGCGCTGCTGCTGAGCGTGTGGGGAGCGTCGCGGTTGGCCGCGTGGCTGGCCTCGTCGTCGGCTTCGCTGCCGACGCCGCGCCGGCTCGTGCGACCGCCACTGCAGCCGTCCGACCGGCGACTGACCGACGCGGCTGGCAACGCCGTCGTCCACGCCGCGCTGCTGGGCCTGCTGGCCGCGCGGCTGGTCTATCTGTCGGTCAACGCCGACCTGTACAAGGCCGCTCCCTGGAGCGCGCTCGACCTGCGCGATGGCGGCTGGCAGGCCGGTGCAGGCGCCGCGGCGGGCGCCGCGTGGCTGCTGTGGCGTGGCTGGCACACGGCCGCGTTGCGCCGTCCTCTGGCCGTCGCTGCGGCGGCGGGCACGCTGGTCTGGTCGGCCGCGTCGCTGGCCGTCGGTCTCGGCGCCGCACCGACCTTGCCGTCGATCGCGCTCACGCCGCCGGACGGCGGTGCCGAGATCAGCCTGCAGCAGGCCGCGCGCGGCCGACCGTTGGTCGTCAACCTGTGGGCGAGCTGGTGCCCGCCGTGCCGCGCCGAGATGCCGATGCTGGCGGCGGCGCAGCAACGCGTGCAGGACGTCGGGTTCCTGTTCGTCAACGAGGGCGAATCGGCGTCCGCCATCCGCGCGTACCTGACTGACCAGGACCTGCCGCTGCGCGAGGTGCTGCTCGATCCCGCGTCGAAGCTGGGGCCGGCCGTCGGGTCGCCGGGGCTGCCGACGACTTTGTTCTACGATGCGGGCGGCCGCTTGGTCGATGCCCATTTCGGCAGCCTCAATGCCGCGGCGCTCGAAAGCCGGCTGCGCAACCTGCATGCGGGTCGCTGACGCGCGTTGCCACCTTCGTCCTTCCATCGCCACCGGTTTCCGACCTTCATGATCGAATCGCCTCCAACCACTGCCCTGGTCACCGACGAGCTCACCGTGCTGGCCGAACTCGTGCCGCTGGACGGGCAGGACATCGTCGAGCTCGGCTGCGGCGCCGCCAAGCTGGCGCGCGCGCTGCTGCAGCGCCACCCGGACAGCCGCGTGACCGGCCTCGAGGTCGACGCGCGGCAGCACGCGAAGAACCTCGCCGCGCCGCCGCAGCCCCGGCTGCGGTTCGTTGACGCCGGTGCGCAGGCGATACCCTTCGCCGACGCCAGCTTCGACCTCGCGCTGATGCTCAAGTCGCTGCACCACGTGCCGACGCCGCTGATGGCCCAGGCGCTGGCCGAGGTGGCGCGCGTGCTGCGTCCGCACGGTCACCTGTACGTCTCGGAGCCGGTCTTCGAGGGCCCCTTCAACGAAGTCGTGCGCCTGTTCAACGACGAGCAGCTGGTCCGTGCCGCGGCGCAGGCGGCACTCGATGCGGCGTTGCGCACGGGCGCCTGGACCCAGGTGGCCGAGCGGCGCTTCGAGATGCCGGTGCGGTTCACCGATTTCGCCGACTTCGAGCAGCAGCTGATGCAGGCCACCTACGCCGAGCACCGCATCGACGAGAGGCTTCGTGCCAAGGTACGCGCCGCGTTCGAGAGGCACCGCGGCGCCGGTGGCGTCGATTTCGAGCGGCCGATGCACGTGCGGCTGCTGCGGCGGCAGGCTTGACGCTGGCGCCGGGACGTCCCCGATGAGCCAGCCCGACCCCACCCGCAGCGGCGGCCAGGGCTTCGCCGATCCGTCGGGCACCTGGAACAAGCGCTTTGCCGTCGACGGCTACCTGTTCGGCACCGAGCCCAACGCCTGGCTGCGCGAGCAGGCGGTGCGCTGGCAGCCGGGCCAGCGCGTGCTGTGCGTGGCCGACGGCGAGGGGCGCAACAGCGTCTGGCTGGCCGGCCGCGGGCTGGTCGTCGACGCCTTCGACGTCGCCGAGGTCGGTGTGGCCAAGGCGCGCCGGCTGGCCGCCGCACGGGGCGTCACCGTCAACTTCGCGGTCGCCGACTGCGACGCCTATGCGTGGTCGGAGGCCGCCTACGACGGGGTGGCGGCGGTCTTCGTGCAGTTCGCCGACCCGGCACTGCGCGAACGGCTGTTCGCGCATATCGTGCGCAGCCTGCGGCCCGGCGGGCTGCTGGTGCTGCAGGGCTACACGCCGCAGCAGCTCGAGTACCGCACCGGCGGGCCCTCGGTGCTGTCGCACCTGTACACCGAGACCATGCTTCGCGAGGCCTTCGCCGCGCTCGAGATCCTGGAACTGCGCGAGTACGAAGCCGAGGTCGCCGAGGGCAACGGGCACCGCGGCCACTCGGCGCTGATCGGCCTGGTCGCGCGGCGGCGGTGATCGCAGCGCCGGTGCCGTGCTAGCCAGCGGTGCGGCCGCCCGCCGCATCGGCCAGACCCTGGTCGTTGCCCAGCTGGCGCTGATCGCCGCATTGGCGTGGATGGCGGCGGCGAGCTTCCTGCACGGCCAGGCGCCGGGCTGGACCTGGATCGTGGCGGCGTTCGGCGGGGGCCTCGGGGCCTGGGCGCTGACCTGCAACCGACCCGGCAACTTCAACATCCATCCGGCGCCGCGGGCCGGCGGCCGGCTGGTCGCGAGCGGTCCGTACCGCTGGATCCGCCACCCGATGTACAGCGCGGTACTCGCCTGCGCGGTGGCGGCAGCCGGCGCCGTCACGCCCGGTGCGTCACGGCCGGCGTGGCTGGCCGTCGCGCTGCTCGCCGCGGTGCTGGCCGCCAAGGCCGGGCTCGAGGAGGCCTGGATGCTGCAGGCCCATCCGGGCTATGCGGCGCATCGTGCGCGCAGCTGGCGCTTCGTGCCCGGCCTGTACTGACCCGCGCCGCCGGCGCGGTCCCGCTCAGCCCGCCTCGCGCTCCAGCCGCCGGGCCTGCGCCTGCAGAGCGGCCAGCGCGCCCGTGACGATGCCGGCCACGGCGAGGCAGGAACCCGCCGACAGCATCGACAGGCCGGTGACGCCCTGGCCGATCGAACAGCCCATCGCGGTGACACCGCCGAAGCCCATCATCGCGCCCCCGGTCAGGTGTCGTGCCAGGTCGGCCGCATCGCCGAACGACTCGAGATGGAATTCGCGGCGCCGCCAGGCCGAGACCGCGCTGCCCAGCACCACGCCGAGCGACACCAGCACGCCGAACGTCGCCGTGGCGTTGCCGTCGGACCAGAGCGTCAGCAGGTCCAGGCTGTGGGCGATCGAAGCCGCGAATGTCAGCGATTCGGGCCGGTGCGTGTAGGTGCCCATCCACGCCGGCTCCAGCGTCTCGGGGTGCTCGGCGATGAAGCCGAGGTGCCCGGTCACGGCCCAGCCGGCGGTGACGAGCAGGCCGACACCGACGCCGCCGATCCAGTGGCCCGCGTCCATGCCGTCGCGCGCACGCCAGAGCAGCCCCGCGGTGACGGCCAGCAGGCCGGCGAGCACGACCCAGCGCAGCGGGCCGGCGCCGACGCCGCTGGCCGCGGCCAGCAGCGAGCCGATGTCCTGCGGCGTGGCGAGCTGCGCGGCGACGGGGTCGAGCCAGCGCACGCGCGCCACCGCGAGCACGCCGCGCAAGGTCATCTGCGCGAACACCGCTGCGACGACCAGCGTCACCCAGGCCTTCAGGCTGCCGGCGCCGGCGCGTACCAGGTTGCGCTGCGGGCAGCCCGAGGCCAGCACCATGCCCCAGCCGAAGATGCCGCCGCCGACCAAGTACGACAGCCACAGCAGGCGATCGCTCCAGGGCAGGGTGCGCGTCGGGTCGAGCCATCCGGCCGCGATCAGACCCAGGCTGCCGGTGGCCGCCACCGCCACCGCCAGCACCCACATCATCAGGCGCGCGCGACCGCGGTAGGCGAACCAGTCGGCCACGGCGCCCATCGTGCAGAAGCGCGTGGCCTGCGCCACCGCGCCCAGCAGCAGGCCGATCAGCAGCCCGCCCCACTGGACGGCCTGGGTCGCGGCAGCGGGGCTCAGGGGCAAGGTCATGGATGGGTTGGAGCGGGCCGCGGTGCGGCGCGGATTGGATCGGATCGGATCGGCGAGCCGGACGGGCCGCGCGCCGATGATGCCTCAGGCCCCGCCCGCGCTCGGAGATGGTCGAGCGACACGGGTTTGTCCGGACGGGCAAAAGATTCGCAACGACTAATATTCGACGATCGGCATAAACAGAAGCAGCGCCCCCTCAGCGGCGCGCTGCGACCGTGCAACCCGGCGCGTCGGCGCGGAGCTTCGGCCCGCGCGCGGCGGCCCACAGAACACAGGAGACAGCTTGACCTGCGAGCGCCCACCGTCCGGCCGCCTGATCAAGGCGCCGGAGAACTTCATCGACGCCCAAGGCGTGCGCGAGGTCTTCGCCGAGTCCCGGTCGGGCCGGCGCGACTTCATTCGCAAGGCCTTCGCCGCCGCCGGTGCCGCTGCAGCGGCACCGCTGGCCGTCGCCCAGCCCAACCCGGTGCCCGCCGCCGGCGGCGACCCCAACATCCTGGGGCTGCCGGTGCATTCGACCAGCTTGGGCAGGCCGGTGGTCACCGACGGCTACGGCAAGCCCTCGCAGTACGAGGCCAACGTGCAGCGCCGCCAGAGCCCGGGGCTGACGCAGACCGCGCAGGCCTCGGTCTCGTTCGCGCCGCTGCAGTCGCTGTTCGGCATCGTCACCCCCAGCGGGCTGCACTTCGAGCGCCACCACCAGGGCTGGTGGGACATCGACCCGTCCAAGCACCGCTTCATGGTCAACGGCTCGGACGAGAAGATTCTCAGGCGGCCGATGGTCTTCACGATGGACGAGCTGATGCGGCTGCCGTCGGTGAGCCGCTTCCACTTCATCGAATGCGGCGCCAACACAGGCATGGAATGGGGCAACGTCGCGGTGCCGACCTGCCAGTACACCCACGGCATGCTCAGCTGCAGCGAATTCACCGGCGTGCCGCTGATGACCCTGCTCGAGATGGCCGGCGCCGACTTCAAGCGCGGACGCTACCTGCTGGCCGAGGGGGCCGACGGTTCGAGCATGACGCGCACGATTCCGATGGAACTGGTGGAGAGCGGCGAAGTGCTGGTCGCGTACGGCCAGAACGGCGAGATGCTTCGCCCCGAGAACGGCTATCCGCTGCGCCTGGTGGTGCCCGGCGTGCAGGGCGTGAGCTGGGTCAAGTACCTGCGGCGCGTCGAGGTCGGCGACATGCCCTACGCGACCAAGGACGAGGCAGTGCATTACATCGACCTCATGCCCGACGGCCGCCACCGCCAGTACACGAGCACACAGGAATGCAAGAGCGTCGTCACCACGCCGTCGGGCGGGCAGGTGCTGCTCGACAAGGGCTTCTACAGCATCAACGGCCTGGCCTGGTCGGGGCGCGGGAAGGTGTCGCGGGTCGATGTCTCGGTCGACGGCGGGCGCAACTGGCGCACGGCGAAGCTGCAGGGCCCAGTGATGAGCAAGTGCCTGACCCGCTTCGGCCTCGACTGGGTCTGGGACGGCAAGCCGGCGCTGATCCAGAGCCGGGCGATCGACGAGACGGGCTACGTGCAGCCCGAATACCGGCAACTGCGCGCGGTGCGCGGCAAGCGATCGATCTATCACAACAACTCGATCCAGACCTGGCTGGTGCAGGAAAGCGGGGAGGTGAAGAATGTCCAGCTTTCTTAAGGCGCTGATCGGGGCGGCGGTGCTGGCCGCGGTCGCCGCGGGGGCCGCCGGCGCGCCGGCATCGGGCGGCGCCGGTGCGTCCTATCCCGGCATCGGCCGCACCGCCACGGCCAAGGAAGTTGCCGCCTGGGACATCGACGTGCGGCCCGACTTCAAGGGCCTGCCGCCCGGCTCGGGCTCGGTCGCGCAGGGCGCCGACCTGTGGGAAGCCAAGTGCTCGAGCTGTCACGGTTCGTTCGGCGAGAGCAACCAGACCTTCACGCCGCTGGTCGGCGGCACCACGGCCGACGACGTCAAGACCGGTCATGTCGCGCGGCTGCTCGACCCCGCGTTCCCGGCCCGCACGACCTTGATGAAGGTGGCCACGGTCTCGACGCTGTGGGACTACATCCACCGCGCGATGCCCTGGACGGCACCGAAGTCGCTCAAGCCCGACGAGGTCTATGCGGTGCTGGCGTACCTGCTCAACGTGGGCAACGTGGTACCGGACAACTTCACGCTGTCGGACCGCAACATCGCCGAGGTCCAGCAGCGCATGCCCAACCGCAACGGCATGCGCACCGACCACGGCCTGTGGCCGGGCGCGGGCATCGGCAATGGCGGCATCCCCGACGTCAAGGCCGTGGCCTGCATGAAGGACTGCCCGGCCGAGTCCACGGTGGCGTCGTTCCTGCCCGACTTCGCGCGCAACGCGCACGGCAACCTGGTGCAGCAGAACCGGATCGTCGGCGCGCAGTTCGGCGCCGACACCTCGAAGCCGCCGCCGACGACGCTGCAGGCGGCGCAGGCGATGGAGCTGGCAGCGCTGGCGTCGCCGTTGCAGTCGCCCGCTGCCGTCGCCGTGGCGCTGGACCTGCTGCGCAGGAACAACTGCACCGTCTGCCACGCAGTGGACAGCAAGATTGTCGGCCCCGCCTTCCGCGACGTCGCCAAGAAGTACGGCACGCGCACCGATGCCGTCGATTACCTTGCCGGCAAGATCCGCTCCGGCGGCAGCGGCCTGTGGGGCGAGGTCCAGATGCCGCCGCAGACGCTGAGCGCGGCCGACGCACGCGAGATCGCCCACTGGTTGGCCGCGGGGGCCGCGGCCCAATGAGCCGCGGCGATGCCTAAGGGATCGCACCCATCCCGGTTCCCGTTTGCTTAATTAGCATAGACAGATAAAGGAGATCACCATGCAAACTCGTCGCGACATGCTCGCCCGTTCGGTCCAGGTCGCCGGCATGCTGGCCGCGCTGGGCCTGCTGCCAGGCGTTGCCGCCGCTCAGGCCGCGGACTGGAACAAGGCGGCGTTCGACGCCAAGAACATGGCCGACCTGATGAAGGCCCTGGGCGGCGGCGCGCCTGTGGCCAGCGCCGACCTCACCATCACCGGCCCCGACATCGCCGAGAACGGCGCCGTGGTGCCGGTGGGCGCCGCGACCAAGCTGCCCGGCGTCAAGCGCATGCTGCTGCTGGTGGAGAAGAACCCGGCGATGCTGTCGGCGATGTTCGACGTCACCGACGCGGTAGAGCCCGACTTCTCGACCCGGGTCAAGATGGGCCAGTCGTCCAACGTCTTCGCGGTGGCGATGATGAACGACGGCAAGGTGCTCTACGCGGCCAAGGAAGTGAAGGTCACGCTCGGCGGCTGCGGCGGTTGATCCCGGCACGCCCCCGTCACTGAAATCAGATCAAGGAGAAAAGACATGGCAGATCCGATGCGCATCCGCGCCCAGGCCGCCGCAGGCGCGGCCACGGTCCGCGTGCTGATGGCCCACGAGATGGAGACCGGTCAACGCAAGGATTCGTCGGGCAAGATCATCCCGGCCTGGTTCATCCAGGAGGTCACCGCGCAACTGAACGGCAAGACGGTGCTGACCGCGCAGTGGGGCCCTTCGGTGTCCAAGAACCCCTTCCTGCAATTCAAGGTCAAGGGCGCCAAGGCCGGCGACAAGGTCACCATTTCATGGGTCGACAACCACGGCGACAAGCGGACCGACGAAGCCACCGTGTCCTGAGAGCCGCCCACCCCGCAGACGAGGAGACCATGAACAACGCATTGATCCTGGTGGCGGTCCTGGGCGCGGCCTGTGCCGCAGGGCCGGCCGCGGCCCAGGCCAAGTCGGCTTCCGACAGCATCGCCGAATACCGGGCCATGCTCGCCGACGGCAACCCGGCTGAACTCTTCGAGGCCAAGGGCGAGGAACTCTGGAAGACCGCCCGCGGCCCGAAGAACGCCAGCCTGCAGCAATGCGATCTGGGCAAGGGCCCGGGCGTGGTCAAGGGCGCCTTCGCTGAACTGCCGCGCTATTTCGCCGACACGGGTAGGGTGCAGGACATGGAGTCGCGCCTGCTGACCTGCATGCAGACGCTGCAGGGGTTCGACGCGGCCGACATTGCCAAGACGCCGTTCGGCAAGGGCGAGCAGAAGAACATCGAGTCGCTGGTCGCCTACATCTCCTCCGAATCCTCGGGCATGCGCATCAACCTGCCCCAGGATCGCCCGCAGGAGCGCCAGATGTACGAGCTGGGCAAGCGGGCCTTCTTCTTCCGCGGCGGCCCGATGGACTTCTCCTGCGCCTCGTGCCACGGAACGGAAGGCAAGCGCATCCGGCTGCAGGACCTGCCCGACCTGACCAAGAACCCCGGCGACGGCATCGGCTTCGCCGCCTGGCCGGCCTACCGCGTCAGCAACGGCGAGCTTTGGGGCATGCAGCGCCGGCTCAACGACTGCTTCCGGCAGCAGCGGCTGGCCTACCCGGGCTACGCATCCGAAGTGACGATCGCCCTCGGCGTGTACATGGGTGTCAATGCCAGGGGCGCGCAGTCGATCGCGCCTGCGCTCAAGCGCTGAGGGAGACCACGAGATGCGAAAGAAGAACGTTCTGATCGCCGCGGCGGCCACCGCCTCCGCCGTGCTCGCCGGCTGCGCCGCGGTCGCGCCGCAGCCAGACTACGACGCGATGTTCAAGCAGATGATGGCCTCGTCGTTCAGCGACCGGGGCATCGCCAAGGTCGACCGGCTGGAGCAGGACGGCAGCGATGCCGCCTGCTCCAAGGCCGAGGGCGCGCCACTGCCCGATGCCCAGGCGCAGGCGATCCAGGCCGAGAATATGAAGAGCGTCAAGCTGCCGGCCGACGGCCACTACATCGGCGACTGGAAGGCTGGCGAGCAGTTGGCCCAGGACGGCAAAGGCATGACCTGGTCCGACAAGACCACCGACCCGCGGGCCAACGGCGGCAGCTGCTACAACTGCCACCAGCTCACGTCGGCCGAGATCTCCTACGGCACGATCGGCCCCAGCCTGTACCACTACGGCAAGACGCGCGGCGTCACCGACCCGGCCAGCGCCACCGCGCAACCGATCGTCGCCTACACCTGGGCCAAGATCTACAACGCCAAGGCCACCAACGCCTGCTCGGTGATGCCGCGCTTCGGTCACGCCGGCTTGCTCGACGAGGCACAGATGAAGGACCTGATGGCGTTGCTTCTGGACCCGAAGTCGCCGGTCAACGAGTGACCGCCACGCCAGCAGCCCGCCGCCCGGCGGGCTTTTCCCGCGGCTGAATATCACTGATTGCTGAAGAATGAATTTGTCCAAGCGCGATTTCCTGCAGATCCTGGGTGCGGCCTCGGCGGCGGGCATGGGCTTGGCGCGCTGGGCGGACGCCGATGCGGCCACGGCGCAGCAGGGCCTGTACGAGATCCCGCGCTTCGGCAACGTCTCGCTGCTGCATATGACCGACTGCCACGCGCAGCTGCGTCCCATCTACTTCCGCGAGCCCAACGTCAACCTCGGCGTGGCAGCGATGCAGGGGCAGCTGCCGCACCTGGTGGGCGAGTCGCTGCTGAAGGCCGCCGGCCTGCGCCCGGGCTCGGCGCAGGCGCATGCCTACACTTACCTCGATTTCGAACAGGCCGCGCGCCGCTACGGCCGGGTCGGTGGTTTCGCCCACCTGGCCACGCTGGTCAAGCAGCTCAAGGCCGGCAGGCCGGGGGCCCTGCTGCTCGACGGCGGCGATACCTGGCAGGGGTCGGCGACCTCGCTGTGGACCAACGCCCAGGACATGGTCGACGCGGCCAAGCTGCTCGGCGTTGACGTGATGACCGGCCACTGGGAATTCACCTACGGCATGGACCGGGTGAAGGAGATTGTCGACAAGGATTTCAAGGGCGCGGTCGAGTTCGTGGCCCAGAACGTGAAGACCGCCGACTTCGGCGACCCGGTGTTCAAGCCCTACGTGCTGCGCGCGATCAACGGCGTGCAGGTGGCGATCATCGGCCAGGCCTTCCCCTACACGCCGATCGCCAACCCGCGCTACATGGTTGCCGACTGGAGCTTCGGCATCCAGGACGAGAACCTGCAGAAGATGGTCGACGAGGTGCGCGGCAAGGGTGCGAAGCTGGTCGTCTTGCTGTCGCACAACGGCATGGACGTCGACCTGAAGATGGCCAGCCGCGTGCGCGGCATCGACGCCATCTTCGGCGGCCACACCCACGATGGGGTGCCAGTCGCGGTGCCGGTGGCCAACGCCGGCGGCAGGACCCTGGTCACCAATGCCGGCAGCAACGGCAAGTTCCTGGGCGTGATGGACTTCGACGTCAGGGACGGCAAGTTGGCCGACTTCCGCTACCGCCTGCTGCCGGTGTTCGCCAACCAGCTCGTCGCCGACCCGGCGATGGATGCGCTGATCACCAAGATCCGCGCACCCTACGAGGCCAGGCTGGCCGAGAAGCTCGCCGTCACCGACGGCCTGCTGTACCGGCGTGGCAATTTCAACGGCAGCTGGGACCAGCTGGTCTGCGACGCGCTGATGGACGTGCAGGGCGCGGAAATCGCCTTCAGCCCGGGCTTCCGCTGGGGCACGACGCTGCTGCCCGGCGACGCGATCACGCGCGAACTGATGATGGACCAGCTGGCCATCACGTACCCGTACGCCACCGTCACCCAGATGAGCGGCGAGACGATCAAGACCGTCCTCGAGGACGTGGCCGACAACCTCTTCAACCCCGACCCCTACTACCAGCAGGGCGGCGACATGGTGCGCGTGGGCGGACTGCAGTACACCTGCAGCCCGGACCAGAAGATGGGCCAGCGCATCTCCGTGATGCGCCTGAACGGCAAGCCGCTGCAAGCCGACCGCAACTACAAGGTGGCGGGCTGGGCCCCCGTGGCCGAGGCCGCGCGCACCGCGCCCGGCACCAGGCCGGTGTGGGACGTGGTCGAGACCTGGCTCAGGGCGCAGCCGGGCGGCCATGTCAGCCCGCGGCGCATCAACACGCCCACGCTCGTCGGCATGGCGGGCAACCCCGGCATCGCCGTAGACTGACCTTCAACCCGAGCTCGAACTGGAGATCCGCATGAGAATCCGCCAACTGCTGAGCTGTGCCGTCCTGACGTTCGCCGCCGGGCTCACCTGGGCCCAGGACAAGGTCGTCTATCACATCAACGATGCCGAGACCCAGGCGCTGGGTGCCCTGCGCAACGCCCGCAACCAGCTCGACACCGAACCCAACACCAAGATCATCTTTGTGGCCCATGCGCAAGGCGTGGACTTCCTGATGGAGGGCGCGAAGGACAAGAACGGCGGACTCTATGCAGGGCCGATCTCGGCACTGAAGGCGCGCGGCGTCGAGTTCGATGTCTGCGAGATCACGCTCAAGAACCGCGGCCTGAAGAAGGAGCAGTTCATTCAGGAGGCCGACTTCACGCCCTCGGGCGTCGTGCGCATCACCAAGCTGCAGCAACAGGGCTACGCGTACCTCAAGCCCTGAGTCGCGCCCCGTCGCCAACGGCGAGCCGGCGACGCGGGCGTACCAGGCTCAGGCTGGCGGCCGAAAGGTTGGACATGCTCGAAAGGCTCATCGATCGCCTGGGTGACAACAACGTGCTGGCCCTGCTCGGCGCGGTGATCGGCATCGCGTTCGGCTTCTTTGCCCAGCGCTCGCGGTTCTGCCTGCGGTCGGCGGTGATCGAGTTCGCGCGCAATCTCACCGGCGGCAAGCTCACGGTGTGGCTGTTCGCCTTTGCGACCGCGGTGCTGGCGACGCAGGCGCTGGTGCTGGCGGGCCTGTTCGATGCCAGCGACGCGCGCCAGATCGCGGCCCGCGGCAGCTTGTCGGGGGCGGCCGTCGGCGGCCTGTCCTTCGGCGTCGGCATGATCCTGGCCCGCGGCTGCGCGAGCCGGCTGCTGGTGCTGGCGGCGCAGGGCAACCTGCGCTCGGTGATCGCGGGCCTGGTGTTCGCTGTCGCCTCGCAAGCCGCCCTGACCGGCTCGCTGGCGCCGCTGCGCGAGACGATCTCGGCCTGGTGGACGGTGGAGGGTGGCGCGCCGCGCGACCTCATCGCCCGCACCGGCATCGGCCACGGCGGCGCAATGGTCTTCGGCGTCGTCTGGCTGCTCGCGGCCATCTTCTGGGCGCGCCGGCAGAAGGTGCACGCCTGGGGCTGGGCCGGGGCGATCGGCGTCGGGCTGGCGGTGGCCGGTGGCTGGTGGGCCACCTACGCGGTCTCGCGCATCGCCTTCGACCCGCATCCGGTGCAGTCGCTCAGCTTCAGCGGCCCTTCGGCCGAGGTGCTCGCGCGCGTTCTGTTCAACACCGACAAGCCGGTCAGCTTCGACCTCGGCCTGGTGCCGGGCGTCTTCCTGGGCTCCTTCATGGCCGCTTCGCTCTTCGGCGAACTGAAGCTGGAAGGGTTCCAGGGCGGCGCCAGCATGAGGCGCTACATGCTCGGCGCCCTGCTCATGGGCTTCGGGGCCATGCTCGCCGGCGGTTGCGCCGTCGGCTCCGGTCTGTCGGGTGCGTCGGTGTTCACGATCACCTCGTGGGTGGCGCTGTGCACGATGTGGGCCGGTGCGGCGATCACCGACCGCCTGATCGACCAGCGCCCGCACGGTGCGCTCGACGAACCGATGCCCGGCGAGGCGTCCCGGGCAGCCGCGGCGGCCAGTGGCTTGAGGGCCCGGTCATGAAGCCATCCCTGCGCGGCCTGCTGGCGGCCGGTCTTGCCGCGGGACTGGCGCTGCTTGGCACGCCGCCAGCGCGGGCCGACGCGCCGGCGCCGGCCCTGCACGCGATCCCGGTGGCCGAACAGGTCTGGTACGTGCAGGGTGCGGCCGCGCTCGGCTCGCAGGCCAACCGCAACTTCATCTCCAACGCCGGCTTCGTGGTCACCGACGACGGTGTGGTCGTCGTCGATGCGCTGGGCTCGCCGGCGCTGGCCTCGGCGCTGCTGGCCGAGATCCACCGCATCACGCCGCAGCCGGTGCGCTACGTCATCGTCACCCACTACCACGCCGACCACATCTACGGCCTGCAGGTCTTCAAGGCCGCCGGTGCCACTGTCATCGCCCACACGCTGGGGCGCGAGTACCTCAACTCCGAGACGGCGCAGAAGCGGCTCGAGGCCAGCCGCCACGATCTGGCGCCATGGATCGACGCCGACACGCGTCTGGTGCCTGCGGACCGCTGGCTGACCGACGAGGTCACGCACCTGCAGGTCGGCAGCTACGACTTCGTGATCCGCCATGTCGGCCCGGCGCACACGCCGGAGGACCTGGCGGTGTTCGTGCCCAGGCTCGGCGTGATGTTCTCGGGCGACCTGTTCTTCCGCGGCCGCATCCCGTACATCGGCCAGGCCGACAGCCGGCAGTGGATCGCGTCGCTGGACAAGCTGATGCTCGACCACCCGCGGGTCGTGGTGCCGGGCCATGGTCCGGTGTCCACCGACCCGCTGGCCGACATGCAGCTCACGCGCGAGTACCTGCAGTTCCTGCGCGCGGCGATGGCCGAGGCGGCGCAGAACCTGGAACCCTTCGACGATGCCTACGCCCGGACCGACTGGTCGCGTTTCGACAAGCTGCCGCTGTTCCACGCCGCCAATCGCATGAACGCCTACAACACCTACCTGCTGCTGCAAGCGCAGGACGGCAAGTGAGTCGCGGCGCGGACACCCGGGCCGCTGCGCGCGAAACGGAGGCGTTTTTATCATTGCGTGCGAATAGAATCGTTCGCGGATAGACGGCGGGATTGCGGAGGCGACGTGACCGACAGCAGTGAAGATCGCGTGTTCCAGTCGGCGGCCGAACTGTTCAGCATCCTGGCCACGCCGGTGCGGCTGCGCATCATCAGCGCGGTGTGCAACCAGGAGAAGAACGTCTCCCAACTGCTGTCCGAGATCGACACCACGCAGCCCAACATGTCGCAGCACCTTGCGACGCTGTACCGCAGCGGCGTCCTCGCCAAGCGGCGCGAGGGCACGCAGATCTACTACCGGCTGCAGAGCGAGCGCGTGGCGATGCTGTGCCGCGCGGTCTGCACCCAGGTGGCGATCGAGATCGACAGCGGCGACGAGTTGCCGTCGGCCGAGCGGCTGATGCCGCTGGCGAACCGCTGAGCCACCCCGCGACCCTGGTCTCGGTCGCCAGGCGACAGGGACGCTGGCTGTCGCGCGACCGCCTGTTCGGCGACCGCTGACGCCACGCCCGATCCAACCCGCAGCTCGCTGCCATGCTCGTCGTCCGCCAGCTCTTCGACCCCACCTCTTCGACCTACGCTTAACCGCTCGGCGATGCCGCCAGCGGCGAGGCGGTGATCATCGACCCGTTGTTCGAGCAGGCGCGGCACGACACCGCGCTGCTGCGCGAACTGGGCCTGCGCGCGGCGGCCACGCTGGACACGCACGTCCATGCCGACCATGTCACCGGCGCCTGGCTGCTCAAGCAGCGCAGCGGCAGCCGCATCATGGTGTCGGCTGCGGCCGGCGCGGCGCAGGCCGACCGGCTGCTGGTCCACCGCGACAGCGTTGCCTTCGGTTCACGTCACCTCGAGGTGCGCTCGGCGCCCGGCCACACCGACGGTTTCCTGACCTACGTGCTCGACGAGCAGCGCACGGCCTTCACCGGCGACAGCCTGCTGATCCGCGGCTGCGGGCGCACCGATTTCCAGCACGGCAGCACGGCTCGGCTGGTCCGCTCGGTGCGGGACCAGATCCTGTTGCCGCGATCGATCTGCCTGCTCTACCCAGCGCACGACTACCGCGGCATCACGGTGACCAGCGTGGCCGAGGAGCGGCGCTTCAACCCGCGCCTGGGCGGCGATGCCAACGCGACCGACTTCGCCGGCTACATGGACAACCTGGGTCTGCCGCACCCGAGGCCGATGGACATCGCGGTGCCGGCCAACCCGCGCTGCGGCGACCCTGCAGCGGCCGGGCCCCTGCCCGACGAGCCCGACTGGGCGCCGCTGACCTGTATCTTTGGCGGCCTGTGGGAGATCGAGCCCGAGGCCCTGCTGGACTGCGCGTCGCGGGTGCAGGTGGTCGGCGTTCGCGAGTCGGCGGAGTTCGATGACGTGCTCGGACACCTGCGCGCCGCGCGGCAGATGCCCCTGTCGGTACTGGCCGCGCGCAGTGTCGAACTCGACCGCGGGCGGCCCGTGGTCGCCGTCTGCCGCTTGGGCGCGCACTTGGCGCAGGCAACCCGTGCTGCTGCGCATGGCCGGCTTCGAGGCGGTGGCCAACCTGGCCGGCGGCATGGAGCTGCGCTGGCGCACCGAGGCGCTGCCGGCGGAGCGCGGCGGCGGCTGACACGGCAGGTCGCCGCTGCGCCCATGCGTGCGGGCCCTACCCACTTGGATTACTTGCCATCACCCATCGCGGTAATAGACCCTCGGGTGGTCTTTCCGCGCTAATAGCCCCACGGCGTGCCGAGCCTTCGACAGCCGTCCGTGGACGTGCGCCCGAGGGCATGCGCAGGCGGGCAAATGGCGCGGCTTCGGGCATGGCCTTAGAAGACAATGCCGGCGTGCCCACCGGGCACGGGTGCCGGCAACATGGAGACAACAGGATGAACTTCGACAAGGAATTCGACGCCTCGGGCCTCGCCTGCCCGCTGCCCATCGTCAAGACCAAGAAGGCGCTCGCCGACATGGCCTCGGGCCAGATCCTGCGCGTGGTCGCCACCGACCCCGGCTCGGTCTGCGACATGCAGGCCTTCGCCGAGCAGACCGGCAATGCCCTGCTCGAGCAGGGCACCGAGAACAGCAAGTTCTTCTTCTTCCTCAAGAAGGCCTGAAGGCGCGCGCGCCCTCGCAACGAGACCGGAGTCTTCATGGCTACGAAGAAGATGGCGATCATCGCCACCAAGGGTGCGCTGGACATGGCGTATCCGCCCTTGATCCTGGCCTCGACCGCCGCCGCACTCGGTTGGGACGTGCAGATCTTCTTCACGTTCTACGGGCTGCAACTGCTGCGCAAGGACCTGAGCGGTATCGCGATCAGCCCGATCGGCAACCCGGCGATGCCGATGCCGGTGCCGATGCCGGTCGTCGTCTCGATGCTGCCCGGGATGGAGGCGATGGCGACCTCGATGATGAAGGCCAAGATGAAGAAGAAGGGGGTGGCCTCGCTCGAGGAACTGCGCGCGCTGTGCCAGGAGGCCGACGTCAAGTTCATCGCTTGCCAGATGACGGTGGACCTGTTCGAGTTCAGCAAGAGCGACTTCATCGACGGCATCGAGTACGGCGGCGCCGCGACCTTCATGAAGTTCGCCGGCGAGACCGACGTCTGCCTCTTCATCTGAGCCGACCCGCCGGCGTGCGAGCGCCCTGGCATGACCCACAGCCCGGCCGCGCTGTCCGGCGGCAGCCCCCTGCACCCGAGAGGTGACCGCATGAGACAGCTTCTGGTGGCGCTGCTGGCGCTTTTGCTGGCACCGGCCGTCTTCGCGATCGAGCCCTACATCGCCGGCACGCCACTGCCCGCGGCCGAAGTGCCGGCGCTGATGACGCGCCTGGAGCAGCGACTGCGCGACGACGGCTTCGAGGTCGTCGGCCGCCACTTGCCCAAGGGGCTCGGCGCCTACGGCAGCATCGTCGTGACCGACCGCGCGATGCTCGACGCGGTGCGTGCGGCCGGCGGCGTGGCGATCGTCGCGGCGACGCTGCGCGTGGGTGTGAAGGGCGACGGCACGGTCTCGTACACCAACCCGGATTACTGGTATCGCGCCTACCTGCGCGGCGCCTTCGATGCCGCGCAACCCGCGGTGCGCTCGGTGCAGGCGCGCCTGGCCCATGCGCTGGGCGCCGGCAAGCCCTTCGGCGGCGACGTGCCGGCCGCCGATCTGCCGCAATACCACTACATGTTCGGAATGGAGCGCATCGAGTCGCTGAAGAACGAACTCGCCGCCTTCGCCAGTTTCGACGACGCGGTGCGCACCGTTCACGACAACCTGGCCAAGGGCGTGGCGCACACGTCGGCAGTGTACGAAGTGAAGATGCCCGAGGCCCGGCTGGCCGTGTTCGGCGTCGCGATGGACGATGCCGAACACGGCGAGGCCTGGTGGGTCGGCACCATCGGCGCCGACAATGTCGCCGCGCTGCCCTACGAAATCTATGTCGTCGGCAACAAGGCATATGCGATGTACGGGCGCTACCGTATCGCGTTGTCTTGGCCGGCGTTGGGCATGGGCCAGTTCATGCGCATCGCGCGCGCCCCCGACATCATCCAGCAGACCCTGGGTCGGGTGGCCGGCGCCGCTGCGCCTTGAGGCCGGCCCGCGGCGCTGCCGCCGTCGCGATCGAGCTGACCCCCTGAGCACGCCGCAGGCCCAGGCGTAACAAGAAGAGGAGCCCGACGATGGACACCGTCACCCACCCTGCCGCCCTGGTTGTCTGGGGCGGTTTCGCGATCGCGTTCGTGTTCGGCGCGCTGGCCAACAAGACCAACTTCTGCACCATGGGTGCGGTATCCGACGTCGTCAACATGGGCCACTGGGGCCGCATGCGGATGTGGATGCTGGCGATCGCGGTGGCGCTGATCGGCGCCAGCGCGCTGCAGGGGTCGGGCCAGATCGATCTGGCGAAATCGGTCTATCAGCAGCCGACCCTGCGCTGGCTGTCGCTGCTCGTCGGCGGGCTGCTGTTCGGCGTTGGCATGAGCCTGGCAGGAGGCTGCGCGAACAAGAACCTCGTGCGCCTGGGGGGCGGCAGCCTGCGCTCGCTCGTCGTGCTGACCTTTCTCGCGGTGTCCGCGTACATGACGCTCAAGGGCCTGTTCGGCCAGTGGCGGGCGAGCTGGCTCGACCCGGTGGCGATCGACCTCGGCGCGCTCGGCCTGAAGGACCAGAGCCTGGCCTCGCTGGTCGCCCGCGCCACCGGCCTGCCAGCGCGCAGCGCGCTGGGCGCGACTGCGGGCGTCGTCGCGCTGGTGCTGCTCGGCTTCGTGTTCAAGGACCGGCGCTTCCGCAGCAACGCCTGGCAGGTGGGCGGCGCTGTGGTGCTCGGCCTGCTGGTGGTGCTGGGCTGGTACCTGTCGGGCCATCTCGGCTACGGCGAGAACCCGGACACACTGGAGACGGTCTATTTCGGCACCAACTCGCACACGCTGGAATCGATGAGCTTCGTCGGCCCGCTGGCCTACGGACTGGAGCTGCTGCTGCTGTGGACCGACAAGTCGCTGCACATGAGTTTCGGCATCGCCACCGTGAGCGGCGTCGTGCTCGGCTCGGCCGCCTATGCGCTGGCCGCGGGCAAGTTCCGTTGGGAAGGCTTCGCCTCGCTCGCCGACCTGCGCAGCCAGCTCTTCGGCGCCGTGCTGATGGGGTTCGGCGGCGTCACCGCGCTGGGTTGCACGATCGGACAGGGCCTGACCGGCGTCTCGACGCTGGCCCTCGGCTCGTTCGTCGCGGTGGCGGGGATCATCGGCGGCGCCGTGGCGACGATGAAGTACATCCTCTGGCGCGAAACGCGCGACGGCTGAACCGCGGCCGCGGTTCAGCAGCGGGCCGCGGCAGCGGTCAGCAGCGCGACCAGCGGCTCGGTGCTGCCGGCGCCGTGCCGCTCGTGCAACGCGACGGCCTGCGCGCCCAACCCCAGCCAATGATCGCGCCCGGCCGCCAGCGCGTCGTCGAGCGCGCGAAAGCCGTCGCCCGCGCGCCACGCGGCGTAGGCCTCGTGCAGGCGCGGAAACATGTCGAGCCGCAGGCCGTCGAGGTTGGCGAACCAGAAGTGGATCGCGACCGTGGCACCGCGCTCGCGCAGCGTCGGCAGCGTCACCAGGCAGTCGGCCAGGTGATCGCGCAGCGCCCGCAGGCGCAACTCGATGCGCCGGTCGCCGCCGGTGGCCAGGCGCAGCGCGGCCCATCCGGGGCCGAGCGCCTCGCCCGCGCGGTGCTCGCCCAGCTCGTGCAGCCACAGTGTCTCGAGCTGCTCTTCGGCGAGCCGTTCGAGGGCCGGCGCCGGGTCGCCGCCGGCAAACCCGCAGCCCTGAAGCGCGGCGCCGAACGCGACGCCGCCGCGCTTGGCGGCCCAGCCCTCGTGGAGCTCCCACAGCCAGCGCAACAGGGCCTCGCGTCGCAGCAGCACGGCGCCATCGGCCAGCACGCCCGGCGGAGCCGCCAGGCCGCGCGCCAGCTCGCGCCCCGCCATCAGCAGCTGCAGCCCTTCGCGCGGCTCGGCGTGCTGCAACTCGCCCAGGAAGAAGATCGGCCGGCCCGAGGCCAGGCGGCCGGCGCCATAGACCAGCCGCTGCGGCAGCAGCC
Source organism: Betaproteobacteria bacterium (assembly GCA_037443665.1). Lineage (GTDB taxonomy): Bacteria > Pseudomonadota > Gammaproteobacteria > Burkholderiales > Burkholderiaceae_C > Rubrivivax. The sequence goes on from JBBINW010000004.1 coordinate 56,080, forward strand.
GGGCGTTGACCGCCGCCACGTCGAAGGGCTCGAAGCTTTCGCCGTCTATCGTCAGCCCGGCATAGTCGGCGGCGGCGAGTTCGTCCCACAGCGCTTCGCGCCGGTCGAGCCAGTCGCCCACGTCACGGTGGCGCAGCGGCGCACCCAGCGGCAGCCGCTGTTCCCAGCGGTACAACTCGCGCATCTGCAGCAGGTAGATGCACAGTGTGAGGTCGCCGGCATGGCGCGCGTCGCCGATGTGGCAGTTGCGCTGCACCGCCTGCACCAGCGCATCGCGATCGAGCACCGGCATCGCCGTCATCGCTGCGGTGCGCGACGCGCCCGCGGCTGCCAGGCCACGATGGCCGGGACGATCTCGGCCCAGGGCGCGTCGAGCAGGCTGCCCCAGCGGTCCTGGGCCTGCAGCACCATCTGGTGGACATCGGGCTCGGCCGCCCGCAGGGCCGAGCGCAGGCCGGCCAGGCCGCCGCACTGCAGGCGCAGCGCCTTGGCGTGCTCGATCGGCGCGCCGCTGCGCGGCAGGCGCAATGCGAAGGTCGACCGCTCTCGGATCAGCGCCGCCAGGGTCGAGCAGTTGATGTGGGCCACCGCCGAGCCGCAGGTCAACAGGTCACGCTCGCCCACCGCCTGCCGGCGCGCCAGCGCGCAGCGCGCTCCCTGGGCCAGCAGGGCCTTGGTGAAGACGCAGGCGTCGGGGCCGTGGCAGCAGTTCGCGCCGGCGTCCGGTTCGTCGCAGGCCGCGGCCACGCTACTCGTCGCCGGTCGGGCCCGGCTCGCGGATCTGGCACAGCAGGTCTTCGGCCTCGATCGGGTTGGCGGCGAAGATGACCTTGATCTTGCCGCCTTCGGCGGCCGCTCCGGCGGCCCGCAGGGCCTTGGCGTGTGCCGAGGCCTCCTTGAAGGCCGCGAAGTCGGCCAGCCGATCGAGCTGGGCGAAGGGACGGACGCGATAGACGAAGTAGGGCATGCGCGGCCTCAGACGTAGCGCCGTCCGGCGCGTCGCCGGCCGGGCACGGCCTTCTGGATCACGACACCGCGCACCGCGTCCAGGCCGGCCAGCGGCAGGTCGGGGTAGGCCGGGTTGAGCGCGTGGAGATGCCAGCGGTCGCCCTCGCCGCGGAGCTGGCGGAAGATCCATTCGTCGTCATGCCAGGCGAGCACGTAGGCGCCGTCGGTGGCCAGGCCTTCGGGCTCGATGACGATGATCTCGCCTTCGCGGAATTCGGGCTCCATGCTGTCGCCCAGCACGCGCAGCGCGAAGGATTCGCCGCCGGCGCAGCTGTCGAGCGAGGCGTCTGCGGGTGCGGCCGGCGCGGGTGAACAGGCGCAGGCCTCGCCCCTGGCGCATGGGGTGTCGGTCATCAGAGAACCTCCGAGTGGATCTGGGCCGCGGCCACCCCGGCCTCTCGCAGGTCGTCGTGCAAGGCGCGCACGAAGTCTTCGGGGCCAGCCAGGTAGTAGTCGCAGGCGATGTCGATGAGGTCGGCGCGCATCGCCTGTACCAACTGGTGCGCACCGGCGATGGCATCGCTGTGGTAGGCGAGCTGGTGCTCGAAGCCGTCGAGCGCGGCCGACCAGGCGCGGCACTGGTTGGCCAGGAAATGGCCGTCGGGCCGCGTCGCGAGCCAGTACAGCGACAGCGACTGCGCCTCGTCGCGCGCCAGCGCATGCTCGATCAGGCTCTTGACCGGCGCGAACCCGAGGTCGCAGGCGGCGAAGACCAGGGGCCGCCCGCCCTCGGCGAGCACGAAGTCGCCGCTCGGCCCCCACAGGTCGACGGCGGTGCCGGGTTTGAGACCGCCGTCGAACACCCGGCACGCGAAGGGGTCGTCGGCGTCGCGGGCGACGAAGAAGTGCAGGTTGCGGTCGTCGCAGGGGCAGCTGGCCACCGGCAGCGTGCAGTGGAGGTCGTCGCCGTCACCGCTGCGGTTGCCGGCGGTCGTCAGGCCGAGCGTGACCGACTGGCCGGCCAGAAAGCGCAACCGGTGGCTGCGCGGCGTCTGCAGGTGCACCAGGCGCGTGTCGGCGGCCAGCTCGCGCACTTGGCGCACGCTGGTCACGATCTGCTGCTGCGGGATGTCCTGCGGCCCGTGCGCCTCCAGCGTCTCGAGCATCAGCTCGCCGCTGGCCGCGGTGTGGGCGCACAGCAGCGTGTAGCCCTGCGCCTTCTCGGCTTCCGACAGCGGGTAGTCGAAAGGCAGCACCTTGGCCACCTCGCCGGCCACCACGCGCACCTTGCACATGCCGCAGCTGCCGTTGCCGCAGCCGTAGTTGAACTGCAGCCCCGCCTTCAGCCCGGCCTGCAGCAGCGTGTCGCGGCCCTCGACGCTGAAGCGATGGCCGCTGGGCCGCACGGTGACTTCGGCACACATGACCTTGAGCATGTCGTCCATCGCATCCAGCACGTCAACGGTGTCGGTGGCCAGCACCCGGGCCAGGCCGCCGGCGGCCTGCGCCGCCAGCCGTTGCAGCGCCGGGTCGGCCGGCGCCGCCTCGGCCTGGGCGCGGATCGCGTCGCGCAGTTCGAGCACCAGGGCATGGTATTGCTGCAGGTGGCGGCGCAGGTCGGCCAGCTCCTGGCTCTGGCGGAACAGGCGCTGCGCCAGCACTTCCTGGCTGGGCAGGATGCGCTCGCGCACGCGGCGGCCGAAGGCCTCGTCCTTGATCTGCGCAACGCGCTCGAGCAGCCCCGATTCCTCGAGCTGCGCCTGCGGGTACAGGCGCAGCAACGAAGCCGTCGAGACCAGGCCGTCGCTGAGCTCGAGCCCGCCTTCGCGCACCCGCTGCTGCAACTCGCGCCTCGGTGCCCCGACCAGCTGGGCGGCTCGCCAGACGGTGACCCATTGCGACATCGCAGGCAGCCGTCTCAGCGCGCGGCGGCCGGGTCGGCCACGCGGTCGAGGTAGCGGGCGCGGTAGAGCAGGCGAGGGCGCTGCGGGTCGTCGACGAAGGCCTCGCGGTCGTGCAGCGTGTTGTTGGCGACCAGTCCCATGCCGGGCTCCAGCCGAACGCGCAGCACGTGAGCCGAGTCGTCGAGCAGCGCCTCCAGGCAGGCCACCGCGGCGCGGGTGGCGGCGTCGGCCCTCCACTCGATGCTGCGCGTGCGCGCCGTGTAGCGCATGTGCAGGTGGCCGGCATCGTCGACGCTGAACACCGGACCGCTCTGCGCCGGCCGGGCGACGCCGTCGTCGTCGGTGCGGGCCGGAATGGTCATCGCGTCGGCGGCCATCAGGGCCTGCACGTGCGCCGGGCTCGCGTCGCGCAGCGCGATGTAGGCCAGTTCATGGTCGAGCAGCCGGTTGGCGCCGCCGCTGGCGGCCGGACGCACGCAGTGCAGGATCATGCCGCGGATGGCGCGCTCGGGTGGCTGGTAGTAGCCGTCGGTGTGCCACTTGATCGCGCGGTTGGTGTACGGGATGAAGCCGGCCGCCGGGCCCAGCGACTCGCGCACCGCGATCGGCGAGATGCCATCGTCGTCGGCCAGCCAGTTGGCGTCCAGGCGGCGCAGGCCGAGATGGCGGCCGAGCTCACGCGGCAGCGCCTTGTCGGCGCCCTGCTCGGTGCTGCGGTACAGCGCCATGTTGTGGCGCACGCAGCGGTCGAGCAGCGCCGCGCGCTCGGCGGCGGTCAGCGCAGCGGGGTCGCGGACCTCGACCAGCAGTTCGGCCGCATCGTGCGGCGCGGCGGCGAGCTTGGCGTCGCGCCAGGCGCGGTAAACCCGGTCGTCGTCGAGGTCGAAGCAGCCGCCGGGCCGCCGCAGAGCAGGTCGATGCGCCAGGGCATCGGCGGCGAGCGCGGCGGCCATGTTCATTCCCCCGTCATCGTCGCGCGGCGGCTGCTGCGCGGCTCGGTCGAGAAGACGCCTTGCATCGCGCTTCGCAGCATCGCCACCGCCTCGGGCGCCTCGATCGCCATCACCTGGTCGATGACCCAGTTGCGGTCCTTCTCGGGCACCGCCGCCTCGAGCCGGCTGCCGAGATAGCGCGTGAAGGCGAAATCGGGGCCTTCGGCCTCGGACCACTCGAACTCGGCGTAATGGCCGGAGATCTCGTTGAACTGGTCGATGAACAGGTCGCGGTAGTCGCCGCCGGCGGGCAGGCCGGCGGGCCCGAGCAGGTCGGCTTCGTTCTCGCGCAGGATCTCGGCCACGCGCAGAACCAGCGCCGTGGTGAAGGGCACGCGGGCGTCGGGTCCGAGGCGGACGTAGGCGATGCGGTCGACGCCGGCGAGCAGGAACACCAGCACCTCGCGCACGAAGCCGAAATAGGCGCCGCCGGCGTCGATGTCGAAGCCGGCCTCGCGCATGCGCTTGAGCATGTTCAGCGCCACGCGCCAGGCGATGAAGGCCATCGCGCTGGCGTTCTGCTCGGGGGTCTTGGCCTGCCCCGACTTGAACCAGTGAGACTTGATTCGCAGCTTGGTCGCCATCGAAGCGCCTCAGCCTGTCCGCCAGGATGCGGCAGGGCCTTCGGCCCTTGCATGCCCATGAGCAGTCATGGTCATGGGTCCAGCCCTGCCCGCCCGCCTGCATGCGGGCGGGCCTTCGGCAGGCGCATGCCCATGAACAGTCATGGTCATGGGTCCAGCCTCAGTACCCGCCCTTGCCCAGCGGTTGCGGCAGGCCGGCGACCTTGGCGCCCTGCTTGGCCGGGCCGAGCGGGAACAGGTCGTACAGCGTCTTGCTTTCGCAACCGGGCAGGATTTCGGCCATGCCCTTGAGCATGTTGCGGAAGTTCGGCGTGTGGCCGTGCTCGCGATACTCGTCGCGCAGGTAGTTGACCACCTTCCAGTGCGCATCGGTCAGCGTGATGCCCTCGGCCGCCGCGATCACGCGCACCACCTCGTCGCTGAAGTCGGGTTCGACCAGGTAGCCCTGGGGGTCGGTCTCGAGTTCGTTGCCGTTGACGGTATAGGCCATCGTTGGGGGTCTCCTGGAATGGGCGTCGGTTGATGATCTTGGCGGGGGACCGCGATCAGTCGCCCACCGCGGCGGCCGACTTGTGCGGCACGAAGACGCCGCAGCCCATCAGCCGGTGTTCGCCGAGCCCTTGCTCGAGCATGCGCAGCGAATCCCTCGCGCGCAGGCCATGCAGCATCAGGCTGTAGCCGTGCAGTGTCCGTGTCGGGCCCTGCACCTGCTGTTCGCGGCCGCAGACGCGGTGGCAGAGCACGCCCAGCCGAATGAGCTGCTCGCCGATGGCGTCGAGAAAGCCGATCTCGTCGGCCGGCCCCGCGTCGACGAAGTGGGCGTACAGGGTGGCGTGCGGCAGCAGGTCGCGGACCTGGGGTGCGCCGAGCGTGACCTCGCTCGCACCCACCCGCAAGGTCTGCCCGGCCAGCACCTGCAGTTCGGGCGTGCGACCCCGCGGCACGCGCAGCAGCAGTCGCGAGCGCGCCGACAGCAGCGCCGGCTCGACCGTCCCGCCGACCAGCCTGACGGGCAGCACCGCCGCCTGCGGCTCCGTGCCCAGCCAGGGCAGCGCCTCGGTCAGCGCCTGCGCCAGCAGCAGCCGGTGATCGCGCGGCAGGTCGTTCCCGTGCAGCGGGAAGGCCGCATCGACCATGGCGGCGACGGCTTCCACCTCAGGCCGACCCCGGGTTCGCTTCGGCCCAACGCAGCAGCGCATGACCCCAGGCCGCGGCGGTCTGGGGGTCGATGTCGAAGACCGTGAAGCGGCTGCCTTCGCGGATCCGCGTGCGCAGCAGGCTCATGCCGCCGGCGTCGTGCTCGACCTGCTGCAACTCGATCTCCTGTCCGCCGATGGGCGCGCGCAACTTCGCCAGCGCTGTCACGCGGGTCATGGCTTGTCTCCTGTCGGCGCTATTGAGCGCGGTGCGGCGGCGGCGCGTCTATCACCGCGACGGGTAAGCGCTGCCTACGCCATTTGGGTAATGCCCGGCTCCCCGAACCGGTCTATCTTTCGTACCCTACCAGAGTGATGGCGCGCCGATGCAGCGCGCCCATAGCATTCGCCCTCAAAGGAGACAGGCCATGGCCAAGAAGTTGCACGACACGCCGATGCTCGATCAGCTCGAGAGCGGGCCGTGGCCGAGTTTCGTCACCGGCCTGAAGCGGCTGGCCGAGGACAAGGACTACATGGTTGACCTGATGGGTCAGCTCGAGACGTCCTACCGGACCAAGAAGGGCTACTGGAAGGGCGGCACCGTCGGCGTGTTCGGCTATGGCGGCGGCGTGATTCCGCGCTTCACCGAGCTCAAGGACGAGCACGACAAGCCGCTGTTCCCCGACGCCGCCGAGTTCCACACCCTGCGCGTGCAGCCGCCTGCCGGCATGCACTACAACACCGACGTGCTGCGCAAGATGTGCGACATCTGGGAGCGCCACGGTTCGGGCCTGATCGCCTTCCACGGCCAGTCGGGCGACATCATGTTCCAGGGCGCGAAGACCGACAAGGTCCAGGACGCGTTCGACGAGCTCAACGAACTCGGCTTCGACCTCGGCGGCGCCGGTCCCGCGGTGCGCACGTCGATGAGCTGCGTCGGCGCCGCGCGCTGCGAGCAGAGCTGCTACGACGAGGCCAAGGCCCACCGCCAGGTCATCAACACCTTCCTCGACGACATCCACCGCCCGGCGCTGCCCTACAAGTTCAAGTTCAAGTTCTCGGGTTGCCCGAACGACTGCATGAACTCGATCCAGCGCTCGGACATGGCGGTCATCGGCACCTGGCGCGACAACATGCGTACCGACGAGCAGCTGGCGCGAAAGTGGTACGCCAAGCACGGCATGAACGAGCTGGTCAACGACGTCATCGCGCGCTGCCCGACCAAGACCATTCTGCTCAAGGAGATCAAGGACGTCGCCCAGGGGCCCACGATCTCCAGTGTCAAGATCAGCGACACCCACGCGCTGGAGATCGACAACAGCAACTGCGTGCGCTGCATGCACTGCGTCAACGTGATGACCGGTGCGCTGGCCAAGGGTGTCGACACCGGCGCCACGATCCTCATCGGCGGCAAGCGCACGTTGAAGATCGGCGACCTGATGGGCACCGTGGTCGTGCCCTTCCTGCCGCTGAAGACCGAGGAAGACTACGAGGCGCTGGTCGAGCTCGGCCAGAAGGTGATCGACTTCTTCGCCGAGAACGCGCTCGAGCACGAGCGCACCGGCGAGATGATCGAACGCATCGGCCTCGTGAACTTCCTCGAAGGCATCGGCCTGGACATCGACGCGAACATGGTCGCCACGCCGCGCACCAACCCCTACGTGCGCACCGACGGCTGGGACGACGAGGTCGCGCGCATCAACGCGAAGAAGGCCGCGGCCTGATGTTGACCCCCCGGGCCCGGCCGCCTTGGGGTGGCCCGGCGGCGGCCGGCGATGAGAACTGACTGCGGAGACAAATGATGGCCCAGATGCGTACCCCGATCGAGAGCGGCGTGCCGGACAACCGGCAGTACATGCACCCCGCGCTGCTGAAGAACTATGGCAACTGGCGCTACCACGACCGGCCACGGCCGGGCGTGCTGCACCATGTCTCGCACACCGGCGACGAGGTCTGGACCGTGCGCGCCGGCACGCAGCGCCAGATGGACGTGCATACGATCCGCAAGCTCTGCGACATCGCCGACACCTATGCCGAAGGGCACGTGCGTTTCACGATCCGCAGCAACATCGAGTTCATGGTCAGCGACCCGACCAAGGTCGATCCGCTGATCGAGTCGCTGACGAGCAATGGCTTCCCGGTCGGCGGCACCGGCAACTCGGTATCGATGATCGCCCACACCCAGGGCTGGCTGCACTGCGACATCCCGGGCACCGACGCCTCGGGCGCGGTGAAGGCGCTGATGGACGATCTCTACGCGGAGTTCATCAAGGAGGACATGCCCAACCGCGTCCACCTCTCCACGAGCTGCTGCGAGATCAACTGCGGCGGCCAGGCCGACATCGCGATCATCGTCCAGCACACCAAGCCGCCGGTGATCAACCATGCGCTGGTGGCCAACGTCTGCGAACGCCCGGCGGTGGTCGCGCGCTGCCCGGTGGCGGCGATCCGGCCGGCGATGGTCAACGGCAAGCCTTCGCTCGAGGTCGACGAGAAGAAGTGCATCTGCTGCGGCGCCTGTTATCCCCCGTGCCCGCCGATGCAGATCAACGACCCCGAGCATTCGAAGCTGGCGATCTGGGTCGGCGGCAAGAACTCGAACGCGCGCGGCAAGCCGACCTTCATGAAGATGGTCGCCTCGGGCCTGCCGAACAATCCGCCGCGCTGGCCCGAAGTCTCGGCGATGGTCAAGAAGATCCTCTACACCTACAAGGAAGATGCCCGCTCGTGGGAGCGCATCTCCGACTGGGTCGAGCGCATTGGCTGGCCGCGCTTCTTCGAGAAGTGCGACCTGCCCTTCACGAAGTACCTGATCGACGACTGGCGCGGTTCGCGGGCGAACCTCAACGCCTCGACCCACATCCGCTTCTGAGGCCGAGGCCACTGCGATGAAAATCGGCTTGCTCGTCAGCGAGGGCCCCTACACGCATCAGGCGAGCGACACGGCATACCAGTTCGCCGCCGCCGCGATCGCCAAGGGGCACGAGATCCAGCGTGTCTTCTTCTATCACGATGGCGTCTACAACGCGACCCGGCTCACCGAGCCGCCGCAGGACGACCGCCACGTCGTCAACCGCTGGTCGGCGCTGCACGCCGAGCACAAGGTCGACCTCGTCGTCTGCGTGGCCGCGGCTCTGCGCCGCGGCATCAAGGAAGAGGTGCTGGCACCGGGCTTCCGCATCTCGGGTCTGGGGCAACTGGTGGACAGCGGCATCAAGGCCGACCGCCTGGTCACCTTCGGGGATTGACGATGAAGAAATTCATGTTCGTCAACCGCAAGGCCCCCTACGGCACGATCTACGCGCTCGAGAGCCTGGAGGTCGTGCTCATCGCCGCCACCTTCGACCAGGACGTCAGCCTGGTCTTCATCGACGACGGCGTCTATGAACTCGTCAAGGGCCAGAACAGCAAGGCCATCGGGATCAAGAACTTCTCGCCGACCTACCGCGCGCTGGAGGGCTACGACGTCGAGAAGCTCTACGTCGAACGCGAGTCGCTCGAATCGCGCGGGCTTTCCGAGTCCGACCTGCTCGTGCCGGTGGAGGTGCTCTCCAGCGCCGAGATGTCCACGCTGATGCAACAGCAGGACGTGGTCCTGAGCTTCTAGAGATCCCCCCCCATGCTGCACATCGTCAACAAGTCGCACCGGCAGACCACCAGCCTGCAGAGCTGTCTGCGCCTGGCCCAGGACGGCCACGCGCTGCTGCTGATCGAGGACGGCGTCTATGCCGCGACCAAGGCCGGCGCCGGCGCGATCGCACCGGTGCTCGCTCGCCTGAAGGTCTATGCGCTGCAGCCCGATCTGGAAGCGCGGGGCATGGCCGGCTCGGTCGCCGAAGGCGTCACGACCGTCGACTACGCCGGCTTCGTCGATCTCGTGGCCGAACATTCCAACAGCCAGTCCTGGCTCTGAGCCCGGCGCTGCAACCACCCCTCACGACACTGGAGACAGACATGGGCATCGAAGTCAACGGCCAGACCTACGAAACCGACGAAGAAGGCTACCTGGTCAACCTCGCCGATTGGAACGAGGACATCGGCAAGGTCATCGCCAAGACCGAGAACGTGGAGATGACCCCCAGCCACTGGGAGGTCGTCAACTTCCTGCGCGACTACTACAACGAATACCAGATCGCGCCGGCGGTGCGCGTGCTGACCAAGGCCATCGGCAAGCAGCTCGGCCCGGACAAGGGCAACAGCAAGTACCTCTACGAGCTGTTCCCCTATGGCCCGGCCAAGCAGGCCTGCAAGATCGCCGGGCTGCCCAAGCCGACCGGCTGCGTCTGATCCCGCCTGGTCCTCGCCACCTTGCGCAAGTGACCGCATGTCGGCGCTCACGATCGGCTACGCGCTGCTTTTCTACGCCGCCACCGCGGTGCTGGTGTTCGGGCTTGCGTTCAAGATCCGCAGCTACCTGGGAGCGCCGGCCCCGCTGAAGATCCCGACCACCCCGGCGCCGACCACCGGCGCCGGCGTGGGCCTGCGCATGGCGCGCGAGGTCGTGTTGTTCGAGAGCCTGTTCAAGTCCAGCAAGTGGACCTGGCTCTTCGGCTGGATGTTCCACGCCGCGCTGGCGCTCGTCCTGCTACGCCACCTGCGCTACTTCCAGCAGCCGGTGTGGACGCCCGTCGTCTGGGTCCAGGCCTTCGGCACCTACGCCGGCTTCGCGCTGGTTGCCGGGCTGGCCGGCCTGTGGGCGAGGCGCTTCCTGGTCGATCGCGTTCGCTACATCTCCACGCCGTCGGACCACCTGCACCTGGCACTGCTGCTGGCCATCGGCCTGTCGGGCCTGAGCATGCGTTTCGTCGCCCACACCGACATCATCGCGCTGAAGGCCTTCATGCTCGGGCTGATGCGCCTGGACTGGCAGCCGCTGCCGGCCGACCCGCTGCTGTTGCTGCACCTCACGCTGGTTGCGCTGCTGATGTTCGCGTTCCCGATCAGCAAGCTGCTGCACGCCCCGGGGCTGTTCTTCAGCCCGACGCGCAACCAGGCCGACAACCCGCGCGAGCAGCGCCATCTCGCGGCCTGGGCCGCGGCACTCGACAAGTAGGGCGCAGCGCGACCATGGCCACCGCCGCCTTCGAGACGCCCAAGCTCAAGCCCTACCCGGTGATCCCGCTGGTGCAGGCCGGTGCGATGGCGCACAGCAAGCCCTATGTCGCCAACGCGGCGATGCAGACCAATCTGGGCTTTCCCGGCGAGCTGACCGAGGGTTGGGAGCAGCGCGCCATCGCCAAGATGGGCGAGTTGCTGCACAAGTACCGCTCGCTGCGCGTCTACATGGACGCCTGCGTGCACTGCGGCGCCTGCTCCGACAAGTGCCACTACTTCCTGGGCACCGGCGACCCGAAGAACATGCCGGTGGCGCGCCAGGACCTGATGCGCGCGGTCTATCGACGCTACTTCACCTTCGCCGGCAAGCATTTCCCAAAGCTGGTCGGCGCGGTCGACATGACCAAGGACGTGCTCGACGGCTGGTGGAGCTACTACAACCAGTGCAGCGAATGCCGCCGCTGCAGCGTGTTCTGCCCCTACGGCATCGACACCGCCGAAGTGACGATGGCGGCGCGCGAGATCATGGACTCGGTCGGCCTGGGCTCGAAGTACACGAACGAGATCCTGGGCAAGGTCCACCGTATCGGCAACAACCTGGGTATCCCCGAGCCGGCTCTGGCCGACACGCTGGCCGGGCTGGAAGAGGACACCAAGGACGAAACCGGCGTCGACGTGCGCTTCCCGCTCGACGAGGAGGGCGCCGAGGTGCTGCTGATCACCCCCTCGGCCGACTTCTTCTCCGAGCCGCACGTCGAGAGCCTGATCGGCTACGCCAAGGTCTTCCACGCCGCCGGCATCCGCTGGACGCTGTCCAGCAAGGCGAGCGAGGCGGCCAACTTCGCGCTCTTCATCGGCAACTACGAGCAGATGAAGAAGGTCTCGATGCGGGTCAAGGAGGAGGCCATCCGGCTGGGCGTCAAGCGCATCGTCATCGGTGAATGCGGCCATGCCTGGCGCGTCGCCTACAGCTACTGGAACACGCTGATCGGCCCGTTCGACTGGCTCGATCCGCGCTACCCGGTGCCGCAGCACATCTGCGAGTTCACCTGGGATCTGATCCAGCGCGGCGTGCTGGCGTTCGACAAGGAGAAGAACGACGACCGCGTGATCACCTTCCACGACTCGTGCAACGTCGCCCGCGCCTCGCGCATGGGCGACATGCCCGGCGGGCAGTTCACGATCCCGCGCGAGATCATCAAGGCAGTGGCCAACCACTACCACGAGATGGCGCCCGGCACCACGCACGAGGCCACGTTCTGCTGCGGCGGCGGCGGCGGCCTGCTGTCCGACGACCTGATCGAGCTGCGCGTCAAGGGCGCGCTGCCGCGCATGGAAGCGCTGAAGAGCGTCGTCGACCGGCATGGCGTGAATTTCATGGCCGCGATCTGCGCCATCTGCAAGGCGCAGTTCAGCAAGGTGCTGCCGTACTACGGCTTCGACATGCGGCTGATCGGCGGCGTGCACCAGCTGGTGTCGCGCGCGATCCGGCTCAGCGAGCCCGCCCCACAAGACCCCACGAGACCCTAGGAGACGAACCATGTCCGGTTCCGCAGATACGCTGCAGGCCAAGCCGCTGACCTTCAGGCGCTACAAGGACGGCGACCACAGGCCGCTGGCGTGGCAGCAGGAGATCTTCGACGCCGACCATTCGCACAAGTGCCCGACCTACATCCAGAGCACGCCGCCGTGCCAGGGGTCGTGCCCGTCAGGTGAGGACATTCGCAGCTACCTGAACATCGTGCGCGGCATCGAGAAGCCGCCCGCCGGCGTGCCCTGGCAGGAATACGCCTGGCGGCGGCTGACCGAAGCCAACCCGCTGCCGTCGGTGATGGGCCGCGTCTGCCCGGCGCCCTGCGAGTCGGGCTGCAACCGCAACGAGGTCGAGGATTTCGTCGGCATCAACTCCGTCGAGCACTTCCTGGGCGAATACGCGATCGAGCACAAGCTTGCGTTCCCCAAGCCGGCGCGGCTCACGGGCAAGAAGGTCGCGGTCATCGGCGGCGGCCCGGCCGGGCTGTCGGCGGCCTACCAACTCGCGCGCCAGGGCCACTCGGTGACGATCTTCGACGAGCGCGCCGAGCTCGGCGGCATGATGCGCTACGGCATCCCGGGGTTCCGCACGCCTCGCACGGTGCTCGACGCCGAGATCCAGCGCATCCTCGACCTCGGCGTTGAGGCGCGCATGAACTGCCGCATCGGCAGTGACATCACGATGGAACAGATCCGCGCCGACTTCGACGCCGTGTTCCTCGGCCTGGGCGCGCAGTCCGGGCGCCCGTTGCCGGTGGCGGGCTCGGACGCGCCGAACTGCGTCACCGCCACCGCGTTCCTGAAGGCCTTCAACGACGGTCGCCTGCGCCACGTCGGCAAGCGCGTCGTCGTCGTCGGCGGCGGCGATACCTCGATCGACGTCGCCACGGTGGCGCGACGGCTCGGCCACATCGAGAAGATCCACGAGAGCGACCGCGCCGAGAATGCGATCGCCGGCTACGTGGCGCACGACGTCGCCGAGGTCTCGGCGCGCCAGGGCGCCGAGGTCACACTGACCTCGATCTTCGCGGTCGAGAAGATGCAGGCCAGCCGGCACGAGGTCGAGCACGCGCTTGGCGAGGGCATCGCGATCCGCGGCGGCCTGGCGCCGGTGGCGGTGATCCGCGACGAGACCGGCCGCGCGGTGGCGCTGCGCGTGGTCCGCTGCGAGGCCAGGATCGCCGGCGGACGGCTCGAGATCAAGAACATCGAGGGCACCGAGGAGGACATCCCGGCTGATCTGATCGTCTCGGCGATCGGCCAGGCGGTGGACTTCAGCGGCCTGGAGTCGCTGAACAACGGCAAGGGCGGCATCAACGCCGACAAGAACTACCAGGTCCAGGGCCAGCCGGGCATCTTCGTCGGTGGCGATGTCGTGCGTCCGCACCTGCTGACGACCGCCATCGGGCACGGCAACATCGCCGCCGACGGCATCGCCCGCTTCCTCGCCGGCGAGCCGCTCGACAAGCGGCCGAAGATCGACGTCCACACCTGGGACATCCAGCGCAAGCTGCTCGAGAAGGGCCTGACGGTCAGCGAGGTGCGCGAGCCGATCCGCGGCACCGACAGCACCAACGTCGCGATCCACAACTTCGACAACCGCTCCGATCGCTACGTGATCCCGCACGAGGAACTGTTCCTCGGCCACTTCCCCTTCACCGCACGGCATCGGCGCAAGATCGTCACGCTGACCGCCGAGCAGGCGTTGAACAACTTCGAGGAGCGCGTGCTGCCGCTGAGCGAGGCCGAGGCGATCGCCGAGGCCAAGCGCTGCATGAGCTGCGGCCTGTGCTTCGAGTGCGACAACTGTGTCGTCTACTGCCCGCAGACGGCGGTGTTCAAGGTGCCGAAGTCCAAGTCGACGACTGGCCGCTACGTCGACACCGACTACAGCAAGTGCATCGGCTGCCACATCTGCAAGGACGTCTGCCCCACCGGCTACATCCAGATGGGGCTCGGGGAATAGGGCGATGCGCCGGCGCGGGTTCCTGGTCCTGCTTCCGCTGCTGCTGGCGGCCGGCGGCGCGCTGGCGGCTTCGCTGCAGCCGCCCATCGAGCCCGCCCGGCCGGGCACGCATTGCATCCGTGACACGCCGACCATGCGGCGCCACCACATGGAGATGCTGTTCCACCAGCGCAAGGAGACGGTCCACGAAGGCGTGCGTGGCGAGCCCGCCAGCCTGCGCGCCTGCGTCGACTGTCACGCGAGCGCAGCGACCCACAGCGTGGCCGAGGCCCCGACCGACTTCTGCGTCAGCTGCCACAGCTACGCGGCGGTGAAGATCGACTGCTTCGAGTGCCACTCGCCCAAGGCCGCGGCCACGACCACCGCGCTGGAGGTGCGCAAGCCATGACGCCGGGTTCGCTGCAAGGCCTGGCGGGCCGGCGCAAGTTCCTCGGGCTGGCCGCCGCCGGCATGGGTGGCGTGCTGCTCGCGCCGGGCATCCACCTGATCGAGGTCGCGCAGGCCGCGACCGGGCCCGTCAGCGCCAAGGTGCGCTGGGGCCTGCTGATCGACGTCAACAAGTGCGGCAGCGGCTGCAACGACTGCGTCACCGCCTGCAACACCGAGAACGGCTTGTCGGGCCGCACCGGCCCCACCGATCCGCAGTGGATCCGCAAGGTCGAGATCAAGGAGATCAAGACCGGGCGCACGGCCTCGCTGCCGGTGATGTGCCAGCACTGCGCCGAACCGCCTTGCGTCGACGTCTGTCCGACCGGCGCGTCGTTCAAGCGCGCCGACGGCATCGTGCTGGTGGACCGGCACCTGTGCATCGGCTGCCGCTACTGCATGATGGCCTGCCCGTACAAGGCGCGCTCGTTCGTCCACGAGCCGCTCGCCGACCAGAAGCCCGAGGTGCCACGCGGCAAGGGCTGCGTCGAGGGCTGCACGCTGTGTGTGCATCGCATCGACGCTGGCGGCGGCCCGGCCTGCGTAGAGGCCTGCGCCAAGGCCGGCCACCACGCGATGATCTTCGGCGACCTCAACGACCCCGACAGCGAGATCGCGCGCCGCGTGCGCGAGATCGCCAGCACCCAGCTGCGCGCGGACCTCTCGCTCGACCCCGGCGTGCGTTATCAGGGACTGTAGCGATGAGCCATGTGATGAGCCCTTCGACACCCGCAGCCGGCTGCGGTGGCATGACCAGCCTGCGGCGGCACGGCTTTGCCGCTGTCGAGGCCCGCGTCTTCTACCTGCTCCTGGCGCTGGGCGGCGCGGTCACGGCGGTCGGTCTGGCCGCGGCGCACTTCATGGAGGAGCACGGGCACGTGGTCACCGGCATGAACGACCAGGTCGTCTGGGGCCTGCCGCACGTCTTCGCGATCTTCATGATCGTCGCCGCCTCGGGCGTGCTCAACGTCGCCTCGATCGGCTCGGTGTTCGGCAACCCTGCCTACAAGCCGCGCGCGCCGCTGTCGGCGCTGCTGTGCGTGGCGCTGCTGGCCGGCGGGCTGATGGTGCTGATGCTCGACCTCGGCCGCCCCGATCGCGTGATCGTCGCCGCCACGCAGTACAACTTCAAGTCGGTCTTCGCCTGGAACGTGTTCCTCTACTCGGGCATGTTCGCCATCGTCGCGCTGTACCTGTGGACGATGATGGAGCGGCGCATGAACCGCCACAGCAAAGCCGCCGGCGTCCTGGCCCTGGTCTGGCGCTTCGTGCTGACCACCGGGACCGGATCGATCTTCGGCTTCCTAGTCGCTCGCCAGGCCTACCAATCGGCGCTGCTCGCGCCGCTGTTCATCGTGCTGTCGTTCGGCTGGGGGCTGGCGGTGTTCCTGGTCGTGCAGTCGGCGATGTACGCCTGGAACGGCCAGGTGCTGCCCGATGCCCTGCGCCGGCGCATGGCGCGGCTGCTCGGCGTGTTCGTCGCCGCCTCGCTGTACCTGGTGGCCGTCTATCACCTGACCAGCCTGTACTACGCGCGCCAGGGCGCCTTCGAGGCTTTCATCCTGCTCGGTCGCGGCGACGGGGCGACGAGCCTCTTCCCGTGGCTGTTCTGGGCCGGCTACGTTGCGTTGGGCGCGCTGCTGCCCCTGGCGTTGCTGTTCTACCCGCGCGGCGGCGGTGCCGGCCAAGTGCAGGCCGCCGCACTGCTGGTGGTGGTCGGGGCCTTCGCGCTGCTGTACGTCTTCGTCATCGGCGGCCAGTCGTATCCCCTGGACATCTTTCCGGGCTACGTCGTGCACAGCAGCTTCGCCGACGGCCAGGTCGCGCACTACGCGCCGCGCCTGCCCGAGCTGCTGCTTGGCCTGGGCGGGTTGGGCGCGGCCTTCCTTTTGACCACGATCGGCGTGCGCGTGCTCGACTTCATGCCGCAGGACGACTTCCCCGCGGCCAAGGGCGCCGTGCCGAAATGAAGACGCCGGTGCCCCGCTTCATGGTCTCGGCGGCGCACAAGTCGTCGGGCAAGACGACGCTGTCGGTCGGCCTGGCGGCAGCCTTAGCGGCGCGTGGCGCGGAGTTGCAGACGTTCAAGAAAGGCCCCGACTACATCGACCCGATGTGGCTGGCGCTGGCCAGTGGCCGGCCCTGCTTCAACCTCGATACCTACCTGATGGGCGAGGCCGCCGTGCAGGCCGGCTTCGCGCGCCACGCCGCCAGCGCCGACCTCTGCCTCGTCGAAGGCAACAAGGGCCTGTACGACGGCCTGTCGCTGGACGGCAGCAACAGCAACGCGGCGCTTGCGCGCCAGCTCGGCCTGCCGGTGGTGCTGGTGATCGACGCCCGCGGCATGACGCGTGGCGTGGCGCCGCTGATCCTCGGCTACCAGGCCTTCGAGCGCGACATCCGCATCGCCGGCGTGATCCTCAACCGCCTGGGCGGTGCGCGCCACGAAGCCAAGCTGCGTGCGGTGATCGAGCATTACACCGACGTGCCGGTGCTCGGCGCGGTGCAGCACGACGAGCGGCTGGCAGTGACCGAGCGCCACCTCGGCCTGGTGCCGGCCGCGGAACTGGCCGGTGCGGCGCAACAGGTTCGCAGCGTCGCCGAGGCGGTCGCGGCGCAGGTGGACCTGGACCGGCTGCAGGCGCTGGCCGCGCAGGTTCCGCCGCTGGAGGTGCCGGTGCTGCAGCGCGCTGCAGCACCGACGGCCGGGCGCCGCTTGCGTATCGGCATCGCGCGCGACCGCGCCTTCGGTTTCTACTACGCCGACGACCTGGCCGCGCTCGAAGCCGCCGGCGCGAGGCTGTTGCCGATCGACACCCTGACTGACACGCGACTGCCGGCGCTCGACGGCCTGTTCATCGGCGGCGGCTTCCCCGAGGTGCACATGGAAGCGCTGCAGGCCAACGCTTCGCTGCGCCATGCGCTACGCGACGCGATCGTCGCCGGCCTGCCGGTGTACGCCGAGTGCGGCGGGCTGATGGTCCTGGCGCGTTCGGTGCAGTGGCAGGGCAGGATGGCGACGATGGTCGGCGCCATCCCGGCCGACGTGGTCATGCACGAGCGCCCCGTCGGCCGCGGCTATGTCCACCTGCAGGAGACCGAAGATTTCCCCTGGGCCGGCGGCGCCGGTGCGACGCTGCGGGCACACGAGTTCCATCACTCGAGCCTGGAGAACGTCGACCCGCGCGTCCGCTATGCCTACCGTGTGACGCGTGGCCATGGCATCGACGGTCGGCACGACGGCATCGTCTGGGGCAACGTGCTGGCGTCGTACGCGCATCGCCACAGCGCCGGCGCCGATGGCTGGGCGCCGCGCTTCGTCGCCTTCGTTCGGCGCGTCGCCGCCGAACGCCAGGCAGGCGCCGCACGCCGCGCGGCGGCGACGCCGGCGCTGTCGGCCTGAGGACGCGATGCTTGGCGAAGCAACCAACTCGAGCCGCCGCTCCGATTGGCCCCGGGGCCCGGAGCGCGCTCACCGCCGCCGCCTGGACGACCGGTTTTCGCACGGGTTGGGCGCAGCGGCATCGCGACCGGCCCGTTGCGGCCCGGGGCGGACATTGAACGCGACGACTTCCAGCCAAGGAGCACAGGCATGTTCTCGATGACCCGCAGCGCGGCGCAGCAGATCCTCGACGCCGCCGAACGCAGCGACGCCGCGGGCATGGCGCTGCGCGTCGCCGCGCGCCAGGTGGCCGACGGCTCGATCGACTACGGCATGGGCTTCGACGAGCAGCGCGAGGAGGACAACCCGCTGCAGTTCGAAGGCCTGACGGTGCTGATCGGCCCGCCGAGCCAGCCGCTGCTGCAGGACACCGTGCTCGACTTCGTCGAACTGGCGCCGGGCGAATTCGGCTTCGTCTTCGCCGCCGGCCGCAGCCAGTTGCCACAAGCGCCGGCGCACGGCTGCGGCGGCGGTGGCTGCAGCAAGTGCGGCGGCTGAGCCGGCCCCGCCTTCACCCTTCGCGCAACGGAGACAGGACCCATGAACACCGTCGTCGAATTCCCGCTTCACAAGCACGTCGGCGCTGCCGGTGCCGCGAGCCGGGGGCGCGTCCATCTGGTCGGCGCCGGCCCCGGCGACCCCGAACTGCTGACGCTGCGCGCGCTGCGCCTGCTCGGCCAGGCCGACGTCGTCGTCTACGACCACCTGGTCTCCAGCGAGGTGCTGGACTTCATCCGCCCCGACGCGCGCCGCATCTACGCCGGCAAGGAGCGCAGCCACCACACGATTGTGCAGGAAGACATCAACACGCTGCTGGTGCGTCTCGCGCGCGAAGGCCACCAGGTCGTGCGGCTGAAGGGCGGTGACCCGTTCGTGTTCGGCCGCGGTGGCGAGGAACTGCAGGAACTGGCCGCCGCCGGCATCCCGTTTGAGGTCGTGCCCGGCATCACTGCCGCCTGCGGCGTGGCCAGCTACGCCGGCATCCCGCTCACCCACCGCGATCACGCGCAATGCTGCCTGTTCGTCACCGGCCACCTCAAGGACGGCAGCACCGACCTCGACTGGCCGGCGCTGGCGCGGCCGCGCCAGACGGTGGTGATCTACATGGGACTGGGCGCGCTGGGCGAGATCTGCCGCCAGCTGGTGGCGCACGGCGCGCCGGCGGCGATGCCGGCCGCGGTGGTGGAGCAGGGAACGACCGCGGATCAGCGCGTCGTCGCCGCCACCCTGATTGACCTGCCGCAGCAGGTGGCGCAGACCGGCCTGAAGTCGCCTTGCCTGATCATCGTCGGCGAAGTCGTGGCCCTGCGCGCGCAACTCGCGTGGTTCGGCACTGAGCAGGCGCCGGCGGCGCACGCGGCGCTGGCCGGTTGACGCGAAGCCCGGGCGCGGCGCCTCAGCGGCTGCTGCGCGATGCGGCGTCCAGCGCAGCGGTCTCCCCGCTGCTGCGCATCTCGACCGCGAACACGGCCGCCTCGACGCGCGAGGTCAGGTTGAGCTTGGACAGGATGTGCCGCACGTGCAGCTTGACGGTGTCGTGGCTGATGTCCAGCGCACGCGCGATGGCCTTGTTGCTCTGCCCGCGCGCCAGGTGTTCGAGGATCTCGCGCTCGCGCTCGGTCAGCGAGCCCAGCATGCCCGAACGGTCACTCGCCTTGCCGCCCTGCAGCATCTGCGCCAGCTTCAGCGTCAGCGCCGGGGCGACGGCGAGCTCGCCGCGCGCCGCGCGCCCGATGGCCGCGATCACGTCCTCGGGCTCCATGTCTTTGAGCAGGTAGCCGCGGACGCCGGCGCGCAGCGCCGCGGCGAGGTCGGCCTCGGCGTCGCTCATCGTCAGGATCAGCGCCGGCGTCTCGCAGCCTTCGGCACGCATGCGGCGCAGCAGCGTCAGGCCGTCGGTGCCGGGCATGCGCAGGTCGAGCACCACCAGGTCGGGCTTGTGCTCCTGCAGCACCTCCACCAGGCGCCCGGTGTCGCCCAACGCGGCGACGACCTGCATGTTGCCGCGGTGCTGCAGCAGGTCGGTCAGTCCGTTGCGGCACAGCGCGTGGTCGTCAACCAGGACGATGCGTAGCGGGGAATTCGTCATGCGGGGGCATCCATCTTCGCCGGCGCGACGGGAAAGCTGAGTCGGATCGCCGTACCGCCGCTCTGGCGGGCGGCTATCGCGAGCGTGCCGCCCAGGCGGCGGGCGCGATCGATCATGATACCCAGGCCCAGGTGGGTGGCGCCGTCCAGATCGGCGCCTGCGGCGAGGCCCGTGCCGTCATCCTCGATGACGATCTCAATGCGGTCGTCGCGCCGGCTCAGCGTCAACCAGGCATGGCGGGCCTGCGCGTGCTTGGCGACATTGGCCAGCGCTTCTTGGACGATGTGGAAGACCTGTGCTTCGCGGTCGGCCGGCAGGCGCAAATCCGGCGCCCGGTTGACGATCTCGAACGCGACCCCCGTGCGTTGGCGGAAGCGAGCGGCGGCCGCCTCCAGCGCATGCGTCAGCCCCAGCGGGTCCATCGGGCTGCGGAAATGGGTCAGGATCTCGCGCAGCCCGGTGTGCGCCTCGGCCACCGCCTGGCGCAGGTCGGCGCAATAGCGGCGCGACCGCTCTTCGTCGTGGCTCGCGATGGCCTGCTCCAGCAGCGGCATGCGCATCTTTGCGAAGGACAGCGTCTGCGCGATCGAGTCGTGCACCTCGGCTGCCAGCAGCTGGCGCTCGCGGACCAGCGTGGCGCGCAGGTGTTCGCCCTCCAGGCGCGCGTTGTCCAGCGCCAGACCGAGCAGTTCACCGGCCGACTTGAGGATCGCCAGCACCTCCGGTGCAGGTCGGGTGGTCGTCCCGAAGAAGAGGTTGTAGACGCCGAGCAGTCGTCCGCGATGCTGGAGCGGCACGACCAGCATGCGCTGCCACTCGTGGCCGAAGTGGCGGCCGGCGCTGCGATCGGCGCAGTCGTCGAGGTGGGTGGCCCAGACGATCTGTTGCGCGTCGGCCGCCACGGCGCAATGGCCGCAATCGCGATCGACGGCGCCGGCTTCGCCGCACACCCCGGCCGGCAGGCCGAACTCGCCGACCAGTGCCATCGATCGGCCGTCGTCCGACAGCGCGCGCACTGCGCCGGCGTCGGCGCCGGCCAGCTGGATGATCGGCCTCAGGAATTGGTGCAACAGGCGGCCCAGATCGCTGCCGCTGGACAGCCCGGCGGCGATCTGCACCAAGATCCCGTCGCCCGGCATTTCGGCCGCCGACGGCACGCTGGGTGCCGGCTTGCTCGAGGCTTGGTTCAAGACTTGCATTCAATCTGCCCCGTGACCACTCACGGTGGTTGGACGCCGATTGGACACCTTTCGCGTCGCCGGCGCATCGGGCGTCACCCGCGGCCTGCCGCGATCCCACTTCCGCCGGTCCGGCGCGGGAGTTCGCTGCCCGGCGGGCATCGCAGGCGCGGTGTCGGGCGCGCCGCGATTGCGGCACGGGCCGGACCGCCGCCGCGATGCCGTCTCCCCGAGGTCGTCCGTGCCGGCACATGGCGCGGCCGCCCGACGCCTGCCAGCGAGGCCCTTGCGCGCGCTCACGTCGGCTCGTGCCGGGCCGATGTGACCGCCGCGCAGTGACGGACGAAGTCCTCCGCCCCGCGGCCGAGGTGCTTGTCACGATGCAGCACCATGGTCAGGCGACGTGTCGCCCGCGGCAGCCTTGTGCGCACCTCGACGAGCCAGCCCTGCGCGAGTTCGCGCGCGACCACCTCTCGCGGCAGGCAGGCCAGCGCGGCGCCGGTGGCCACCAGCCGCTTGATGGCCTCGGGGCTGCCGAGCTCGAACTCGACGCGCAGCGAACCGAGCCGGTCGAGCAGCCAGCGCTCGGCCGCCTCGCGGGTGCCGGAGCCCGGCTCGCGCAGTGCCCAGGTCGCCTCGCGCAGATGACGCAGGGTGGCGGTGCGGCCCGCCAGGGCGTGGATCGGCGATGCGACCACGACGAGTTCATCGACCCGCCACGGGCGCACAACCAAGCGCGGGTGCGTCTGCGGACCCTCGATGAAGCCGACGTCGACGTCGAAGGCGGCGACCAGCCCGATGACCTCGCTGGTGTTGCCTATCGTCAACTGCACCGGGCTTGCCGGATGTGTCGCCTTCCAGCGGGCGAGCAATTCCGGCAGCAGGTACTCGCCCACGGTCAGGCTGGCGGCGATGCGCAGCGGGGTGTCGTGCTCGCCGGTGAACAGCGTCTGCGCTTCGGCGGCGCGGTCGAGCAGCGAAGCCGCCTTGGGCAGCAGCGCGCGACCGTTCTCGTTGAGAAGCAGGCGGCGCCCGACGCGGTCGAACAGCCGCACCCCCAGCGAGTCCTCGAGGTCGGCCAATGCCGCGCTGGCCGCCGACTGCGAACGCGCGACGTGGTCGGCCGCGCCACGCGTCGACCCGGCGCGCGCGGTGGCCACGAAGACCTCAAGCTGACGCAGGCTCAGACGCAGGCGCGGGGACCCGGCCGGGATGATCGATTGATCCATTTTTCAACTCACCTTGATCAATATTGTCCGCTTTTTCATTCGAACTCCGGCGACTAGGATGCCCCTTTCGGTGGCGTGGCAATTCGATGGATCGATCGGGTCTCGCCCCTCGTCTTGAAGGCGCACGAATCGCCATGCTCGAAGTCATCCACGTCATCTGCCGGGCCCGGCGCCCGGGTCGCCCGGTCGCCACGGGCGCGTCGAAACGCGGCAGCCGTGATCGGCAGACGGTCCCCGACTCGGAAGCTGCGCGATGACGACCGGACTTGTGGCGCCGCACGGCGGTGGAGCCCTGAAGCCGCTGCTGCTCGACGGCGAGGGCTTGTCGCGCGAACGCGCGCGCGCGCTGACCCTGCCCCGTGTGCAGGTCAGTTCCCGCGAGCGAGGCGACATCATCATGCTGGGCATCGGCGGCTTCACGCCGCTGGACGGCTTCATGTCGTACGCGGACTGGCAGGGCGTGTGCGACGGCATGCGCACGGCCAGCGGCCTGTTCTGGCCGATCCCCATCACCCTGTCGACGGACACGGCGACCGCCGATGGGTTCAGGACCGGACACGAGATCGCGCTCGTCGATCCGGACGACGGTCTGCCGCTGGCGACGATGCTCGTCACCGAGAAGTACTCGATCAACAAGGCGCACGAGTGCGCCGCCGTCTTCCGGACGACCGACCCGGAGCATCCGGGCGTGCACATGGTGATGGCGCAGGGCGAGGTCAACCTGGCCGGGCCGATCAAGGTACTGTCGCTCGGGGGCTTCCCGGAGAAGTATGGCGCGCTCTTCATGACACCGGCGCAGACGCGCGCGCTGTTCGAGAAGCTGGGCTGGAGGCGCATCGCCGCGTTTCAGACGCGCAACCCGATGCACCGCTCGCACGAGTACCTGGCGAAGGTGGCGATCGAGGTGTGCGACGGGGTGCTCGTCCATTCGCTGCTCGGGGCCTTGAAGCCGGGCGACATTCCGGCCGAGGTCCGCACGCGGGCGATCGCGGCACTGGCCGAGGGGTACTTCGTCGCCTCGACGATCGTGCAGGCCGGCTACCCGCTGGACATGCGATATGCCGGCCCGCGCGAGGCGCTGCTGCATGCGCTGTTCCGCCAGAACTACGGTTGCTCGCACCTCATCGTCGGCCGCGACCACGCCGGCGTGGGCAGCTACTACGGGCCGTTCGATGCCCACCACATCTTCGACCAGATTCCCAAGGGAGCGCTCGAGACCCAGCCGCTGAAGATCGACGTCGCCTTCTGGTGCTACCGGTGCGGCGGCATGGCTTCCGGCCGCACCTGCCCGCATGGCGACGCCGACCGCCTGCAGGTCAGCGGCACCCAGTTCCGCAAGTCGCTGACCGCAGGCGCCGAGGTGCCGCCGGAGTTCAGCAGGCCCGAGGTCGTCGCGATCCTGCGCGAGTACTACGCCGGCCTGGCAGCAGGCAGCGACGGCACGCCGCAGCAACCCGCCGGCACGCGGCAGACAGCGTGAAGATCACCGATGGAACCGCGCGATTGCGCAAACGCCCGATGGCATGAAGGAGACAGCAGATGCCCACCTTTGTAAGGACCGACAAGTGCGATGGCTGCAAGGGCCAGGACAAGACAGCCTGCATGTACATCTGTCCGCACGACCTGATGATGCTCGACAAGGACGGCTCGAAGACCGGGCACCCGATGAAGGCCTGGAACCAGGAGCCGGAGCAGTGCTGGGAGTGCTACTCCTGCGTCAAGATCTGCCCGCAGAACGCGATCGAGGTGCGCCACTACGCCGACATCGTGCCGCTCGGCGGCTCGGTGCAGCCGATGCGCGGTTCGGACTCGATCATGTGGACCATCAAGTTCCGCAACGGCACCCTCAAGCGCTTCAAGTTCCCGACCCGCACGACGGCCGAGGGCTCTATCGACCCGTACGGCGGCAAGACGATGCCCAAGCTCGCCGACATCCAGCAGCCCGGCTACTTCACCGCCTCGGGCGGTTACCGCCCCGGCCGCGACGGCGAACTGATCCGGCGCAAGTGAGCGCACGGCGTCCACAGCAATTGCATGAACAGGTGAATCTGAATGGCTAACGGTACGTTCGAAAACCCCGAAGTGGTCCAGGAAGAGCTCGACATCCTGCTGATCGGCGGCGGCATGGCCTGTTGCGGGGCGGCCTACGAGATGATGCGCTGGGCCGAGGCCGTCAAGGCCGAGACCGGCGTGGACCTGAAGATCAAGCTCGTCGACAAGGCGGCAATGGACCGCTCGGGCGCGGTCGCGCAGGGCCTGTCGGCGATCAACACCTACATCGGCACCGAGCAGGACCCCGCCGACTACACGCGCATGGTGTCCAACGACCTGATGGGCATCACGCGCGACGACTTGGCCTACGACCTCGGCCGCCACGTCGACGAGTCGGTGCACCTGTTCGAGGAATGGGGCCTGCCGATCTGGAAGACCGACGCCGATGGCGTGCGCCACGACGGCGCCGAGGCGATCAAGGAGGGCCTGCCGACCCTGAAGGACGGCGGCAAGCCGGTGCGCTCGGGCAAGTGGCAGATCATGATCAACGGCGAGTCCTACAAGTGGATCGTCGCCGAGGCGGCGAAGAAGGCGCTCGGCCTGGAGCGGATCGAGGAGCGGGTCTTCATCGTCAAGCTGGTCAACGACAAGAACGATCCGTCGCGCATCGCCGGCGCGGTGGGCTTCTCGGTGCGCGAGAACCGGATCTACGTCTACAAGGCCAAGGCCGTGCTGCTGGCCGCGGGCGGCTGCGTCAACCTGTTCCGCCCGCGTTCGGTCGGCGAAGGAACGGGCCGCGCCTGGTACCCGGTGTGGAACGCCGGTTCGACCTACGCGATGGCCGCCGAGGCCGGCGCCGAGATGACGATGATGGAAAACCGCTTCGTCCCGGCACGCTTCAAGGACGGCTACGGGCCGGTCGGCGCCTGGTTCCTGCTCTTCAAGGCCAAGGCCGTCAACGCCTACGGTGAAGACTACATGGTCAAGAACAAGGAACTGCTCGACCAGTACCCGCCCTACGGCCAGGCTGCGGTGCCGGCGTCGTGCCTGCGCAACCACCTGATGCTCAAGGAGATGAAGGAAGGTCGCGGCCCGATCTACATGGACACCGTCACCGCGCTGGCCAAGCTGCGCGAGACCTTGTCGCCGAAGGAGGTCAAGCACCTCGAGGCCGAGGCCTGGGAGGACTTCCTCGACATGTGCATCGGACAGTGCGGCATCTGGGTCGGCGAGAACATCGAGCCGGAGAAGAAGATGTCCGAGTTGATGCCCACCGAGCCTTACCTGCTGGGGTCGCACTCGGGCTGCTGCGGCATCTGGGTCTCGGGGCCGACCGACCTCGGCGCGCCGACCGCCGAAGAAGGGGATTACGACGGCGTGCCGGCGCACCTGCCGCGCGGCTGGAGCTGGGGCTACCGGTCGATGACCACGGTCAAGGGCCTGTTCACCGCGGGCGACGGCGTCGGCGCCTCGGGCCACAAGTTCTCGTCGGGCTCGCACGCCGAAGGCCGCCTGGCGGCCAAGGCGATGGTGCGCTTCGCGCTCGACCACAAGGACTGGAAGCCCGAACTCGACACCGACCCGGCGGTGCTGGCCGAGCAGATCTACAAGCCGGTGCGCACCTTCCTCGAGCACAAGGACTACACGACCGCGATCGACATCAACCCGCACTACATCACGCCCAAGATGCTGCAGTTCCGGCTGCAGAAGATCATGGACGAGTATGTCGCCGGCGTGGCGACCTACTACAACACCAACGACGTGATGCTCAAGGTGGCCGAAGAGAAGCTCGAGATGCTCAAGGAGGACGCGGCGAAGATGCGCGCCAAGGACCTGCACGAGCTGCTGCGGGCCTGGGAGAACTACCACCGGGTGCTCACCGCAGAGGCGCACATGAAGCACATCCAGTTCCGCGAGGAATCGCGCTACCCCGGCTTCTACTACCGCACCGACAAGAACTTCGTCGACGAGAAGAACTGGAAGTGCTTCGTCAACTCGGTCTACGACAAGACAACGCAGAAGTGGACCTGCTTCAAGCGCAAGCACGTGGACCTGGTCGACAAGTCCAAGCTGTTCAAGGCGGCGGCCCACTGACCGACGTCGTACGACCCGGGCCTTGCCAGGGGTCGCACGAACTGCGTATCGTGTCGGGGCGTCCGGGTGATCCGGGCGCCCCTGTTCTCATGGCGGCCGGCACTTCATGATCGAATCCTCACCCTTCCCGCAGAGCCCCGTCACTCCCGCCACACTGGAGGGAGGCGCGCAACTCCGGTTCCAGTGTCGCAAGGGGATTGCCTGCTGGAACGCCTGCTGCAGCAACATCGATATCTCGCTGACCCCGGTCGACATCGTGCGGCTGAAGCAGCGCCTGGACCTGACCTCGTCGGAGTTCCTCGCCGGATACACCGTGCCCTACGAGCTGGAGAAGGATGGCATCGCCGGCGTCAAGCTGCGGCCGGTCGAGGGCGGCACGGCGTGCCGCTTCATGACCGATGCCGGCTGCGGCGTCTACGAGGACCGCCCGACTGCATGCCGCTACTATCCGGTCGCGCTGCTGTCGATGCGCAGGCAGGATGAGTCGATCGACCGCCAGTACTACGCCATCGTGCGCGAGGATCATTGCCTGGGTCACCAGGAGCCGCGCACGCAGACGATCGACGAATACCGCGCCGAACAGGGCCTGCTCGACTACGACGAACTGGCCCGCGGCTGGCGCCAGCTGATCCTCAAGAAGAAGAGCTCGGGGCCGACGATCGGCAAGCCGTCCAAGCGCAGCCTCGAGCTGTTCTTCATGACCTGCTACGACGTCGACCGCTTCCGGTCGTTCGTCGCCAGCGACAGCTTCTCCGAGATCTTCGAACTTCCGCCCGACGAACTGCGTGCGGTCCTCGAGGACGACATCTCCCTGATGCAGTTCGGCTTCCGCTTCCTGCGCCAGGTGCTGTTCGGCGAGAACACGATCCCGATTCGCGAGCAGAACGTCGAGCAACGGCGGGCCCGAATCGCCGAACGCCAACGCCAGCTCGAACAGGAAGCGGCCGAGCGTCTGGCGCGCGAGGAAGAGCCACCCATCGTCGATCTCTGACGCCAGGCCGCCGTGTCGCTGCGGGCCGAGCCGGACAGGCGGCCCGACCGACAGGCCGTCCTTCGCCGCGCGCCACGACTACTTCGCCGCGCCCCAGCCCTTGCGCAGTTGCTTGCCGACCGCGAGCATGAAGCGCAGCGTATCCTGTGCCTCGGGATCGCGCATCAGCTGCCAGAGGCCGCCGAGGCCGCCGGTCGACGGCGCGGCCGCTCGGCTCGCGGCCGCCGCGGCGTCGATCGATTGCAGGACCTCCTGCACCGTGCCGAGCCGATCCGCCAGCTGCGGCAGCAGAGCCGCGATACGTTCCAGTGCGCCGCTTTCGTGCAACCCCTCCAGCATCTTGACCACGTGCTCGGCACCGCCGCGGCTGGCACGGTCGAGCAGCGACAGTCCGTTGCCGACGGTCTCGGCCAGGCGGCCCACCATCTCGTCGGTCAGCGCGTCTTCCGCCGAGCCGTAGAAGCGCGCCAGCTTGACCAGCCGGTGGAGGTCGCCGTTGTTGACCATCTCGGCGATCGCGGGGATCGCGCGATCGAGCCCGGCCCGGTTGACCTGGTCGAGCAACGCCAGCCCGTCGCCGACGGCCTGGCTCAGGCGTGAAATCATCTCGTCGGTCAGCGCGTCCTGGGCCGAGCTGTACAGCCGCGCCACCTGCGACAGCCGGTCCAGGTCGCCGTTGTTGACCATCTGGGCCAGCGCTGGGATCGCCCGCGCCAGCCCGGCGCGGTTGACCTGGTCCATCAGCTCGACCGCGTCGCCCGCCGTCGACGCCAGGCGCGAGACCATCTCGTCGGTGAGCGCATCGCGCGCCGCCCCGATCACGCGCTCGAGCTCGACATTAACGCCCAGAGCCTGCTCCGCTTGTCCGTTCATGTCGCGCTCCTTCAGAGCAAGCCGCGTGCCGAGATCCAGTAGAGCTTGTTGTAGGCCATCTTGAACCAGTGCACGGCCTTGGTCGGCGGTTTCGGGTCGGGCGGGTTGAGGTAGTCGAACATCGCGTAGGTCGCGCGGTCCTTGCCCGCCTCGATGAAGCAGAAGACCTTGCCGTCGTAGTCGCGAACCGGCGCGCCGAGCTTGACGATCGCCGCGATGTTCTCGCCGAGCGCCTCGGCCTCGAAGTGCGCGGTCGAGCCGGCCTTGCTGATCGGGATGTTGGTCGTGTCGCCGAGCACGAAGACGTTCTTGCGGCCCTCCATGTTGAGCTGCTGACGGTTCGTCGGGATCCAGCCGCCGGCGCCGAGCTTGTTCTTCTCGATCACCTCCATGCCGCGGTGCGCCGGGATCGAGATCAGCAGGTCGTACGGCGCCTCGGTGCCCTCCTCGGTCTTCACGAGCTTGGCCTTGCCATCGACCTCCTTGACGTTGAACAGCGTCTCGTAGGTGATGCCCAGCCGCTCGAACTCGGGTGCCGCCCACTTGGCGACGTTCTCCAGCGAGTGGACGCGCCCGATCGGGTACGTGTAGTGCAGCTGGACCCTGTCGCGGATGCCCCGGTCCTTGAAGTAGTCGTGCAGCATGAACGTGATCTCGAGCGGCGCCATCGGGCACTTGTGCGGCACGCCGACCGCGATCATCACCCGCCCGCCCTGGAACGCCTGCAGCGCGCGGAACATCTTGACCGCCGTCTCCTCGGTGTAGAAGGTCTCCGAGCTTTCGGCAAGGCCGGGGATGAGCTCGGGGACCGGCCGCGAGCCGGTCGCGATTGCGAGGATGTCGTAGTCGAGGGTCTTGCCGCCCTTGGTCTTGACGCGGTTGTCGTCGAGCAGGAATTCGTCGACCGGATCGACGACGAGCGAGATGCCGGGTTCGAGCAGCGTCGCCTGGTCCTTGTACAGCTCGTCGGGGGTCACGCGGCCGAATGCCAGGTACAGCAGTCCGGGCTGGTACATGTGCTTGTCGGACGCGGTGACCATCGTGATCCGGGCCTTGCCGGTCTTGAGCTCGACCGAGAGCCGGCGCGCGAGGTTGTTGGCGAGGATCGTGCCGCCCATGCCGCCGCCGATGATCAGGATCTTCATGATGTCTCCTTCTTTGCGTGCAGGCTGCCGCCTGCCGTCATTTGGCCTTCTTGACCGTGATGTGCCAGACCCCGGCTTCCTCGCGACTGCCGAGGAACTCGTGGCCGACCTTCTTGACCCACTCCGGAACGTCGCTGGCGGACCCCTTGTCGGTCGACAGCAACTCGAGCTCGTCACCGACCGCGGCCATCTTCATCCAGCCGATCAGCTCCATCAACGGACCCGGGCAGAAACTGCCTCGCGCGTCGATCACCTTCTTTTCGGACATCGGGCACCCCTGT
This sequence comes from Betaproteobacteria bacterium, assembly GCA_037443665.1. Taxonomy (GTDB): domain Bacteria; phylum Pseudomonadota; class Gammaproteobacteria; order Burkholderiales; family Burkholderiaceae_C; genus Rubrivivax. Next base: position 85,938 of record JBBINW010000004.1, read on the forward strand.
CGTAGCGGCCAGGTCGAACGACGCCAGCGGATCAGAACGACCAGATCTGGCTGTTCCGGGCGTCGTGCAGGAATTTGGTCAGGCCGAGCGGCTCGCCGAGATAGGGTTCCAGCCCTTCGCGTTCGACGCCCATGACGTCCATTGCCATCGAGCAAGGGTGGACCTTCGCATCCCCGAGCTCCACCGCCTGCTCGAACAAGGTGCGGAACGCGGGGACGTTCTTGCCGGCCATCAGCGTGCCGAACGGACCTTCCGGTGGCGGCGTCGTCCGGTTGCCCTTGACGAAATAGGGCATCGCATTCATGGACAGGAAAACCCTGACCTCATTGCCGCTGACTGCGCCCACCGACGCGACCATCGCGGCCATCTGCAGCCGCTCGAGCGCACCGGAAACCACGATGACGCTGATCTTGCTGGGTTCCATCGCGACCCTTCCAGGATCTACTTCGGAAAACCGGTCACCCTCCGCACTGCGTTCACCTGAACATCATCGGCATCGCGTCGGCGCACCGGATTGACGGCGATCAAGCTTGGCGTCGTTGCCGCGCTCTCCGGCGCCAGGCCGCCGCGTCAGACCTGCCGCCATGGCAGTCCGCGCTTGCGCCAACCGCCCAGCGTGCCGCGGTGGTGCTCGTGGTCGAGTTCGCCTTCGAAGCCTTCCAGGATGTTGGCGACACGCGTGAAGCCGTGCTTCTCCAGTTCCAGGCCCGCGTCGACCGAGCGCTTGCCGCTGCGGCAGATCAGGATGATCGGACGGTCCTTGCGTCCGGCCATGCGCAGCACTTCCTCGGCGAAGTGCGGGTTGAGGTCGAAATCCGGGGCCGTGTTCCATTCGACGTTGATCGCCCCGACCGGATGGCCGACGTAGTAGAACTCCACCTCGGTCCGGCAGTCGATCAGCAGGGTGTTGGCATCCGCCTGCAGGATCTCGTGAGCCTTGGCGGGATCGAGCTGTTCCATGCCCGTTCCTCCAGGCTAGTTGTTCTGCGCCAGATCCTGCAGCGCCTTGGGCTGGATCAGGTGGCCGTCGAGACCGGCCTGCTTGACGCTGCCGCCATAGGCCACCGTCATCAACTGGCTGTAGTAGGTCACCGGCATGTCGAATTTGGTGCCCTGCTTGCGGTTGATCTCTGCCTGGTAGACCTCGACATTGGCCTGGCACAGAGGGCAGGGCGTGACGATCATGTCGGCGCCGTGGTCGTAGGCCGACTCGACGATGTCGCGGATCTGCTTCTGGCTCTTCTCGGGTTCCGAGAAGGCCAGCGCGCCACCGCAGCAGGTGACCTTCTGGTCGTACTCGCCGATCGCCTCGCCGCCGACGGTCTCGACCAGCTTGTCGAGGTACTTCGGATTCTCGAACGATTCACCCGCGATGCCGAACGGCCGGTTCGTCTGGCAGCCGACGTAGCCGGCGAACTTGATGCCGTCCAGCGGCTTGACCACCGGCTTGCCCAGCGCCTCGTAGCCGAAGTCCTCGATCAGCACCTCGACCATGTGCTTGACGTTCGTCTTGCCCTGGTACTGCAGGCCGGCCTCCTTGAGCGCTTCGTTGGCCTGCGCGAGGAACTTGGCGTCGGTGCCGAGCTTGTCCTTGGACTCGCGCGCGTTGAGCCAGCAGGCGGCGCAGGTGGCGACCACGTCCTGCCCCGGCAGATGTTTCTCGGCGAGCGCGAAGTTGCGCGCATTGAGCACGTGGCGGGTGAGCTCGCCGGCACCGGCGTAGCTGATCGAGGCGCCACAGCAGTTCCAGTCCGGGATCGTCGTGAGCTCCACGTCGAGCGTCTTGCACATCGAGTTCACCGAGACCATGTAGTTGGATGCCGATGCCTTCAGCTGCGACGAGCAACCTGGGTAGAACGCGTATTCCTTGGTGGCCATCGCAGCACTCCTAAGGTTTGGGCAGCTGGCGAGCCTCGATCTCGCGCGCCTTCGCGAGCATAGCCTGGATGCCCTTGGCATCCTTGCAGCGGTGGCCCCCGAACAGCTCGAACGGGTTCAGCCGCCGGGCCTTGAGCAGGCCGATCGCGACGTGGCGCATTTCCCAGCCCTTCTTCAGGCCGGCGACCAGCCCGTCCTTGAAATACAGCCCCAGCGTCAGCTTGAGCTCGTTGACGCGCCCCGCCTTCGCGAAATTGCCGAAGAAGCGCAGCGAGAAGTCGCGCGTGGGTTGCATCTGCGGGGCCAGCCCCAGCCGGTGCGAATAGGCCGCCAGCCCGTGCACGATGGTCGTGATCGGCAGCTTGCGCGGGCAGCGCACGACGCAGTTGTAGCAGGAGGTGCACATCCACATCGCGTCGCTGTTCAGCACCTGGTCGCGCTGGCCGGCGCGGATCATCATGAAGAGCTTCTGCGGCGAGTGCTCCCAGTGCGCCCCGAACGGGCACGAGCCGGCGCAGACGCCGCACTGCATGCACATCCTGACCCACTCGCCGCCTTCGACCTGGTCTTCGACCTCGCGCAGGAAGTCGAGCTGGTAGGGCGCGCTCGCCCGGCTGGTTTGCGTCTCGCTCATGGCCGCCTCACTGGAGCACCCGCCGGCCTTCGGCCGGTCCCGCCAAGCGGGAACGAGCCCTCGGCACAGCCTGCGGGCTCATGCAAAACCCTTCATCGGGCTCATGCCGATTTCCTGGATCCTGGCCACGTACGCCTCGATCAATTGCGGCACGCGCGCGATGTCGGTGATCGCCACCTCGTGCGTGATGACGCGATCGGATTCGAGGCTGAGCTGCTTGAGCGTGTCGTCGATCTTGCTCAGGCGCATGCTGGCCAGTTCCGAGCCCTTGACGAAGTGGCACTGGTAGTCGTCGCCCTTCTTGCAGCCGAGCAGCATCACGCCGTCCCAGCCGCCGTTGAGCGCGTCGGTGATCCAGATCGTGTTCACCGAGCCCAGGCAGCGCACCGGTACCACGCGCACGAAGGCCGAATACACGCGCCGTTGCATGCCGGCCATGTCAAGCGCCGGATAGGCGTCGTTCTCGCAGGCCAGCACCAGGATGCGCGGCTTCTCGGAGAACTCGTCGGGCATGTCGACGGCCTTGATCTGCGCCCCCACGCTGTCGACCGAATAGTTCTCGAAGGAAATCACGCGCACCGGGCAGGCGCCCATGCAGGTGCCGCAGCGCCGGCAGCGGCTTTCGTTGAACACCGGGAAGCGCCTGTCGTCCTCGTCGATGGCGCCGAACGGACACTCGACGGTGCAGCGCTTGCACTGCGTGCAGCCCTCCAGCCGCACGATCGGGTACGACAGGTCGCCCGATCGCGGATGCGCGGCGCGCCCCAGGGCGGCGTTCTCGATCGCCTGGATGGCCTTCAGCGCGGCGCCGGTGGCGTCCTCGCCGGCCTGTGCCATGTCCATCGGCCGGCGCACCGGGCCGGCGGCGTAGATGCCCGTGCGGCGCGTCTCGTAGGGGAAGCAGATGAAGTGCGAGTCGGCGAAGCCGAACTTGAGCTGGGGCAGGTCGGGCCCCTGGCGGTAGTTCATCTTCAGCACCGAGGTCTGGCGCAACTCGATCTGCTGCAGCTTGGCTTCCGCGGACCCGCCTTCGGCCTGGGTGGTGACCTTGGCCCAGGCGTCGAGGTCGACGCCGGCGTTCGAGACCTGGCCGGTGGCCAGCACCACCAGGTCGGCCGAGACCGTGGCGTCGACGTCGAGGATCAGGTCGCGGAACCGCACGCGGCAGCCGTTGCCCGCGGCCTCGACCGCGCTCGCCTGGCCCTTCGCGAAGGTCACGCCCTTGTGCTGCGCGCTGCGGTAGAAGTCCTCGCCCATGCCGGGCGTTCGCAGATCGGTGTAGAGGATGAGGGTGTCGATCTCGGGGTCGGCATCCTTGAAGTACATCGCCTGCTTGATGCTGGTGGCGCAGCAGTGCCCGGAGCAATACGCCAGATGTTTGCCGCTGTCGTCGCGCTGGCCGGCGCACTGGATGAACACCACGCTGCGCACCGGGGTGCCGTCGGCGCGCCGGATCGGACCGCCATCGGCCGCGCGCGCCAGCGCCTCGAGGCCGGCCTGGTCGATCACGTGCGGACTGCTGCCGCCGCCGAGTTCGGGCAGCCTGGTGATCTCGTAGCTGCGAAAACCCGTGGTCTGCACGATCGCGCCGACGGTCTCCTCGATCGTGCCCCCGCTTTCCTGCGCGATCTGCACCACGAAGCGGCCGGGCGCTCCCGCGGTCTCGGCCAGGGTGGCATTCAGCACCAGCCTGATGCCCGGGTGGCTGCGGACGCGGGCGGCCATCTCCGTGATGCCGCTGTCCTGGGGATCCTGGTAGGGCGAACGCGAGGGCACGCGCTTCCACAGCCGCCCGGCCCACCCGCCGAGCTCGCCACTCTTCTCGACCAGGACGACCTCGTAGCCGGCTTCGGCGGCCTCCAGGGCCGCGGTCATGCCGCTGAATCCGCCGCCCACGACGAGCAGGCGCCGCGACCCGGCCTTCTGCGGGTTGCCGGCCGGCACCTTGAGCTTCTTGAGCTCGGCGCAGGCCATGCGCACGTAGTCGTCGGCCATCTCCTGGCGCAGTTCGTCGTGCTCGGCGCCGGCGGCAACGATCCACAGCACGCCTTCGCGCAGATTGGCGCGCGACACCGCGGTGGTGGGGAAATGGAAGGCCTCCGACTTGGATCGGCGCGAGCAGGCGGCCAGCATCACGTGCGTGACGCCCTCGGTCTCGAGATCCTGGCGCACCAGTTGCACGCCCTCTTCGCTGCAAAGGAAGGCGTGCTCGCGCACGAGCGCCATCTTGCCTTCCCTCTGCGCGACCTTCGCGAGCTGCTTGGTGTCGAACTGCTCGCCGATGCCGCAGCCCGAGCAGATGTAGGCGGCAGTCTTCATTTCGCTCATGCTGGTTCAGCCTTGGCAGCCTGGTGAACGACCTGGATCGCGCGCAGCGCTGCCGCAGTGGCACTCTGAACCGATCGGTTCACGTCGAGCGGGCCCGTTGCCGCACCGGCCGCGAACTGGCCACCGGATCGGCAGCCCTCGATGAAGCCGCTGCTGTCGCGCACGATGTCGTCCGGCAGCGTGACGGCGCCCGCCTCCGGCTCCATGCCTATGGCCAGCACCACGAGATCATGCTCGGTGGCGTAGCGGTGGTAGCCCTCGGTGTCGACGCCGTGCAGCACGAGGTTGCCGGATCCGCCGGCCTCGATGCGCGCGACCTTGGACTTGATGAAGCTGACGCTCGGGTCGCGCTGAACCATGGCGTAGAAGTCCTCGAGGCGGTCGATCGCTCGGATATCGATGTAGTAGACGGTCGACCGGGCGCCCCCCTCGGGGTAGGCCTCGCGCAGGTACTGGGTCTGCTTGAGCGAGGCCATGCAGCAGATGCGCGAGCAGTGGCGCAGGTGGTTCTCGTCGCGCGATCCGGCGCACTGGATGAACGCGATGTTCCGGGCCTCCTTGCCGTCCGACGGACGCAGCAGCCGCCCGCCGGTGGGACCTGCGGCATCGGCCAGGCGCTCGAACTCGAGGCTGGTGATGACGTCGGGGAAGCGGTCGTAGCCGTAGGGCTGGATGCGGGCCGCGTCATAGGGCTTCCATCCGGTGGCCCAGATCACCGAGCCGACGTTCAGCGTGACGTGCTCCTCCTGCATCTCGAGGTCGATCGCTCCGACCTTGCAGGCGGCCTTGGCGCGCTCCGCGTCCTCGGTGCCGATGACCGAGGGGTCGAGCACATAACGCTGCGGATAGGCCATGGGATGTGGCAGGTAGGCCGCGGCGACCTGGTCGAGGCCGTAGTTGAACGGGTTGGCCACTCGTCGCTGCACGGCGCGAGCGCAGTCGCCGCAGCCGGTGCAGCGTTCGTTGACGTGGCGCGGCCGGATGCTCAGCGCCACCTGGTAGGCGCCGGCGTGGCCGCTGACCGCGGTGACTTCGGCCATCGTGATGACGCGCACGCCGCGGTTGCCCCGGAGTCGACGCAGGTTGATCTCCAACCCGCAGGTCGGGTGGCACATCTTCGGAAAGTAGCGGTGCAGCAAGGCCGTGCGGCCCCCCAGCGTCGGGCTTCGCTCCACCAGGATCACCCGCCGGCCGCATTCGGCGGCCTCCAGCGCCGCGGTCATCCCGCTCACGCCGCCGCCAACGACCATCAGGTCCGAACTCGTCGCGACATCGTTCATCTTGGCATTTCCACGCTTGGCTTCCGTGATCTGCGGGCCTTCGTCGTCAGTCGCCCCGCAACTCGAAGGTCATCGCCTCCAGGTCGCCCAGTATCCAGCTTGCGTCGCCGCCGACACCTGCGACGGTTCCCGGATTGACAAACCACGTCTTGCCCCCCGTGATGTTCGCTTGTCGCTCGATGCCGGCCACGTGCGAGTGGCCGCAGCACACCAGGTCGTAGTCGCCGGTGCAGGCCATGCCGCGCGCGAGATGCGGGAAATGGGTGGCGAACACGCGCCGGCCTGCCAGCTCGATGTCGGCGTCCCAGCCGTGGTAGGTGATCAGGCCCTCGGAGGAGGCCGCGAACCGGGGCAGAGCGACCGGGTCGCCGAGATTGTTGCCGTGCACCACGTGCACCGGCAGGCCCAGCGCCAGCAAGGGCCGCAACGTATTCGTTCCGATCACGTCGCCACAGTGGATCACGGCGCGCGCGCCGTCCCGCTTGGCCGCCGCCACTGCCGCCAGCAACGGATCCGCGCGGTCGTGACTGTCGGACACGATGCAGATCTTCAACCACCCGTCCTCTCGCGCAAAGATCCCTCGCTGCGACAAGGCGCCGCGTCGCGACGGGGGGCTCGGTTCAACCCGGGCCGGAAGTCGACCGCAACCACCCGTCGGGGCAGGAGCCGCCATGCTGCGAGGGTAATGCAAAGGACGGTGGCCGGGGAGACCGACCCGACCTACCCGTTGGGATAGGAAGCGACTGCCCATAACGGTTATAGACGCAAATGCTCCCCGCTTGGCCCAATTGCGGGTCCATGCGCACCCCTCCGCTGCACGATCCCATTGCGCCTTCGCAGCCGGCCGGTGTGTGCGAGGTGCGGACCACCACCTGCTACATGTGCGCATGCCGCTGCGGCATCCGCGTGCACCTGCGCGACGGCCACGTGCGCTACATCGACGGCAACCCCGACCACCCGCTGAACCAGGGCGTCATCTGCGCCAAGGGCTCGTCGGGGATCATGAAGCAGTACTCGCCGGCGCGCCTGCTCAAGCCGCTGAAGCGCAAGGCCGGCGCCGAACGCGGCGCGGGCGAGTTCGAGGAGATCGAGTGGGAGGAGGCGTTCGCCACCCTCGCCGAGCGCCTGGCCAAGATCCGCGCCACCGACCCGAAGAAGTTCGCCCTCTTCACCGGGCGCGACCAGATGCAGGCGCTGACCGGCCTGTTCGCGCGCCAGTTCGGCACGCCCAACTACGCCGCCCACGGCGGCTTCTGCTCGGTCAACATGGCCGCCGGCCTGATCTACACGATCGGCGGCTCGTTCTGGGAGTTCGGCGGCCCGGACCTCGACCGCGCCAAGCTGTTCGTGATGATCGGCACCGCCGAGGACCACCACAGCAACCCGATGAAGATCGCGCTGGCGAAGTTCAAGCGCGACGGCGGCCGCTTCGTCTCGATCAATCCGGTTCGCACCGGCTATTCGGCGATCGCCGACGAATGGGTGCCGATCCGCCCGGGGACCGATGGCGCGTTCCTGCTCGCCGTGATCCACGAGATCCTGGCCAAGGGCCTGTACGACCGTGACTTCCTGGTCCGCTACAGCAATGCCGGCCAGCTGGTCAATGTCGAATCGGCGAACGACGAATTCGGCATGCTCGTACGCACCGAGGTGCCCGAAGAGGATGCCTGCTACGACCCGCAGAACAAGCTGTGGTGGGACCGTCACACGAACAAGGCGGTGGTCACGCACACCGAGGGCGCCGACCCGTACCTGCTGGGCGAATTCAAGCTGTCCGACGGGACCGCCGTCAAGCCGGCCTTCCAGTTGCTGCAGGATCGCGTCAAGGACTACACGCCGGAATGGGCGGCGCAGATCACCGGCATCCCGGCCGAGACCATCCGCCGCCTGGCCTACGAGATGGGCATCACCGCGCGCGACCAGCGCATCGAGCTGCCTATCGCGTGGACCGACTCCTGGGGCCGCGAGCACGACAGCGTCACCGGCAACCCGGTGGCGTTCCACGCGATGCGCGGCCTGGCCGCCCATTCGAACGGCTTCCAGACGATCCGCGCGCTGGGCATCCTGATGTCGATCCTCGGCACCATCGACCGGCCCGGCGGATTCCGCCACAAGGCGCCGTTCCCGCGACCGATCCCGCCTTGCGCGCGCACGCCCAACGACGCGCGTGCCGTGCAGCCCAACCGGCCGCTGGACGGCATGCCGCTGGGCTGGCCGGCCGACCCGGACGACCTGTTCGTCAACGACGACGGCAGCCCGGTGCGCATCGACAAGGCCTTCTCGTGGGAGTACCCGCTGTCGGTGCACGGGCTGATGCACAACGTGATCACCAACGCCTGGCGCGGCGACCCGTACCCGATCGACACCTTGCTGATCTTCATGGCGAACATGTCGTGGAACTCCACGATGAATTCGACCGAGGTGCGCAAGATGCTCAACGACAAGGCTGACGACGGCGAATACAAGATCCCATTCCTGGTCGTGGCCGACGCCTTCCATTCCGAGATGACGGCGTTCGCCGACCTGATCCTGCCCGACACCACCTACCTCGAGCGCCACGACGTGATGTCGATGCTCGACCGTCCGATCTCCGAGTTCGACGGCCCGGTCGATTCCGTCCGCATCCCGGTGCTGCCGCCCTCCGGGGACTGCAAGCCGTTCCAGGAAGTCCTGATCGAGCTCGGCACGCGGCTCAAGCTGCCGACCTTCGTCACCAAGGAGGGTCAGCGCAAGTACCGCGACTACCCGGACTTCATCGTCAACTGGGAGACCGAGCCGGGATCCGGGATCGGCTTTCTGTCGGGCTGGCGCGGCAAGGGCGGCGAGAAGTTCCTGATCGGCGAGCCCAACCCGCGCCAGTGGGAGATGTACCAGCAGAACAACTGCATGTACCACCACAAGCTGCCGCGCAGCTTCCAGTACATGCGCAACTGGAACCTGGGCTACCTCGAATGGTCGCGCTCGAACCGCATCACGCGCTACGCCGAGCCGATCCTGATCCACCTGTATTCCGAGGTGCTGCAGCGTTTCCGCAGCGCGGCGCAGGGCAAGGGCCTGACGCGCAAGCCGCCCGAGCACCTGAAAAAGCGTGTCGAGACCTACTTCGATCCGCTGCCCTTCTACTACGAACCGCTGGAATCGCACGTCACAGACAAGCACAAGTACCCGCTCGCCGCGGTCACGCAGCGGCCGATGGCGATGTACCACTCGTGGGACTCCCAGAACGCCTGGCTGCGCCAGATCCACACCTACAACACCTTGTTCGTCAGCGGCCAGACGGCGCGCGTCGCGGGCATCGCAGACGGCGACTGGATCTGGGTCGAGTCGCAGTGGGGCCGGGTGCGCTGCATCGCGCGCCACTCCGAGGCGGTCGAACCCGGCACGGTGTGGACCTGGAACGCGATCGGCAAGGCCAGCGGCGCCTGGAACCTGACCCCGGATGCCAACGAGTCGCGCCAGGGCTTCCTGCTCAACCACGTCATCTCCGAGGAGCTGCCCGCACAGCATGGTGCGGCGCGGGTGTCCAATTCCGATCCGATCACCGGCCAGGCCGGCTGGTACGACGTGCGCGTGCGCATCTTCAAGGCCGCCTCGGGCGAGGCGCACGAGAGCTTCCCGCAGTTCCAGGCCTTGCCGCTGTACCCGGGGATGCGCCAGCGCGACGAGGTGCTGGCCTACACTGGCGGCAAGCCCGGCAGGCGGAGCGGCGGCAAATGAGCCGTGTCCAGCTGGCGCTGGTCATCGACCTCAACGTCTGCGTCGGCTGCCACGCGTGCGTCACCAGTTGCAAGGAGTGGAACACGGGCGGCACGGCCGGCCCGCTGGCCGACCTCCACCCCTACGGCGCCGATCCGAACGGCACCTTCTTCAACCGGGTGCAGACCTTCGAGGTGGGCGAGTACCCGCATACCGAGACGGTGCACTTCCCGAAGTCCTGCCTGCACTGCGAGGACCCGCCGTGCGTGCCGGTCTGCCCGACCGGCGCTTCGTACAAGCGCGAGGAAGACGGCATCGTGCTGGTCGATTACGACAAGTGCATCGGCTGCAAGTACTGCTCCTGGGCCTGCCCCTACGGGGCGCGCGAATTCGACGAAGAACGCAAGGTGATGACCAAGTGCACCTTGTGCGTGGACCGCATCTACGACATGTCGATGCCGGCGGCCGACCGCCTGCCTGCCTGCGTGAAGGCCTGCCCGACCTCGGCGCGCATCTTCGGCGACATCCACGATCCGCAATCGGCGGCGTCGGTGGCGATCCGCGAACAGGGTGGCTACCCCCTGATGCCCGAGTGGGGCACCCATCCGGCCAACCACTACCTGCCGCGGCGCAAGACCGCCATGCGCATCCACGCCGACGAGCTGGAGCGCACCGACAACCCGCTGACGGTCGAAGGCCACCTGCCGCGGCCGGCGAAGGACTCGCCAACGCTCGACGACGCAACCACCTGGTGAGCCGCCCCACGCCATGCGCCCCGCCTTCTCCGTCATTTTCCTCACCACGCTGATCGGCGCCGGGCAGGGCCTGTTCCTGGCCCTGTTCACGGCGCAGCTCTATGGCCTGTTCGGCCTGCTGCCGCCGCAGGACGACGCCAGCTTCTATGGCGTGGGCAGCGCGCTGGCGCTGCTGCTGCTGGCCGGGGGCCTGGTCGCCTCCTTCTTCCACCTGGGCCGCCCCGAGCGCGCCTGGCGCTCGGCGACGCAGTGGCGCAGCTCGTGGCTGGCACGCGAGGTGATCGTGCTGCCCGCCTTCATGGGCGTGGTCTTCGTCTACGGCGTGGCGCACGGGCTGGGCTTCAAGCCGGTGCTGCTGCGCCTGCCGGGCGCGCTGGACATCGACCTCAGCTTCGTGCTCGGCGGGCTCGGCGCACTGCTGGCCTTCGCCCTGTTCGCGTGCACCGGCATGGTCTACGCCTGCATCCGCTTCCTGGCCGAGTGGCACACGCCGCTCACGGTGGTCAACTACATCCTGCTGGGGGGCGCGTCCGGCTTCACGCTGGCCGCGCTGTTCAGCGCCTTCGCGGCGCCGGCCCTGGTCGGCTTCTTCGCTGCCTGGGCGCTGATCATCACGCTGCTGGGCCTGGTGACCCGGTCCTGGTCGCTTCGGCGCAATGCGCGCCTGAAACCGAAGTCGACCCTGCAGACCGCCATTGGCGTCAAGCACCCGAAGGTGAGGCAGACGGCGCAGGGCTTCATGGGCGGGTCGTTCAACACGCGCGAGTTCTTCCACGGCGTCAGCGTGCTCACGCTGCGCTGGATCCGGCGCATGTTCATGCTGTGCGCCTTCCTTCTGCCGCTGGCCCTGCTGGCGCTGGCACTGCGGCACGCGAGCGCCGGCCTGCTGGCCGCAGCCTTCGGCGTCCAGTACCTCGGCTTGCTGGCCGAGCGCTGGTTCTTTCTGGCGCAGGCCAACCACCCGCAGAACCTCTACTACCAGGCGATCTCCTGAATGCGCCCCCCTCGCGCCAGTCTGCCGCGGCCCGCGCGGATCTTCACGATGGTCGCCCTGGCGTGCCTGTCCGGTACGGCTTGCGCCGCCGGGGCCGCCGCCGCGGCGATGCCATGGTGGACCTGGCCGATCGCACTCTTCGCAACCTGCTTCGTGATCGGCATCGTTGCCGTGCCGGCCGGCATCGGCGGCGGTACGCTGTTCGTTCCGATCGTCGGCGGCTTCTTTCCGTTCCACCTCGACTTCGTCCGCGGTGCGGGGACGATGGTCGCGCTGGCCAGCGCGCTGGGCGCCGGCCCCTACCTGCTGCGCGCCGGGCTGGCGAACCTGCGGCTGGCGCTACCGCTGGCGCTGACGGCGTCGATGGGCTCGATCGTCGGCGCCGCGCTCGGCCTCGTGCTGCCTGCGGCAACGATCGAGGTCGCACTGGGCGTGGTGGTGCTGGCCATCGTCGTGCTGATGCTGTTCAGCGGCAAGTTGGAGTTTCCGCACGTCACGGCGCCCGACCGTCTGGCCCGGGCCTGGGGCCTGCGCGGCAGCTTGCCCGACACCGCGTCGGGCCGCACGATGGACTGGCAGACGCACCGGACTCCGATGGCCTTGCTGCTGTTCGTCTTCATCGGCCTGATGGGGGGGCTGTTCGGCATCGGAGCCGGCTGGGCCAACGTGCCGGCGATCAACCTGCTGATGGGTGCGCCGCTGAAGGTTGCCGCGGGCACCTCCAGCCTGGTGCTTTCGCTGTCGAGTTCGTCGGCGGCCTGGGTCTTCCTGAATCGCGGCGCGGTGCTGCCGATGATCGTCGTGCCGTCGGTGGCCGGCATGATGCTGGGTGCGCGCATCGGTGCCCGGCTGCTCGGCGTGCTCGACGCTTCCGCGGTGCGCCGCCTGGTGATCGGCGTGCTCCTGTTCGCCGGCGGGCGCTCGCTGCTCAAGGGCCTCGGTGTCTGGGCGTGAGGGCGCGGCGATGAAGCCCTACGACGAACCCACGCCGACGCTGGCCGCGGCGCTGGCCGACGAGCAGGCCATCTATGCCCGGCTCGTCGAACGCTGGACCCACGTCGGCACCGCGCTGCTGCTGGCAATCTTCGCCATCTATGTCTTCGAGTGGCGTGAGCCGCACGTGCCGCTCGCCCGCCTGCCGCAGCTGTGGGGCGAGCCGGTGCACCGGTTCCTGGCGCTCAGCGGCGCGAAGGCCGGTTGGGACGCGATCGACCTCGTCGGCCGCAGCGACGTGATGAACCTGGTCGGCATCGGGATGTTGTCGTCCGCGCCCGCGCTGTGCCTGCTGGTGCTGGTGCCGGCGCAACTGCGTCGGCGCGACTGGGCGCATGCCGGTTTCTGCATCGGGCTGGTCGCACTGATGATGCTGGCCGCAGCCGGCTTGCCCCGGCACGCGGCATGAGGCGCGCCGCCATGGACCCCTGCATCGTCCTCCGCTGGCCGCCACCGGTGGGCCGCGGCATTTCCACAACCCACCCTGAACGAGCATGAGCGACGCACTGAACTACCTCGTGAAGGCGCGGCCCGACGCGGTCGGCCACTACTTCAAGTTCCTCAAGGATTGCGGCAAGCACCTGGACCCGAAGACGCGCGACCTGATCTCGGTCATCAGCAAGGTGCACTCGCAGACCGAGCGCGGCTTGCGCCAGTACCTGGGCCGCGCGCTGCGCGACGGCTGCACGCCGATGGAGGTGCTCGACGCGCTGCTGATGGCGTTTCCGATGCTCGGGCTGGCGAAGATCGTCTGGGCCGTGGACATCATCCTGGCGATGGACCTGCCCGAGTTCCAGCCCGCGGCGCTCGGCGCCGAAGGCAGCTGGCACGACGTGATGGGCACCGACGAGCTGGCGGACGGCCAGACGCGGCGCGTCGAGGTCGACGGGCGCGGCCTGTTCGTCCACCGCAGCGCCGACGACTGGCATGTCTATGACAGCCGCTGCCCGCACCAGACCACCAACATCCCGCACCTGGCGCTGCACGGCACCACGCTGACCTGCCCCAAGCACGAGTGGGCCTTCGACATCCGTAGCGGCCAGTGCATCGCCAAGGGCACGAGCCCGCTGCGGCGCTGGGACACCAAGGTCGAGGGTGGCCGGCTGCTGGCGCGCTGGTAGGCTTCCCATTCACCGAGTTCCCCGTTGCCCCCGACGATCACCACCACAAGGAGACACGACATGACCCGCTTGCATCCTGCCTTCAAGCTGACCCCCCTGGCCGCCCTCTTCGTTGCCGGCGCCGCGATGGCCACCGACGGCTACTTCCCGCATGGCTACGGCATCAAGGCCAAGGGCATGGGCGGCGCCTCGGTCGCGATGGCCGACGACAGCCAGGGCGGCGCCAACAACCCGGCCAGCATGGTGTTCGCCGGCTCGCGGCTGGACTTCGGTCTCGATCTGTTCTCGCCGCACCGCGACGCCAGCCGCACCGACGCGGGTTTCCCCACGATCAACGGCAGCGTCACCAGCGGGGACACGAACTTCATCGTGCCCGACTTCGGCTACAACGCGATGGTCCGCAGCGACCTGTCGCTCGGCGTCTCGGTCTACGGCAACGGCGGCATGAACACCCACTACCCGCAGGGTGACTTCAATTGCGGCGGCGGGTCGGCCAACATGCTGTGCGGCAGCGGCCCGCTGGGCATCGACCTGATGCAACTCATCGTCGCTCCGACGGTGGCCTTCAAGCTCAACGACCAGAACGCGCTCGGCGTGGCGCTGCTGGTGGGCTACCAGCAGTTCAAGGCCCATGGCCTGCAGGCCTTCGACAACGCTCCCGGCTTCCCGCCCTTCACGCAGTCCCCGGGCGACGTGACCAACAACGGATATGCCCGTTCGCACGGCGTCGGCATCCGGGTCGGCTACATGGGGCGCCTGAGCGACGAGTTCAGCGTCGGCGTCTCGCTGGCGCCGAAGATGAACATGAGCCGCTTCGACAAGTACCAGGGCCTGTTCGCCGACGGCGGCAAGTTCGACATCCCGGCCCATTACGCTGCCGGCATCGCCTACACGCCCATCCCCGCCGTCACGCTGGCGCTGGACTTCGAACGCATCCTCTACAGCGGCGTGCCTTCGGTGGCCAACTCGAGCATGGTCCGGGCGCCGCTGGGTGCCGCTGACGGCCCGGGATTCGGCTGGAAGGACATCAGCGTCGTCAAGCTCGGGCTCGAGTGGCGCGCGAACCCGGCCTGGACGCTGCGTGCCGGCTACAACCACAGCGGTCAGCCGATCAGCGGCGACAACGTCACGTTCAACATCCTGGCGCCGGGCGTGGTCACCAACCACTACACGGCCGGCCTGACCTGGGCCGTCGCCGCGAAGGACGAGCTCAGCGCCGCGATGATGTACGCTCCGAAGCAGTCGGTGAGCGGCTCGTCTCTGTTCAACGGCGTGATGGGCCCGGGCGCGGGCGGCAACGAGACCATCAGCATGTACGAGTATTCGTTCGGGCTTTCGTGGAGCCACAAGTTCTAGACGCCCGGCTCACCGGGCAAGCGCAAGGAGACAAGCCATGGCTCATATCGTCGTTCTGGGTGCCGGTCTCGGTGGCATGCCCGCCGCCTACGATCTTCGTGCGATCCTGTCCAAGCAGCACGAGGTCACTGTGGTCAACGCCACCGATCACTTCCAGTTCACACCGTCCAACCCCTGGGTGGCGGTGGGCTGGCGCGACCGGGCGGCGGTGACGCTGCCGATCGCCGAGCCGCTCAAGCGCAAGGGCATCGCCTTCATCGGCAAGGCGGTCACGGCGATCGACGCCGCGGGCAGCGTGCTGACGCTCGAGGGCGGGCAGACGGTCCCCTACGACTACCTCGTCATCACGACCGGCCCCAAGCTCTCGTTCGACGAGGTGCCCGGCGCAGGACCGCATGGCGGCCACACGCACTCGGTGTGCACCGTGCCGCATGCCGAGGCCTTCTTTCAGGACTACCAGAAGTTCCTGCAGGCGCCGGGGCCGGTGATCATCGGCGCGATGCCCGGTGCGAGCTGCTTCGGGCCGGCCTACGAGTTCGCGCTCATCCTCGACACCGACCTGCGCAAGCGGAAGATGCGCGACAAGGTGCCGATGACCTTCGTCACGTCCGAGCCCTACATCGGTCATCTGGGCCTGGGCGGCGTTGGCGACAGCAAGGGCATGCTCGAGTCCGAACTGCGCAGCCACGACATCAAGTGGATCACCAGCGCCAAGACGACCAAGGTCGAGGCTGGCAAGCTGTTCACGACCCAGATCGACGACCACGGCCAACCTGTCAAGGAGCACGAGCTGCCGTTCAAGATGGCGATGATGCTGCCGGCGTTCAAGGGCGTGGACCCGGTGGCCGCGGTCGAGGGCCTGTGCAACCCGCGCGGCTTTGTCCTCATCGACGAGTTCCAGCGCAGCAAGAAGTACAAGAACATCTTCTCGGCCGGCGTGTGCGTGGCGATCCCGCCGGTGGAAGTCACGCCGGTGCCCACGGGCGCGCCCAAGACCGGCTACATGATCGAAACCATGGTCACCGCGATCTGCCACAACATCGCCGACGAACTGGCGGGCCAGCCGGCGACGACCAAGGCGACCTGGAACGCGATCTGCCTGGCCGACATGGGCGACACCGGCGCCGCCTTCGTCGCGCTGCCGCAGATCCCGCCGCGCAACGTCAACTGGTTCAAGAAGGGCAAGTGGGTGCACCTGGCCAAGATCGCGTTCGAGAAGTACTTCATGCGCAAGGTCAGGACCGGCAACACCGAGCCGGTCTACGAGAAGTACGTGATGAAGGCCCTGGGCATCGCGCGGCTGTCGAAGTAAGCCCGGCCAGCGGCGCCAGGCGATCGGCCCGCGCTCCACTCATCGCGACGCGGCGAGGCGATTGCCCCATGCTCCGTACCAGCGGAGTCGGCCACTTCCTGCGGCAATGTCCCTTCTTTGCGGCGACGGACGAGGGCACCCTCGAGGCACTGGCCGGCCTCGCGGTGCCGGTGCGCATCGGGGCCGGTGAGCGGCTGTTCGAGCGCGGCGATCCGGGAACCGCGATGTACCTCGTCGTCGAAGGCCGCCTGACGGTCCACAACGGCGACGACGTCGTCGCCACCCTCGACCGCGGGGACATGCTTGGCGAGATCGCGGCATTGTCGAGCGCGACGAGAACGGCGTCCGCGACGGCCGAACGCGACACAGCGCTGCTCAAGCTGGAGCAGGACAGCATCTTCGCCACCCTCGCGAGCCGCCTCGAGGCGAGCCGATCCGTGATTCAGGCGCTGTGTCGGCGCGCGACCCAGATCATCGACGAGAAGTACGAGCGCATCGTCCGCGCGAAGGTGCTGGAGACCGAGCTCGACATCGGGCAGCGCATCCAGCAGAGCTTCCTGCCCGCATCGATTCCCGCCTTCGACGGCTGGCAGCTCGACGGCCTGCTGCGGCCGGCGCGCAAGGTGTCCGGCGACTTCTACGATTTCTTCCCCGTCCCGGCCCTGCGTGCGGTCGGCCTCGTGATCGGCGATGTCTGCGACAAGGGCGTCGGCGCCGCGCTCTTCATGTCGCTGTTCCGCAGCCTGATCCGGTCGGCCGCGTTGAGTCGCGGTGCCGCGGCACCAGCGGCGGATCGGGACGCGATGGCCGACACGGTGCACCACGCCATCGCCTCGACCAACCGCTACATCGCCTCCACGCACGCCGACAGCAGCATGTTCGCCTCCGTCTTCTTCGGCCTCGTCGACACCGACAGCGGCCGGCTCTGCTACGTCAATGCCGGCCATGAGGCGCCCTGGGTCGCCGGGGCCGCGGACGACTGGACGATGCTGCCGCCCAAAGGTCCGGTCGTTGGGCTCTTCGAGGAGGCGGCGTACGGCGTCGGCTGGGCCGAGATCGGGCCCGGTGAGCGCCTGTTCGCCTACACCGACGGCGCGAGCGACGCGCGCGCCGCCGCGGGCGAGCCCTTCACCGAGGCCCGCCTGTCCGAGGTGGTGCGTTCGGTCGCCCGCGACAGCGGCAACTTCCTGGGCGAGGTCGACGCCCGGGTGCGAGGCTTCGTCGGTGGCGCCGACCAGTACGACGACGTCACGATGATCAGTGTCTATCGCGAACCCGCATCGCGGCTCGCGCGCCAGCAGCAGCCGGAATCTTCCGGAAATCGATAGCCAGACGACAGGAGAGATGACCATGAGCACAGCACTTCAGATCGCCGTTTCGGAAAGCGCCGCCGGCGCTCCGGTGACCGTCCTGCGCGTCAGCGGCGACCTGGATTCCAAGAGTTACACGCAGCTCGAATCCAAGGCCGCCGAGCTGATCATCGAAGGCAAGCACCGGATCGCGCTCGATCTCGGCGGCGTCGGCTTCATGGGCAGCGCGGGGCTGCGCGCGATGCATGCCATCGCGACGCGCCTGAAGGGCATGGGTGACGGCGGCCAGCTCGTGCTCGTGAACCCGTCGCAGGCCACCGCACGTGTGATGAAGACGCTGGGTTTCGACCAGTTCTTCGAGATCCATGCCTCCCTCGACGATGCGCTGGCGAGCTTTCGCCGTCGCTGACCGGGGGGTCGGAGTCCAATGAGCGAGGCGAGCCGGCTCGAGCTGCGGGCCACGCTGGACGATCTCGGACGGGTGCGTGACTTCGTCGAAGCCAGTCTCGGTGCGCTCGCACTGGGCGCGGAGCCCGTCGGCGAGATGGTGCTGGCGGTCGACGAGGCGGTCTCGAACGTCATCCTGCATGGCAGCGCCGGCGATGCCGCGCACATCGAGATCCAGGTGCTCGGCGCTGCGCAGGCCGTGATCGTGCAACTGCGGGACGATGGCGTCCTGTTCGATCCGACCCGGCAGGAAGATCGACCCCTGGGCGAGTCGCCGCTGCAGCGCGAGGCGCCGGGCGGCTACGGCCTGCCGCTGTTGCGCCGCCTGGTGGACCGCATCGACTACCGGGTGTGCGAAGACGGTCGCAACGAGCTGACCCTGGTCAAGCGGCGACCCGGATCGGCGGCCGTCGCATCGCGGGTAGGCGCCGGCCCGATCCCCTGCGAGTCGGGCGGCTGAGCGCGGGACACTGGTTTGGGGGCCTCGGGGCCTCAGGGCCTGATGTACGCGAAGCCCTCGTGCTGCTTCTTCATCAGTTCGACGACGCCCGCCGGCACGTAGCCGATGTCGGACAGCATGTCGGCATAGACCAGGTGCTGCGCCTTCATCGTGTTCTCGCACGCCACCACCTTGACGCCGCTCTTGACGGCCTCGGTGATGCGCGCGGCCACCGGCGAGCCGCCCTTGAGCATGCCGATCCCCGGGCCGAAGGCGACGATCTCGAGTTCGACCGCATCGGCGCCGAGTTCGTTGGCCACGTTCTTGACGGTGTTCAGCGTCAGGTTCCACTTCGCCGGATCGGCGTCGCTGACCTGGAACACGGCCTTTTGCCTGGCCGCCGTCTGGGCGACGGCGGGCGCGAGGGCGACGAGCGAGAAGGCCGCCACGGCGGCGTTGACGAGCAGATGTCGGCGTGGGTGTCTTGTCATGGTGTCTGTCCTGGTGTCGAGGAGGTCGCCGGAAGCGCTCCGGTCGGGCGATGCGAGCGAACGCCGAGCCGCCCGCGCCGAGCCTGCTGCGCGGGCGGCCGCGGCCTCGTCACTTGGACTGCTTGTTGCCGTAGGTGGCCGAAAGGTACTCGATTATCGCCGGGATGTCGGCGTCTTCCACCGGTGCGCGGAACACCGCCTTCATGCGGTGGACCATCGCGTCCCAGTAGGCGCGCGAGGCGTTGGGCGGCTGGTAGCGCATGTACTCGGCCGAGTGGCAGCTCGTGCAGTTGGCCTGCGCCTTGGCATAGCCGGGCAGGTCGCTGGGGGTGAGCATCACGGTGTCGGGCGGCGCCTGGTAGTTCTTCACGGTGGCCAGCGCGATGCCGGCCGCGCCCAGCCCGGCCGCCGCGACGGCGGCGACGACGAGGAATTTGCCGTTCATGTCTGCTGTGCTCCTCAGGCGGCGTTGACCACGATGCTCTCGACCACGTTGCGCATGTAGCCCGCGGGGTTCCACAGCGCTTCCATCGGCTGGCTCGCGCCGGCGCGGTTCCAGGCTCGCACGCGAAGGTCGTGGGGCCCGCTCTTCTCGGGACGGAACGGGAACGTGAACTCGCGGAACGAGTAGCGGCCCAGGCCCTCGCCCAATGTCGCCTCGCGCCACGACTTGCCGCCGTCGGTCGAGTAGGCCACCTCGCGGATGCCCTGCCCGCCGTCGAAAGCGATGCCGCGCACCGTGAGCTGCTTGCCGGTCGCCACCTGCTGGCCGCTGGCCAGCGAGGTGATGAACGAGCGCACGTCGAAGCGGCCGATCGGCCGCGTTGCGGCCGGTGCGGTGCCCGGCTCGACGCAGGCGCAGTCGTTGTCGGGGATGCGGTAGGCCGGCTTCATCCAGAAGCCGTCGAACTCGTGGTCGATGACCTCGATCGCCGACAGGTGCTTGACCCAGTAGGTGCCGTAGTAGCCGGGGACCACGAGGCGGACCGGGAAACCGTTCAGGAACGGCAGTTCGGCGCCGTTCATCTGGTAGGCGATCATGACTTCGCCGTCCATCGCGTGGCCGATGTCCAGCGCCTTGATCAGGTCGCCGCCGCCTTTCAGCGCGAAGTCGAGCCCGTCGAAGGTGACCTGGCGCGCCGTGTTCTTCGGCTCGGCCCGCGCCAGAACGTCCTTCAGCGGCACGCCGAGCCAGCGCGCGTTGCCCATCGCGCCGTTGGTGAGCTGACCGCCGGTTACGCGCGGCGTGAACAGGCCGCGGCTGTTGCCCGAGCACTGGTTGACGGCCACCAGTTCGACCGGCTTGAAGCCGCTCTTCAGCTCGGCCATCGTCAGCTCGTAGGGCTTGCCCACCGAGTTGCCGCCGATCTTGATGACGTGCTTGTCGCCGTCGATCGAAGTCGGCAGGCCGTTGTTGTGGTAGCGGACGAAGAACGCGTCGTTGGGCGTGAGCAGGCCGTCGTTGTAGATCGCGAACGGGGTTTCCAGCTGAGGCGGCCGCGTCGTCAGCACGATCATCTGGCGCTTCTCGGGGAAGGACTCCAGGTAGCGGGTGCCGTTGGCGATCGGCAGTTCGATCGTGGGCGGCTCGGCAAACGCGGCCCGGCTCAAACTGGCCAGACCGCCGCCGGCCAGCAGGCCTGCGCCGCCGGCGAGCAGGCGGCGGCGCATGGAGTCGGGGGGGTTTTTCATGCCATCTCCTGATGTCGTTGGGTGGGAGCGGGACGAATGCGGCCGGGTCAGCCGCGGTGGAGAAAGGCTTGGGTTTCGGCCAGGACCTGCGCGTTGTCGGCGAGCAGCAGCACGGTGTGACCGCCAGCCTCCGACGCCACCCGCCAGTAGCGGCCCAGCCAGCGGCCATGCTCGCCAACGTGCAACTCGGGCAGCGGCTTGTCGAAGGCCAGCATCGTGACCATGCCGCCGCCCTTCTCGATGAAGGTCGTGACGTGGAAGGCGCTGCGGCCGGCGACGTCGCAGGGGCGCTGGAGCTGCACCAGCCCGGGCAGCGTGGTTCCCGCAGGCAGGCCCAGAGCGGCCAGCAACGCGGCCTTGTCGGGCTGGAAGTCGCCGCGCAGCGTGGCTTCCCGGTGTTCGTGGACCATCGCGTCGCGCACCACCTGCGGTGGCACGATCCAGGCCACCAGGCCCCAGACGACGAGTGCCAGCGGCAGCGCGGCCGCCACCGGTGCCCAGATCGATCGGTGCCAGGGGATCGGCCGCAGCAGCCCGGCGGGGGCCGCGCCGGCGTCGGTCGCGCCCTTGAGCAAGGCGGCGTATTCGAAATCGGCCGCGTCCCAGCGCGGGCTTTGCGGTGGTTCGGGGCGGGGTCGTGTGTTCATCACGGCTTGAGTCGGATCAATCGCTGCCGCCGGCGCGCGCGGCGTGGCCCGGGAAATCCAGGACGCGGGCCGACGGCATGGCCGTGGCGCCATGCGGCGCCATGCGCTGGCGCAGCAGTTCGCGCGCCCGGCTCAGCCGCGACAGCACGGTGCCCTGGGCAACCTCGAGCGCGATCGCCATCTCGGCCACCGGCATGTCCTCGAAGTAGAACAGCGTGAGCACCTCGCGGTGGATCGGCGCCAGCGTCTGCAGCGCGGCCAGGATGTCCATGCGCTGCTCGAGGGCGGCGACGGCGTCGGCGCCGGCCCGTTCGTCCCGCGTTTCGTCGTAGGGCTCGAAGCGCGGGCTCCCCGCCGGCGCGAGGTGGCGCAGGGCCTCGCGGCGCAGGATCTGGAACAGCCAGGGCCGCGCCAGCGCCGGTTGCTGCAGCTGGTCCATGTGGCGCCAGGCCAGCTCGAAGCAGTCCTGCACCAGTTCTTCGGCGACCGCCCGGCTGCCGGTCAGCGCCCAGGCGCTGCGCAAGAGGAAGCGGTAGTGGTCTCGGACCCAACCGTTGTACTGGCGTTCTCTGGCACCGAACATGGAGTGGCGCATGTTGCAGTCAAAGAGGGCCTTGTGGCGCCGGATATTCCCCCGTGCCGGCTAGGACAAACCCGTGCCGCAGGTGTCGCCGCCGCGGCAGCCCGCCCGGCCGGTGCCTTTCGGCCACGTGCCGGGCCCTCTGCGTGTCGAGGTCGGAATTCACGCCTCGCGGGCCTCAAGTCGTGCGACCAGGCCCCGATAACCTGCCATGACCGGCGTGCCGCCTGTCAGGCCGTGCCGACGCGTGCGGCAGCCGAGATCTTCATCCTCACTTGCCAAAGGACCACATCATGAACAAGCGCAACTGGATGCGAGGCATCCTCTCCCTGGCCTTCGGGTTCGTGCTGGCCGCACCGGCGCTGGCGGCCGACACACCGGCGGCGCTGGCCGGAACGAAGGTCGTGACCGCCGACGAAGCCAAGAAGCTGCACGACGCGGGCGCGCCGATGATCGACGCCCGGGTCGCGGCCGAATATGCCGAGAAGACCATCAAGGGCGCGATCAACGTGCCGTACAAGGAAAAGAGCGCCCATGACCCGGCGTTCGACGCCAGCCAGGACCACTTCGACCTGAGCAAGCTGCCGGCCGACAAGAGCGCACCGATGGTCGTGTTCTGCAACGGGCCCGAGTGCTGGAAGAGCTACAAGGCCTCGGTGGCCGCGGTCAAGGCGGGCTACACGAAGGTCTACTGGTTCCGCGGCGGCTTCCCGGAGTGGAGCAGCAAGGGCCTGCCGACGCAGTGATCGCCCGATCCTTCCAGCAGTAAACGGGGAGAGCCAAGTGGCCTTGCAGATCTCGATGAAGGGGCGGCTGATCGCGCTGGCCGGCCTGGCGGTGCTCGGCATCTGTGCCCTGGCCTCGCTGGCGATCGCGTCCAACCAGGTCAACCGGCGCGCGCTGCAGGCGCTTTACGAGCGCGACATCGAGTCGATGGTCAAGCTGCAGCAGATCGACAAC
Organism: Betaproteobacteria bacterium; assembly: GCA_037443665.1. Taxonomy (GTDB): domain Bacteria; phylum Pseudomonadota; class Gammaproteobacteria; order Burkholderiales; family Burkholderiaceae_C; genus Rubrivivax. Next base: position 108,851 of record JBBINW010000004.1, read on the forward strand.
GGCCTGCTCGAGGTGCGCTTCCGCGCCGCCGCCGTGCTGCTCGACCAGATCCCGGTCCCGGGCTCGCTGAACGACGTGCGCGAGATGCGCAAGACCCTGGCCGCACAGTGGACGAACCTAGAGCCTCGCGCCGCCGACGCCTTCACGAAGGGCGATTCGTTGCAGGCGTTCCAGCAGCTGAAGCAGAAATGGGGCCTGGTGGACGGCACGCTGGCCAAGCTGGAGCAGGCGTACGAGGCCAAGAGCAAGGACGCCCTGACGAGCGTGCTCGAGGACGATTGGCCGGTGCTGCAGGTGGGCATCGTCAAGCCGCTGGAGGCGCTGATCCCGATCACCGAGGCCGCCGCGCAGACGAGCTACGAGGCGAGCCAGGCGGAGAGCCGGACGATGCTCTGCATCGGCATCGCCACCGCGGGCGTGTGCTTGATCGTGCTGTCACTGGTCGCCTGGCTGACGGGGCGTTCGTTGCTCGGGCCCCTGCGCGAGGTGGAATCGGCGATGCGGCGCATTGCCGAGGGCGACCTGGCCACGCCGGTCCCGGCCGCGCGCGACGACGAGATCGGGCGCATGCTGATCGCGCTGGGCGAGATGCAGCAGCGCCTGCAGGGCCTGGTGCTCGACGTGCGCCGATCCACCGAGAGCATCGCCACCGCCAGCAGCGAGATCGCCGACGGTAGCCAGGACCTGAGCAGCCGCACCGAAGAGGCGGCCTCGAGCCTGCAGCAGACGGCCAGCTCGATGGAACAGCTCACCGGCACCGTCATGCAGTCGGCCAGCTCGGCGCGCGAAGCCAACGAGCTCGCGTCGTCGGCGGCGCGGGTGGCCGAACGCGGTGGCACGGTCGTGGCGCAAGTGGTCTCGACGATGGAGGGCATCCAGGCCAGCTCGCGCAAGATCGCCGACATCATCGGCGTGATCGACGGCATCGCCTTCCAGACCAACATCCTGGCGCTGAACGCCGCGGTCGAGGCGGCGCGCGCCGGCGAGCAGGGCCGCGGCTTCGCCGTCGTGGCCAGCGAGGTGCGCCAGCTCGCCCGGCGCAGCGCCGACGCGGCACGCGAGATCAAGGCCCTGATCGGCACCAGCGTCGAGAAGGTCGCGTCGGGCACGAGCCTGGTCGCCGACGCCGGCGCGACGATGGGCGAGATCGTGGCCTCGGTGCAGCGCGTGACAGCGATCATCGGCGAGATCACCTCGTCGGCGTCGCATCAGTCCGAGGGCATCGGCCAGGTCAACGTCGCGGTCACGCAGCTTGACCAGATGACACAGCAGAACGCTGCGCTGGTCGAGGAGTCGGCGGCGGCCGCCGAGTCCTTGAAGGAACAGTCGCGGCGGCTGGCCGAACTGGTCGGCATCTTCAAGCTGCAACATTGATTGCCGCCCAGATCCGCCTACGCGGATCTGGGCGGCACGAAGGCTCGGTGACTCCGTCGCCGAGCGTCACGACCCGGGCCGGTGCCCGCTGCCGCCGCGAAGGAAGCGGCGTCGCCAGCTCACGGGGTCGGCGCGAGTTCGGCGTCGGCCGAGCGCAAGGCACCTTCATCGAGCTGGCCCGTGAGCGCGGCCAGGCGCAGCCTGTCGAGCAGCAGGCCGACCCGCGCCTGCGCCAGTGCGAGTTGCGCCGCGGCTTGGTCGTTCTCGGCGCCGAGCAGGTCCAGCGTCGTGCGCTGGCCGACCTCGTGGCCGAGCCGGGTCGCATCGACGCGCTCGACGCTCGCCTTCAGCGACTGCTCCAGCGCCTGCACCCGTTCGGCGCCCACGGCCAGGCCGCGCCACGTGGCGCGCACCTGCTGCGCCACCTGCTGACGCGTGCGATCGACCTCGGCCATGGCCTTGGCAGCCAGGCGCTCGGCTTCCTCGCGCTTGGCGTCGCGGTAGCCGCCGGTGAACAGCGGGATCGAGACCTGGATGCCGATCATCCCGTTGGTGGCAGTGTTGCTGGCCGAGCCGAAGTCGCCGCTGCCGCTGAGACGGTCGCGGCCCGCCTGCGCCACCAGGTCGACGGTGGGCGCGGCGCGGGCGCCGAACTTGGACGTCTCCTGGCGCGCGATCTCCAACGAGAGCTGCTGCATGCGCAGCCCGGGGTTGCCGGCCAAGGCCTCGGCGATCCAGGTTTCGAGCGCACGGGGCGGCGGGATCGCCCCCTCGGGCCGCGGCAACTCCGCGCTGAGCGTGGCCGCGGGCAGGGCGGTGCTGTCGGCGAGCAGGTCGCGCTTGACCTGAAGATCGGTCTGCGCTGCCAGCACCTGGGCGCGGATCGCGGCCAGCCGGGCCTGCGCCTCATGGGTGTCGGTGATCGGCGCACTGCCGAGCTTGAAGCGGTCCTGCGCCTCGGCGGCGGCGTGCTCGACCGACTCCTGCTGGCGTTGCAGCACGCGCAGCGATTCCTGCGCCAGCGCGAGGTCGAAGTAGCGCTCGGCCGTGTGCAGCATCAGTGTCTGGCGTGCCGTCTGCCACTGCAGGTCCGCGAGGTCCACCGACAGCCCGAGCTGCTGCTGCTGGGCGCGGCGCTCGGGGTTGTACAGCGGCTGCACCGCCTGCAGTGCCCAGCGCCCCGCGGTGCCGTGGTTGACCGAGGTGTCGAAGTCAACGCCGGCCGAGGTGCCCAGCCCCGGGGCGCTGAACTGGGCGCCCGTGGTCTCGGTCTGGCTGCGGCCGACGCCCACGGCGGCGGTCAGGCCGACGTTGGGCCGCCACAGCGCGCCGGCTTGGTCGCGCCGCGGCTGCGCGGCGGCATGGGCGGCGTTGGCGACGTCGAGGTCACGGTCGTTCTGCGCCGCGGCCTGCCAGACCCGGACCAGGTCGGTGGCACCGGCGGCCGTCGGCAGCGCGGCGGCGAGCGAGACCACCGCCGACGCGGCGGCAGCGAGTGCGCTGCGCATGAGGCGGCGATCGCGGCCCATCGTCAGGCGCCTGCCCGCGCGGCCTGGGCCTGGACCCAGCGCACGAGGTCGCCGGCGGCCATCGCGCCCGACTGGCGCGCCACTTCCTGGCCGCCGCGGAACAGGATCATCGTCGGGATGCTGCGGATGCGGTACGAGCTGCTCGCCTGCGGGTTGGCGTCGGTGTCGAGCTTGGCGAAGCGCACGTCGGGCAGCTGCGTGGCCGCGTTGGCGAAATGCGGCGCCATCATCTTGCACGGGCCGCACCAGTCGGCCCAGAAATCCACCAGCACCGGCAGTTCGGTGCCGGCGACGTAGGCCGGGAAAGTGGCGTCGGTCAGCGCCACCGGCTTGGTGGACATCAGCTCGGCACCGCAGCGCCCGCACACCGGCTGGTCGTGCAGGCGGGCTTCGGGCACCCGGTTGGTCGTGCCACAGGCGGGGCAGACGAGGTTCATGGTGGGTTCTCCGGAAAAGAAGGGCGCCCGGTCAGACGCCCGGGCGCAGGCCGAGCTTGCGCAGGATGGTCTCCATCAGGCACCACTTCGTGAGCCCGCTCTGCAGCAGGTTGACGCCGACGAAGGCGGTGAAGGCCAGCCACCAGGGGTTGACGAACAGCGGGCTGCCGGGCGTGCCCAGGGCCAGAGAGATCAGGATGAAGAGACCGGCGACGACGCGAACGGTTTGCCAGGTGGTCATGTCAAGCTCCTTGCGAGGTGGGGGAAGGGGAATCCGCGTCGGCGTTGCCGGTCAGGGCGCCGAGGTGATGGCGGTAGGCCACGAAATAGAGGACCGGGATCACCACCAGCGTGAGCACGGTGGAGACGAAGATGCCGAAGATCAGCGAGATCGCCAGCCCGTTGAAGATCGGGTCGTCGAGGATGAAGAAGGCGCCGAGCATCGCCGCCAGGCCGGTGAGGACGATGGGCTGCGCCCGCGTGACCGCCGAGTGGACGATGGCGTGCTTGAAGTCCACGCCCTGGCGCACCTGCAGGTTGATGAAGTCCACCAGCAGGATCGAGTTGCGCACGATGATCCCGGCCAGCGCGATCATCCCGATCATGCTGGTGGCGGTGAACTGCGCGCCCAGAAGCGCGTGGCCCGGCATCACGCCGATGATCGTCAGCGGGATCGGCGCCATGATGATCAGCGGCGTCAGGTACGAACCGAACTGCGCCACCACCAGCAGGTAGATCAGGACCAGGCCGACGGCGTAGGCCGCACCCATGTCGCGGAAGGTCTCGTAGGTGATCTGCGACTCGCCGTCCCACTTCAGCGTGTAGGCGCGGTATTCGTCCGTCGGCTGGTGGATCCAGTTCTCGGCGAGCTTGCCGCCGCCCGGGGTGGCGATGTCCTTGATCCGGCTGCGCATCTCGAACACGCCGTAAAGCGGGCTGTCGAGCTTGCCGGCCATGTCGCCGACGACGAAGTTCACCGGCAGCAGGTCCTTGTGATAGACCGGCTGCTCGCGCAGCGTGTCGCTCACCGTGACCAGTTCGCGGATCGGCACCAGCCGGCCGGCGGCGCTGCGCACCGCGAGCTGCAGCAGCGTGCCGAGGTCGCCCTGGCGGTCGGCGGGCAGCTCGATCGTGGCGGCGGCCGGGTACTTGGTCTCGTCCTGCAGGTAGGCCGTGGCCTCGCCGGCCAGGCCCGCGCGCAGCGTGGTCACGACGGCCTGCTGCGGCACGCCCAGCATCGCCGCCTTGCGCCGATCGACGATCAGCAGCTTCTTGGGCGCCACCGCGATGCTGCTGTCGTCGACATCGACGATGCCGGGCGTGGACTCGAACACCGCGCGCACGGCCTTGGCCACCTGCTGGCGGCCGGCGGCCTCGGGGCCGTAGATCTCGGCCACGATCGGCGAGAGCACCGGCGGACCCGGTGGCACCTCGACGACCTTAACGTTGGCGCCCAGGTGCAGGCCGATCTTCTGCAGCGCCGGCCGCACGCGCATCGCGATGGCGTGGCTCTGATCGCTGCGGTGGTGCTTGTCGACCAGGTTGACCTGCAGGTCGCCGACCTCGCCGCCGGCTCGCAGGTAGTACTGGCGCACCAGGCCGTTGAAGTTGATCGGCGCGGCGGTGCCGGCGTAGGCCTGATAGTCGGTGACCTCGGGCACGGTGGCCAGGTACGCGCCGAGCTCGTGCAGCACGGCCGCGGTCTGCTCCACGGGCGTTCCCGCGGGCATGTCGACGACGACCTGGAACTCCGACTTGTTGTCGAACGGCAGCATCTTCAGCACGACCAGGCCGGTCGCCGGCAGTACCAGCGAGACCGCGATCAGCACGGCCACCCCGAGCCACAGCAGGCCGCGGTTGCGCGCGCCGTGCCGGTCGTCGAGCAACGGGCGGAACAGGCGCTGGAACACCGGCCCGAGCTTGCCGGCCAAGCCATGGCCGCCAGCGTGGACGGCGTGGTCCTCGGTGCCGGCGGCAGGCGCCGGCACGGCCTTCATCCACAGCCGCGCCAGCCAGGGCGTGACGATGAAGGCGACCGCCAGCGACAGCACCATGCCCATGCTCGCGTTGATCGGGATCGGGCTCATGTACGGCCCCATCAGACCCGACACGAACGCCATCGGCAGCAGCGCCGCGATCACCGTCAGCGTGGCCAGGATGGTCGGGCCGCCGACCTCGTCGACCGCGCCCGGGATCAGCTGGAACAGCGAGAGGCCGGGGTGGTGCTGCTGGTGGCGGTGGATGTTCTCGACGACCACGATCGCGTCGTCGACCAGGATCCCGATCGAGAAGATCAGCGCGAACAGCGAGACGCGGTTGAGCGTGAAGCCCCAGGCCCAGGAAGCGAACAGCGTCACCATCAGGGTCAGGATCACCGCGCTGCCGACGATGGCGGCCTCGCGCCGGCCGAGCGCGATGAACACCAGCGCCACCACCGAGGCGGTGGCGAAGAGCAGCTTCTCGATCAGCTTGACCGCCTTGTCGTTGGCGGTGGCGCCGTAGTTGCGGGTCTCGGCGACCTGCACGTCGGCCGGGATCACGGTGTTGCGCAGCAGGGCCACGCGCTGCATCACCACGTCGGCGACGTCGATCGCGTTCTCGCCCGGTTTCTTGGTCACGCTGATCGTCACCGCCGGGTACTCGGCCGCCGCCGCACCGTCCTTGGCCGGCACGCCGGTCCAGACGTAGCGCTCGGGCGTGGGCGGGCCGTCGCGCACCGTCGCCACGTCGCGCAGGAACACCGGCTTGCCGGCGTGCACGCCGACGACCAGGTCGCCGACCTCGCTGGCTTGGCGCAGGAAGGGGCCGGACTCCACGGCCACCGCGCGGTTGCCGCCGACCAGGTCGCCGACGGGCAGGCCGAGATTGGCCGACTGCAGCGCCTGGCGCAGGTCGGTCACGGTGACGCCCGCACCGGCCATGCGCGCGGGGTCGATCTCGACGTTCACCGCGCGCCCCGGCCCGCCGATGGTCGTGACCTCGCGCGTCCCGCTGACGCGCTTGAGGTCGGTCTCCATGCTGTGGGCGACGCGCTCGAGGTCGAAGGCGCCGGTGGCGGCGTTCTTGCTGTACAGCGTGAGCGTGACGATGGGCACGTCGTCGATGCCCTTGGGCTTGATGATCGGGTCGAGCACGCCCAGGCCCTTGGGCAACCAGTCGGCGTGCGAGTTGACGGTGTCGTACAGGCGCACCAGCGCCTCGATGCGCGGCACGCCGACCTTGTATTGGACGGTCAGGATGGCCAGCCCCGGGCGCGAGACCGAGGTCACGTGCTCGATGCCCGAGATCTGCGCCAGCACCTGCTCGGCCGGGCCGGCGACCATCTGCTCGACGTTGCGCACCGACGCCCCGGGGAAGGGGATCAGCACGTTGGCCATCGTCACGTTGATCTGTGGCTCTTCCTCACGCGGCGTCACGAGCACCGCGAAGGCGCCGAGCAGCAGCGCCAGCAGCGCCAGCAGCGGCGTGATGCTGGCGGCCTGGAAGAAGGCGGCGATGCGGCCGGAGATGCCGAGCCGGGGGGTGGGGTGCGGGTGGCTCATGGCGGCGCGTTTAGCGGGCCTGGGCCGCGGCCGCCTGCGGGTCGGTGACCACGCGCTCGCCGGCGGAGAGGCCGGAAAGCACCTGTACGTGGTCGCCGGCGACCGGCCCGAGGCGCACCTGGCGCAGCAGCGGGTGGCCGGCGCTGTCGAGCACATACAGGCCTGTCATCTCGGCGCGTCGAACGACCGCCTGCAGGGGCACCGAGACGGGGGCCGGGGCCGCCACGCCGGCCTCGGCACCCAGTGGCAGCCACAGCCGCGCGAACAGCCCCGGCGCGGCGCCGGCCACGCCGGCGGGCAGGCTGGCGCGCAACTCGATGGTGTGGGTGGCGGCATCGACCGTGGGCAGGATCTGCAGCGCGGTCGGTGTCACGCGGCGGCTGGCGGCGGGCAGCCCCGGCAGCTCGACCTCGGGCAGGCGGCCGGGGACGATCTGTGCGGCCACGGTCTGCGGCACCGAGGCCGTCACGCGCAGGGCCGCCGGGTCGTACAGCGTCAGCAGCGGCCGGCCGGGCATCGCCATGTCGCCCAAGGCCACCGGGACCTCGGCGACGATGCCGGCGTACGGCGCGCGCACCACGTGCAGCCCGGTCTGCGTGCGCGCGACGTCGGCCTGCGCCAGCTGCGCCTTGACCTGCGCCTGCGTCGCCTTGTAGGCCGACTCGGCCTGCTCGAGCGCGGCCTGGCTGATGTAGTTCTTCTGGTACAGGCGCTGCTGGCGCTCGTATTCGCGCGCGGCGACGTCGAGCTGCGCGCGCGCAGCCTGCACCTGGGCGTCGCTGGCCAGCGCGCTCTGGCTCGCGCTGCGGGCGTCGATGCGCAGCAGCAACTGGCCAGCTTGCACCCGGTCGCCGGCGTGCACGGCCAGCTCGACCACGGCGCCCGGTACCTGGGCTGCGATCACGGTCTGGCGCACCGCCTCGACGACGCCGTCGAAGGCCGCCGTGGCGGTGCTCGCGGCACCGGCGGCGGGCACGCTGGGCAGCTCGGCCGCAGCCGTCGCGCGGGGCAGCCCGGGACCGAACGTCAGGATGGCGGCGGCCAGGGCGGCCACCAGCGTCGTCGTCTTGATCATGCGTTTGCTCTCATCTGGGGTCCAGGCCGGCGTCGAAAAGGACTGGAACAGCAACGGATTATGGACTATTATTTGCGCAAGTAGTTAAATAGTCAAGTACCAGATTACGCAATCGCGAGCCAGAAAGGTGGTGGCACGGCATGATCAGCACAGCGCAACCCCCGAGCTGTCCCGGCATGGAAGGTCTCCCAGACGAAGCATTGGCCCAGGTGGCGTCGTACTTCCAGGCCCTGTCGGAGCCGACGCGGCTGCAGGTGCTCAACCTGCTGCGCCAGCAGGAACGCAGCGTGGGCGAACTGGCGCAGCTGTGCGGCTTCAGTTCGGCCAACATCTCGCGCCACCTCGCGCTGCTGACCCAGCACGGGCTGGTCACGCGCGAGAGCCGCGGCAACAGCGCCTACTACCGCATCGCCGACCCCTCGGTCTATCGGCTGTGCGACCTGGTCTGCGGCTGCATCGCGCGCCAGCTCGAGCAGACGGCGCGCCAGCGTGCCGCGTTCGCGGCGCCGCCGGCGCGGCGCGCCAAGCAACGCTAGGGGTTCGTGGCCGCGGGGCGCGCAGAATGCGTCAACGCACGCTCGACCGGAGTTCGTCATGCACGCGATGGTGTTGAACCGCATCGGGTCGCCGCTGCGCTGGACCGAACTGCCTGATCGCGAGCCGGGACCCGGCCAGATCCGGGTGCGTGTGGCGGCCTGCGGCGTCTGCCGCACCGACCTGCACGTCGTCGATGGCGATCTGCCCGACCCCGTGCTGCCGATCATCCCCGGCCACGAGATCGTCGGCCGGATCGACGCGCTGGGCCCGGGCGTCGATGGCCTGCGCCTGGGCCAGCGCGTCGGGCTGCCGTGGTTGGGGCACACCTGTGGCGTCTGCCCGTATTGCGTCGATGGGCGCGAGAACCTGTGCGACCAGCCGCTGTTCACCGGCTACACGAGCGATGGCGGTTTCGCCACCGCCGTCGTCGCCGACGCGCGGTTCGCGTTTCCGCTCGGCGAGGCCAGCAGCGACGAGGCGCTGGCGCCGCTGCTGTGTGCGGGCCTGATCGGCTGGCGCTCGCTGGTCATCGCCGGACCCGGCCAGACGCTGGGCCTGTACGGTTTCGGCGCCGCGGCGCACATCCTCGCCCAGGTCGCCGTCTGGCAGGGCCGCAGGGTGTTTGCCTTCACGCGCCCGGGCGACACCGGCACCCAGGCGTTCGCACGCCGCCTGGGCGCGAGCTGGGCCGGTGGCTCGGACCAGAGGCCGCCGCAGCCGCTCGATGCAGCGATCATCTTCGCCGCGGTCGGCGCCCTGGTGCCGGTGGCCCTGGGGGCCGTGCGCAAGGGCGGCCGCGTGGTGTGTGCCGGCATCCACATGAGCGACATCCCGGCCTTCCCCTACCGTCTGCTTTGGGAAGAGCGGCAACTGGTGTCGGTGGCCAATCTGACGCGCCAGGACGGGCTGGACTTCCTGGCTCTCGCACCGCAAGTCGGCGTCGTGACCCAGACCCGGCGCTACCGGCTGCAGCAGGCCAACGAGGCCCTGGCCGACCTGCGTGCGGGGCGCTTCGACGGTGCCGCGGTGCTGGTGCCGTGAAGGCCCCGATCGTCCGCTTCGACCCCAGGCGGTTCGGTGCGCGGCTGCCGTCGGTACTTTGCGTGAAAGCGGGCGACTGCGGCCCAGGCGCTTGATTCGGGTCAAGCCCGGCCCCCGCGGGCGCTGCGACGATCCGTCGGATGAGCCCGCAGAGCCAAGCCGAGAGACCGCGCCGCGCCGCCGCCCGCCCAGCCGTGCCCATCGATGAAGGCGGCTGGGGCGGCGCCGATCCGCGGTACATTGCTCCCGCCGGGTGCGGCTGCTCGCGCGTGATCGCGACGCACTCCCTGGCGTTGGTGGAGGCAGTGTTGGCGGTGATGGAAGAGATGCAGCGCATGCAGGCACAAGCGGCGGAGGAATCGGTGCAGAGCGTGTTCGGCGGCACGGGCGCGGCCCCGCCAGTGGTCGGGTTGCAGGCCGAGCCGAGCCGGCAGGCTCGGCTTGCCGAAGCCCAGGCCCGGAGGGTGATCGAGTGCTTCAGGGGCGTGTGGTGCAAAGGCGCGCCGGGGGCGGGCGGCCAATGAGCGGCGCCGCGTCGATTGCCAGCGGGTCGCTGCAGGCCTGGGCGGTCGCGACACGGCCGCGCACGCTGCTGGTGGCGATCAGCCCGGTGCTGGTCGGCGCGGCGCTGGGCTTCCTGCGCACGGGCGCGATCGATCCGGTGGCCGCATCGCTGGTGCTCGGCGCGTCGCTGCTGATGCAGGTCATCACGAACATGCAGAACGACGTCGGCTACACCGTTCGCGGCGGTGACCGCAGCGGCACGCGCACGGGGCTGCCGCGGGCCACCGCCAACGGCTGGCTGAGCGTCGGGCAGGTGCGGCTGGCGATCGTCCTGCTGGCGGTGCTGGCCACCAGCCTGGGGCTGGCGCTGGCGGCCCACCGGGGCTGGCCCGTGCTGGCCATCGGCGTGTCGTCCTTGCTCGCAGCCGTGGCGTACATGGGAGGGCCGCGGCCGATCGCCTACACGCCGTACGGTGAGTTCACGGTGTTTGTCTTCTTCGGTCTGGTGGCGGTGATCGGCAGCGAATGGGTGCTCACCGGCAGCATCGATGCCGCCGGCGTGCTGGCCGCGGTGGCCATCGGCGGGCTGGCCGCGGCGGCACTGGCGGTGAACAACCACCGCGACATCGCGCACGACCGCCAGGTCGGCCGCCGCACGTTCGCCGTGGTCGTCGGCGAGGCCGGCTCGGGCCGCTTCTACACGGTGCTGCTGCTGGTGCCGTTCGTGCTGCTGCCGGTGATGGCCCTCGTGGCCGGGTCACCGGCGCTGCTGCTGCCCTTGGTGCTGGGCCCTGCCGCGCTGCAACTGCGCCACGCATTCCTGACCTGCCCGCGCGGTGTCGCCTTCAACCAGGTGCTGTTCCGCACCTTCAAGCTCGAGCTCCAGTTCGCGGCACTGCTCGCGGCCGGTGCGGTGCTGGCGCGATTGTTCGGCTGAACTCCGGTCCGGAGTCCTTGCGAGTGGGGCGCCTTCAGTGCGCAGGTGCGCTCGCCGCCGGGCCCGGCTTATACCCCGGCGGCAGCACCAGGCGAATCATCGGGTCCGACGGCGCACGCTCGCGGAACGCCTGGATCTCATGGCTCAGGTTGCCGATCATCTGCTGGACCGCAGCACCGAACGCCTCGGTTCGCGCTTGACGTGAACGCTCGGCGAAGCCGACCCAGGTGGCTTCGCCCTTGATCGTCGAGGTGCCGGAGGCGTGCATCAGCATCCGGCGGCTGGGGATATCGAAGACCGCGGTCTCGACGGCAGTGAGCACGTCGAACTTGTCGCCCTCGATGACGTAGGCCCCGACGCCCGTCCAGTACAGGAACGACCACTGGTTGGCGCCGGCGTACTGGACCTGGTCGTAGGAAATCAGGGCGATCACGTTCAGCCTCAGCAGCGAAGCGACGCGGTCGAGATTTTCGAAGCCGCCGCCGGGCTCGAGGTAGGCCGACGGCACCGCCTCGATCTCGGTCACGAAGGGATAACCGACGAAGGCTTCGCGCACCCTGGCGGCCAGCCTGAGCCGGTCGGTCTCCGACAGCCGGAACTCGGCACTGCCGGTGTCGGGCACGAAGGCGATCCCGACCCTGAACGGTACGCGCAGGACGGCGACCTTCTCGGCCGGCGGTGCCGGCTGCTCCTTGCCCGGAAAGAGAAATCCGAGCAGGGACGCAACCTGCCGTTGCTTCGTCGACGCCTCCATCGAGGCGCAGCCGGCGAGTGCGGCCAGCAAGAGCCCGAACACGATGCCCCAACCGCCGGCCAGACGCCGGCGCAGCCCGCTGTGCGATGTCCTCATCCCACACCTCCGATGACCCTCACGACCACGACGCGCGAGCGCGCCCGCATACCGCAGGAGCCGCGTCAAGCGGCTGCCGGCGAGCAGTGGCGCCACGGCGCGACGGCGTCAGGTGCGTGTCGCGGTTCGGGCCTCTTGCCCACCGGCCTCGTCCGGAGCCTCAGAACCGCGCGAGCAAGGACCCCGGAAACACCGCCACCAGCGCCGCGGCGGACAGGCACGCGATGCTCGCGGCCAGCGCGATGCGCCGGGCCGGGCCCGGCGCGGCGACTACCGCGCCGGGGCTCATGAACATGAACTGGATCACCCGCAGGTAGAAGTAGATCCCGAGGTAGCTGCCGAGCAGGCCCAGCACCGCGTACGTGGTGTGGCCGGCGGCCATCACGTTGCTGAAGATCAAGAACTTGGCGACGAAGCCGGGGAAGGGCGGGATGCCGGCCAGCGAAAGCATCGCGACGGCGATCATCAGCGCCGAGAAAGGTGCGCGATGGAACAGGCCCTTGAGCTTGTCCAGCCGGTCGCGCTCGCGGTCGTCGTCGGCGGCGGGCAGCGCGGCGAAGGCCAGCAGGTTCAGCAGCCCGTAGGCCAGCAGGTAGAAGGTCACCGCCTGCAGGCGACCGGCCGGGTCGCCCAGCATGGCGTAGAAGAGGTAGCCGGCATGGGCGACCGAGCTGTAGGCGATCATGCGTCGCAGGCTGGGCTGGCGCATCGCCGCCAGGTTGCCCCAGACGATGGAGACAAGGGGCAGCACGGCCAGCAACTCGAGCATCGGCGTGGTCACCGGGGCACGCCCGAACAGGCGCACCGCGGCGAGCAGCACGCCCGCCTTGACGATGACCGCCATGTAGGCCGTCACCGGCACGCTGGCCGCTTCGTAGGCGTCGGGTGCCCAGGTATGGAAAGGCACGATCGCGCCCTTGAGGAAGAAGGCCAGCAGCACCAGTACGGCGGCTGCGCGCGACAGGTTGTCGGTGGCGCCCAGCGCCTGCGCGAACGTGGCGATGCCCATCGAGCCGCTGCTGCCGTACAGCAGCGAGACGCCCATCAGGAAGGTGGCGCTGGCAGCGCCGCCGAGCACCAGGTACTTCAGCGCGGCCTCGGCACTCTGCGGCCGGCGGTAGGCCAGCAGCACCAGGGCGTAGACCGGCAGCGACATGATCTCCAGCCCCAGGAACAGGGTCAGGAAGCTGTCGGCCGACTGCATCAGGCACACGCCGTAGAGCGAGGACAGGACCAGGATCGCGAACTCGCCGTCGATGAAATCGTCGCGCGACATCAGCAACACCGGCAGCACCAGCGCCAGCACCATGGCCTTGGCCATCAGGGTGGCCGGATCGACCGAGAACTGGCCCGCGAACGGCGCTGCCGCGTAGCCGGCCAGGGCCAGGCTTGCCGCGGCGACGGCGGCGCCGGCGACGGCCAGCAACGCGACGGCCAGCGTCGCGCGCTGCCAGCGGCCGGCGATGCCCATGCCGACCAGCACGACGATGCCCAGCAGCAGCAGGTGCTCGGGCAGCATCGCGGTCAGAACGGCCTGGCTGTTCATGGCGTTCCCCCGGGCAGGCGTGGCGTGCTCACCAGCTGCCGGTAAGCCTGGGCGGCGAGCTCGGTCTTGCGCATCGGCTCGCCGGGAAACAGGCCGAGCGCGAACACCGCGACGACGATCAGGCCGAGGATCGTCTTCTCGCGCGCGCTGAGATCGGCCAGCGGGTGCTGCTCGCTGTTGTGCGGCGCCTTGGCCGCGCCGTACAGGAAGGTCAGCGCGAAGCGCAGCATGTAAAGCGCCCCGAGAACCACGCCAGAGACCGCCGCCACCGCGAGCACCAGCGGCAGGCCGTAGCCGGCCAGGTACTGCGGCCAGGCGGCCTGGAAGGCGCCCAGCAGGACCAGGAATTCGCCAGTGAAGCCGCTGGTCGTGGGCAGGCCCACCGAGGCCAGCGTCAGGATCATGAAGAACACCGAGTAGACGGGCAGCAGCTTGGCCAGCCCGCCGTAGGCCGCCAGCTCGCGCGTATGGCAGCGCTCATAGATCATGCCCACCATCAGGAACAGGCCGGCCGCCACCAGACCGTGGCTGACCATCTGGATCACCGCGCCCTGGATGCCGGTGAGTTCCAGGCTGAGCAGGCCCAGCATCACGTAGCCCAGGTGGCTGATCGACGAGTAGGCGATGATCTTCTTGATGTCGTCCTGCACCAGCGCCAGGCAGGCGCCGTACACGATGCTGACCACTGCCAGCGTCATCAGCAGCGGCGTCAGCGCGTGCGTGGCGTCGGGGAACAGCGGGAAGCCGAGCTTCATGAAGCCGTAGGTGCCCATCTTCAGCAGCACGCCGGCCAGGATCACCGAACCCGCCGTCGGCGCCTCGACGTGGGCGTCGGGCAGCCAGGTGTGCAGCGGCACCATCGGCACCTTGATCGCGAAGCT
>JBBINW010000005.1:0-116919 GCA_037443665.1 Betaproteobacteria bacterium
CGTCACAAGGCATCGCGCGTAAAGTCAAGTTCCACACGGAAGGGCATAGAGCCGGAGGAACCAGCTACAGTCGTCGCCAGGTGGAACCGTCAGTTGCGGCACCACTACCCCTGGGTCAATATTCACTCAGCGGGGTGGGTCGATATTCAATCGGTGCAGACAAATGCTCTTCAATTCGCCTCAATTTATCTACCTCTTCTTGCCCATCGTGCTGATGGGATTTTTATGGTTGGCGCGCTCGAGTCACCGTATCGCCGCAACCTGGCTCACCGCATCCTCGTTGTTTTTTTATGGTTGGTGGAACCCGGCCTACGTCGGGCTGCTGATTGGCTCGATATTCTTCAACTACGGCATGGGGCTGGTGCTCGCGCGGGACGCCACCCGCCCAGCGGCGCAGCGGCGCAGCGGCGCAGCGGCGCAGCGGCGGGCCTATCTTCTGGCCTTCGGCGTTGGAGCGAATCTCGCGCTGCTAGGGTATTACAAATACACCAACTTCTTTCTTGGTACCATCGATGCCATGATCGGCACGCACTGGAAACTCGACGAGATCATCCTTCCGTTGGGCATCTCGTTCTTCACTTTTACCCAGATCGCTTTCCTCGTCGATGCGTGGCGCGGCATCGCTCGAGAATTCAACTTCATCCATTACGGATTGTTCGTCACCTATTTTCCGCATCTCATTGCCGGCCCCATCTTGCATCACAAGGAGATGATGCCGCAGTTTGGCCGTAAGGACACCTACCACTTGAACTGGGAGAATTTAGCCGTCGGACTCATCATCTTCGCCATCGGACTCTGGAAGAAGGTCGTTCTTGCCGACGGCGTGGCGATCTACGCCAAACCGGTCTTTGCCGCTGCAGGGCACGGGGCTACGCTCAGTTTTCTTGAAGCCTGGGCGGGAGCGCTAGCTTATTCCTTACAGCTGTATTTCGATTTCTCTGGCTACTCCGACATGGCCATCGGCATTTCAAGGCTGTTCGGGATAACCCTGCCACTCAATTTCAACTCACCCTACCAAGCCCTCAACATCACGGATTTCTGGCGGCGCTGGCATATGACCCTGTCGCGCTTTCTGCGGGATTACCTTTACGTGCCTCTCGGGGGCAACCGTAGGGGCAAGCCGCGCCGTTACGCCAATCTGATGATCACCATGCTGCTCGGTGGCTTGTGGCATGGCGCGGGATGGACCTTCGTCATTTGGGGCGGACTGCACGGCCTGTACCTGGTTATCCATCACGCGTGGGAAGGCGTCACAAGGTGCTCCGGACTGCGTGGAGGGCGCGGATGGACCCGCGCTCTGGCCTGGCTGTGCACGTTTCTCGCTGTCGTCGTCGGATGGGTCTTTTTCCGTGCCGAATCCTTGCCTGCTGCACTGAACATGCTGGCAGGCATGTCAGGCGCGAATGGCATCGTCCTTCCCCCCGCATGGGTAGAGACTGTTCATTGGCGAATATCCATATTGATTCATGCCATGGGGTACACGGTGAGTAATTCCGTCAGTGGCGTGCCCGATTCTTGGGGTTGGCTCTGGATTGGAACGCTGTTACTGGCAGCAACGCGGATGCCCAACACGCAGGAGATTCTGTCTGGCTTTCGACCGGCACTGGACTCCGTGCCGACCGACCGCCAACCCTTCTTCATGCGCTTCCGCATGAACGCCGTTTGGGTGCTGGCTGCGGTGGTGATGTTCGCGGGCGCGTTGACGCGAGGCGAGGCCATTTCTGAATTTCTCTACTTCCAGTTCTGATGAGCCCCAAGCGCTATTTC
This sequence comes from Betaproteobacteria bacterium, assembly GCA_037443665.1. Lineage (GTDB taxonomy): Bacteria > Pseudomonadota > Gammaproteobacteria > Burkholderiales > Burkholderiaceae_C > Rubrivivax. Next base: position 1,768 of record JBBINW010000005.1, read on the forward strand.
CTCTGGGTCGTCGCGACCAGTATTGCTTCAATCACCTCCACCTGGATTCTTGTCTGGTGGCTGCAACCCCTTTATGGTGAATTGACGCGAATTGGTGGTTTTTCAGAGAGAAACTATGGCTGGAACACCCCGATCGATGAATTTCATCCTCTCCTCGCGACATGGGGAAACACCTACGATCATGGGGCCGATGTGCTGGTCGTCGGTGATTCGTTCGCAAACGGACGCCCCCCGATGCAGTGGCAGAACTTGCTGGCGGCAAGTACGGGCTGGCGGATACATACGGTCGACAAAAACGTAGCCGATCTCGACGGGCTGATTTCGAGCTCGACGTTTCGTATCTCACCGCCAAGGATCGTGGTCTGGAACAACGTAGAGCGCGATCTCAAGGATGAATATGCTGCGCATGATGACCGGTGCACGTCGGGTGCATCTTCGTTTCGATTGACTCCGCTCAAGCAGATCCCGACGCACGCTCGCCCGGTGAGCGTCTCTCGCGCCATCGGATTCGCTGAACTCAATCCAGGATTTGCCAGAATCTGGCTTTGGAAGAATATCCTGCGCGAAGCCGGATTGTACGAATCCGATGCACTGAGCTTTCAGTTGCGGCGGTCGGACCTGTTCAGTTCCCGCGCGTCGGATCGTCTGCTGGTCTACCGCAGGGACTTCCGCAAACTCACCTGGAAAGACGCCGACCTCGTTCGGATCCGCTGCGGCTACGCCAATCTCGCATCCCGTTTTGAAGCCAATGGCACGACACGCTTCGTGACGGCCATTGCTCCCGACAAGTCCAGTGCCTACCGGCCCTGGCTGACCTACCCAGGCGCTTTGCCCGCGAGCCGGCTGGCCGACTTGTTGGGTCATTTTCCGGTCGATGACGCGCGGCTGGATCTGGTCATCGCGAATGCCATCGCCGCGGGGACACGCGACGTATACCTGCCCGACGACACACACTGGGGATCGGCCGGCCACAAGTTGGCCGCCGAGGCCATTCTCAGGCTGCTGATCAAGGACGGCTTGGCGCAATGAAGGCTGCACTTCGACGCCCGCCCGATTGACGAAGTGTCCTGCCTGGAATCGTCATGCGCGAAAGGCGGTGGTCCGCGACCTGTACTCGTCCGTACGGTTCTTGAGCGTCAATGCGGCACCGCGGTCGAGCCCGGCTGCCGCCAAGGCGTCAGAGACGGGGCTGGCGCGCCGCGCACGGCAAGGCCAGCAAGGCGAAAAACCAGTGAATTTGCACGCAACCGGTGCCCTCACGGGGAGAACCGTCACTGTCGCGCCGCTACCATCGGCAGTTGATGGCCCGGTTGCGCGATTCCGGCGAGGCGTAGCGTATCGCAAATCGGCCCACTGACCACCAGTGCAATCCCCTGGCCGGAAACACAGGATCCAATGAGCGAAGCCAGTCTCGTGTTCCGCGTCGATTCGACCAATGCGGCTGATTCTTCAGTCCTGCCCCAGACTGCCCTGGCGCTGGGCAAGCCTCGCTTTACAGATGCTCGGCTGGCCGGCTTGGCGCGCCAGCGGGGCGATGCCGCCGCCTGGCAGGCCGCGCTGGCCCTGGACTCGCAGCAGGCGGCCGCCGACGTCGAGGGCGACTTCGCCGTTGGCCTGACCGATGCCACGGACCGGACCTTTCTGGCGGTGGACCGCTTCGCGATCCGCACCCTGTGCTGGCGCATCATCGACGGCCGACTGCACTTCGCCGAGCGCGCAGACACGCTGGCGGCCCTGGCGCCGGCCGCCGAGATCGACCCGCAGGCGATCTTCAACTACCTGTACTTCCACGTCGTCCCATCGCCGCGCACGATCTTTAAGGGAGTGCACCGCCTCCCGCCCGCTCATTACGCGATCTTCGAGAACGGCCTGCTCACGGTCGCGCCCTACTGGTCGCCGCGCTTCGACGAGCCGGGCCGCCCACAGTTCGAGCGGCTGGCAGCCGAGTTCCGCAAACTAGTGCACGATGCGGTAGCCGCGCAACTCGACGGAAGCAAGCCGGGCTGCTTCCTGAGCGGCGGCACCGACAGCTCCACCGTGGCCGGGATGATCGGAGAGGTGGCTGGTCGGCCCGCGGCCACTTACTCGATCGGTTTCGAGGCGGAAGGCTACGACGAGATGCAGTTCGCGCGCATCGCCGCCAAGCGCTTCGGCACCGAGCACCACGAGTACTACGTGACGCCCGACGATCTGGTCAGCGAAATCCCCACCGTGGCAGCGCACTACGACCAGCCCTTCGGCAACAGCTCGGCGCTGCCGGCGTTTTACTGCGCGAAGATGGCGCGCGAGGACGGCGTGACCAAGCTGCTCGCCGGCGACGGCGGCGACGAGCTGTTCGGCGGCAACGCGCGCTACGCCAAGCAGCGCGTCTTCGGCTGGTACGACGGCGTGCCGGCTGCGTTGCGCAAGGGCCTGATGGAGCCGCTGCTAGAACGCACCCCGCTGGGCGCCCTGCCGCTGGCGCGCAAGGGCCGCAGCTACGTCGAGCAGGCCAAGGTGCCGCTGCCCGACCGCATGCAGCAGTACAACCTGCTGCTGCGGCTGGGCATCGCCAACGTCTTTACGCCCGACTTCCTGGAACAAGTCGACCTGGCCGACCCGCTGCGCCAGCTACAGGCCGTCTGGCAGCGGGCGACCGGCGCGAGCCCGCTCAACCGCATGCTCGCCTACGACTGGCGCTACACACTGGCCGAGGCCGACCTGCCCAAGGTCTGCAGCACCACCGCACTGGCCGGGGTGGCGGTGGGCTTTCCGTTCCTCGAACAGGGGCTCGTCGACTTCTCGCTGCGCCTGCCCACCGACTACAAGCTCAAGGGCCTGAAGCTGCGCTGGTTCTTCAAAGAGGCGCTGCGCGGGTTTCTGCCGGAAGAGATCCTGGCCAAGAAAAAGCAGGGTTTCGGGCTGCCGTTCGGAGTGTGGGCGACGCAGCACTCGAGGCTAACGAAGTTCGCCAGTGATTCACTGGAATCCTTGGGCACCCGCGGCATCGTTCGGCCCGCGTTCATCCGCACACTGCTGACTGAGCATCTGCCTGCGCACCCCGGCTATTATGGCGAGATGGTCTGGGTTCTCATCATGCTCGAGCATTGGTTGCAGCGACAACGTATGACGGCGATGCAGGCTTAGGTCGCGTCGAAGTCAAGAACTGATCAAAAGGTCCGCATGGCCTGGAAGCAGAAACCGCAGGTCTCCAACTTAGTCTGAGAGACTCAACTGTAGAGTGGAGGCGTAGATGTCGAGGTTATCTTTTACAGGGCCGCGCAATGCCGGGACGATTCTGTCTGCCCTTCCTTTCATCCTTGTATCCAATTTCGCTGTCGCACAGGTCAATCCTGACAAGCCGACCACTCTGGAAATCATGAAACTCCCGCATTACTGTCAGGGCCAGTTCATCCCGAGCTTCAGAGGCACACCCGGCTATACACAGCCGAACAACTGCGGCGTGTTTATGAACCACTTCTGTTATGGATTGAATTTCATGAACCGCGCCAACGACGTGAACAAATCAAAGGGATATCGGCAGGGAAGTCTCAGACGCGCGCGCGAGGATGTCGATTACACGACAATGCACATGACGCCGGGCTGCGGCATCGAAGCCGACGTCAAAGCGGCCGATATGCGACTCAGGGCAATGGAAGTGTTTCTCAAGTAGCCTGAGATGGCAATCGGAGCGGGAAGTAAGGAATTGGCGGACTATTGGCGATCCATGCGATGGCGGGCTGTATCGGGGGACGCGCTGGCTCCGACTTTCACCAACGCTTTGCAGACCCGCGGAAGTCGCCAGTGACCAGCGCCATCGCCAACCTCTTCGCCTACCGCGAACTGATCGGGACGCTCGCGAAGAAGAACGTCACCATCCGCTACAAGCAGGCCTATCTGGGCATCGCCTGGGCTGTGATCAAGCCGGTCACGCTGATGCTCATCTTCACGCTGGTGAAGAGCTTCGTCGGCATACCCAGCGGCAACATCCCATACCCCATCCTGACCTTCGCGGCGCTGATGCCTTGGATCTTCTTCCAGGAATCGGCTTCCGACGGAGTCAACAGCGTGGTTGGCAACACGGCGCTGATCAAGAAGATCTACTTCCCGCGCGAGATCTTTCCGATCACGTCGGTGGCCACGAAGCTGATCGAGCTGGGCATCAACGTGGTCATCCTGACCGCGATGATGGCGTGGTACAGCATGGCACCCACGCCATACATCCTCTGGGCCGTGCCGATCATCCTGTACACCGTGCTCGCGGCGCTGACCGTCGCCTTTGTCGGCGCCGCGTTGAACGTCTATTACCGCGACGTAGGCCAGGCCCTGCCAGTGCTTCTGTCGCTGCTGATGTACGCGTCACCGGTCATGTATCCCTTGCAATTGGTCAAGGACAAGTTGCTCGACCACCAAGCCGCCGGGCCGTGGTCACACACGCTCTATACCGTGTACACGCTGAACCCACTGGCCGGGATCATCGACGCCTTCCAGAGCGTGGTGCTGCGTGGCACGGCGCCTGACCTGGGCGCGATGCTGCCTGGCGCTGTCCTAGTCGCCGTGCTGCTGCCGCTCTCGTACGGTTTCTTCAAGCGCGCCGAGAGCTATTTCGCCGACGTCATCTGAGCCCGAGCCCATGCCCGCCATCGAAGTCAGCCACCTGACCAAGGAATATCGCCTCGGCGCCCTGCAAAGCGTCAAGCAGACCCTGCTGAAGACCGGTGCGCGCGTGCTGGGCCGACAAGTCGAGGAGCCGCCGCTCTTCAAGGCGCTGGACGACGTGAACTTTTCAATCGAGCCCGGCGAGGTGGTCGGCATCATCGGCCACAACGGTGCTGGCAAAAGTACGCTGCTTAAGATGCTGGCCCGCATCAGCACGCCCACCAGCGGCAGCGTCACGGTCAATGGCCGCATCGCACCGTTGATCGAAGTCGGCGCGGGCTTCGTTTCCGACTTCACCGGGCGGGAGAACGTCTATCTCAACGGCAGCATCCTGGGCATGCCGAAGAAGGAGATTGATCGGAAGTTCGATGAAATCGTCGACTTTGCCGAGATGACCGAATTCATCGATACGCCGGTCAAGCGATACAGCTCAGGCATGCAAGTCAAATTAGCCTTTGCAGTAGCAACCAGTGTTGAGTCGGATATATTGATCGTCGACGAAGTACTCGCCGTGGGCGACTTGGCATTTCAGCGAAAATGCTTTGACCGGATGGAAACCCTGATCAAGCGACAACAGCGAACGGTACTTCTTGTCAGTCATAATATTCGGCAAGTGGAGCGGCTATGCAGTCGCGTCCTTTTGCTGAATCGGGGGAAACTCATCGCCGACGGCGAACCGACGCCGGTATGTAATCAGTTTTTCGAGGAAAGCGATGCAAAGATACAATTGCAACTTCAACAGAACCGACCCAAAGGTATCGTAAACAGCGATACCGGCTCTGATGTGGAACTTCTCGACATTTCCATCGCTGACGCTGGCGGGGCCTCAGTCGATTCTGTTACTCATGGTCAAGATATTTCGGTGCGGCTCAGGTACCGGATACACAGACCAATTGAACGCCCCACCTTTGCACTTGGAATTCACACCCCAGATCTATTATATCTCGCAAGCAAGGACACTGGACCCGAATTTCGCTCAATTACAATTACGGACGAAATATTCGACGTAAGTTGCATTTTGCGGCAATTTCCCTTTCTCCCGGGCAGCTATGCGCTTAGAGCCTGCGTTGCGCAGGGTGATGGCATAATCTTCTATGCTGAAAACCTTCATCCGTTTGTTGTCACCGCCAAACACGGAAGCCGAGCAGATATGTCAGAGGAAGGCTTCGTGCGTTTACGTACAGAGTGGATCTTGCCGAGCCTGACCAATGCGCAAAGCAATAACCGGTCAACCACTTTCGTCCCCTCCAAATGATTGAGAATAAGACGGCATCGCGAGTGTGGTCCGCACTGCTGAACAACTATCCTCATCAGAATGGCAGATGGGCTTCAGTCTGGAATAAACTAGCAGCATTCGCCGACGGAATATATTCAGGCTCCACAGTAAGTCTCAATATCCATGGCCAGAAGACTTACTTGAATTATGGTCATGCTTACCCAATCTTTTCAAGGCGATTCAAAGATTGGAACAATCCACTTATAGAGGCGGTCTGGCAGATATATGAATTGCTAGGCCGGCCGATAGATTTCGTTGATGTTGGCGCAGGCATTGGCGATACAGCTAGATTACTGCAGGCAAACTGCCCGAAGATGATTCGACACTTTCATTGCATCGAGGGAGATTTAGAATTCTACAACTACCTTGCGGCAAATCTCGATTCGCCGGACGCGGCCTCAATATACAAAGCCATGCTCTCATCGAATAATGGAGAGATTTCGAGCCTAGTACGACATCACTCTGGTTCGAGTGCATCACAGGGCCCCGAAAAGGTTTTATGCACGACACTCGATAATTTGCTTAGCTCGCGGAAAGAGAAAATTCACCTCATCAAGATTGATGTTGATGGCCTCGATGGCCAGATCCTTGCGGGATCGCGAGAAATTTTAGCGTCTGACAAATCTGCAGTGATTTTTGAATGGCACCCTATTCTGTGCAAGCAAGCGGGATATTCTTGGCTTGAACACTTTGAAGTCTTGTCAGAATTGGATTATACACGGTACATCTGGTTCAATAAATATGGTAACTTCAGCCACTTTATGACTGGCTTCGATAAGCGGGCCATTGAGCAAACTGCCAATGTTTGCCTAGGCGGCCTCCACGACGACGACTGGCATTATGATGTAATAGCGTTGCCAAGCGCATGTAACCTGTCCGATGTCGCCCTTGCAAATCTTCCTCACGCAAGGCATCGTAAATCTTGGTATTAGTCATCAATGGTCGTGAAAAATGATTCCAAAATACTACGTGTCCTATTTGTGTCACACGATAGTGGAATGGCCGGCGCACAGACCACCCTATTTACATTATTGGAAGGCATCGACCGCCTTCGCGTTTCTCCATATCTAATATTACCAGACGTCGGCGACCTGGGCCGAGTCGCGATGAATGCAAAAGTGTCCGTCGCGAGTCGACAGCTTGTACATTGGCTCCCGTGTGTCGCAGATGTACGACCTGCCGAACGCTGGCACCACATTCGGCGATTCTTTGCAAACTTCCGGACGCGAGTGTGGGCGATCGCGCAAATCATTGAGCGCGAGGCCATTGATGCCGTATATACAAATACAGTCACCTGCGTAGAAGGAGCCGTCGCGGCGCGGCTGACAGGGAGGCCTCACATCTGGCATATTCACGAGCCAATTTCAGGCAACACTGAATTGTCACCCCTGCTTCCTGAGTTCATGTACATCGCCGCAATCAAGCGACTATCGGCGCACGTGATATTCCCATCCCATAGCCTCGCCACTTCGTACCCTGCACTCGGCAGCAAGGCGACAGTGATAAACAATGGCCTAAGCCTGCCGGCCACGCGGGATCGCCGAGAGTCGCGCGCAGAGGTAGCCGCAAAGCTCAGCATCGACACATCGAGGCATTGGGTCGCGGTTGTCGGGGCCATTCAGCCTCGAAAGGACCATGACACGTTCCTGAAAGCTGCTGCTGACGTTTTGAGACATCGACAGGACGTGCATTTCATTATCGTCGGCACCGGTGCGGAATACCTGGTGCGAACACTGCAGGATAAGGTGCAGTCAGGCGGCCTCAGCGCCAATATCACGATGGCTGGCCGATGGATCGGCGAGATTTCCATCGTGCTCGCGGCGATGGACGTCCTCGTGATCTCGTCTGAGCAGGAGTCGTTTGGGCTGACGGCTATCGAATCATTGGCAGTGGAGACACCTGTAGTTGCTACACGTTGCGGTGGACCGGAAGAGATCATTGACGACGGCCACGATGGCTTACTGGTCGCGGTAAAGGACGCTTCCAGCATGGCCAAGGCAATCTTGACACTCGTCGAGAATCCGGCTGTGCGTCGCTGCTTTGGCGAAGCGGGTCGGCGGAAGGTCATTGAACGCTTCTCCGCGGAAAGGTACTGCGGCGACGTCGTGCGCGTTATATCGAGTGTCGTCGATACAGCGGAGTCCTGGAAGGGAAATCTCACACATGGCGATGCTGCCAACGAGCAGGAGGCGATATGACCTTCGATGTTCGCGCCATCGCCTTCTACCTGCCACAATTTCATCCAGTTCCTGAGAACGACGAATGGTGGGGGAAGGGATTCACGGAATGGCGGAACGTCACCAAGGCCAGGGCGCTGTTTCCCGGCCATTACCAGCCGCATCTGCCGTCTGACCTCGGCTTCTACGACTTGCGTTGCCCGGAGACCCGGGCGGACCAGGCTCGGCTGGCGCGAGACCATGGCATCCACGGCTTCTGCTACTACCATTACTGGTTCAACGGCCGGCGCATCCTCGAGCGACCGTTCAATGAAGTACTGGCTTCCGGCGAACCCGACTTCCCGTTCTGCCTTTGCTGGGCCAATGAGAACTGGACCAGAGTTTGGGATGGTGGCCAGAAGAATGTCCTGCTTGAACAGAAATACGACCACCACGACGATCTGGCCCATATTCAGAGCTTGTTCCCTGCCTTTCGCGATCGGCGGTATATCCGCATCGACGGCAAGCCGCTCTTTCTGGTCTACAGAACAGAGCTGCTCCCGGATCCCGGCCAGACAGCGATGATTTGGCGGGACGCCGCAAGACTGGCAGGGATAGGGGACTTGTACCTTGCAAGGGTCGAGAATTTTAGCAACGACGATCCGCGACTCATCGGGTTTGACGCGGCGGTGGAGTTTGCACCAGATCACGCCTCCGTCGGGAAGATCCTGTACCGCGGCCACTTGCATCGCCTTCTTTCACGCGCGGGCCTGCTGTCGGGAGCCTACGGCCAGAACAGGATCAGCCGCTACGGCGCGATGGCCGAGTCCACATTGTGCAGACCGGATCCGGAATTCACGCGTTTCCGTTGCGTGACTCCCTCTTGGGACAACAGCCCTCGAAGGAGCGTCGACGCCCGTATCTACGTCGATTCGACGCCCGAGCGTTACGGCGCCTGGCTGAGAGCGACAGTCGGCAAGGCGCTGGAAAGGCACCAAGGCGATGAACGCATCGTCTTCGTGAACGCCTGGAACGAATGGGCCGAGGGCAGTCATCTTGAGCCGGACTTGCGGTGGGGACGGGCCTACCTCGAAGCGACTCGCGATGCTCTACTGAGCACAAATACCGCAGCTGATCGGGTTGCCGCAACGCAAGCGTCTTCCCCGCCGAACGAACTCGTGCGGCCTGGGATTGCTCGCAGGCTCTACTGGCGCTTCCGCGAGCAGCTAGGCGAATACGCCGATCTGCTGAAAGTCGTTTCATCGAAGAACGAGCACTGAGCGTGCGAGATTTCAAACGGCCACCCGCGAATCGCCGGCATTTCGGCGCAGCGGAGCGCGCTTGGGCGTTGATGTCCGAACACCCAAGCTGCTGCGTTTGCCACTTCAGGCTCGCCGAGGTGCCTCGATGACTCCTTCGGCGAGCGTGCTGATTCCAACCTATAACGGCGAGGCCTTCATCGCCGAGTGCCTCGAGAGCGTCCTGGCTCAAACGTACCCGGAATTCGAGGTCGTTGTAGTCGATGACTGCTCTTCCGACGCGACGGTTGAAATCGCCAATGCACACGCATCGCGGGATGCCCGCATTCGCGTGGTGCGCAACGATTCCAACATTGGCCTGGTCAGCAACTGGGCGCGTTGCATCGAGTTGGCGCAAGGCGAGTGGATCAAGTTCGTCTTCCAGGACGATTTCATCGCGCCGGAGTGCATCGAGCAACTCATCGAGGAAGGCGAGCGATCGGGGTGTCCGCTGGTCTTCTGTCGCCGCCAGTACCTCTTCGCAGACGGAACATCCGAGCCCGTACGTCAGTTCTACCGGGACCACGCAACATTGACCGAAGAGCGTTTCCAGGCGCGCGGGTTCGTGCCGCCCGCGGCCGTCGCCCGCATGATCCTGTCCGCCCCCACGCCCGAGTCGAACTTCATCGGCGAACCCATCGCCGTCCTATTCAAGAAGTCGCTAGTGCAGCGGTTCGGGCCATTCAATCCGCTTCTGGCGGTGTCCTGCGATTCGGAGTTCTGGCAGCGCATCGGCGTGAATGTCGGGGTGGCGCATGTCCCTGCCGAACTCGCGACCTTCCGCGTGCATCAGGGCGCGACGACATCGACGCACCTTCGCGAGAAGGACTTCCGCATGAACGTGCTGGACCCGGTGGTCGCGCTGCATGAGCAGGCGTTCCACCCCGCGTTCGAGCCGCTGCGGCAGGTCGCTCGCCAGCAGGGCAAGAACCTAGAATCCATGTTCAACGAGAAGGCGTCGTGGGCGTTCAACTCCGCCCGCTACCAGGCATCGCCGGATGGCGGCGGCGACACCGCCGCGCTGATGGACTGGCGCCGCCTGGCAACCTCCCTGCAGCGCCTGCGCCAGATCGAGGCCGAGGCCTCCAGCAAGCCAGGGGTCGCCGCCCGCGCGATGGCGAAGGCCCGACGGCTTCTCGCCGGCGGCTAGGGCCACCGGCAGCAGAAGATGGATATGGCAGAACCGTTCGGTGTGGAGGGCAAACCAGACCCGCACCCGACCGACACCGTCGAACTGGCGCTCGCTGCCGTGTTTGCGCGGGCGCACGAAACGGGCGCGCCTTGCGATCTTGCCGGCCATGACATCAGGCGCTGCCGACCGGAGGCCGCGAATGGCCTGGAAGTATTGGTTGACGTCTTCGCCGGGGCGCAGGCTTCGTGCGCTTTCCTGCGAGTGCGTTCATCGCAAGCGGCGCAAGGGTCGATCGCCCTGGCCGGGCCTTATCGGATCGAGGACACGCCGGCGGGCGGGTGGCTGCTCTTGCCGGCCGGCGAGGATGCCGCGTCCTACTGGGTGCCCTTGGCACCCAGAGCACGGCGCCTGGACGCTGATGGCCACATCCTGGAAGAGCGGGTCGCCGCATTGCGCGGCCTGGACTCTTCGCCCACCCAGTTGCGGGCCGCGTTCGAGCTGTCCCCGTCGTTCTGCCTGGACATCGTGGTCTGGCGCTTCGAGCCCGCTGCCGGTCTGGTGGGCGAACTCCAGCAGCTGCTGACCCTGGAGACGCAGCCGCTCTTCATGTGGAGCTCACACACCAACTACAGCCGGCCGGCCGACCTGTACGCGCACTTGGTCTTCGGCCACGTATACGAGAACCACAAGGTCTGGCCGCGGTACTGGAAGGTCTGCTCCGAGCTCGACGCCTACGCGCTCTACGTGGCATTGAGTGGCCTGGCGCTTGCGACCGGCAAGCGCCTGTACTTCTTGCTCAGGCAGCAGGTCGTCTATTCGGTCATTGCGCGCCAGGCCAAGGACGGTGGCTGGTACCACGGGGAGTGGACGGACAGCATGGAGTCGCACTACCGGCTGGTGGTCGGCGCGGTGCTGATGCTCGCCGACCACGTCGCAGCCCATGACGATGCGGTGGCGCGGCACGCGCTGGAGAGGGCGATGGGCTTTCTGGCGGCGCGCGCCCAGCGGCTCGACGTGGGCCTCTGGTTCATGCACGACTCGCTCGAGGGCAGCGCCGAAGGCATGCGGACATATCCGTTCGGATGGTCGAAGAGTCGCGCCCTGGGCAAGGCGAACACGAACATGCTGATCCTGAATACGCACCTCGACACCACGATCGCATTCGCTGACTATGCCGCGGCGACGGGCGACGGACAGTACCGAAGCGCTGTCGAATCAGCGCGCAGCGCAGCGCTCGCGGTCGTCCATCTCCGGCCTGCCGAGCGGCTCTACCGCACCGTCTTCAGAATTCTGGACTTGACCCTGCTGCCGAAGCGGGAAGCGGCCGCGCTGCCGGTCCCGGTCCGCGTGGTGAAGCGCATTGGCTGGAAATACCTGGTGCCCTCGCTGCACCGCCTCAAGGCCCTGTTTCCGCGGCTGGTCATGCCCAACGGCTACATCGACCGAGCGCTGTGCCAGAAGGGCTTCGCGACCCGCTACCAGAGCGTCCATCTCTGGGACCTGGTTCGCTACGTGCGCCGGTTTCCTGACGACGCAATGCGACCGATCCTCGAGCGCGCGCTGTCCTACACATACGGCGGCAACATCCGGGCCCATTGGAAGGAAAGCCCCGAGCGGCAGGACGCGCTCGGCTTCTGGGCCGAGGCGCTCTACCACCTATGCATCCTCGACCCCGATCCGACGTGGCGGCGCTGGCTCGCCGAAGCGGTCATCGATTGCGAAGACGTGAGCTTGGGACTGCCACCATCCGTCCTGGGTGCCAACGGCGAAGCTGTGGCCGCCCAGGATCGGTCGCATTGCCCCTCGCCTGCGGCGCGCCAACTGCGAATCGTGAATTTGAGCCACCGCGGGCGTTCAGAGTATCTGGTGGTAAATCCCACCGGCGAGTCGTTGCCGCTAGAGTGGCAGACCGCTCCAAGCGGGCCGGTTGTCTGGTCGGACCGGACCGGTCGGCAGATCCCAATCTACGTTCGGGTGCCACTGGTCGCTGGCCGCGAATGGGTGCATGGGATGCTGCGCCCGTGACGGCCGCCTCAGCAGCGCCAACGAAGAAGACCATGCCCGGCACCAGAGTCATCGCCTTTCACCTGCCGCAGTTCCACCCCATCCCCGAGAACGACGCGTGGTGGGGCAAGGGCTTTACCGAGTGGACCAATGTCGCCCGGGCCACGCCGCTCTTTCCGGACCACTACCAGCCGCACCTGCCGGCCGACCTGGGCTTTTACGACCTCCGGCTGCCCGAGGCCAGGCAGGCGCAGGCAGACCTTGCGCGCGAATACGGAATCGCGGGCTTCTGCTACTACCACTACTGGTTCGGCGGCAGACGGATCCTGGAAGCCCCGGTCAACGAGGTGCTGCGCTCAGGACAGCCCGACTTCCCCTTCTGCCTGTGCTGGGCAAATCACAGCTGGAACACGGTTTGGCAGGGCACTCGCGACATGCTCATCGAGCAGGTCTACCCAGGTTGGGACGACCACGCCGCGCACTTCGATTGGCTCTTGCAGGCGTTCACGGACTCCCGATATCTGAAGGTCGACGGGAAGCCGATCTTCGTCATCTACCGTCCGGACGACATCCCGAACGTGGCCAGCGTGATGGCATTCTGGCGCGAGCGTGCCGTCAAGGCGGGCCTGCCCGACCTGCACATCATTGGCGTGTCGCACCGCAGCGAGGCCTGGGATCCGCGGCCGCGCGGAATGGACGCATCGACGATGCAGGCGCTTCCCGCGCGAGACGGGCGCATCCCACGCCGTTATCTCGCGCTGAAGGCCAAGCTCGCCCTTGAGGGCAACAAGCACGAACTGACGATCTGGGACTATGAGGAGATCCGGGGCATCCTGCTGCGCGGCAATCAGCCCCAATGGCTCGACTACCCGCTCACCCTGCCGAACTGGGACAACACGCCGCGCGCCGGGATGCGCGGGCTGGTGTTCCACAACGCCACGCCGGAGCTCTTTCGCGGCCATCTTCGGGAGGCCATTTCGCGGGTGCAGACCAGACCCGAGGACGAGCGCATAGTCTTCCTGAAAGCCTGGAACGAATGGGCGGAAGGCAATCACATCGAGCCGGACCAGCAATGGGGGCGGGCTTGGCTGGAGGTCATCCGGGACGAGTTGAAGGTATGACCGGCGCGACTTCGGCACCTGCTGGCTTGCCACTGATCTCGGTGGTGATGCCCTGCTACGACGCTCGACCCTATCTCGCAGAGTCGATAGGCAGCGTGTTGGGGCAGAGTTACTCGAACGTTGAACTGATCGTGGTCGACGACGGCTCCACCGACGGCAGCATCGACGAAGCGAACAGGCTCGCCGCCGTCAGTGCCGGCCGAGTAAAGCTTTACCGGCAGAGCCGGATGGGGCCGTTCTCGGCGCGTAACCTCGCGCTGCGTCACGCCACGGGCGAGTTGATAGCGTTTCTGGATGCAGACGACTTCTGGCGCCAAGATTTCCTGGAGCGGATGTATGCCGCCCTCGCAGGGTCGGCCGCTGATCTGGTCTATTGCGGCTGGCAAAACGTCGGTGAAGGTGCGCCCGGCGTCGAACCTTATGTTCCACCTGAGTACGAGGCCGGCGACCTTGCAGCGGCGTTCCTCCGGAATTGCCCCTGGCCCATCCATGCAGCACTGAGCAGACGGCCCGTCATCGATGCCGTGGGTGGATTCTCCGAGAGGCGCTTCTCCGCAATGGACTACGACCTCTGGCTGCGCATCCTCGGGCAGACCCAGCGATTGAAGCGGGTGCCCGAGGTCATGGCATTCTACCGCTGGCACTCGGGTGGACAGATCTCGTCCGTCAAGTGGAGGCAGGTCCTGGACGCGCTCGATGCCCAGACCACTTTTATCCGCAACAATCCTCGCCTGGTCGAAGCCCTGGCGCCAGAACAGATCTTCGAGCTGACCGAAGGAAGGATCCTGCGACAAGCCTATCGAGCAGTCTGGGGTCGCGACCTCGAAAGTGCTCACCGGTTGTTTCGCCACGTAGCAGTGGCCCGAACGTTCAAGCGCCGGGACATGCAACACGTTGCAGCGGCGATGCTGCCAATCTCGATCTACAAGCGGCTCGTGGGCGGGCTGGACCGACGCCAATCATGACCACCACGGATCGAACCTTGGTGTTGATGTATCACAACATCGGCGATCCTCTCGGCGCCTCGGAAATGCGCTACTGCATGCCACCCAAGCGCTTCGCCGCCCAGATGCGTGCGCTATCCGACAGAGGCTACCGCGCAGTGCCCATTGACGCACTGGTGGACTGGCTCGAGGGCGGCACACCGCTGCGGCAGGGAGACTTCGTTCTGACATTCGACGATGGCTTCCGAGGCGTATTGACGCATGCCGTGCCAATACTTCGGCAACTCCAATGGCCGTTCTCCATATTCCTGGTTACCGATCTATTGGGTCGGACCGACGAATGGAATCGCAGGCGTGATACGGCGCATGAACGTCACCGTCTGCTTTCCGCCGAAGAAGTCCTCAACATGCACAAGAGAGGATGCACCTTCCACTCGCATACACGAACCCACCCTAGCCTGCCGCAGCTGAGTGACGAAAATCTTGCGTACGAACTCGCTGACTCACGCCGCACGCTGTCCGATATCGTGGGGCACGATGTTCACTTCGTCGCCTACCCATATGGTCACCTCGATGAACGGATCGAGGCGGCCGCACGAGCGGCCGGGTATCGAGCCGGCTTCTCCGTGCAGCCGGGCTTCAACCGGGCGGATGTGAACCGGTTCCGGATTCGTCGCCTGGACGTGTTCGGAACGGATACACCGCGCATGTTATTGCGCAAGATGCGTTTGGGGAGCAATGACGGTAGCGTGGCGAATGACCTACGCTATTACGGGGGACGCGTCATAGGGCATCTCATTGGAAATATGAAATGACCGAGTCTGTGACTTACACGGTGGCCTTGTGCACGCATAACCACGCCGACCGATTGGCGCGTACTCTGGCCGAACTGCCCGCTATTCTTCCACCCGAGGCAGCGTGGGAACTGCTCATTGTCGACAACGCCAGTACGGACGCGACCGCCGAACTGATTGAGCAGCACGCATGGCCCTCGGGCTGGTGCGTGCGGACGGTCATGGAAGAAAGGCTAGGCATCGCCCATGCGCGAAACCGCGCCATCCGCGAGGCTCGGGGCGTCTTTCTCATCTTCATGGACGATGATGAGACGCCGGATCCGGAATGGTTGCGCGCCTTCGAGCGAGCCATCCACGACTTCGCCCCTGACGCCTTTGGCGGGCGCATTTGCGTCCTGTTCGAGGATCAACGACCCGCATGGCTGACGGACGAACTGCTCGGGTTCCTAGGGCAATTGGATTGGGGGCTCGAGGCCAAGCTTCTGGATAGCCCGGACACGCCACTGCTGACTGGCAATTTCGGCTTCCGCAGGGCGATCTGCAACGAGATCGGCAGCTTCGACACGACGCTTGGCCGGCGAGGGACCGCCAATTTTGGCGGTGAAGACATCGACTTCTACCGTCGCGTGGTCGCCTCAGGGTACAGGGCCTGGTGGGTGCCAGAAGCCATCATTCACCACCGAATTCAGGCCGCAAAGCTAAGACGCGGGTACTTCCTCGATCTGCACTACCGCGCCGGCTGCGTCCAGGGCGCACGCACTCGTGGTGACAAGTCCCACCTCCCGCCGCGCCATTTGTTCCCACAAACAGCGCGTGCGTTCGGCCGCGCCCTCAGCAAGCGCTTGCGCGAAGGGTCGGACCGCTCCCTGCGACTAGAAATGAATGCAGCCTATTTCACCGGCTACTTGCTCGGCTGGATCAGGCCTTCGACGTGACACCTCGAAAGAGCGTCGATCAAGTCGTGGCAGGCAGCTCTGCCAGACGACGCCATGATCTCTGAGGTCTCGATCCACGGCGTCTTCGTTGAGGAAATTCTCAAGCCACGCGATCCTTTGGTGCGCAATGAGCCATTCAGCTCCGTCCTCCGGAACCCTGCTTCATTCGACCGATTCCGCGACGATGTGCGGGGTCCGCTGCAAAGACATCCGAACTGGATTTGCGGCATGGCTCAGTCGAGCCTCAAGATTCCTATGAAGCAATACTTCGTCAAATTGAACTCATTGCTCGTCGCCTGAACAGATTTTTCATGCCTCTTCTAACCGTCCTCATGTGCACGCACAACCGGGCTCCTTTGCTCGAGCAAGCGCTCAGTTCGCTTAATGCGGCCGAGCGCCCGGTAGAGGGAGCGCAACTCATCGTCGTGGCCAACCAATGCAGCGACGACACGCACGAGCTGCTCGATGCTTATGCAAAGGAGCCCGGCGCACGCTTGCCCATGCGCTGGATAGCCGAACCCATTGCTGGGAAGTCCCACGCGCTCAACCGTGCGCTGCCCGAGGTCGAGACGGAGTTGGTCGCGTTCGTGGACGACGACCAGAAGGTTGATGCCGGCTACCTAAAGGCCATCTGCGATGCCGCCCGCGACGCCCCTGAAGCCGACTTGTTCTGTGGCCGGTTGCTGCCTGACTGGGATGGCACCGAGCCGTCATGGGTGCATGACCACGGCCGCTACCGCGTTTACCCCTTGCCGACGCCAAACTTCGACCTTGGCCCTGAGCCTCGCACGCTCGTTGCAGGGGGCCCGCTTCCAGGCGGCGGCAATGTGATTGCCCGCAGGCGATGGCTGTCCCGGGTTGGGCCGTTCGCGATCGATCTGGGCCCGGTCGGCCACGACCTGGGCGGTGCCGAGGACGCCGACTGGCTACTCCGGGCTCTGGGCCTGGGCGCCCGACTAGCCTATGTTCCGGCAATCCTGCAGTTCCACTACGTCGATCCGGAGCGCCTCACCGTCCGTTACCTGATGCACAAGGCCTACAAGCGGTCGTCGGCAGCAATTGGTCTGCACGAAGCGTCAGAGCGTTCTGTCCGTGGCGCGCCGCTATACGCCTACCGCAAGCTGGCCGGCTATGCACTGTCCGCCCTCACGGCCTTTGGGTCGGACAGGCGCCGCTTCTACCTCATCCGCAGCGCCGCCGCAGCAGGCGAGATTGCGGGTTATCGCGGTCTCGCCCGGGCGCGGTCAGCCTTGGGCGATGATCGATCGACCGCTCCGAGGACACACACTTGAGCCGGCCAAACCTGTTCCTGATAGGTGCGATGAAATCCGGCACGACCACGCTGCATGAGTTGCTGGCGCGTCACCCCGAAATCGCGATGAGCGAGCCGAAGGAGCCTTGCTATTTCGTCCCGGCCGCTCAGCTCGAGAAGCACTGGCCGGAGATGTGGAGCAAGGGATTCTGGAGGGGCGAGTCCGAGTACCTCGCGATCTTTCCGGACAAGCCCCGCGCCCGCCATTTCGGCGAGTCGAGCACGGACTACACGAAGCGCCCGCAGATCGACGGCATTGCGGAGCGCATCTCCACCTACAACCCCGACGCGCGCTTTGTCTACATCATGCGCGACCCGGTGGAGCGCACTATCAGCCATTATTGGCACATGGTCGAGCTGCGTGGCGAGGTACGCCTGCCGCTGGAGGCGATCAGGCAGGAGCCGCACTACACTGACGTCAGCCATTACTCCGACCAGCTGCGGCCGTACATTGAGCGCTTCGGACGCGAACGCGTGCACGCATTGACGTTCGAGGAGCTCAAGCGTGACCCGCAGGCCGCGGTGCGCGGGGTCTTCGGCTGGCTGAGCGTGGCGACCGACTTCGTGCCGGACGAACTCGGCGCGGCGCACAATGTCACCCCGGATGAAGTGCGGCAGAAGCGGACCGGGATGCGGCCGCTGGACCGGCTTCGGCACTCGCGGTGGTGGGATGCCGTGGGCCCGCACGTGCCGCCCGCGCTGCGCCGAGTCGGTGTGTCGCTGGTCGAACGGAAGGTCCGCCGGCGCGAGGTCGCCATGGACGACGTCGTCGCCCACCTGCGCCCGCTGCAGCAGGCGCAGACGCGGGAGCTCGAGCGTCAGCTGGGACGCCGGTTCGACGAATGGAAAACGCTGTGGGGATCCTCGCCGTGACACCGACGATCTCGGTAGTGATTCCGGCCTACAACGCGGCGGCGACCTTGTCGCGCGCGCTCGATTCGGTCCTGGCGCAGACATGGCCGGCGCACGAGATCGTGGTCGTCGACGACGGCTCGGCCGACGCGACGGCTGAGGTCGTGCGCGCCGCTCAGGCGCGCGCCGGCGGCGGCCGGATTCGCTACCTGCGCCAGGACAACGCCGGCCCATCGGCCGCGCGCAACCGCGGCGTGGGCGAGGCCTCCGGCAACTGGGTCGCGTTTCTCGACGCCGACGACTGGTACTACCCCGATCGGCTAGCGCTGCATGCGCGGATGATCGCCGACAACCTCGCTCTCGATTTCGTGGTCGGCAATTTCGACTACCGCGACAGCGCGGGCAGCCTGCTGCACGCGTCGATGACCACCAGTGCCTTCGGCCGCGAGCTGCTCGCCCGCCACGGCGAGGGCGGACTGACCGTCATCGAGGGCGACGCCCTTGGCCGTTACGTGTCGAAGCAGTTCAGCGACACGCGCACGCTCACCCTGCCGCGCGCCACTTTCATCGAACTCGGCGGCTTCGCCCGGGCCCTGAACATCAGCGAAGACCTCGTCTTCCTGCTGCGACTGTGCGCGCGCAGCCGCCGCGCCGGCGTGACCTGCAAGCCAAGCGCGGTCTATTCGGTTCACGACGCCGGCCTGATCCGCTCGGACCGCATGCGCGCGCAGACCGAGAGTGTCCGCGCGCTGCGCGGCCAGGCGGCCGAGATGGAAGCGGCGCCACCGCCGATACGCGATGCCTGGCGCGGGCTGGTCAAGGAGGCTTACGTCGATCTGGCCTACTACCTCGCCAAGCATGGCCGGCGGGGCAGCGCGATGCTCAGCGTTTTGCGATCGTTTGCGTTTCATCCCGTCGCCCACGATCTGCGGACTTTGGCTTCAATGATGCGAGGTTAAATGCTGACGAGCCTTCAACAGCGGTATGGCCGCTGGCGCTTCGCCCTCGCCTGCGCCGGGGTGCTTGACACATCCCCCGTGACGCTGGATCCGCAGTCCCAGGTTATGCTGTTCACGCAGTTGCAGCACAAGGACGTTCTGCTCGCCCTCATTGCTTTCAAGTCGTTCACCGCCAGGGTCAGGGTGGGCGCCATGCGCATCTTGAACGATGGGACTTTGACCGACGACGATCTGCACCTGCTCGCCTCCCACCTGCCCGGCGTGCAAGTTCTGGAACTGGCAGAAGTGAGGAGACCGACCTGCCCCACCGGCGGGTGCTGGGAACGCCTGCTCTGGATCGGTAGGTTCAATCGCGACCACTATGTCGTGCAGCTGGACAGCGACACGCTCGCGGTCGACGACCTCCCCGAGGTCCAGGCCTGCATCACCGAGGGGCGTTCGTTCGTCATCGGGACCTGGGATGAGCAGGACTTCGAGACGATGATCTTTCGAAGCCAGGCCGCCCGAAAGTACCTGG
This sequence comes from Betaproteobacteria bacterium, assembly GCA_037443665.1. Taxonomy (GTDB): domain Bacteria; phylum Pseudomonadota; class Gammaproteobacteria; order Burkholderiales; family Burkholderiaceae_C; genus Rubrivivax. Next base: position 21,706 of record JBBINW010000005.1, read on the forward strand.
CAACGAGGACAGGCATCCGTCACGTACAGGCGCTCGCTGAGGCCAATTTCGACAAGATCGATGGCTGTCAGGAGTTGCGCTACGTGAGAGGCTGTGCGGGCTTTTCGGGCTTTGCGAAGGGTTCGATCGATCTGGCATTCGTCGACGACATCTCGCGGCAGATGCGGGCAGCCATCGGCGATGCCTGGGATCGTTGGGGCAGCGAGCAGGTGATGTCGAACATCGTCGTCGCCAGCGACCGGCGGGCCGTGGTGCTTCCGCACCCCAAGTACTGCGACTGCACCAGAATTGCGGAGGGAACCACATCGTTCGTGCACTTCATAGGGACCTGTCGATTCGTCGGCGACACCTACCGGACCATGGCGCGCCAGGTGATCGGTCAGTTGCGGCAGAGGCTGCGGCAGCAGGCCGCGATCGGACCCTCGCCCGACTGACCGACGCCGTGCCCCGCATCTCTCTGCTGCGACAGCTAACCCGAACGACGCGATGGAAATCACGGCTCGCCTGCTGAACAAGTACGGTGATGGCCTGCTCTTCGGGGCCGTCGCCGGGACACCGCCCATCGCCTGCAATCCGGGCGCCGCCACCGGGGTCCACACCGCCGTGCCGCACCGCTACCGCTACGCCTACCTTGTTGCGATTAAGTCCTTGCTCCGCTACCGTGCCGACTTGGCGGTCTACGTTCACGACGATGGCACCCTGAGCGATGCCGACAAGGCGCTGATCGAATGGCACGTGCCGGGTGCCGTGGTCATCGGCCGGGAGGTGGCCGATCGGCGCTTCGCCGAGGTCGTCGGCGACGAGTTCCTGACCCGGGTGCGCGGCAGCTACACCAGCTACCTCAAGCTGTTCGACCCGACCCTGTTCAGCACGAACCAGCGCATCGTCGTCGTCGACACGGACGTGCTCTTCCTGCGGCGGCCCGACGCGGTCATCGAATGGGCGCGGCACGGCGGCCCCGCCTGGTATCACCGGGGCGGTGCCTGGTACCTGAAGCCGCCTGAGCCCGCGAGCGGGGCCTCGACGGCCGAAGGAGTGCCTCCGACGCAGCACATCCAGCAACTGGTCGAAGATGCCATCGACGAGATCGGCGATGCGCTTCACCGCCGTCTGGCCTTTGTACACGGCTTTAACTCGGGCTTCATCGGCTACGACCGGGATACGGTGCAATACGGTCCGCTGAAGGAGCTGCTGGCAAAGCTCCATTCGATGTTCGGCGACCAGATCTTCCGTTGGGGCGCCGAGCAGACCGTTCACGGCCTCGTGCTGTGCAGCCTGGGCGCCACGGCGCTGCCGATGAACCGCTACATGATCCACACCGAGGCGAACCGTGACATCGATGGCGCGAGCTTGGTCCACTTCATCGGCGAATTCCGGTTTCAGGGATTGCGCTATCCGCGGCTGGCGGCGAAGGTCATCCGCGAGCTGAGGCGGGGTGTCGCGCCCGACGCCTGCGGACGCGCCGCGGCCGAACAATGAATCCGGTCTCCGCCTCCAGGAAGCTGGCGTCGATGACCGGCGAGCTCGCCCGGCATCCGCGGGAAGTGCCATTCATGCTGCGCTGGCTGCATTCGATGCTGCCTGGCCACACGCCGCTTCACGACAAATTGCCATGGATCACCTTCCGCGCTATTGACTGGCTGGGCGGCTTCCTGCGCCCGCAGATGTCGGCGTTCGAATTCGGCGCGGGCGGCTCGACGCTCTTTCTCGCCCGGCGCGTGTGCCGTGTATGGTCGGTCGAGCACGACGCAGGATTCCACCGCCAGGTCCGGACGCTGCTGGCCGAGAGCAACATCCGCAACTGCGATCTCGCTCTTCACGAGCCCGTTCCATGCTCTGACGACGACCGCGCCTTCGCGTCCTTCCAGGACCGGTATCGGGGGCTGTGCTTCGCGTCGTACGTCAAGGCCATTGACCTTGTTCCCGATCGCAGCCTGGACTTCGTGCTGGTGGACGGTCGCGCGCGCGTGGCCTGCGTGCGGCGCGCCTTGGCCAAGGTCGCGCCCGGCGGGGCGATCATGCTCGACAACTCCGATCGCCCGGCGTACGCCGAGGCAGGGCAGTTGCTCGCCGGCTTCGAGCGCCTGGACCTGCCGGGGTTGACGCCCTGGAACCTGGAGGTTTCGCAGACCAGCGTCTGGCAGGTGCCGGGTTGACGCGTCGTGTGCCGGGGCGCCTCAGCGCCCGACCGCCCACGGTCCGGAGCCTGGATGCAGCCGGCCAGGCCCTGTGCATCGCGGTCCCGCCGCGCGGATGCGGCATCGGCGAGGGGTCTGCATGACGCCGGCCAGCGGGTTCCACGGTCGGTCTCGCCTGCCGAAGCCGGGCGCGCTCGAGCGCCGCGAAACGGCCGGCCCTTCGGCCCCGGCCGCGGTATCGCACGGCGGGGCGCGCCGTGGGACGGTGTGGGGCGCGGGCGCCGCCGCTGCATGGATCGACGCGGGTGACGCAGCGCTGGCCTGGCACGGCGAGATCTACAACGCGCCGGACCTGGCTCGGCAACTAGGCCTGCCGCCGGACACGCCACTTGCCCAGGTGCTGCTGGCCGCGTGGCGTCGCTGGTCGCTGGCCTTCCTGCCGCGGCTGGACGGGGTGTTCGCGATCGCGCTGCGCGACGATGACCGGTTCGTCCTGGCTCGCGACCCCTCGGGACTGCGCAACTTGTTCGCCATCGACACGGGCGCCGGCGAGGTCGCGTTTGCGACGCACCTGCCGACGCTAATGCAGTTGCCCGGCGTCGAGCCGCGGCTGTCGCGGAGGTCGCTGCACGAGTACCTGGGCTTCCTCGACATCGCCGCGCCGCACACGATCTTCGAGGGCGTGCGCGCCGTCGAGGCCGGACAGCTACTTTGTTGGTCGCGCGTCGGCGTCGATGTGCTGCCCTGGCCCGCGGGCGAAGTAGGCGGCACCGCGCCGGCGACGTTCGCCGAAGCAGTCACTGCGCTGGATTCGGAACTGCAGCGCAGCGTACGTACACGCCTGGCGGGCTCATCGCGGCCGGCGGCGTTTCTCAGCGGCGGCATCGACTCGTCGCTGCTTTGTGCGATGGCCGCGCGCGAACGCGGCGACCTTACGGCAGTCACAGTTGGTTTCGACGCGGCTGCGTATGACGAAACCCCCATCGCAGGACGCATCGCAGCCCATTTAGGTCTGGCCCATGAAGTCCTGCGCTTCAGCCGCGAGCATTATCTGTCGGCCTTCGAACTGCTGAGCCAGCGACTCGAACAGCCCATGGCCGACCCGGCAACTCCCGCAACGGTGCTCGCCTACCAGCACTGCCGCGATCGCTTCGACGCGGTGCTGGACGGCATGGGGGCCGACGAAGCCGTCGGCGCGATGCCGCCCCGCCACGTGCGGCTTGCGGTGGGCTATGCCGGCATGCTTCCCGCCGGCGCACGCGCGGCGCTCACCCGTCTGATGCGCGCCGTGCCCGGTCTTTCAGGCTACGCGCCGATCCTGGATTTCGAGCATCCGGCCGACACGATGATCCGCTGGCGCGGATTCAGTCGGCCGGAGATAGAGGCACTCTGCGGCGAATCCGTTTCGTTCGCGGACACGGCCTTCTACCGGGCTTTCGCGGGCTTTTCGCGTCACGCGCACTACGAACGCTACACGGCGCTTCTGAACGCCATGCCCTGCGAGCGGCTGAACCAGGCCACACTCATCACCGCTGCGCGGGTCTGCTACCCCTTCTGGGACCGTGAAACAGACCGATTCATCCGCCAACTTCCCACCGACTTCCGCTACTTGCCGGAGGAGCCGAAGCGTATTCTGCGCGCCGTTCTGGCACGCTACGTGCCCCGAAACATCTGGGACATGCCGAAGCACAGCTTCGATTTCCCGCTCTGGGAGTTTCTGAGCGCAGAGGACTTTGGGCTGGTTCGCCGCTACCTGGCCCCTGAGGTCTGGCGGCGGGCGAATCTGCTGTCGAGCGAACACGTGTTGCGCTATGCGCAGCGCTTCATAGCAGGCGACCAAGGCCTCAAATTCAGGATCTGGGCGCTGGTGGTGCTTGGTGCATGGTTGGAGAGACACGGCGAACTGCTTTGAAGACGACCGAGAACGAAAGCACCGGCCAACCGACGCAGCGCCGCGCACGCATCCTGATGTACACGGCCTACTTCGAGCCCGAGTACAGCGGTGCCGCCTTGCAGGCTCTCACGCTGGCCCAGGCGTTGCGCGAGCGCGGGCATCACGTCGAGTTCGTCACCAACCGCTGGCCCGGCCTGACGGACGAGACGGTGGTGAACGGCTTTGCAGTGCACCGCCTGCAGCCGGGCCGGATGCGCAAGCACCGAGAGTTCCGGCTCTGGTTCAACCTGGCCCGCTACGTCTGGCGGCGGCGCCGGGACTTCGACATCCTGCACAGTCACGGCGCCTATTTTACGAATGCCTTCATCGGGCCCCTGGCGCGCCTGCTGGGGCTGAAGTCGCTGATCAAGGCCAGCCTGGCCGACGATGACCTGCGCGGCCTGTCGGGTACGCTCGTCGGCAAGGTGCACCGGCTCATGCTGCGCCGCATCGACGCCTGTGTGGCCATCAGCCAGGATCTGATGCACGAGTTCGCCGCCGGTGGTGTGCCTTCGAAGCGCATTCACCACTTACCCAACGGGGTGGACACCGATCGCTTCCGTCGTGCCTCCGCCGACCAGAGACCTCTGCTGCGAGCCGAGATGGGTTTGCCGACCGGCCAACCGATCGCGCTGTACGTTGGCGTGCTGGACCAGCGCAAGAACATCGAGTGGCTGGCCGAGCAGTGGGTGGCCCACGACGCATTCGGCACCGGTGCGTTGCTGCTGGCGGTGGGGCCCCGAAGCCGGGATGACCCGGACGGCAAGCTGCAGGCCCGGCTCGCCGAACTTGCCCGCAGCCACCCGCAGCGCTTCGCCCTGCATGCGTTCCATGCAGACGTCCTGCCCTATTACCAGTTCGCCGACTTGCTGGTGCTGCCCTCGTTCAAGGAGGGGCTGCCCAACGTCGTTCTCGAAGCGATGGCCTGCAGCCTGCCCAGCGTGGCCGCGCGGGCCAGCGGCAGCCGGGAGCTCATCATCGAGGGGGAGACCGGCTTCACCTACGCCCCCGACAACGCGGCCGAGCTAGCCATGGCTGTGACGCGCTGCCTGTCCGCCGAAGGCGCCGGGATGGGTGAGAGGGCCAGGCGCCTGGCTGTGCAGCGCTATTCGATCAGTGCCGTCGCGGACGGCTACAAAGCCCTGTATGCGCAGCTGCTTTCGGCGGACCCGGGCCGAATGCTGCGACTGCTGATGATCACCGAGCTGTTCCTGCCGACGAAAGGCGGAACGGCCGTGTCCTTCGACGACGACTTTCGTCGGCTCGGCGGCAAGTCGGTTCACATCGTGACGGCAGCCGTCCCGGGCGATGCCGAGTTCGACCGCGAACATCCGAATACCGTTCACCGGCTGGCCCTCGAACGCAGTCCTTGGTTGCGGCCGGAATCGTTGTTCATGTACACCCGCCTGCTCCGGAAGTCGCTGCTGTTGGTCATAGCCAACCCGTTCGCGGCCGTTCTCGCAGGTCGGGCGCTACCCGAAGGCATCGTCGCGTGGGCCGTGGGGCGGCTTCGCGGCTACAAAGTGCTGATCTACGCACACGGAGAGGAACTCACCGGCTGGGGCAGGGGCCGGAAGTTTCAGGCCATGTGCTTCGCGCTTCGGCATGCGGATCACGTCCTGGCGAACAGCGATTTCACCCGCGACACCCTGATCTCGCTTATCGGCGTGCAGCCTCAGCGGATCGTGACGACCTATCCCACCGTGGACGTCGAACGCTACCAGCCCGGCCTGCCGTTCGACGACCTGCTTTCAGGCATCGGCCTGACGGCGGGCCAGCGCCTCGTCCTTTCGGTGGGCAGGCTGCAGCGCCGCAAGGGATTCGACCAGGTCATCCGCGCGCTGCCGGGACTGATCGGTCGGGGCCTGGACGTTCACTACGCCGTCGTCGGCATTGGCGACGACTGGGACTACCTGGGCTCGCTGGCGCGTGAACTGGGCGTCAGCGAACGCCTGCACCTGCTCGGGCATGTCGAGCCCGCCGATCTGCCCCGCTGGTACAACGCATGCGACCTGTTCATCATGCCCAACCGGGACATCAACGGCGACACCGAAGGCTTCGGCCTGGTCTTCCTGGAAGCGAATGCCTGTGCCAAGCCGGTGATCGCCGGGTTGGCCGGAGGCACCGGCTCGGCGGTGGAGAACGGCATCAACGGCCTGCGCGTGGACGGTGAAAGGGTCGAGGCCGTGGAAGAATCGATTGCCTGCCTCTTGCTCGATCCTGAAATGGCCCGCCGCATGGGCCACACCGGGCGCCAGCGGACGGTCACACGATTTACCTCGGATCAGCGCGCCAAACTGATCCGCCAGGTCATTCTGGAGGGCTGAGGCGTTGCCCCCACCATCCTCAACGATTCCCGGACACCGGAATCAGGGGATACCAAGTGATCCGCGCATCCAGATTCAGGCCATGCAGAATGCCCTCGCGCAATCGCCGGCTTACCTTCCTTTCATGGCGCAAGCCGCGCTGCTTGACTTGATAGAGCCGACCCTTGTGAGGTTGGGTCTGGCCAAACCGCTCGCCAGATGCGAGACGACACACGAACTCGGCGTAAACAGCCGCACTGGTCTGCACACTGCGCCAGAAGAGCGTCAACTCGTCGTCGTCGGGCAGCACCTTCGGGCTGATATGGGCAATGAGACCACCGGTGTCGATGCCCGCATCGATCCAGTGCAGGGTGCAGCCGACCTTCTCGGGTTCGCCGTTGTACAAGGCCCAAAACGTGCAATCGGCACCTCGGTACTCGGGTGAAAGCCCGCCATGCAGGTTGGCGACGCCGAGCCTGCCCGCGCGCAGCAAGTCGCCGCGGATCAGCGAGGTGCCGAACACGGCGATGAGGTCGGGCTTCAGTTCCTGTGCCAGCCTGACCGCGTCGGGATGGTTGATGTGCGGCACCTGCCTGACCAGATCGGGGCGGTCGAGATGGGGCGGTCGTTCGCCGAAGAAGAACCGGGCCTCGCCATGGCCGGTGTAGCGGCGCCGGTCCCGCAGCCAGCGCCATGACTTGCGGAGGAAGTTGTCCGGGCGCAGCTTTTTGGCAAGCTTCTTCCACGAGAACTCGGAGCCCGATTCCTGCGCGATGGCCAGCACGTCAGCAGCCTGGCAAAGGGCATTGGCCACGTAGAGATGCCTCGGGCTGCTGCCGCACAACACCAGAACCCGCAATCGCTGTTCGGATTCAGCCATGGCGTGCTCCGGCGGCCACGCCCGGCACGGGAGGAACGGCGAAGTCTTCCATGTCCATCATCAGCGCATCGGCGAAGAACTTGGCGGCCCAGTTGGGATACTCGAACCGCGAGTAATCGCCCCAGATCGGCGCGGATCCGGCAATGCCGCCGCGCATCGCCGGGTCGGGATGTTCGGTCTGGTGCACGGTCTTGAGGTAGGACAGCGCGTGGCGGGCGTTGCCTCGCAGTTCTTCCGCCCCTGCGGCCCGTGCAAGCCGGGTCCAGTTCAGGCTCATCTGCGCCACGCCGGTCAGGCAGGCGTAGCTGGCATCGGCCACCCAGCCGTCCTTGTAGGTGCCCGCCAGCCAGCCATCGGGTCGCTGAGTGGCGGCGATGCCACGTCCGGCCAGCACCGCCGCCTCGAGGTAGCGTTCTTCGCCCAGCAAGACGCCGGATTCGAGCAAGCCGCGGATCGCATAGGCGATGGTGTGGGTGAAGGGCGAGCGCCAGGGAACGAAGGCATTGGTGGCGAACCAGCCGCAGGGCGACTGCTGGGTCAAGGCCCAGTCGAGGTTGCGGCGTGCCGCCGCCACCAGTCGGGCGTCACCCGCGATCAGCCCGGTAGCCAGCAGCGGCCACGCGGCGCGGGTGTTGTAAACGTGGGGCGTGTCGTTGTGTTCGAACTTGCGCCAGCAGCCGTCGTCGTCCTGCTGGTCCGCCAGCCAGTGACCCGCGCGCACAGCGGCTGAAAGGCATTCCTGGCGCTGAAGCTGCGTGTAGCCAGCGACCATGCCGTGCATGATCTGCCCCGTGTTGAAGATCACCGGCCGGCTGCCCGGCTCGCCGAAATGTCCGGGGAACGCGCCGTCGGGCTGCTGGATGGAGAGTTCCCAGTCGATCATGCGCTGCGCGCGGGCGACCAGTTCCGGCCGTTGCAGAACCTTCGCGGCCGCCAGCATAGTTTCGATGATGTAGCCGGTGGTTTCCGGGTAACTCGGCAGCCAGCCGTCCTCGAAGCTCCACCCTGCCGACACGCCACCGGCATCGGCGTGGCCGTTGCGCACGTCCTGCGCCCGGCACAGCCAGTCGATGGCCGCGGCCAGATGCACGGCGTGGGGCTGCTTGACGGCTTCTGCACCCCGTAGGCTGTCCCAGACGAGGCTGACATGGCGCGGCCGCCAGGGCCTGTAGCGTGCAGGAAGCCGGATCAGTTCGATGATGTCCATACCCGAATCGCTCAACCTTCAACTTTCTGTGACTGCCCGCGCCAGTCCGCCGCCGAGCGGCACATGGCTCACCACGTAGCGATGCTTGCCCGACGCTTCCGGCGCAATCGCCTCGACCGTTCGAACGTTGACCCGCACTGAATCGCCCAGACGGCGGCGAAGCCCTTCGTCGATTGCCTGCGCCGAAGACGGCGTCCAGCGAGGGTTCGTCACCACCAGGACTTCCACGTTGCGCAGGTCGTGCTGGATCAGCTTGAATTCGGCGACGCCTTCGGTGGCACGAACCACGTAGATGCCGGCAAGCGCGTGCATGATGGTGCCGTCAGCTCGAACCAGGAAGTCGGTTCTCCGCCCCACGACTTCGGCAATCACGTGCAGCCCGCGGCCGGAGCGGTCGGGTTCATCGCTCATGCGGACCATGTCCCCCGTGCGGTAGCGGATGAAGGGTTGAGCGTCGGAACAAAGACCCGTCATGACGGCCTCGCCCATCTCACCTGGCGCCACCGGGTCGCCGGCCTGGTCGAGCACCTCCAGGACGATGCTCTCGCTCATCAGCAGCAACTGCCCCTGCGGGGTCTCGTGGGCGGTGAAGCCGATGTCGCGGCTGCCGAACTCGTTCGCAACGGGCGCGCCGAAGACCTCGCCGATCAATGTTCTCTGATGCTCCAGGAGCGGCTCGCCGGTCGCGCACGTCACCTTCAGTCTCGGCAGCCGGGGTTTGCGTCCGCGCTCCTTCGCATGCGCCGCCAGGAGGGCCAGCGAACTGGCATAGCCATAAAGACAGCGCGGCGCGAACGCCTCCATGGCGTCGAGGTAGCGATCCATGCTGGCCGGCGACATCGCGAAGGCATTCAGCACCAGCTGGTTGACGAGGCGGTCGCGCACGGTCTTGACCCAGTCCGTCTTCTTCAACTCCACCGGGGCGCCCCACAAGTACACCTCCGGCTGACCCGGCTCAACCCCCCACCAGCGGCGGGCACGCATCCGCCCTGCGGCATCGGATGCCTGCCGGCGGCGGCCGAAATGGAAGATCAGCGGCTGCCCGCTGGAGCCGCCCGTGTTGTACCGGAAGGCGCCTCCGGGTACCCCGCGCCAGACGAGATCGTCGATGCGCGCGGATGCATCCTGCTTGGTCATGCAAGGCAACAGCCTCAGATCCGACAGACCGGTCAATCGGCCCGGCGTTAGCCCGGCTTCGAGCATCCTCGCGCGATGCCACGGTGCGTGGGCGAACGCGACCCCCAGCAACTGGCGAAGCTTGTCGAGCTGGAGACACTCAACGCCGCTGCTAGTGAGCCACTGACTCTTCTCAAGGGCAGCAAGATACGCGAAGGTGGGGCGGCGTAGCGCGCGTTCCTGCAAAGGATAGATGACGCTGCCAGCAAGGAAGTCTGCAATTCTCAACTTCGACGACCTGCGAGGTTCTTCGCAGTCTCAGCGCAGGCGCATCGCGCCCGCGGTCGACTCGAGCGACCCTGCCCCCACGCGAGCGCTCACCGGCGTGTCGCTGGCAGGCTGCGAAACCGTCAGCACATGATGGGCGGCCACCGCGACCGCGATCAGATGATAGATGTAGTCGAAGTAGCACAGGCCCAGGAACGCCCCCGCCGACATGTAGCCAACCATGCTGACCTGGAGCATCGATGCGAGGTCACGAGCCCAATCGGCATCGGGCCGCTTCTTTGCGATGCGGATGATCGAACTGCACCTCAACCAGGTTAATGCCAGCAACAGCAGGAACAGGAAAAGCCCGATGTAGCCATGTTCGCCCAGCACCTTGAAGTAGATGCTGTGTGCGTCGCGAACGTTGCTGGGGTCGGGCCCGTAGAGCGAATAGACGTAGTCGTGCCACATCTCGAAACCGCCGCCGAACACGCGGTGGTTGGCCACATTGATGGCCGTTCCCCACGCGTTGATCCGTCCCATCGCCGAGTCGTCCTGCTGGTAGGTGTCGATCGTGTCCATTCGCTGGTACCACTGCTCGGGCATGATGGCCACGATCAGGAGCACGGCAATCGCGATCAGCGCCGCGGTGCCGAACTTGTTCCGGCTCTTCCACCAGAAGATCGCACCCGTGATCGCGAGGCCCAGCAGCGCGCCGCGCGACTGGCTGCCGATAGCGGCGATCGCGACCAGCGGCATCGCGAAGCCCAGGGCGATCTTGATCATCTTTCTCCCTTCCTGCAGGTGCAGGAAACGGATGAGAGGGATCGTCATCACTAGCGCCAGCGCGAGTTCGTTGTTGCCCGCGATGAAGGAATTTCCAGGACCCTGCACCCGGTAAACCCCGCCGTGCACGATTGTGAAGATGCCCCCCTTCAGCCCGTAATAGCCGAGCGACAGGACGATGATCCAGATGAACTGGTGGATCCGCTCGCGCGAGGTCAGCATGATCAGCGCCATGGCCGTGAGGATCTGGATCTTGCAGACCTTGATCAGCTGCTCGACCGCAGGATCGAAGTAGAAGGCCTGCGTGGTGGTGATGGCCATCCAGGCGATAAAGATGACCAGGACGATCATCTCCCGGCTCCAGATCATCTTCTTGGCCTCCTTGGAGAGGAGCATTCCGATCATGGTGACGACGGCGACGATCATCACGACCGGCGCGCGGTACATGAAGCCGTAGCACAGCAAGTGCGGGTTCATGTAGCCGAGCCAGGTCAGCATCAGGATGCCCCAGAAGGGGCGCTTCAGGACGAACGGCAGCAGGCCGAAGACGACCGTGGCCAGGAGCAGGTCACGCATGGCGTTCCCCGGAAGCGACGCGGGGTTGATCGGCAGGCGACAGCAAACCGGCGAATGCGTCGACCAGCACCTGCACACGCTGGTCCCAGGCGTTGCGCGAGGCGTGGTCGCGGATCGTGGCCGTGTCCCACGAAGCGCACAGGGCATTCTCGATCGCCTGCTGCAGCCGCGCGGAGTCGCCGAACGGCACGATCGTGCCAAGCTTCAGGTCACAGACCACTTCGGCGTTGCCGCCGACATCGGTGGCGACCACCGGCACGCCGCAGGCCATGGCTTCCAGGAGCACGTTGGCCCAACCCTCGTTTCGCGTGGGGAGCACGAACAGGTCAGCGGCCGAAAGCGGCACGCGCAGCTGCTCGGCCGGCAGCGGCCCCAGGAAGCGCACGGCATCGTCCAGCCCCAGGGACTGCACCTGCCTTTGCAACTGGGCAGACATGTCGCCTTCGGGACTGGCGCCGCCGACCGCGAGATAGACCAGACCGGGGAAGCGCCGGCGCAGCGCCGGCAGCAATTCGATCACGCGGTGAAAGCCCTTGCGCTCGACCAGCGCGCCGACGGTGACCAGGACCGGCACTTCGGCGTCCAGGCCCAATGCCCGGCGCGCCTCGGCACGCGGCAGTGGGCTGAACTTGTGCAGGTCCACGCCGTTGCCGACGACGCGCACCCGCTCTGCCGCGATACCGACCGACACTGCCACGCGGCGCAGCGACTCGGAAACCGCAAACACCTGCTTCGCCCGCTGCAGCGCCAGCGCGAGCTGGGGCGCCAGCGCAGCATCCTTCGCATGCCGTACCTCGGTGCCGCGCAGCGTGATCGTGACTGGCACCTTCAACCAGCGACCCAGCAGCGACGCCGCGTAGCCATCGGGGTAGCCGAAGTGGGCATCGATCACGTCCAACCGGCCGGCGGATTTCAGCTGCCACAGTCGGGGCAGCGCACCCAGGGCCATCAGCACGCCGTCCAGCCCCTTGAGCACCCCGGGCACCGACAGGAAGCGCGGGAACCAGACGTCGAAGCCCGACTGCAATTCGTAGTGCGGTGCGCCGGGGCGAAAGCCCGGCCGCCACTGTCTCACCACACCCTGCAATGGAAACCACGGTATCGGCGCGACCACCGCGAGGGGAAGCGAGGCGCCGACGCGGAACATCCGCTCGCGAATGAAGAGCCCTGCACCCGGCTGGACGCTGCTGGGGAACAGGCTGCTCAGGACAACGATGTGCGGGCCACGCTGATCGTCCACGCCTAGCCTCCGGCTGCAGCCAGCCGTTCGAATACGGGCCGATAACGCCCGACCGAAGCCGTCCAGGTTCGTTGCCGCTCGACGAACTCCCGCCCCGCGCGGCGCAGTTCGGGCCAGCTGTCGCGCCGGTCCAGAAGCGTCGTCACTGCTTCGGCCAGCGCTTGCGTACTGTCGGACTCGAACATCCAGCCGGTCTCGCCATGCCGGATGAGCTCCTTGTGCCCACCGACGTCGCTGGCCACCATCACCCGCCCTTGCGCCATGGCCTCCAGCGGCTTGAGCGGCGTGACAAGTTCGGTCAGGCGCATCGAGTGCCGCGGGTAGGCCAGCACGTCGACCAGGTCATAGTAGCGCTGCACCTCGGCATGCGGCACGCGGCCGGTGAAGACCACCTTGTCGGCCAGGCCGAGCTGCTGCGCCTGTGCCTTCAATGCCGCTTCCTGCGGGCCGCCGCCCACGAGCAGCACGCGCACCTCGGGGCGCGCGTGCAGCAGCGAGGGCAGCGCGTCGAGCAGCAGGTCCAGCCCTTCGTAGGCATAGAAGCTGCCGATGAAGCCGACCACCGTGGCGCCGGTCAGCCCGAGCCGGGCCGCAAGTGCTTCGTCGGGCTGGCCGCCGGGCTCGAAGGTCTCGATGTCCACCGCGTTCGGGATCACCGTGATCCGGTCGGCAGGAATGCCGCGCGCAGCGATGTCGCCGCGCAGCCCTTCGCAGATCGTGAACACGTGCCGCGCCTGGCGCAGCGCATGCGTCTCCAGCCGGCGCGCCATCCGGTAGCGCAGGCTGCCTTCGCTGGTGGTGCCATGGTCCACGGCGGCATCTTCCCAGAAGGCGCGCACCTCGTAGACGACCGGGATGCCTAGGCGCTTGCCCACGCGCAGCGCAGGGATGGCGTTGAGCACCGGCGAATGCGCGTGCAGGATCTGTGGCCTGACGGCCTCGGCCACCTCGGCCAAGCGGCGTTCGGTCTGGCGCATCAGGGCCATCTCACCCAGGCCGGGAAGGCTGGAGGCGACTTGCACCGGCGGCGTGCGGTGGAAGTGCCAGCCGTCGACGGTCTCTTCCAGCGCCTGCGTGGCGGCGTGCTTGGGGCTGGTGAGGTGGAAGGTCTCCCAGCCCAGCTTGCGCTGCTCGCGCAGGATGGCCAGCGTGCGGAACGTGTAGCCGCTGTGCAGCGGGATCGAGTGATCGAGGACGTGAAGGACGCGCATGGCCGGCGATCAACAGCTGCCGCTGGCCGTGCGCATCCACATAACGGAGCGCGAAGCGATGTTGTACAATTTTACGTACAAGTCAGGAGAATCTCGATGGATGCGATCACTTACTCGGCGGCGCGGGCCAACCTGGCTTCGGTGATGGACCGTGTCTGCGATGCCCACGAAGCCTTGATCATCACGCGCAATGGCGAGCAGTCGGTGGTCATGCTCTCGCTCGAAGATTACAACGCGCTCGAGGAAACGGCTTACCTGCTCCGCAACCCCGCCAACGCGCGGCGGCTGTTGGGGGCGGTGGGCGAGCTCAACGCCGGCAAAGGCACGGAGCGGGAGCTCGTGCCTTGAGGTTGGTGTTCGCCGAGGCTGCATGGCAGGACTACCTGACCTGGCAGAAGCAGGAGCGGCGAATGGTCGAGCGCATCAACCAGCTGATCCGCGAGACACAGCGAGAGCCCTTCGTCGGCATCGGCAAGCCCGAGCCGCTGAAGCACGCGCTGGCGGGGTACTGGTCGCGCCGCATCACCGATGAGCACCGCATGGTGTACCGGATCGATGGCGACCCACTGCTGATCGCCCAGCTCCGCTATCACTACTGAGAGCCACCAGGGCCGGGCTGCGCCCAGCCCGCCCCCCGCGGGAGTCACGGAAAGTGGCGAAGCCACATTTCCTTGAGACCGCCCAGCGGGCCCGAGGACGGCGGCGCCGTTCCTGGCTCGGTGGGATCGGGACAGCCCATCGGTGTTCGCCACGGGGTCGCGGACTTCCAGCGTCGCTCACGCCAAGGCTTCCGTCTCGATGCGCGGCGCCGCTGCCGTCGCGCCGCCATCGACGACGTTGCGCAGGAAGGCCTCGAACATGAGCAGCGTCCACAACGGCGAGCTGTGGTCGCTGACGCCGCTCTGGTGCGAATCGACCAGCTGCCGAAGGTATCCGCGATCGAACCAGCCGGTGGACGCCAGGCGCTCGCCCAGCACCGCGTCGCGCACGCGCTGCTTCAACGGCCCGCGGAACCACCGCGCCAGCGGCACGGAAAAACCCATCTTCGGCCGGTACAGCACGTCGGCCGGCAGTTGCGGCTCCATCGCCTTCTTGAGCAGGAACTTGCCTTCCTGGCCGCGCACCTTCAGGCTCGACGGCAGCGTGGCCATCCACTCGATGAGCGGATGGTCCATCAGCGGCTCGCGCACCTCCAGCGAATGCGCCATGCTCGCGCGGTCGACCTTGGTGTTGATGTCGCCGACGAGGTAGGTCTTCAGGTCCAGGTACTGGATCAGCGCCAGCGGGTCGTCGGTGCCGGCGCGGCCGGCGTGGTGCTCGAAGACCTCCTGCGCGTCGTAGCCGGCCAGCTCGCGCTTGAGCGCGGCGCTGAACAGCCGCTCACGCATCGGCCCGCGCAGGATCGAGACCGAATGGAAGTACGCCTGCACCGAGGTCCGCGCCATGCCTTCGAACGTGGTCTTCGCCCGAAACACGCGCGGCGCCCAGTCGGCCTTGGGGTAGACGCGGCCGAGCAGCCCGAACAGCGGCTGCCGGATGCCCGCCGGCAGCGCGGCGCGCATGCGCTCTTCCATCAGGTGCAGGCGGTAGCGGCGGTAGCCGCCAAAGGTCTCATCGCCGCCGTCGCCCGACAGCGCAACGGTGACGTGCTTGCGAGCGAGCTGGCAGACGCGGTAGGTGGGGATCGCCGAGCTGTCGGCGTAGGGTTCGTCGTACAGACGCGCCAGCGTGTCGACGAGATCGAAGTCGTCGGACTTGACGACTTCCAGCCGGTGGTTCGTCTTGTAGCGGTCGGCGACCAGCTGGGCGAATTCGCTCTCGTTGAACTGCGGGTCGTCGAAGCCGATCGAGCAGGTGTTGACGGGTTCGGCCGACAGGCCGGCCATAGTCGCCACCACCGCGCTGGAATCGACACCGCCGGAGAGGAACGCGCCCAGCGGCACTTCGGAGATCAGGCGCAGCTTGACCGATTCGCGCAGGCGCAGCACGAGTTCGTCGCCGGCGTCCCGCGCGGTGATCGGGCTGTCGCCCGCGAACCGCACGTCCCAGTATTCCTTCGGCTCGCCGACGGGTTCGCCGCGGCGGATCGTCAGCATGTGCGCCGGCGGCAGCTTCATCGCCTGGCGGAAGATCGTTCGCGGTTCTGCCACGTAGCCGAGCGCGAAGTACTCTTCCACCGCCAACGGGTCGATGTCGCGCCGCAGCCCGCCGCCGCGACCCTGGTAGGCCAGCAGCGACTTCAGTTCCGACCCGAACAGCAGCGTACCGTCGTCGAGCAGCGCGTAGTACAGCGGCTTGACGCCGAGCCGGTCGCGCGCCATGAACAGCGTGTGCTTGTTGCGGTCCCACAGCACGAAGGCGAACATGCCGCGGAAGCGCTGCACGCAGGCCTCGCCCCACTGCTCCCAGGCGTGGACGATGACCTCGGTGTCGCTCTTGGTGTGGAAGACGTGGCCCGCGGCCTGCAGCTCGGGGATCAGTTCCTGGAAGTTGTAGATCTCGCCGTTGAAGATCACGACGACCGAGCCGTCCTCATTGAACAGCGGCTGCTGGCCGGTGGCGATGTCGATGATCGACAGGCGCCGGTGGCCCAGGCCCAGCCCCGGCTCGATGTGCAGGCTGCCTTCGTCGGGGCCTCGGTGCGCCTGCGAGTCGTTCATGCGCTTGAGCGCCACGTGCTCGACCGCGCGCGCGCCGCGGGTGTCGAAAATGCCTGTGATGCCGCACATGGGGTGTCTCTGGTCCGGTCCTGAAAGGGCAGGCTTGGCCATATGGCCGAATCGGCGGGAAGACCGTCATCCAACTGCCGAACGGCCGCCCACCGCATCCGCGGCCGGAATGTCTCGCGAAGACTGCCCCGATGGTAGGCGACCGCCAACCCAGCATCCAGGTCTTCCGTCAGCTATCGGGCGCTCGCATGACATCTGCCACGCGAGATCAGCTGCGCCGCCCGGTTTGCGCCTGCACGCAAGCGAGCGCAGCGCCGCTTCGTGAGCTCAGCCGCCCGTTAGCCTTTTGACGAGCGCCGCACCTGTGAGCAATTCCAACTGCGCCTCGAGGCGTATCACCCGGCCGGTGAGGTCCTCGATCTTTTGTTGCTGGGCCTTCATGGCTTCGGCCTGGCGGTTGACCTTATCCTCGAGCTTGATCATCGAAGTCAGTGCACCCCAAATCTTGTCGGTGACGCTCATCACGCAGCTTTGCGTGCCTGCGCCTTCGCGGCCTTGGCTTCCATCGTCGCGATGCGCCGATTGCTGGCCTCGATGAAGCTCAGCGCATCATCGATGGCCGCGCCGGCCCGCTCGGCCGCAGCCTTCGCGGCGTCCGCAAGAGCGCCCAGTTCCGCGTCCGCCTCACCCGTCTCGTACGCAAACGCACCGCGGCGCATCAGCTCGGAAATCGGAAGATCCAGCTTCTTCGCCTTGGCTACGATGGCCTTCTTGTCCTGCGACGTCGCCTGCACGACGATGCGCTCTACGGCTCCTGCCATGTAGGTTGCTCCGGACGTTGATGTGTGTACATGGACACTATATGTCCATATGCATCCTGTCAAGTCCCGGTCTTGTCCCGATGAGGTGTGAGCCTGGCGCCGGGCGCCAGCAACCGGTCGTACAGACCCTCGTACGCAGCCACCATCGCCGGCAGGCTGAATCGACGCTCGACGACGGCACGCCCGGCGCGGCCCATCGCCGCGGCGCGCGCCGGACCGCCGGCCAGGCGGATCAACCCTGCGGCCAGGGCATCGACGTCGGCCGGCGGCACGATCTCGCCGGTCTCGCCGCCGGCCACCAGTTCGGCGTTGCCGCCGACGGCGGTGGCCAACACAGGCAGCCCGCTGGCCATCGCCTCGAGGATGGTGTTGGAGATGCCTTCGGCCAGCGAAGGCAGAACGAAGGCGTCGAGCCCGCGCATGATCTCGGGGACGTCGGCGCGCTCGCCCGGGAGCCAGGCCAGGCCGCCCGCCCCCGCCGCGGCCAGGATCGCCTGCGATTCGGCGCGCAGCGGCCCGTCGCCGACCATCACAAGGCGCAGACGCTGGCGCAGCGCCGGGGCCTGTTCGAGCGCGAGCACGAAGGCACGCGCGAGCAGGGTCTGCGCCTTCACGGTCTGCATGCGGCCGACGGTGCCGACGACCCACAGCGACGGATCGGTGAACAGGCAGCCGGCGATCGCGGCGCGGCCCGACTCAGCAGGACGGAAGCGCTCGATGTCGACGCCGTTGTAGATCTGCGCGATGCGCCCGGGCGGCACGCCAACGCGGTGCTTCAGGTAGCCGGCGAGGTCGCGCGAGAGCGCCACGTACTGGTGGACGAAGGGTCGGTAGACGCGGCGCAGCCACTGGTAGCGCCGGCTGCTGCCGTCGAGGTCTTCGACGTCGCGGCCGTGCTCGCCGTGGATGCGCACCGGCACGCCGGCCAGCATCGCAGGCACCTGGCATTCAAGCGCCGCAAGGTTGCGCGTGTGTACGATGGCCGGGCGCAGCTCGCGGAACAGTCGCAGCAGCCGCGGGTACAGCTTCGCGCCATGGCCCGGTGGCTTGTGCAGCGAGACAAACTCGACGTCGTCGCGGCGGATGCGGCGGCTGAACTCGGGAGCCACCTCGGTCAGCGCCACGACCGCATGCCTGTATGCCTGCGCCGGCATGTGGTTGACGAGGTTGACGACGCCGTTTTCGAGGCCACCGGTGTCGAAGCGATAGAGCAGGTGCAAGACGAGCGGCCGACCGTCGACGGCCGACGCGCGGGTCATGGTAGATGAGGGTTCAGAGCCGCCACACGCGCAGCCCGGCCCCGGCAAGCGCCGAGGGGTCGAAGGCCGCCTTCACGTCGATGAACGTCCCGCCCTTGACCAGCTTGCGCCCCAGATCCTCCACCGACAGCGCCGCGAACTCGCGGTGCGCCACCGCCGCGACGATGGCGTCGGCGCGCGGCAGTTCTTCCCACGGCAGCAGGCGCACGCCGTACTCGTGCATCGCCTCGTCCACGTCGGCCTGCGGGTCGGTGACGAAGACCTCTACGCCGTAGCTCTGCAGCTCGTGGATGATGTCGATGACCCGGCTGTTGCGCAGGTCGCCGCAGTTCTCCTTGAAGGTCAGCCCCAGCACGTTGACGCGCGCGCCCTTGATGTAGCTGCCACTGGCGATCATGTTCTTGATCGTCTGCTCGGCGACGAACTTGCCCATGCCGTCGTTGATGCGCCGGCCGGCCAGAATCACCTGCGGGTGGTAGCCGATCATGTCGGCCTTGTGCGTCAGGTAGTATGGGTCGACGCCGATGCAGTGGCCGCCCACCAGACCCGGCTTGAACTTGAGGAAGTTCCACTTCGTGCCGGCGGCCTCGAGCACCTCGGTCGTGTCGATGCCCATCTTGTCGAAGATGATCGCCAGCTCGTTCATCAGCGCGATGTTCAGGTCGCGCTGGGTGTTCTCGATGACCTTGGCGGCCTCGGCGGCCTTGATGCTGCTGGCGCGGTGCACGCCGGGGACGATGATCTTCTCGTAGAGGCGGGCCACCCGCTCCAGCGTCTCGGGGCTGTCGCCGGAGACGACCTTCAGGATCTTCGTCAGCGTGTGCTCCCGGTCGCCCGGGTTGATACGCTCGGGGCTGTAGCCGACGAAGAAGTCTTCTCTCCACTTCAGGCCCGACTCGCGCTCGAGCACCGGGATGCAGACCTCCTCGGTGGCGCCGGGGTAGACGGTCGATTCATAGACGATGGTCGCGCCCTTCTTCATGTGGCGGCCGGCGCTGGTGCTGGCGCCGATGAGCGGGCGGAAATCAGGGATGTGCGCCTGGTCCACCGGCGTGGGCACGGCGACGATGATGATCTCGGCTTCGCCGAGCATCGCCGGGTCGGCCGTGTAGATGGCGTGCCTGGCGGCGGCGAGCTGCTCGTCTTCGAGTTCGCGCGACGGGTCCTTGCCCGCCTGGCAGGCCTGCACCTTGGGCAGCGCGATGTCGAAGCCGATCGTGCGCATGTGCTTGCCGAACTCGACGACGAGCGGCAGCCCGACGTAGCCCAGGCCGATGACGGCGACGGTGTTCATGGTTGTTTCCCCTTCTCGATGGACATGCTCGTGATCGTCAGCGGGCGTCCTGCGTCCGCTGCAGCAGCGCGTCCAGACGATCCAGGTTGGCCTGGACGAAGGCCTGCAGCTTGGCGTTCGAAGCGGCGACGGTGTCGTCGTCGGCATAGAGCACGACGGCGGCGCCCTCGTCGCCGTGGCCGCGCAGCCGCGACAGGCCGCCCGCGATCTTGGCGGCCGCATCACCGGCGATGAAGCGGCCGTCGACCCAGTAGAAATGCCAGACGACGAGGTGCGACCGGTGCTCGCCCTCGCGCGGCGCCAGGGCCAGGATCTCGGCCGTGTTGACGGTGATCGTCCGCCGGCCCGCGGGCACGTCGCGAACTGCGGTGTCGGGTAGCAGGTTCCACTCGTTGTTGCGCATCGGCACCAGCCGGTTGGTCGACGTGACCAGCTTGTGGCCCTCGCCCTGGCCGCGGTAGTAGGCGACGACCACGCCGACCGTGCCCGCCGGGCCGGCATAGGCGCGCAAGGCCTCGGCCGACGGGTTGATGAAGACCGGCCTCCAGGCCGCGAGCTGCGCGCCTTCGGCCGACCAGCCGTCGGCCAACTGCTCGGGCAACTCGACCCTGGCCGCAGCCTCGGCCGCTTCGGCCCGCTCGACGACTCCCGCCACGACCTGGGGCAGCAGCACGATGGCTGCGCCGGCCACGGCCGTGGCGAGCATCGCCCGCACCGCGGCGATCTGGCCGCCGGGCGACCCGTTCCGGCCCGTGGCGCGGCCCGCGGGTGCCTCGTCGGGCTCGGACCAGCGCGCGCCGATGATGAACATCAGGAAGATGATGAAGCCGAAGAAGACCCAGCCGTAGATGATGTGATCGACACCGGTGGCGATCTTGTTGCCCGAGGCGTAGGCGAGCATCACGATCAGGTAGGCGCGCAGCCAGTTGGCCAGCACCGGCACCAGCAACGCGACGACCATGAACACCGCCCGACGCCAGTACGAGCGGTAGTTGAGGTACGCGAACAGCGTGCCGACCATGAACGAGGCCATCAGGTAGCGCACGCCGCTGCACTCGTCGATGACCGACCAGCTGCCCGTGGGAATGATGAAGTGCTGCCCCTCGCGGAAGACCGGCACGCCGGTGGTCTGCAGCGCGGTGACGACGAAATCCGCCGTCCACGCCATCAGCGTGGGCACCACGAATTCGCCAAACGGGACGCCGAAGAACAGGAACAGCAGCGGGAACAGGATCACCAGCGCGACCTCGGTGCCGAGCACGGCGGGCACCGCCAGGCCAAGCATCGCGACGAAGGCGAACTGCGCGACCACGTCGGCGACGATCAGGTTGCCCAGCAGCCAGACGACGGCGGTGGCCAGCAGCGGCAGCAGCACCCAGGGTTCGGCGCGTGGCGTCAGCGCGGCCAGGCGCTCGCGCTGGCGCCAGATCAGCCACAGGCTGATCGGCAGCACCAGGAAGGCATGGGCGAAGGTCTCCGACCGCCACCAGATGCCGACCATGGTCAGGGCCGTGCTGCGGTAGAGCAGCACGATCGCGGCCAGCAGCAGCAGGAACGGGGGCAGCGCGCTGCGCCAGGGCGAGGCGATTCGCAGGTCGGCGGGCACGGCGCTCATGGTCTGGTTCCAGTTCGCTCAGGCCGCTACGGCCAGGTCGGGCTGCTTGTCGAGCAGCAGCTCAAGGTGGTGTTCGAAGGCGTCCAGGTGCGCGTCCCAGCCGTAGTCGCGCTGGACCCGGCGCCGGCCGGCGCGGCCAATGGCAGCGGCCTGCGCCGGGTCGCGCAGCAGCGCATCGACCTCGCGCACGAAGGCATCGGCGTCGGCGGCCGCGACGAGGTCGACACCGCGCTCGGCGGTGATCGCCTCGGCGCATTCGAGCGCGGCCACGACCGGGCGTGCCATCGCCATCGCCTCGAGGATCTTGTTCTGCAGGCCGCGCACAAGCCGCAACGGCGCCACGACCAGGGTGGCATGCTGCAGGTACGGGCGCACGTCGGGCACGGTACCGCTCACGCGCACGGTCTCGCCGGCCAGCGCCAGCACCGCCGGCACCGGGTTGCGGCCGACGATGTGAAAGCGCAGCGCCGGCCAGTCGGCCAGCAGCCGGGGCAGGATCTCCGAGGCGAACCAGGTGACCGCGTCGATGTTGGGCCAGTAGTCCATCGCGCCGGTGAACACGACCTGCAGTTCGGCCGGCTCGTACGGTGATGGGCGCGCCGGATCGGGCGCGAAGTACTCGGCATCGACGCCGTTGCACATCGCCTCGCACAGGCCGGCGCTCTCAGGCGCGAGGCTGCGGAACAACGCGGTCTCCTTCTCGGTGACGAAGAACGACCGGCCCGCGCGCGCGGCGACGGCGCGCTCGTAGGCCAGCAATCGCTCGCCTTCGCGCCGGTACAGCCACGACACCGGCCAGCGGTGACGCTCGGCGTACTCGGTCCACTTGGCCGAATCGACATCGACGAAGTCCACCAGCGTCGGCAAGCCCAGGTCCTGCGCGTACTGCGCCATCGACGAGGAGAACACCACCACGGCGTCGATGCGCTCGCGGCGCACCGTCTCCTGCACCCAGCGGGCAAGCGCGGCGTCGCGGTAGTAGCGCAGCGTGAGAGCCTCGCCGTCGAGCAGCCCGGCCAGGCTGCCGATGCGTGCCCGGCCGCGGTGCAAACGGGTCACGTGCAGGCCCGCACAAAGCGCGCGCAGGGTGTCCACGTGCGCCTCGTCGTCCGGGTCGTCGATGAAGGTGCCGACGAAGACCCGGTGCCGCTCGACCAGGTGCTTGAGCAGGTGGTACGAGCGCACCTTGTCGCCCTTGTTCGGCGGGTACGGCATGCGGTGCACCAGGTACAGCAGGTTGGCCATCGTGTCAGCCGCCGCCGGGCCGCCCCAAGGCGGCTGAACTTCCCCTCGGGGGGCGCGAACGAAGTGAGCTGGGGGCCATAGGTCACCCCAGGCTGCGGACGACGAAAGGCCCGAGCCAGTTCGCCATCCCGATCGGCATCCGGCGCCAGGCCTCGATGAGCAGCCGGTACTTCGCGTTCGACGGGTTGTTCTGCGGCACCGCGTTGCGCTTGTACAGGCAGTACTCGTAGTGCAGCGGCGTCGGCTCGAAGCCCCAGTTCTTCTTGAACGCGAACGAACCCGTGCCCTGCTTGCTGCGGCCGTAGTCGAAGGTCTTCAGGCCCCGCGCGCAGGACAGGCGCATCAGCTCCCAGTACTTGAAGTCGTTGGCGGCGAGGTCGCGCGCGGCCTCCGAATCACCGGCGTAGTAGGGCAGCACCTCGTCGCGGAAGAAGAAGCTCAGCACGCTGCTGACGGGCCGGCCCTCGGCGCTGCTGACCGTAAGCACCTGGCAGTCGGCGCCGAACTCGCGCTTCAGGGCCTGGAAGTAGCGCCGCGGCATCGCCGGCGTGCCGTGGCGGTGGACGTTGTCGGCGTAGAGGGCGAAGAAGCGGTCGACGCCTTCGTCGCGTGCGCTGGTCAGGCCGTTCTTGATGCCCTTGCGCACCATCGCGCGCTGCTTGCGCGGGATGGCCAGCAGGTTGGCCTCTTCTTCGGGCGCGATGGCCTTGCGGAAGGTGACGTACAGGTCCTGCTCGGGCCAGCCCGGTTGCGTGCGCTTGAGGTTGCGCAGCTCCAGGTGGGCCACGCCGAGCTGGCGCGCCAGGCGCTGCGCCTCGGCCACCAGCAGCTTCGCGCTCTCTTCGTCGGCGGCGACGACGCCGCCATAGACGGCGAACGGCAGGCTGGTCAGCGAGCTGCCAAACAGCAGGCTGCTGACGTGCGCCAGCGGTAGCACGCCGGTGATGCGGCCGCTCGCCTCGGTGTACAGATAATGCGTCTTGTGCCCGAAAGCCTGACGCAGCACGCGCTGCCAGCCCGCGCGATGAAAGAACGTGGCCTTGGGATGGGCCATGACGAAGCCGTCCCACGACGCGTTGTCGCGGGCGTCTTCCGGGGCGAGACGCTTGAGATCGGGCACAGCCTTGGATCAGACCGCACTTCGGCCGGTTGTTCCCGAATGCAACGAGGCGTTGCCGAGAAAAATGTCATCCATCCTGCCCCAGCGGAAGTCGCCGAGCAGGGCCTCGAGACGATTCTCCATGCGCGGGATGTTCAGGTAATGACGGAAGCGTGTCTTCGCGTCGATGCCCGCCACGCGCGGCTGGCCGGGGTCGATCTCCCAGGGGTGGAAGTAGAAGATGGCGCTCTGGCGGTCGACCCGGTTGACGCGGCGGATCATCCAGCGTGACATCGCGTAGGGCAGCAGCCTGAAGTAGCCGCCGCCGCTGGAAGGCAGGTTGCGCCCGCCCATGCGCAGCGTGGTCACCGGCACCTCGAGCAGGCCGGCGGGCACCCGGTGGGCGAAGCGCGGCGCGTCGGGCATGCCGTAGTGGTCGTGGCGGATCGGGTAGATGCTGCTGCTGTAGCGGTAGCCGGAGCGCGCCAGTTCGTCGAAGGCCCAGAGGTTGCCTTGCCCGATCGAGAAGCTCGGGGCGCGGTAGCCCTTGACCTCGGCGCCGGCGATGTCCTCGAGCAGTTTCTTCGCCCGATCGACGTCGGCCCGGAAGGCGTCGGGGCTGAGCTCGCTGGCGCGCTGGTGGCCGTAGCCGTGGCTGGCCACCTCGTGGCCGCCCTTGGCGATGTCGCGCACCAGATGCGGGTATCGCTCGGCGATCCAGCCCAGGGTG
Source organism: Betaproteobacteria bacterium (assembly GCA_037443665.1). Lineage (GTDB taxonomy): Bacteria > Pseudomonadota > Gammaproteobacteria > Burkholderiales > Burkholderiaceae_C > Rubrivivax. Next base: position 46,098 of record JBBINW010000005.1, read on the forward strand.
AAGAAAGTGGCGCGGCTGTCGTGCCCGGCCAGCAGTTCGAGGATGCGGCCGATGTTGCGCTCGACGCGGCACTCGCGGCTGTCCCAATCGTCGCGCCGGATGTAGGGCGCCATCGCCGAGACCTGGAAGTAGTCCTCGACGTCGATCGTCAGCGCGTTCGTAAGAGTGCTCGTCGAGGCACTCCTCGGGGCGTTCGTGCGGGTCGGGGCGAGCATGCGCCGGCCCGCTCACGGCGCGCCGGCGGCGAGCCACAGCGACAGGTCGGCGGCGATGCGCTCGGCGGCGTGGCCGTCCCAGAGCTCGGGCACGCGGCCGCGCTTGCCGCGGCCGGCCAGGATCTCGGCCACGCCGTGCAGGATGGCTTCGCGGTCGCGCCCGACCACGGTGTTGGTGCCCTGCTCCACCGTGATCGGCCGCTCGGTGTTCTCGCGGATCGTCAGGCAGGGCACGCCGAGCGCGGTGGTCTCCTCCTGCAGCCCGCCGGAATCGGTGAGCACCACGGTGGCGCCGGCCATCAGCCCGACCATCTCGAGGTAGCCCTGCGGCGGCAGGATCGCGACCCGCTGCGGGTCGAGCCGGTCGAGCAGCCCGAAGCGCTCTATGTTGGCCCGCGTTCGCGGGTGCATCGCGAACACAAGCGGCAGCTGCGCGGCGACATCGCCGAGGACGTCGATCAGCGCCGAGAGCGTGTGGCCATCGTCGACGTTCGACGGGCGGTGCAGCGTGACGACGCCGTAGCCGGCGCCGTGCAGCAGCAGGGCGGGGTCCAGCCCGTGGCCGCGCAAGGTGTCGCCCGCGCCGCGCGCGAGGTCGCGGCAGGCCAGCAGCGAGTCGATCATCACGTTGCCGACGAAGCAGATGCGCGAGGCGTCAATGCCCTCGCGCAGCAGGTTGTCGGCGGCGCTGCGCTCGGTGGTGTACAGCCGGTTCGCGACCTGGTCGGTCAGGACGCGGTTGATCTCCTCGGGCATGCTGCGGTCGTAGCTGCGCAGGCCGGCCTCGACGTGCACCACCGGCACGCCCTTCTTCACCGCCACCAGCGCGCAGGCCAGGGTCGAGTTGACGTCGCCCACGACGACGACGCAGGCTGGTTGCTTCTCGTCCAGTACGGGCTCGAAGCGGCGCATCACCTCCGCGGTCTGCACCGCATGGCTGCCCGATCCCACCTCGAGGTTGATGTCGGGCCGCGGCAGGTCGAGGTCGTCGAAGAGCTGGCGGCTCATCGCCGCGTCGTAATGCTGGCCGGTGTGCAGCAGCAGCGCCGGCAGTGGCGGCCGGTGCGCCGCCAGCGCGCGCAGGATCGGCGCCATCTTCATGAAGTTCGGCCGCGCGCCGACAACACACAACACCGGGGCGGTCATGGTTTCGGCTTCTCCGGGCCCTTGGACACGGCATCGACCAGCTTCTGCAGCAGCGCCAGCGTCTGCACGTTGACGCGCTCCAGCCGCAGCATCCCGCGCTCCAGGCGCTGCAGCCGGTCGCCGCGCTGGTCGGCGGTGAGTTCGGCCAGCTGCTTCGACATGGCCGCGGCCTCGCCGGCGTCGAGCTTGAGCTTGCTCAGGTCGACGTCGATTGCGGTGGCGGTGGTGGCGGCCGCCCCGCCCGCGCCGTTGCCCGCCGGCGCCGGCGGCCGGGTGGGGACGTTGGCCTCCTGCGCGAACTCGCTCACCACTTCGGCCACGTCGGCGGCCGTCAGGTGCGTGCGCCCGCCCAGGAAACCCAGCAGCAGCAGCCGGTCGCAGACCGAGTTGATACGGCGCGGAATGCCGCCGCTGGCCTCGAAGATGCCCTGGAACGCGGCCGACTCGAAGGACGGCTTGTCCTTGGCGCCGGCGCACTTCAGGCGGTGCTCGATGTAGCTCTGCGTCTCTTCCCGGTCGAGCGGCCCGATGTGGCATGTGGCCGCCACGCGCTGGCGGAACTGCTCCATCTCGGGCTGCTGCAGGATATGCCGGAACTCGGGCTGGCCGACCAGGAAGCTCTGCAGCAGCGCCTGGTTGCCGAACTGGAAGTTCGACAGCATGCGCAGTTCCTCGACCGCCTTGGGTGTCAGGTTCTGCGCTTCGTCGACGATGAGCAGGCAGCGCTTGCCCTTGCTCGTCTGGCTGATGAGGAACGCCTCGAGCGTGATCAGCAGCTCCGACTTGGGCACGTCCTTGACGCGGAAACCGAAGGCGGCGCCGACCATGCGCAGCGTGTCCTCTGCGCCGAGCTGGGTCGTCACCAGATGGCCGGTGATCACGTTGCTGCCGTGCAGGCCTTCGATCAGCGAGCGCAGCACGGTGGTCTTGCCGGCGCCGATTTCGCCAGTGATGACGATGAAGCCCTCGTTGCGCGAGACGCCGTATTCGAGGTAAGCCTTGGCGCGCCGGTGCTGCTTGCTGCCGAAGAAGAAGCTCGGGTCCGGGTTGAGCTGGAACGGCTTGCTCGTGAGTTCGTAGAAGGCTTCGTACATGGCTCAAAAGCGGTAGCTGATCGAGCCGATGATCGCAGACTCGCCGTAGGGGTTGGTGTCGCTACGGAACAGCGTTCGACGCGCGCTCAGCGAGGCGTTGATGTTCGGCCCGACCGCGTCGGCCCAGGTCAGCAGAAACAGGCGCTGCTCGTTGCCGGGCTGCGTCGGGGCGTCGAGCGTCTTCTGCAGCGTGACCGACCCGTTGAGCGAGGCCGTTGGCGTCAGCCGGTGCGATACCGTCAGCGTGCCCCCCTGCTGACGCACCAGCGGCACCGTCGCGAGGTCGCTGCCCGCGGCGACAGCGCCGAGCGGCGAGGTCTCGTTGCGGAATGCCGAGACGCCGATGGTGTCGCGCAGGCCGGACACCGACACAGCCAAGTTCTGAGCGTGCTGGAACGTGTACGTCGGCGCCAGGAAGCCGCCGCCGTAGACGACGTTCGGGTTCAGCCCCTGCTGGGCGAGTGCGGCCAGCACGCCCTGGCTGCATGAGTTGGGGTCGCCCCCCTGCTGCAGGCAGACGGCGTAGTAGAGGTCGTAGAGCGTGAGCGGCCGGAACGTCGGCTGGCCGCCGGTGGGGCTTGTCACGTCGCGCGTGTCGCTAAAGCTCCACACCGATCGCGCCATGCGGTGCGTGAGGCTGAAGGCGCTCGAGCGGCCGTAGTAGGCATGGCCGCCCTGCAGCGCGATGTTGGTGCGATCGGTCGGCTGCCATGCCGCCGACCAGCCGGTGGTGGTCGTCCAGAACCGGCTGCCGGTGAGCACGTCCTGCGCCTGGCGGCCGGCGTTGACCGACAACTGGACCTCGGGGTCGGGCGAGAAGCTCAACGAGGCCAGACCCTGGTCGACCGTCGAAGTCGGCGTGGCGCCGGAGGACCCGGTCGATTGCCGGCTCGCGTTCAGCCCCCAGCCGAAGAGCCCGGCACGGCCGGACAGGCCGACGTTGCCACCGTGGCCCGTCGCGTCGCCAAGCGAGCTCGCCCGGCTGTGCGTGCCCGACCAGTTCAGCGACGCGTTGAGGTCGGCCAAGTCGCCGATCGGGCTGTGCCAGGATGGCGTCACCGTGAGCATGGAGACCTCGGTGCTGTTCGAATTGACCAGGCCGGTGCCGCCGGACTGGGTACCGAAGGCCGAGATCGACTGCTGCGAGACGCTGGCGGAGGCGGCAATGAAGCCGCGGTTCTCGACGACCTCGGCGTTCACGTTCGCCTGCAGCTCGTTCTGGATCGTGTCGCTGCCCGTGGCGCGGGCGTAGAGCAGCGCGTTCGCCGAATAGGTTAGCGAGCCCTGGACGCGGCCGCCCGGGCTGCTGATCTGGATACCCGGGCTGATCTGGGTGATGGCGTCGGCCTGCGGGTCGGTCGAGCTGAGGTTGCGGTTGTTGGTGACCGTCTCCTGCAGCGTCAGGGTCGGCGTGATGCGGATGCCACTACCCGCGGCGTCCTGGGCGTGAGAAGGCGGGCTCCAGAGGGTCAGCGCAACCAGAACCGGAGCACCCCCCCACGCGCAACTCGGTGGCTTGCCGCTGCGCATCGAGGACGGGCACACGGTCAGCCCTCGGGCTGCGCCATGGTCGCCGGAGCCTGCGCCCCTTCCGCATCCCCGTAGCCATAGCCGTAGCCATAACCGTAGCTCTTGCCGTAGCCGTAGCCATAGCCGTACGCCATGCCGTCGGTGCGCGCCTTGTTCAGTACCAACAGCCGCACCGGACAGGTCTCGATGGTGTCGAGGGCCTGGCGGACGGCGGCCTGCGGCGTGGTCCCGGCCGCCACGACCATCACGATTTGCCCCATGTGCGAGGCGAGCACCCGCGCCTCGGTGGTCAGCAGCAGCGGGGGTGAGTCGAAGATGATGATGCGGTCGGGGTAGCGCGTGGCCATGTCGTCGAGCAGGGCGCGCATCGCCTCGCTGGCGAGCAGCTCGGTGGCCTTCGGGTGCGCGGTGCCGCTGGGAAGCAGCGTGAGCTTCTCGACGTTGGTGCGCAGCAGCACGTCGGGCAACTCGGCCTCGCCCTCGAGCACGTCGAGCAGCCCCGGCCCCGCGGGTAGCCCGAGCATGCGCAGGATGGAGGGGCGCGCGACGTCGGCATCGACCAGCATCACCGTGTGATCGAGCTCGGCAGCGATGCTCATGGCCAGGTTCACCGAGGTGAAGCTCTTGCCCTCGCCCGCCATCGCACTGGTGATCATGATCAGGTTGCCGTGCGTGAGCGTGGCCGCGCCCTTGCCCATGGCATTGGCAATCAGCGGCCGCTTGATGACGCGGAACTGGTCGGCCACGGCGGTTCTGGGCGCGCTGGGCGTGACGATGCCGGAGGCGTCCAGAGCGTCGAGCTTGAGCTCGACGTGCCGCGACGTGGCCACCGGCGCCGACGGCGGCGGCGCCTCGCGCCGGACCGCCGACGGCAGTGGTGCGCTCGGTGCCAATGACGCCGCTGGCAATGCCTGGGTGCGCGCTTCGGCGTCAAGGTCCGGGATCGTGATGCCGGCCTGCCTGAGCTGTTCCAGGCGTTGCGCCGCCTGCTCGATAAGACTGCTCATCGCGACCTCAGCTGACCCGGCGGGCGAGGATGGCCAACGCCGCCACGCCCAGGACAAAGATACCGACCAACCCGCTCGAGGCGCCGACGAACCTCAGCTTGCCCAACCGCTCGCGCCGGCGGTCGAAATCGCTGACGACCATCGACACCACGCCCAGCAGCGGCAAGCCGGTGATGGCCCGCAAGTCGGCGCCGTCGCGGAAGACCGGGCGCAGCTGGCTCAGCACGAAGGCCACGGCCAGCCCGGCCGCGATGGCCACAAGCAACGCGACGGGCAGCAGGAGCATGCGGTTGGGCGCCACCGGCTGGGGCGAGACGCGCGGCGGATCGATGAGCCGGAAATCGACGACGCCCGAGGCACCTTCCAGGTCGCCGGACAGCACCGCGGACTGCTTGCGTGCCACCAGGTCGTCGTAGTTCTTCTTCGTGATGTCGTAGTCCCGATTCAACTGGGCCGCCTCGGCCTCGAGTTCAGGGGCCGTCTTCAGCGAAGCCCGCGCCTGGGCCAGGCGAGACGAATACTCCGCGACCCGGGCCTTCAGGGCCCCGACCTGCGCCTCGGACGAGGCCAGCAGGCTGCTGAGCTCCTGCGTGAACGGATTGCCGGCGCCATCCCCGCCTGCCACAGGCGCCGCAAGCGCGGCCTTGCGCAACTCGGCCACTTCCTTCTTCTTCTGCGCCTCAAGCTCCTTTATGAGGCGGCGGGTGGCGATGACGTCCGGGTGCTGGTCGGTGAAACGCTGCTCGAGCGAGTCGAGGTTCTGCTTCTGCGCCGCGATGCGCGCGTCGATCTCGGGCGTGGCGACCGGGATGTCGACGTTCTGCGCCGCGGCCTGCGCGTTCGCGGGATCCGGCTTCGCGGCCTGGGCGAGTTGCTGCTTGACCGCGTCGCGCGAGGTCTCGGCTTCCTTCAGTTCGAGCTGCGCCTGCTGGAGCTGCGCCGTGGCCTCGGCCACGTGGGTGGCCGCGTCCTTGCCATCACCGGCCTGCGACATCAGGTTGCGGATGCGGAACTCCTTCATCCGGGTTTCGGCCTGCTCGAGTTTGGCCTCGTACTGCTTGATCTGGTCGTCGAGGAAGTTCTTGGCCGAGTCGGTGTCCTTGCGGCTGGACCCCAGGCTCGACTCGACGAAGATCGACACCAGCGACTGGACCACGCGCTTGGCCTTGTCGCGGTCGGCGTCTCGGTAGCTCAGCGTGTAGAGGTTGTCCCGGCCGGTGTTCTGGATCTGGATGTCCTTGCCCAAGCTGAGGATCAGGCCCTCCTCGTCGGTGCGTGAGCCGGCCTTCAGGTCGAGATCGGCCATGCGGACGAGCTTTTCCAGGTTCGGCCGGCTGATCAGCGTCCGGCTGAGCATGCCGATCTGCTGCTCGATGTTGGGCTGCACCGTCAGGCCCGACATCAGGGGGCGCAGGATCGACTGCGTATCGACGTAGATGCGGGCCGACGCATCGTACTGATCGGGAATGTTCATCACGAAGATGGCCCCAGCCAGCGCGACGACCCATGCCACCGCCAGCCCGGGCCAGCGGAACTTCCACATGCCCCGCACGATGGTCAGGACTTGTCTGACTATTTCTTCCATGGTCGCTGCCGTGCCCTTGCCGGTTGACTCGTGTCCGCGCGGCGCGGCGTCAGAAGTAGCTCTGCGGGATGATCAGGATGTCGCCTGGCTTCATGTCCACGTTGGCCGACACGTCGCCGTACTTGACGAGGTCGCGCAGACGCACCGTGTACTGCTTGTTGCCCTCGGAGGTGCGCAGGATGGTGGCCTTGTTGCCGTTGGCGAAGTCGGTGAGCCCGCCGACCGCGATCATCACGTCGAGCACCGTCATCTTTGCCTTGTACGGGAGGGCCTGCGGCCGCGCCGCGGCGCCCAGGACGCGGATCTGCTCGCTGTAGGGGCCGACGAAACCGTTGACGAGAACGGTAACGACGGGGTCGCGCACGTAGGTGGCGAGCACCTTCTCGATGTCGCGCGCCAGCTGCACCGGCGTCTTTCCCTGCGCCACGACCTCCTCGACCAGCGGCGCCGACACCTTGCCGTCCGGCCGCACCGGCACCGACATCGACAGCTCCGGGTTGCGCCAGACGATGATGTTGACGCTGTCGCCGGCGCCGATGATGTAGGTATAGGCAGAGGTGTCGACGGTAGGAGGCGCCGGCGGGTAGGTCGACGTTGCACAGGCGGCGAGTCCGAGCACCGCCGAGAAGATCCAGGAAAGAGCGGCGAAGCGGCGCCAGGGAGCAGGATGCAGCATCTCAGCGAGTCCTCAGAATAGCCCGGAGCGCATGGCTCGGTCAGGAACGTTTCGACCTGCACTTGCCAGATCTCGGGGCACGGGTAGGCAGTAATTCAACACCATGGACAATGATGTCACAGAAGGATTCGCGATCATCCCCCAGCCCAAGGTGTCCCGGGAGCCCCGATGCAGCAAACGTCACGGTTGGCAACCGCCTGCGTCAAGTGATCAAGCTGGCGACTGCGGTCGGGTAGCGCCGCCTTGCCCGGTGTCACGGAATGCGCACCGCGCCACCGGGCAGTGCTCGCCTGCGACTATGCTAGTTGGCGTTTCAAGAAGGATTCATTGACGGGGCGTCTCGGACCAGACCATCAGAATGACCGAAGAGTTCTCGTATCCTGACGCGTTCGCCCGCAATCTCGGCTGGGTCGCCGACCATGAGCAGGAGATGCTGCGCGGCAAGACGGCGGCCATCGCAGGACTGGGCGGCGTAGGCGGTGTGCACCTGCTGACCCTGGCGCGCCTGGGCATCGGCGGCTTCAACGTCGCCGACTTCGACAGCTTCGACATCGCCAACTTCAACCGTCAGGTGGGCGCGACCGTCTCGTCCTTGGGCAAGTCCAAGGTGGACGTTCTGTCTGGGATGGCCCTGGACATCAATCCGGAGCTCCGGATCAGGCAGTTTCCGGCGGGCGTGGACGAGCTCAACGTCGATGGATTCCTGTCCGGCGTGGATATCTACATCGACGGCCTGGACTTCTTCGCCTTCGAGGCACGCCGCCTGGTTTTCGCGGCCTGCGCGCGGCGCGGCATTCCGGCCGTCACGGTGGCGCCGGTGGGCATGGGCGCGGCGCTGCTGACCTTTCTGCCCGGGCGGATGAGCTTCGACGACTACTTCCAGTGGGGTGAAGATCCACCGGAAACCGAGCTCGCCCTGCGGTTCCTGGTCGGATTGGCGCCGGCGGGCTTGCATCGCGGCTCGTTGGTCGACAGCTCGAGGGTGGACCTGGCCGCGCATCGCACGCCGTCGACGATCATGGCCTGCCAGCTGTGCGCCGGGGTTGCTGCCACCGAGGCACTGAAGATCCTTCTGGGCCGCGGGCCGGTGCGCTGCGCGCCGCACGGCGTGCAGTTCGACGCCTACAGCAACCGCCTCGTGCGGACCTGGCGCCCGGGCGGAAACCGGCACCCGCTGCAGCGCCTTGCGCTGTGGCTGGGCCGGCGGCAGTTGCTGAGGCTGCAGAAGGCGCCGGCGCAGTTATGACGACCGTGCTCCACCGGATCCTCGACCTCGCGCGCTGGGCACCCAGCGGCGACAACACGCAACCCTGGCGATTCGAGATCGTCGACGAGCGTCGGTTCGTGATCCATGGCTTCGACACGCGCGACCATTGCGTCTACGACCTGGACGGCCGGCCGAGCCAGATCTCTTTGGGCGCGCTGATCGAGACCGCGGCCATCGCGGCCTCCGGTCATGGCCTGGCCTTGACCGCCGTTCGCCGCACGACCATGCCCGACACGCAGCCGACGTTCGACGTCACCTTGACGCCGCAACCCGGGTTGCCGGCCGACCCGCTGATCAGCGAGATCCCTCGTCGTTCGGTTCAAAGGCGCGCCTTGAGCACGCGTGCGCTGACGGCGGCGGAACAAGGTGCGCTCGAGGCGGCGATCGGTCCGGGCCACGAGATCGCCTGGTCGATGGGTCCGGGAGCGCGATGGCGCTGGGCGTCGCTGCTCTGGGCCAATGCGGGCTTGCGGCTGAGGTTGCCAGAGGCGTTCGAGGTCCATCGCTCGGTAATTCAATGGAACGCGACGTTCAGCGACGACCGCCTGCCCGATCGTGCGCTGGGGGCGGACCCCTTGACGCTCAGGCTGATGCGCGCCGCGATGCAAAGCCGCGAACGCGTCGAATTCCTCAACGCCTATCTTGGCGGCACGATCCTGCCCCGCGTGCAGATGGACCTGATCCCGGCCCTGCGCTGCGCCGGGTGCGTGGCGATCCTGGCGCGCGAGCCTGTCGAAGACCTTGACGCCTACGTTGCCGGCGGCCGCGCCGTTCAGCGGCTTTGGCTCGCCGCCAGCCGCCTGGGCCTTCAACACCAACCGGCGATGACACCGCTGATCTTTGGCCGCTACGTCCGCCAGGGACGCCGTTTCACCGCCTTGCCGGCGTTGCAAGACGCGGCAGGCGCGATGGCAAAGCGACTCGACTCGCTGCTGGGCGGCCAGACCAGCCGCGCCGTCTGGCTGGGACGAATCGGCCACGGTGAGCGGGCGACCTCGCGCTCCGAGCGTCTGCCTCTGAGCAAGCTGATCCTTTCGGGTTCAACGTAGGGTCGCACGCATGACGCGTTGATCTCGTTGCCCTGGCAACGTCAATCGGACGGAACCGACCGCGCGCCGGGCGTCTGCACCCACTTGCGCGCGGGATTCCCGCGCCAGGCCTCGCCGGCGGGTATGCGCATGCCCGGCATCAGGTACGAGCCGCCGACCAGCGTCGCGCCGTCGCCGATTTCGGTGTCGGGAAAGACGACACAGTTCGCACCCACTGTCACGCCTTTGCCTATAGTGATGCCCCCGCAGACGAGCTTGCCGCCGTTGAGGTAGTTGCCGGTCACCAGCGAGCCGTTGCCGAGCACGGAGCCGTCGCCCACGCTCACCATGTAGGGATCGTCGATCACGCCGCCGAGCGCCACGTCGCTGCCGATCCGGGCGCCGAACAAGGCCTCGACCACCGGCTTGAGGAACACCGGCGTCAGCGGGCGCAGGGCCGACTGGCCCAGCCGGTAGACGATGGTGAGCAGCTTCCAGTAGGTGAATGCGGGCGAGTCCATGTCGTGGCTGCCGGACGGCATCGGATGGACACGCAGCAGCAGCCGCACGAGCAGCGCCGAGAGCAGCCCGTAGAGCAGCAGGGCGAGAAGGAAGTCCGCAAGGACGTGGTAGTCGGACAGCACGTGGGCCGTCCAGGGTCTCACGAGCACCACCCCCAGCAGGCTCAGGCCGACGATCAGGCAAATGGCCAGGCCCGACAGTAGGTAGTCGGTCAATGTGGCCTTCATGCGATGTCTCCCACGCCCGGCCGGCCGCGCTACAGCGACGCGAGCAGCTTCATCACCTCGGCGTGGGCGCCGAAGCGCCCCCCGAGCTTGGCGAGCGCCTCCAACTCGTTGCGCGCTGCTGCGTTGTCGCCGGCCTGCAGGTAGAGCTTGGCCAGGTTCAGCCGCAAGACCTGATCGGAGGGCGGTGCCGCCAGCTTTAGCGCACGCTTTTCGACCTCGAGCGCCTTGTCGAGCTGCTTCTCGGCTGCCAGTGCGAAGGCCAGGGTGTCGAGCAGGCCGGGAGTGTCGGGCTTCAGCTTGACGGCCTGTTCGGCGTAGGCGACGGCGCCAGGCTGGCCCAGCTTGGCCATCGTCCAGGCGAGATTGTTCAGCGCGCCGATGTTGCCGGGCTGGAGTGCGAGGATGCTGCGGAATCGTCCTTCTGCGGCCTCGAAGTTGCCGAGCGCCATGGCCGAATCGCCCAGATAGGACAGGAATTCCGGGTCCTTCGGATGTTCGGCCGTCCAGTTCGCCGCCATCTTGTCGGCGCCGGCGCCATCCTTGGCAGCGACAAGGCTTCCGTGCAGCTTGATCGCCACTGGCGTCAGGGGCGCCTTCTTCAGGGCGTCGCCGTAGGCCTTGACGGCAGCCTTCCAGTTGCCTCTGGACGATTCGATGTTGCCTTCCAGGATCGTGCCGACCTCGGAGTCCGGCCGTTGCTTCTGGACCGAACGGGCCAGCGCCAATGCCTCGTCCTGGCGCTTGCCGATCACCAGGATCTGGATCAACGCCTGTTGTGCGGGCAGAAGGTCCGGCGCCATCGCCAGGGCCTGGCGCAGGGTCTTCTCGGCGGCAGCGTTGTCTTTCGCTTTGAGATAGGCGCCGGCCAGCTGCAGCAACGGTGCGGGCGAGTTCGGCTGCATGTTGGCGAGCTTGCCAAAGGTCGTGATGGCCTGGTTCAGGTCGAGGCTCGCCGCTTGCGCCCGGCCAAGGGCATCGAGCAACCTGGTGCTGTATGGCAATGCCGCCGTGGCGTCGTTCGCCGCATTGAGCGCGGCCTTGGCGTTCTTCTCGTCGAGAAAATGCTCGATCAGCAGAAGACGCGGCTCTTCCTCGCCCGGCCTGAGGTTGATGGCCTTCGTCAGCTGGCGCTCGATCTCGTCCTTCGAGCCGTGCGCCACGCTCAGCATCTTCGCCATCTCCATCGTGGCCGGGTAGTTCGACGGGTCGGCGGCGAGGATCTTCTCGAAGCGCTTCCGGGCAACGTCGGGCTTGCCATCGAGCACGTCGAGGGCTGCCAGCATCGAGGCCGCTGGCACGTGCAGCGGGTCGACCTCGAGCGCGTGTTCGTAGTTCTTTCGTGCGGCCGGGACGTCCTTTTCCAGCAGATAGACCTGACCGCGCAAGTCGGACGCGACAGGGCTGTTCGGCAGCTTCTTCTCGATGGCATCGACGGCCGCGAGGGCCCCGGCAAAGTCCTTGTTGCGGGTGAGAAGGCCAACCAAGGCCATGTCGGCCGCCGTCCCCTTGTCCGAGGCGGCGATTGCCCGCAACTGCGTCGCGGTGGCTTCGACGCCCGCCGACTTCAGATTGGCCAGCGCCAGGCTCGTCCTGGTCATCGCATTTGACGGATCCATCTTCACGGCGCTGGCGAAGTTGGCCCTTGCGAGATCGAGATCGCCTGACTGAAGGTGCGCCTCTCCGGCCAAGGCGTAGGTGCGCGCACTGGCGCTGGGGCTTGCCAGCAACGGTTCGAGCGCCGCGAGCGCCTTGGCCGGCTGCCCCATGCGCAGCTCGACCTGCGCCAGGCGCTGTCGAGAGACTGTCGAATTCGGCGCGAGATCGAGAGCGTGGCTGAGCGACCGCTCGGCCTGCGGGAGCAGGCCGTTCTCCAGTTGTATGGCGCCGGCCAGTTCGAGCACATTCGCGTTCTCGGGTGCCGATATGACCACTTCGTTGATCAACTGCAGCGCGACCTTCGGCTTGCCGTTGATGAGAGCCATCTGCGCGTCGAAGAACAGCAGCTGCGGGCTCTTCGGGGCCATCTTGCGCAACTGATCCATCTGTTCGGCGGCGGCCTTCAGATCGGGTTTGGCCAGCAGCAGGCTGATCAGGTCCGACCGGGCCAGCACGTGGCGCGGCTTCAGCGTGACTGCCTTCGTGAAGGCAGCGATCGCGCCGGCGGCGTCTGCCTTTCCGCGCGCGAGCGCGATGCCCTTGTCGTACCAGGCCTCGGCGTCCGCCGGTGCCGCCGCGATCACCTTGTCGATCAGTCCCAAGGCCTCGTCGAACTTGCCCTCACCAGTCATGATGCGGGCCTGGAGCAACAGCGCTGCGGGGAAATCCGGCACCGCCTTTAAGGCGGCCTGGATTCCCGCCTGCGCCTTGTCGGTGTTGCCCAGCGAGGCGTACGCCGAGGCGAGCGATGTCTTCAGGTCGGCGTTGGCTGCTGGCGCCGCCAGATCGACGGTGGCGAATTCGTCGACCATCGCTTTGTACTTCTGAAGGGCCAGCAGAGCCCGGGCGAGTTCGGGCGTGACCTGCGCCTTCGGGTACTGGAGGTCCAGCGCCTTGCGCAGCTCGACGCTCGCCGATTCGGCGTCACCCGCCTCGAGGTAGGCCTTGCCCAGCAGAAAGCGCGCTTCGCCCGAACGAGGCTCCTGTTGCAAGGCCGCCTTGAGATTGATGACCGCACAATTGGTGTCTTCCTTGGCCAGGCAAGTCTTTGCCCCCTTGATTGCCTCAGCTGAGCTTTGCCGTCCGCAGCCCGCCAGGAAGAGCACCGATCCGGCGAAATAGAAGATGAGGGCGCGGGAAGTCCGTAGCATGAATTCACCGGTTGGAGACACAGAGCAGGATCGGTGCAAAGCGCAAGCGCCGGGATCGCCGTTCGACGGCCGCTGTCGGACGAGCCAGGCGCCGAAATGGTTCTCATCCTGGATCACTGCGGATTGCCGAGCACCCAAACCCGCCTAGCGTGTCGAGTGATGCGCATTGTGCATGCTGCGAGCACGGCACGGACGCCAGCGGTCGGGCGTTCAATGGCAAGAATGTCTCAATCGCTGCCTAGCTGCCCGTCCTTAGGCGGCAATGAGCGACGGATCCTCCCTCCCGCCGAGGATCCGGCCGCCGGGCACGGGAGACCACCAAGAGGGCGAGAGGCAGTGTCGAATCTTCTTACACTTCACCGCCCTCAGTCTGTCACCATCTCCCTCGGCACAAAAATCTCTAATTGAATCAATGGCTTGCAAACTTGGCATGCCGCGTGCTTTATCTGATCGAGCGTTCGGGGCGGTGGTCGCCTCGACTTCTTTGAGGGAAATCCACCATGTCGCACTTGTTCAAGGTTAGAGCGCTCGCTGCCGCAGCGGCGGGTATCAGCGTTGCGATGCTTGCCGCCACGCCGGCGCACGCGACCGTCTACTCACTGGCGCAGATCGATTACTCGGGTCTTGGTATCACTTTCGGCAACGCAAGTGCGACTACCGTTACCTCGTTCAACTATGGCGTCACGGCCAGTGCGACGCTGAATGGAAGCAGTAGTATTTCGCAGCCTGCGTGCGGTGGCACGGGGAGTTTTGGCGCTGGGCTTTCGACCACTTGCTCAGGGGTGAATCCTGTGCTCGCCAGCGGCGCCGTGAACGCCCCGGGCTCGACGTCGCTGCGTACCGGCACCCTTAATTTTACCGCTTTGGGGTCCGACGCCACAAACAACTTCAGCAACGCCAACGCGGCCATTATCACGGATGCGATCGTTCAGGGGAATCCGACCTCCACGAGCCAGATTGCTGAATCACTGCTCAACACCCTGCCATCAGCCCAGGCAAATACTGATATCAATTCCACCACGGCGTTGAACATCACGTTCAACAGCACTGGAACGAACAGTGTCACGCTGGGTTTCAACGCCAAGCCAAACCAGAACATCCAGATCTCTGGCGCGACGATTTCGAATGCGAATGTGCTGTCGAGCATAACGGCAGTCTTCACGCTGTCGGATGCGAATGGCCATACGCTAGCGAACTGGTCACCGTTCACGGGCAACACAAGCGGCGCTGATTGCACCTTGACGGCATTGGGGACCACTGACGGCATCACGTGCGCTGTCGGTGCCGAGGGCACCAGCTTGAACAATACACTGCAGAGCCCCGCGAATCCGACGAACGAACCCGCCGGCGGCGCGCTGGGCGCGTATGCTGTCACTTTCGCTGGCTTGTCAACCACGACTTACAGTGTCGGTTTGGATTCGACGAGCGTGACGAACATCCGCCAGACCATTCCAGAGCCGGGTTCGCTGGCGCTGGTCGGACTGGCGCTCGCCGGTGCGGGTTTCGCCGCCCGCCGCAAGCAAAAGAGCGCCTGACCGCTCGACCGATCCGAACCGCTTCGACGACGGGCCCTGCGGGGCCCGTTTTTCATGGCACTCGCCGAACAGGCCGCCGATGCACCGGCGCATCGGCGGCTCGATTGATATGTCTAGTGTTCCGACGGGACAATCGACCAACTGCCCATGCGTGCGTTGCCAAGCGACGCACGGGGCGCCTTCGTTGATTGCGCCTGCCGGTCGGTCGTGCCTCGGTGTGCTCGCCGAACGCCGATGTGGCCGTCCCACGGCCAGACCGTTGCAACGAAGACACGGTATAGACTTGGCGGCGCTTGAACAGAGCGCGCGAACCCAGTGCTAGATCCAGGTTCGGCTAGCGCGAGGTTTCGCGCCGCCCCCGAAGACCTCAGCCCTTAGGCGGCAACCTATGCCCAGCAGTCTGGCGCCGGGCAGCCCGGCCTTGCCGAACTTGGCACAAACCGACCAATCCACTCATGACCGATGCCGTCGCGATCCTAAAGGGGGTGGAGAAGTCCTACCAGATGGATGCGGTGGCGGTGCCGGTGATCCGCGGCGTCGACATCCTGATCCGCCCGGGCTGCTTTACCGTGCTCCTCGGCCCCTCGGGCAGCGGCAAGACCACCCTGCTGAACATGATCGGCTGCATCGACCGGCCCGACAAGGGCGAGATCGTCGTCGCCGGCCAGGCGGTCGGCGGACTGTCGGATGACCAGTTGGCGGACTTCCGGTCGGCCAACATCGGCTTCGTGTTCCAGAACTTCAACCTCCTGCCGGTGCTGACGGCCTACGAGAACGTCGAATACCCGCTGCTGTTAGCCGGCATGCCGGCCGCCAAGCGTGCCGGTCGCGTGGCCAAGCTCCTTGACGCCGTGGGCCTGTCGGACCACGCGCGCAACCTTCCCGGCCAGCTGTCGGGCGGCCAGCGCCAGCGGGTGGCGATCGCCCGCGCCCTCGCCCGCCGGCCCAAGCTCGTCATCGCCGACGAGCCCACGGCCAACCTCGACAGCCAGACGGGCACCGCGATCCTGGCCCTGATGCGCCGGATGCAGCAGCGCTACCACATCTCGTTCGTCTTCTCGTCGCACGATCGCGACCTGATCGGTGCCGCCGACGACCTGATCGTGCTGCGCGATGGCGTGATCCAGTCCATCAAGCGCAAGCCGCTGTCGCCGCAGGAGGACCAGGCCATGGCCGCGCCGGACTCCCTGGCCCCCGACCGATGACCTGGTCGCTCGCGCTGCGCAACTTGTTGCGCAACCGGCGCCGCTCGCTGGCGACCCTGCTCGCGATCTGCATCGGCTCGGCGTCGATACTGATCTTCGGCGGCTACAGCGCGAACATCAAGTACAGCATGCAGACGGCGTACGTGCGCTCGGGCGGCCACCTGCAGGTCCAGCACAAGGACTACTACCTCTACGGATCGGGCAACCCCACGGCTTACGGCATCGCCGACTATGGCCGCCTGATGGACGCCATCCGCGGCGACCCCGTGCTCAAGGACATGGTGAAGGTGGTGACGCCAACCCTCGAGTTCGGGGGCATCGCCGGCAACTTCGATGCAGGCGTCTCCAGAACCATCCTCGGGACCGGCGTGGTGGCGGCCGACCTCGACCGGATGCACCAGTGGGACGAGTTCTCGCTGCCGCTGGACATGCCGCATTTCATCCTCGATGGTGCCGCCGCCGACGCGGCCATCGTCGGCACGGGTCTGGCACGCGTCCTTCAGCTCTGCGCGCCGCTGCACGTGCCCGATTGCGCGCCGCCTGCTGCCGAGGTGAAGCCGCCACAGGGCCGCGCGATGCCGGCCGACATTGCTGCGCTCGCCCAGGCCACCGACAGCGGCGCGCGGGCCGCGGCGCCGGGTGCCCACATCGAACTGCTCGCCGGTCAGGCCAACGGCACGCCCAACGTGGTCTCGCTGAACGTGCTCGAAGCCGAGGGGCAGGGCTTCAAGGAGTACGACGACGTGGCTGTTATCCTTCAGCTCGCCATGGCGCAACGCCTGCTGTACGGCCGCTCGGCGCCCAAGGTGACCTCGATCGCGATCCAGTTGCAGAGGACCGAACTGATCCCGGCCGCCGCCAGACGACTCAGAGAGGTTCTGCCGACGATCGCGCCGGCGCAGCCGCTCGCCGTGCTCGACTTCGAGACGCTCAATCCGTTCTACGTGCAGACGATCCAGCTGTTCGACACGATCTTCGGCTTCATCTTTGCGCTGATCGGAGCCATTGTCCTGTTCACGGTCACCAACACGATGAACACCGCCGTCGTCGAGCGCACGGTGGAGATCGGCACCTTGCGCGCGATGGGGTTGCGCCGATCGGGCATTCGACGGATGTTCGTCATCGAAGGGGTGATGGTGGGTTTTGCCGGCGCGGCCTCGGGGGCAGTGCTGGCGCTGCTGCTGGCCTTCGTCGTCAACCGCCTGAACCTCACCTGGCTGCCGCCTGGCAGCTCGGAGCCCCTGCCGCTCGTGCTGCGCATCTGGGGGGAGAGCGGGATGCTGCTGGGGACCACGTTGGGGCTGGTCGCCATCGCTGCGGCGTCGGCGTGGTGGCCGGCCCACCGCGCCGCCCGCATGAACGTGGTCGAGTCGCTGAGGCACGTCTGATGGTCTCGCGAAGGCGCTGCATCGCGCAACTGGGCGGCGAGGTCGCTGCCGCGCTGCTCTGGACCGTCGCGACGGGCGCTGGCGCAGCTCCCGACGCGCAGTCGATCCTGTCGGCCAGCGACGCCATCCGCAACCCCAGGCAGCCGTTCAGGGTCACGGTGACGCTGACCGAATTCGAGAACGGCCAGCAGACCGACACCAGCACGCTCGTCACCTACTCGCGCGTCCTGGACGCCGGCGGGCAGTTCGCGACCCTGACGCAATTCGTCCTGCCGACGCGCGACGCGGGCAAGCTGATCCTGAAGAACGGCAGCGACATGTGGTTCTTCGATCCGGACACGAAGGCGAGCGTCCGGCTGGCCCCGCAGCAGCGTCTGATGGGCCAGGCGTCCAATGGCGACGTGGTCACCGTCAACTTCGCCAAGGACTACGCTGCGAAGCTGGACGGAGAGGAAACCATCCGCGACGGCGAACGGCAGCTTCGCAAGGCGTACAGGCTCGCGCTCGTCGCTTCGCGTCCCGGCGCGACCTACGCCGCGATACGGTTGTGGGTGGATGCAGCCAGCTACGCGCCGTTGAAGGCCGAGTTTCGGTCCGACTCGGACCGCCTGCTGAAGACGGCGTACTACCGCCGCTTCCAGGCGGAACTGGGCGCAGATCGCCCCACCGAGACCGTTATCATCGACGGGCTCGACCCCCGATCGGTGACCTTGATGCGATTCTCCGAGTTCAAGCCCCGCAACATCCCGCCGGCCTGGTTCCAGCGGGATTACCTGCCTCGCTTTCAACCGGAGTAGGCGATTGACCCGGATTCACCGCTGGCTGGCAGTGTCGGGCAGCGTCGCCCTGCTGGCGACGCCTGTAGCAGCCTTCTGCGACGATCTGGACGCGCTCTCCCTGAAGAGCGCACCGGTCCAGCAGGCCCCGGCCGAGCCCAACCCCATGCGGCTGTTCGTCGAAGGGGCGGCGGGCACGATCGATCAGCGCGACGGCCTGCCGAGCCTCGATGCCCGGCGCCTGTCGGTCGACTTCAAGTCCGGCACGCTTCTGTCGCCAGGTTGGCGCGCAGTCCTGTCGAACCGGGTCGACTACATCGAGCCGCCGGACATCGGCACGGCGCACACCGTCAACAGCCTTCGCGAAGCCTACGCAAGCTGGCAGGCGACCAGCGGCAAGACCATCGTCGACGCCGGGCGCGTCAACCTGCGCAACGGACCGGCCTACGGCTACAACCCGACGGACTATTTTCGGGACGGCGCGCTGCGCGACGTCACCAGCCCGGACCCAATCCTGCAGCGCGAGAACCGGCTCGGCACCGCGATGCTGCGCGGGCAGTACATCTGGGGCACTAGTTCGGCTTCGCTTGCCGTGGCGCCAAAGCTTGCCAGCGAGCCCAGTTCATCGGGCTTCAGCGCGGACCTGGGCGCCACGAACAACCGCGACCGGGCGCTGATCACCTTCAGCGGGCAGTATTCCGACCGCGTCAGCGGCCAGGCGCTCTTGCTGGCAGACGACCGCCGCGGGCCACAGTTCGGCCTCAACGGCACGGCACTGCTTTCCGACGCCGCAGTGGCCTTCTTCGAGTGGTCGCGGGGACGGGACGACGACGTCCTGAGCCTTGTGACGACGGGTTCGGCGGCGCGGATCACGGGCAATCGCGTGGCAACGGGCCTGACCTACACGACCGCGACAAGGCTGTCCCTGACCGCCGAATACGAGTACAACGGCTTTGCCATCGACCGCTCGACCTGGCTCGCGACCGCAGCTTCCGAACCGGATGCACTGGGAACCTATCTCCTGGAGGTGCAGCGCCGCCAGGACAACGCGTCGCGACGCGCCTACCTGGTGTACGCCACGCAGACGAGCGCGTTCTGGAAGAGCCTGGACGCGACGGCGCTGATGCGCATCGACGCCGACGATCACAGCTGGCTGGGCTGGCTGGAGTTGCGCTATCACTGGCGCCACACGGACCTGGCCCTGCAATGGCAGCAGAGCGGCGGGGGCCGCGACACGGAATACGGCTCTTCGGCATACCGCAGAACGCTGCAGCTGGTGGGCGCGTACTACTTCTGATTCTGATGGGCATCCGACGGGCAGCCGCCGTCATCGGCGCCCTCGCCGGCCCAGCAGCTTTCGCGCGACCTCGCCGAAGAGGGCCGCCACCGGCTCTGCCGGACGCAGGAGCGGCTGCAAGCGCCGGGCCGAGGCCGTCAACGCAGGTGATGCGAGCATCGCCCGGCAGGTTTCGCGCAGGACCGGCACGGTCAGCCGATCCGCCCGCAGCAGCCGCCCTGCCCCGGCGGCCTCGACGGCCGCCATGTTCATGAACTGATCCATGTTGCTCGCCAGCCCGAGCGCGGGCGTACCGAGCAGCAGCGCCTGCTGAACCGTCAGACTGCCGCCGTTACAGATCACCAGCCGAGCGCGCGCCGTCGCGGCCTCACCGGGCAGGTAGTCGGCGACCCGGGCATTGGAAGGCACGAGCGCAGGCCGGCTCGCACCGGCGGCCGAAGCGATGACCTGGACCGGCAACGCCTGCAGCGCGTCGAGGGCCATCGGCAACAGATCGCCGGCCCCCGAGCTGCCCAGCGTCACGTAGACGCACGGGACGCTGGCATCGAGGTCCTTCCACCAGTCGGGCAGGTCGATCGACGGCGACCAGGTCAACGGGCCGACGCATGTTTGCGACGGTGAGAGGTTCTCGAGAGGAAAGAGCGCCGGGCTGTCGGCGATCAGCAGGTGATCGGCGTCGGAATACACGCTGCGCAGGTCGGTGCCCAAGGTCGCCAGGCCGTGCCTGCGTCGCAGGCGGTTCATGGGCCGACAGTGCGCGGCGAAAGCAAGCGGCCGGAACGTGGAGAACAGCCCTGCAGCGATCGGCAGTGGCAGGACGCGTGTGATGGGCAGCACCGGCAGTGGGAAGGGCTGGCGCGAAGCAGGGCTCCAGTAGGCGTTGGAAATCGCGACGTAGGGAACGTCGGCGAGCCGGGCGCTGACGCACAGGGAGAGCCGAAAGTCGCCGACCACGATGTCCGGCCGGAAGGCGTCGATCAAGGACCGATCCTGCTCGACGTAGGACTCCAGCGTGGCCAGGTCGTAGACGGGCCGCCCGCGGGCCAGAGCCGCCAGGAATCGATCACTGGGGATACTCGTCAGATCGAGGTGCCGCCACGAGTGACCGCGAACGAACCGCGCATAGCGCTGGTCGCAGGCAATGGAGACGTCGTACAGGTCCGGATCGAGATGTCCGGCCAGGGACAGCGGCCGCGCGACGTGAGCGAGGGTCACGGCCTCGGCGAACATCAGGATCTTGATCCGCCTGCCGGACGGCTGCACTTCTTGCGATGCCGGCACCGGTATGCCACCGGAGCGAGGGGCGCTCACGGTGGGCCGACCGCCGCGGGGCCTTCGACGCGCATCGCACGCCGACGAACCCGCACCACCTGCTGCTCGACCCGGCACGAGCCAGAGCGTGCGCTCGATGTTCCGGTGAGCGCCCTTGCACGCCACGACGCCGGCTTCCCATGAACGGTGGAATACCGTGCCGGTCCGGCCCGCCGACCCCGGTCACCCGATACGCTCCAACGCTGCCGCATTCGTGAAGAGAGTGCCAACGCGTGAACGAGCGCAGAGACTTTCAAACGACCCCCTGCGGGCGCAGATCGGTACTCGTGTGCATGTCGAACAACGGCATCGCCATGGCGACGACGGACCCCTGCCCGATCTCGCTCTCTGCTGCGATGCTCCCCCCGAGCTCCCTCAGGTACTGGAAGCTCTCGTAGCTCCCGATCCCCATTCCACTGGACTTCGTACTCGCGAAGGGGCGGAAAAGTTGCTTGCCGATGAAGTCCTGGGTCATGCCCACGCCGGTGTCACCGACGGTGATCACCGCGCGGCCGGCGTCCTTGTGCAGGCGCAGCCACACCCGGCCAGAAGCCGGAGTTGCATCCAGCGCGTTCTGCACGACGTGGCCGATCACGCGTTCGAGTCGCTGTTCATGGCCCCGGGTGGCGATGCGGTCGACGATCTCGACATCGACCCGGCGTCCGCGCTGCGTAGCGGACGCCTGGATGCGCTGCAGGATCGGCGCGAGCTCGACCCCCGACGCGGCGCCTGCCGGCCGCTCCCCCTCGCGCAACTGCAGCATCATCTGCCGCATCTTGTCGAGCGAGCTCTCCACTGTCGTCAGCATGTCCTGCTGGAACTCGGGGTTGTCGCGGTGGCGCTGCGCGTTCTTCAGCATCAGCGACAGCTGGGTGATGATGTTCTTGAGGTCGTGCACGACGAAGGCCGACATGCGGTTGAAGGCGTCGAACTTGCGCGCCTCGAGCAAAGCCTCCGTGGCGTGCATCTGGGCCAGGAACCCGGCGGCTTGACGCGCGGCGGTCTTGAGCAGGTCGCGCACTTCCCAGTCCAGGTCCACCGGCGTGCGCGGCTGGGCCAGCACGACGAAACCCAGCAGGTCTTCGGCCACGAGCAGAGGCACCACCAGCCAGGCGGACGACAGCTCCCGCAGCCATGCCGGGATGACCGCAGCTTCGTCCTGCGTTCCCTTGCCGGCGTTGGCAGCGCCCAGATCCACGATCCACTCGCGCTCGCGCATCAACGCGCACAGGGGTGAATCGACCGGTTCGGCGTGGGTCAGCATGGGCATGTTCCACGCCGCCGATTGAACGTACCGGTCGTCGCCCAGGGCCTTGAACCACAGGCCCCCGGCGGGGCATTCCACCATGTCGGCCAGGCCGCGCACAACCAGGCCGCCGACTTCCTGCGGCGCGGTCCGGCTCGACAGCATGGCGGTGAAACGCAGCCATTCGAGCCGGTAGTCGTACCGATAGCTGAAGAAATGCTTGTTCAGGAACACGCGCAGGCGCGCACGCAGCGCGCCGGACAGCATCAGCACCACCAGCACCACGAGCGCGAAGGCCAGCAACGCCACTTGCAGCGCGCCGCCCCAGCTGCCACCGAAGAAGCGCACGTAGTACCCGGCCCCGGCGATGAACAACAGGTACACGCCGATGAGCAGCAGCGCTGCCGAGTAGAACGCCGCCGTCTTGGAGACCTCGATCCGCGCCTTCCGCTGCGCCTGACGGCGCGAAGCGACGAACAACAGGGGCACGGCGACCGTGTGCACCAGCCCGCGTGCGGCGAGCGCGTCGGCGTCGAAGCCACCGAACATCACCGCCTGCGAGTACAGATAGACGTCGTAGACGAAGACACAGCCCAGGCCCAGGCACAGCGGCTTGGCAGACCAGCGCGAGTTCTCCGCCTGGTTCCTGAAAAGCTGCTCGACGAGCACCAGGCCCAGCACGGCCCAGGCCAGCTGGCTGGCCAGCAGCACGCGTGAGGCGACAACGGACTGCTCGGACACGACACCGAGGTAGAGGTTGGCACCCAGCCCGGCCAATCCGACGCCCACCGGCAGGCCGACGCTCAGCCGGACCTGCCAGCGGATCGGGTCGCTGGCCAACGGGCGCTCGAGCAGGCTCAGGATGAAGGCGGCCCAGGCGACATAGCGCAACTGGTCGAAGAGCAGCGCCAGGTGCCAGGTGAACACCTTGGTCGAGCCGAGGTCGATCAATCCCAGCAGCCCCCAGGCCGCGGTGCCCAGCACGGCCAGGAAGAAGGTCAGTGCGGGCCGGTCGATGGGACGCTGCAGCGCGCCGGAGTGGAACAGGTAGGCGCCATACGCCGCGTGGGCCAGCGCGACCAGCGCGTACGCGGTCAGCGCCAGACCGACTGCCAGACCGCCCGCCTCACCCGTCATCGCCAGCCTCGACGCGGGCAGCATTGCAGCCCGCAGGAAATTTCCGGTCGCAGATGTTAGCGTCGGCCCGCAGCCTTGCGTCGGCGCAAGCAGACGCCATCGATGCTGAGCGTGCGTTCGTGCACCGCATCACGGCAATCACCTGTACGTCGGTGCAATGTCACGCGCACCCCCCGACCCAGGGGTTGCGAGCAGACGGTCGCCCTTCTTACAGTGCGCTGCACAACCGAAAAGTGTCGGTTTCCTTGACAACTCCGCTGCCCGACCTGTCGTGAGCGACGGCCTTCAGGAATCGGCTCCCTCCGCCAGACCCATCGATCAGGACAGCGAGTGATTCGGATTTTCAGCCACTACATGCATCGGATGAGCGTGCTTCGCGCACTGTCCGACGTGTTCTTCGTAATGGTCGCCGTGTTCGTGGCCGTGCTGGCCCAATCCGGCGCTGTCGGCAACGCGGTTCCCGTGGCCGGCTCTCACGGCTTGTCGATCGCGGCGGGCATCTTCATCATCAATGCGCTGACCGGGTTCTACGAACCCAGGCCGATGCGGTCGTCGGCGGAGTCGTTGCTGCGTGCGGGGCTCGCGCTCGCGTTAGCGCTGCCGCTGACCTGGGCGGTCTTTTCCCTTCTGCCTGACGGGTTCGGCAGCAGAACCGTGGTGCAGCTGGCGGCAATGGCCAGCGTGGCCGCGGTGATCCTGCACCGCGGCTACTCTTCCGCCCACTCGGCGGCGCGGGGTCGGACCCGCTCGCGCACGCTGATCTTCGGCACCGGAGAGGCCGCTCGTGTGGTGGGTCACACGTTGCGCAGTGCCGACCCCAACGTCGAGATCGTCGGCTACTACCCCGGGCCGAACGAGAAGGACCCTGCGGTTCCGAAGGCGGAACTGCTTCCGTCCAGCCTGTCGCTGACGCAGACCACGCTGGAACGGCGAGTGGACGAGATCGTGGTGGCCTTGACCGAGCGCCGCGCGGGCAGCATGCCGTTGCGCGAGTTGCTCGACTGCAAGCTGCTCGGTGTGCGCGTGAACGACATCAATGCCCACTTCGAGAAGCGGCTGGGTCAGATCCGGATCGACTACCTCTACGCGGGCTGGCTGATCTTCGGCGACGGCTTCAACCAGGGGTTGGCGCGGACGGTGATCAAGCGCATCTTCGACATCGTCAGCGCTTCGATCCTGATCGTGTTGGCGTCGCCGATCATGCTGCTGGCGGCACTGGCGATCCGGCTGGAAAGCCCCGGACCGGTCCTCTACCGGCAGGCGCGCGTCGGGCGGAACGGCAAGAACTTCGTCGTCATCAAGTTCCGCAGCATGCGGGCCGACGCCGAGAAGGATGGCAAACCCCGCTGGGCCACCGCCAGCGACGACCGAATCACCCGCATCGGGCAGATCATCCGTCGCACGCGGATCGACGAGTTGCCGCAGCTGTTCTGCGTCCTCACCGGCGACATGAGCCTGGTCGGTCCGCGGCCGGAGCGGCAGTACTTCGTCGATCAGCTGACGCAGGAGATCCCGTTCTATGCCGTGCGCCACAGCGTCAAGCCGGGGGTGACCGGCTGGGCCCAGGTGCGCTACCAGTACGGCTCGACGATCGAGGATTCGCAGGAAAAGCTCCAGTACGACCTGTACTACGTGAAGAACCACACCCTCTTCCTGGACCTGCTGATCCTGCTGGAAACAGTGCGCGTGGTCCTGACGGGCAAGGGCGCGCGATAGGCGCGACGGGGGAAAGCGCGCCGGCGACGCCGAACGCATCAACGGCCCGGTCACCCCGGCGCCCGTTCAGGCCGATCATCTTTGCCGTGCAATACGGAACCTCTGCACGGGCACAGCCGCCGCGTACACGCGGTGCGGTTGACCGCAGACAAATCGCTGCGGAAGATGTGGCGGATGATCCAACCGATGTTTCGACGGCCTGACCGGATTCGTGAGTGAGCGCCAACTACTTGCCTCCATTGCTGATCGTCGAGGACGATCTGGCGCTGCAAAAGCAGATCAAGTGGTCGCTCGATCGTTTCGAATCGGTCACCGCCAGCGACCGAGACAGCGCCCTGGTCCAGTTGCGGCGGCATCAGCCCAGCGTCGTGACCATGGATCTGGGCCTGCCGCCCGATCCCGACTCTGTTTCCGAGGGCTTCAAGCTCCTCGACCAGATGCTCGACCTGGACCCGAACCTGAAGGTCATCGTGCTGACGGGTCAGAACGACCAGGCGCATGCGCTGCGCGCGGTCGCGCAGGGAGCGTATGACTTTCTGGCCAAGCCCTTCGACCCCGAGGTGCTGGGGCTGACGATCGACCGCGCGTTTCGCCTGGCAGAACTGCAGGCCGAAAACCGGCGCCTGCAGGCGGTGAAGCACCCCGACGCATTGGCCGGCCTGATCACGCGCGACCCCGAGATGCTGCGCGTCGGCCGGACCGTGGAGCGGGTGGCGGCGAGCAATGCGTCGGTGTTGCTGCTGGGCGAGAGCGGCACCGGCAAGGAAGTGCTGGCCCAGGGGCTGCACCAGGCTTCGAAGCGCAGCGGCCGCTTCGTGGCCATCAACTGCGCGGCCATCCCCGAAGCGTTGCTCGAGAGCGAGTTGTTCGGCTACGAGAAGGGCGCCTTCACGGGTGCCGCGAAGACGACCGTCGGCAAGATCGAGACCGCCAACGGCGGCACCTTGATGCTCGACGAGATCGGCGACCTGCCGCAGGCGCTGCAGGCCAAGCTGCTGCGCTTCCTTCAGGAGCGGACGATCGAGCGGATAGGCGGACGCCACGAGCTGCCGGTGGACGTGCGTGTCGTGGGCGCCACCCACCAGGACCTGGGGGCGCTCATCAAGGCCGGGCATTTCCGCGAGGATCTGTACTACCGCCTGGCCGAGATCGTGGTCACGATCCCGCCGCTGCGCGAACGCAATGGCGATGCCGTTCTGATGGCGCACGCCTTCCTGCGCCGCTTCGCCCAGGAGCAGCGCAGAGGCAACCTGACGCTCGCCGACGACGCGATCCAGGCCATCGAGGCCCACCCCTGGCCGGGCAACGTGCGCGAGCTGCTCAACGCGATAAGGCGCGCGGCGATCATGGCCGACGGCGTTCGAGTGACCGCCAGCGACATCGGGCTGCCCGTCCCCGAGGTCGAGGGGGACGCGCCGGCGCAAAGCGACATCGACCTGCGCACGGTCCGCGAGCAGGCCGAGCGGCAGGCCATCGTCACCGCGCTCGCGCGGACCAGTGGCAACATCGTCCGCGCCTCCGAACTGCTTGGCGTGAGCCGGCCCACGCTCTACGACCTGATGCACAGGCTCGCCATCAAGTGATGGCCGCCGCACGGACGACCCTGGCGCGGCAGCGCCCGATCGACGAAGAAGCTCGAGGACACCGCATGCACGCCCAGCCCCGCGTCCTGATCCTCGCCGGCCTCGCGCTGAGCATCGCCTTGGGGGGCTGCCTCGGCCGCTCGGAGAAGGACGACGTCGCCTCGGCGGAGAAACTGGTGGCGAGCCACGAGTACAAGTCGGCGATCATCCAGGCGAAGAACGCCCTGCAGAAGAATCCCAAGAACGCCGAGGCGAGGCTGCTTCTCGGCCAGGCGTTGGTCGAGACCGGCGACGCGCCGGCGGCCGAGGTCGAGCTGCGCAAGGCGCTGGAAGCCGGCGCGACTGAATCGAACACGCTCCCCTGGCTGGCCAAGGCGCTGCTGGCCCAGGGCAAGCCGCGCAAGGTGATCCTCGAGTTCGCGGCAACAATCCTGCCCGACGCCGCCTCATCGGCCGACCTGAAGACGACCGTGGCGTCCGCCTATGCCCAGCTCGGCGAGCGCGACAATGCGCTGGAGGCCGTGCAGGCAGCGCTGAAGGACTGGCCGGAGCACGCGCCGGCCGCCCTGGTGCAGGCGCGGCTGGTCGCCGCGGGTGGCGACACCGCAGGTGCGCTGGCGTTGATCGAGCCGGTGCTGGCGCGGGAGCCCAAGAACATTTCGGCGCTGGTCCTCAAGGGCGACCTGCTGCGCTATGGTCAGCATGACCGCGACGCCGCGCTGGCCGCCTACCGCAGCGCCGCGGCGGCCGACCCGAATTCGATCGCCGCGCATGCCGCGATCATCTCGATGCTGCTCGAAGCGCACGAGGTCGACGCCGCCAAGGCCGAGTTCGTCCAGCTCAAGTCGGCCGCACCCAACCACCCGGAGACGCGACTGATCGAGGCCCGCCTGGCCTACCTCGGCAACGACTTCGCGAAGACGCGCGAGATCACCGAGCAACTGCTCAAGCCCTATCCGAACGACCCGCGCATCCTTCAGCTGGCCGGCGCCACAGCGCTGCGCCTGAACGCGACGGCGCAGGCCGAGAACTACCTCGGCCAGGCGTTGAAGGTCCAGCCGCGGGCGTTGTTGCCGCGCCAGATGCTGGCGCAGATCGAGCTGCGCAGCGGCCAGCCCAAGAAGGCACTGGAGGTGCTGCAGCCGGTCCTGGAGTCATCCGCGCCCGACGCGACGAGCCTCACGCTGGCCGGGCAGGCGTACCTGCAGAGCGGCGACCTGGCGCGCTCGGAAGCGGAGTTCGCCCAGGCCGCGAAGATCGACCCCAAGTCGGCCACGGCACGCACCGGGGTGGCGCTCAACGAACTGGCCAAGGGAAACACCAGCGCCGGCTTCGCGGAGCTCGAGGCCGCGGCAGCGGAAGACACCGGCACGCGCGCCAACATGGCGCTGGTCGCGGCCCGATTGCGAGCCAACGATCTCGACGGCGCTCTCAAGGCCGTCGACGCGCTCGAGAAGAAGCAGCCCGGCAAGCCGATCGCGCCAGTGCTGCGAGGCGACATCCAGGTTCGGCGCAAGGACACTGCGGCGGCCACCGCAAGCTTCGAGAAGGCGCTGGCAATCGACCCGCTGTACTTTCCGGCGACCGCCGGCCTCGCTGCGCTGGAGCTGGCCGCGGGTCGACCCGACGGAGCGAAGAAGCGCTTCGAGGACCTGCTGCGCAAGGACCCGAAGAACTATCGCGCGATGCTGGCGCTGGCCGAGCTGAAGGCGCGCGCCGGGGAATCGAAGGACGAGGTGACCAAGGCAATCACCGAGGCCGTCAAGGCCAGCCCCGCCGAACCGGCGCCACGCCTGCTCCTCATCAACTTCCTGCTCGGCCAGCACGACGCCAAGGGCGCGCTCGCGGCCGCCCAGGATGCCTACGCGGCGCTGCCGAACAGCCTGGAGCTGCTCGATCGACTCGGCGCCGCCCAGCTCGCTGCAGGCAACTCGCAGCAGGCCGTCGCGAGCTTCACGAAGCTGGCGAGCCTGCGCCCGGACCTCCCCGAACCCGAACTGAGCCTGGCCGAGGCCAACATCGCGGCCAAGGACCTCGACGCCGCCCGGCAGGGCCTGGAGCGCGCCCTCAAGATCCGGCCGGGCCTGGTGGCGGCGCAGCGCGGGCTGGCCCAGATCGCGCTGATGCAGGACAAGCCCCAGGACGCGCTGGCGACTGCGCGCGCCATGCAGAAGTCCCAGCCGAAGCAGGCGGCTGGCTTCGTCCTGGAAGGCGACATCCAGGCACGGCTCGGCCACCCCGAAGAGGCCGCCACAGCCCTGCGCTCGGCCCTTCAGCTGGAAGCCAATGCCGAGACTGCGATCAAGCTCCACCGGGCCCTGCAGACCGCCAAGCACACCGACGAGGCGGACCGGCTCGCCGCAAAATGGATAAAGGACCACCCGCGCGACGCCGCCTTCCGCTACTACCTGGGCGATCTCGCGCTGGCGCGCAAGGACTTCGCCGGCGCGGAAGCCCACTACCGCAGCGTGATCGAGTTGCAGCCGAACAACGCGCTGGCGCTGAACAACGTCGCCTGGCTGATGACGCAGCAAGGCCAGCCTGGCGCGGTGGCCCTGGCCACGCGGGCGACCGAGCTGATGCCGAACCAGCCTGTGCTGATGGACACGCTGGCCATCGCGCTGGCGGCCGAGAGCCAGACCCAGCGCGCGATCGAGGTGCAGAAGAAGGCGATCGCCCTGGCCCCGGACGCGGCCAGCCTGCGGCTTACACTGGCGAAGATCTATGTGAAAGCGGGCGATCGTTCGCAGGCCCGTGTCGAGCTTGAACGCCTGTCCAAGCTGGGCGACAAGTTTCCGGCCCATGGCGAGGTCGCCGACCTCATGAAGTCGCTTTGACCCAATCGCCGTCGGGCAAGAACCCCAAGCCGTCGAAGCCAGCGGCTCTCGGCGGTTTCGGTCTCACCGTCAAACAGTCAAGGAGGGACTGTGGATCCAGCGTCTGGCAGCAGAGACCTCGGCGGCACCTTCCGGCAGATTTTTGAGATCTCGCCCGCACTGGATGTCGCGAGCATTGACGAGGTCTACCGTATTCGGCATGAGGTCTATTGCCGCGATCTGGGCTGGGAGCCATTGCGGGAAGACGGCCGCGAGTCCGATGCGTACGACCGCCACTCCCTGCACTGCCTGCTGCGACGGCGCGATTCGGGTGAATCGGTGGGCTGCACACGCCTGATCCTCACCGACCCGGACGCGCCGGAGCAAGAGTTGCCCTTCGAGACCAGTTGCAAGGACGTGCTTGACCGCAGCGTGGTCGATCCTGCACGCCTGGCGCGCAACACGGTGGGCGAAGTATCGCGACTGGCCGTGCTGAACACGTTCCGGCAGCGCAAGGGCGAACTGTCGACACCGGTGTCGGTGACCGAGAGCGACTTCGCGTCGCAGGGCCCCACGACCCGTTTCCCGTTCATACCGGTGAGCCTGTACCTCGCCGCGGCGGCGATGGCCAGGCATGTCGGCATCGAGCATGTCTTCGTGCTGACCGAGCCCCGGCTGGCGAGCCACTTCGTCCGCATCGGCTTCGACATCCGGCCCGTCGGTGGCTCCATCGAGCATCGTGGGACGCGGGTGCCTTCTCTGCTCAGTTCGAGCAAGGTGGTTGCCGGACTGAGGCCGATGATCCGGCCTCTCTACGAAGTCATCGAAGAGGCGGTATTGGCGGCGTTTCAGGCGCATTCGGTGGCGTCCAAAGGCAAGTCCGACCAAGACCCCTGATGCGGTCCTGATCGGCGGCAGACCGACCGCACGCGGCGTTGCCGTCGCCGACCCGGATTTCGCCAACGGCTGCGCTTCCGTCGGAACCAGGCTTGCCCCGCAAGAAGCGCCGACGATGGTCACACGCGTGATGGACACGAGCGTGGCCGGAACGACCCTCATCTGCCAACCCGGGCGGCGCTACATTAGGCGCCGTGGACTCGCTGCCCGGAAAGTCCGAGACGTCGTTGCCGCAATGGTCACGGCGCGTGTACCTGGCCAGCCTGGCCCTGGTGGCGCTTGGCGCGAGAGCGGACCTGCCATCACTGATCGCAACGATTCGACCTTCGGTACTTCCGGTGGGCACTTTCGATGTCCTCAGGAGTCCGCGATTCACTTTTCGGGGCAGCGGATTCGTCGTCGAAGGCGGCACACTCCTGGTGACCAATGCCCACGTGTTGCCCGATCCCACAACGACGCCGGCGCCGCAACTCGCGGTTCTGGTGGGTCGCGCCGATGGCGGCCGCGATGTCAGGCTGGCGACCTTGGCAGACGTGGACAGAGTCCATGACCTGGCGCTGTTGCGCCTGGAAGGGGCGGCGCTTCCGTCGCTCGCGTTGGCCGGCCCGAACGCCGTGCGCGAGGGGATGGACGTGGCACTGGTCGGCTATCCGATCGGGGGCGTGCTCGGCTATTCGCCGGTGACACACCGCGGCATCGTCTCGTCGATCACCGCGATCGCCCTGCCGGCGCTGAATTCCCATCAGCTGGATTCGCGGGCGGTGGAGCGGCTGCGCGCCGGACCTTTCGAGGTCTATCAGTTGGACGCCACGGCCTACCCGGGCAACAGTGGTGGGCCGCTCCTCGACGCCCACACCGGGCAGGTCATCGGCATCATCAACATGGTGTTGGTGCGAAGCACGCGCGAATCGGCCTTGTCCAACCCCACCGGCATCACCTACGCGATCCCGTCGCGATTCATTCAGGATCTCCTGAACGGCCGGTGACTGTCCAAGGTGTTCAATGGAACCCGCCGATTCGCTTGGAGATCTGGGCCCGGCAGGCCCTCAACTCGAGGCAGAGTGAACAGACACTTCAGTTGACCGCATCCGATATGGGACTTTGTGCCGACATCATGCGGCCGAGAATGCCTTCTTCTTCCGTGGCGCTGAAGAACTCCGGGTAGAGCGACCGATGTGCGTCTCTTCCCTCGGGGCGACCACCGAACTGTCTGATCTGCTCGGCCACGTAATCGAAGTCGATCGACAGCAATACGGCGGGGGCCTGGACCACGAGGTTGAGCCGCTCGCTGCCAACCACACGAGCGCCTAGCATGCGCTGGTAGTACCGTACATGCCGGGGATTGACCTCCATGACCACGGCGTCGTAACCGCGCAGTCGATGGGCCACGATGTAGGCGACGTGGAACAGGCCCGCCAGTACGTGCTTCGTACCCAAGTCAGGATCGACGGCGAGTTTGGTGAACTCGCACACCCGGCGGCCGGAAGCACGCAGGGCGTCGATCTCGGGCCCGAAGACGTCTTCGCAATTCATGCCCTCCAGGCCGTCGAGCCCGACCGTGATCGTGCCGATCGTCTCGCTGTCCTCGATCGCCGTCAGCGTGATCCGGTTGGTGGTCTGGTTCGCTGGCAGGCTGACCGTCTGATAGCCGCGCCACCCGTAGCGCTGCTTGAGCAACAGGTTGGCCGACTGACGGACCACGAAGGAGTTGGCCGAGGCGATCTTGAAGCGCCGATGAGCGGCATGGCCTTCGGCAGAGGGGTCGAGGCGGGCGTGCTCGATGAGCAGTCCCTGCAGGATTTCGTGCTGGTGGACAGATGCTCCGATGGTCATGGTCGTGTGCGTCGAGGCTTTGGCGGGAGAGGCTCCACTGTGCACCAACTCTGACGGGTCGCCGCCGCGGCAGATGTATCCAAAGATAAGCGACGCCCGGCAGGCGTGAGCAGGCACTGCAATTTGGGTGTGAAACCGTTACAAAATGTCAGTTCTGGCAGATCAGAAGTCGGCTCCGGGCCGGCGGCACGGCTCCGTGGTCGATTGCATGGCAGTCGCGTGAACCGCCTTCGGCGATACCCCCAGTCAAGGGGGTTGACGCGCGATTTGCCTACTGTGCGCTTGATCCGGGGGCGGCAGCGTGAGAGGATGAAACTGTATTCGATAGGCTCTGCCGGGCGCTGCGCCCGCGATGGCGTGTCGAGAGAGCGGCCGGAACCCCTTTGTCCGCCAACCAGGTCCAATCATGGAAGATCGTACCCACCCTCGCGATCCCGAAGGCGCCGGGGAAGCGCCGAGCATCATAGACACCTCGATTGCCCGGCGCAGAGAGATCCTCCGGCGCTTGGGCCAAGCATCGGCCGCCGCAGGGCTCGCCTCGCCACTCGCGGCCCTCGCGGGGGGCAGTACCACTGGAACACCGTGGTGCTACCAGAGCAAGGTCAGCACGACTTGCGTCCACGCATCGATTTCGGGATGCGGGTCGGTCCTGCTTTCGGCGCAGGCGCACGGGCCGCAGTGCAATGGCAAATCCTGCAGCTACTACACCAACTCTTGCATCAACAATTCCAAGATTCCGACGAGTTGTCAGCAACTTGTTTTCAAGAAGGTATTTAGTTGTTCCGGCAGTGATTCGCTTGGTACGCCAAGCTCGAATTGGAATTGTCTGTTCAATAAAACCTTCAGTCAGATTCTCTGCAGCAATAATAAGACGAACAACAATTATTGGTATAACAGCGCCGAGGCGCATTGGGTGACTGCATACTGCAATTCGACCGTCGGATACAATGCCGGCTCCTTTCCATATCAAACCTCCGACGTCTGCGGCCATTATTCAAATGCCGGCATAAAGGCCGACGCATACAATTTCTATTGTAACTACATGGAGAATGGTTGATCCGGCGATCCGACCCTTTGATCGAAGATGCGCCAGAATTCAGTGATCTGATGCTGGGAGTTCGGCCGGGGATTGAACTCCATTGGCGCGACTGGGGCGGCGATTCTGTAGCCTACGAGGCGCGCTCGGGCCAGATCTTCCACTTCGATGCGCTTTCGGCTGCGGTCATGGGCTGCTTTGAGCTGAAGGCAACCACCATGACCGAGGTGTGCGCCACGCTGGCGCAGGATCTCGAGGGCGTGAGCGCGCAGGATCTGGGCGATGCCGTGGGGCATATCGTCGACAATTTCCGCAGGCTTGGCTGGCTGGAGCCGATAATCGACTGATGAATCTGGGTCAGCTCTCCGCCGGCGAGATCGCCCGGCGGCTGGCGGGCCCCGGGCTCGGAATCCGTACCGGACCCTTCAACCTGCGCATCCGAAGCGATGCGCCCAGCGTACTGGCTGGGATTCGCACGCTGTACGAGGATTATCCGGTCGTCGACCTGCCGGACTTCTGCGACTATTCCATCGCCGTGGAGCGTCCGGCGGGTGTTCGCCGCTGGATCCGGCCGCAGGTGCAATTCACCTACGACCACCAATTGATGTATGAGCCGATGCCGCTCGGACATGCGATGCCGCTCGTCGAATGGGCGCTGAACTGGTGCATCGGCTCGAATTCCCACCAATACCTGGCCCTGCACGCGGCGGCCATCGAGCGAGAGGGTTTCGCCGCCATCCTGCCGGCCCCCCCGGGGTCCGGGAAGAGCACCTTGTGCGCCGGGCTCGTCTGCCGCGGCTGGAGGCTGCTGTCGGATGAACTCGCGCTCGTCTGGCTGGAGAACCACCAGCTGAGCGCGATCGCGCGCCCGATCAGCCTGAAGAACCAGTCGATCGACCTGATCCAGGCCTACGCCCCCGACTCGGTCTTCAGCGCCAGGACCCACGCCACCTCGAAAGGTACCGTGGCCCACATGCGCGCGCCACGCGCCGACGTGCTCAGGGTCGACGAGCCGGCCCGCCCGGCCTGGGTCGTCTTTCCGCGCTACGTCGCCGGGACACCGGCCACGCTGACGCCGCGCGCGAAGGCGGATGCGATGCTCGAGCTCAGCCGCAACGCGTTCAACTCCGGAATCGTCGGCCGCGAGGGCTTTCATGCGCTGGCGGACCTGGTCAGCGACAGCGACTGCTACGACTTCAGCTACAGCAGCCTGGACGACGCCGTGGCCGTATTCGACGACCTCGTCCGCCAGCGGCGACCGTGAAGCGGGATCTCCTGACAGGCATCTGGTCGGCATCGCAGCTCCCGGCGCTGAATCCGGCGCAATGGGAATCGCTGCTCAGCCAGGCCCGGCGCGCCAGGCTCGCGTCACGGCTGGCCTGGCTTTGCATCGATCGCGGCTGGCTCGACGCGGTGCCGCCGAAGCCCCGCATCCACCTCGAAAACGCCCGCAAGCAAGCCCGTCGGCAACGCGACGAGACGATGTGGGAAGCCGATCGAATCCAACAGGCGCTCGCGCGCCTGCCGGGTCCCGTCGTACTGCTCAAGGGTGCGGCCTACGTGGTGGCCGGCCTGCCCGCAGGCCAGGGCCGGCTGTTCACCGACATCGACGTGCTCGTCCCGGCGCCACAGCTGCGGGACGCCGAGCGGGCGCTCTTCGGGGCCGGCTGGATCGCCGCCAAGCTCGACCCGTACGACGAGCGCTACTACCGCGACTGGATGCACGAGGTGCCGCCGATGCGGCATGTCGAGCGCAACACCTCGCTCGACCTGCACCACACGATCACGCCGCCGACGTCGCGCTATGCCGTCGACGCGGCGCCGCTGTTCGCGCACGCCCGGCCACTGGGCCAGTTCCCTGGCTTGGCGGTGCTCGATCCGTGCGACATGGTGCTGCACGGCATCGCGCACCTGCTTCAGGATGGTGACTTCTCAGGCGGGCTGCGCGATCTCCTCGATTTCAACGACCTGATCCGACACTTCGAGGCCGATCCGTCCTTCTGGCCCGATCTCGTGCAACGCGCGCGGCAACTGGGCCTGCAGGCCCCGCTGTACTACGCCGTCGAGCAGGTGGGCCGCCTCTTCGGAACCCGACCGCCGGCGAGCCAGGCCGCCGAGCTTGCCGCACTCGCCCCGGGCTGGCCGCGTCGAGCGGCGATGAACCGCCTGCTGGCCATCGCGCTGCGGCCCGATCACCCGGACTGCGATGGTCCGTTCACGGGCCTGGCGCGCTGGCTGCTGTACGTGCGCTCGCACTGGCTGCGCATGCCCTGGTACCAGATCCTGCCGCACCTCGCGCGCAAGGCCTGGACGCGCCACGCCGCGCAGAAAGAGGACTCGAAGTCGAAGGCGGCGCAACGGCCCCCCGGGCTCTGACCGTATCGATCGCCGCCATCGTTCGCGCCGTCGACCCCCCGATCGGCCGGGCGCTCTGCGCGCGCCGGGGCCGGCGCCGACGCGCGCTCAGGCGCGGTAGTACGCCCGGTACCACTCCACGAACCGGGCGACCCCGGTGCGCACGTCGGTCGCCGGCGTGAACCCCACCCACTCGCGCAGCGCATCGACGTCGGCGTAGGTCGCCGGCACGTCACCGTCCTGCAGCGGCAGCAGGTTCATCTGCGCCTTGCGGCCGAGCACCTCCTCGATGCAGCCGATGTAGTCCAGCAGCTCCACCGGATGGTGGTTGCCGATGTTGAAGACGCGGAACGGCGCGTTGCTGGAGCCCGGGTCGGGCCGCAGCGGGTCGTAGGCGGGGTCGGGCGCGGCCACGCGGTCGAGCACGCGGAGGACGCCTTCGACGATGTCGTCGACGAAGGTGAAGTCGCGCTGCATCTTGCCGTGGTTGAAGACGTCGATCGGCCGGCCTTCCAGGATCGCCTTCGTGAACAGGAACAGCGCCATGTCAGGCCGGCCCCAGGGCCCGTAGACGGTGAAGAAGCGCAGGCCCGTGGTCGGCAGCCCGAACAGGTGGCTGTAGGTGTGCGCCATCAGCTCGTTGGCCTTCTTGGTCGCCGCGTACATGCTCACCGGATGGTCGACGCTGTCGTGCTCGGAGAACGGCATCTTGGTGTTGCCGCCGTAGACGCTGCTGCTCGACGCGTAGACCAGATGCTTGACGCCGCCGTGGCGGCAGCCTTCGAGCACGTTCATGAAGCCGACGACGTTGCTGTCGACGTAGGCGTGCGGGTTCTTCAGCGAATAGCGCACGCCCGCCTGCGCGGCGAGGTGGATCGCGCGGTCGAAGCGTTCGAGCTCGAAGAGCCGCGCCATCCCTTCGCGGTCGGCCACGTCGAGCTTGACGAAGCGGAAGCGCTCGTGCGGCGTCAACCGTGCCAGGCGGTCCTGCTTGAGGCGAACGTCATAGTAGTCGTTCAGGTTGTCCAGGCCGACGACCTCGTCGCCGCGCGCGAGCAGGCGCAGCGACGCGGTCATGCCGATGAAGCCGGCGGCGCCGGTGACGAGGACTTTCATGGGGGCGGGGGCCGGCGCGGCGCGCGCGGCTGGAGCTGCACAAGGGCGTCGGGCGATTCTGGCATGCGCCGCCGCGCGCACCGCGCCCCACCCCGGCCCGTGCCGAGGCGCAGCGCGAACAGTTCACGCCAGTGTGGCTACAGCACCCGCACCGCGGTCTCGAACGGCAGGCGCGGGCCGCGCGGATGGTTGCCGCTCGCGTCGCCGTAGCCGAGGTTGACGAGGAAGTTGGCCTTCCAGCGGCCGTCGGGAAAGAACTCGGCGTTGACCTTGGCGGCGTCGAAGCCGCTCATCGGCCCGCAGTCCAGGCCCAGCATGCGCGCCGCCAGGATCAGGTAGGCGCCCTGCAGCGAGCTGTTGCGGAACGCGGTGGTCTCGGTCAGCGCCGCGTTGCCGTCGAACATCGGCTTGGCCGGCAGCGCCGGGAACTGCTCGGGCAGGTGCTCGTGGAACTGGCTGTCCATCGCGACGATCGCGACCACCGGCGCGGCCATCGTCTTGTCGGCGTTGCCCGGCGAGAGCGCCGGCTTCAGGCGCTGCTTGGCGGCGTCGCTGCGCAGGAACAGGTAGCGGCCGGGCTGCGAGTTGAGCGAGGTCGGGCCCCACTTGAGCAGGTCATACAACTCGCGCAGCGTGAAGTCGGTGACGGGCTCGGGCCTGAACTTGTTGAAGGTGCGGGCGGAAAGGAAGGCCTGCTCGAGGGCGGCGGGTGCAAGGCTGGGCATGGAGCGAAGTTCCTGTTCGTTGGGGGAGGGTGAAGGGTGGATGCGGCGCGGGCCGCGGGCGCAAGGCGCACCAGGCCGAACCCCGCAAGGATGCGCAACACCACCGGCGACTGTGCCACCACGGCGCCTCGCGTGCAGCGTGGCGTAGAGTGACCTTCGATTCGCACTGCAGAGGATCTGCCATGAACGCCCGCCAGCCCTCCCCCGTCGCCCGGGCGCCTCGCGCGCTCGCCTTCGACGTCTTCGGCACCGTCGTGGACTGGCACGGCGGCGTCGTGCGGGAGGTCTCGGCGCTGGCCGCGCGGCACGGCATCGCGGGCGACTGGGCCGCCTTCGCCAACGACTGGCGCGCCGGCTATCCGATGGCGATGGACCGCGTGCGCCGCGGCGAACTGCCGTGGACGACCATCGACGGGCTGCACCGGATGATCCTCGACGGCATCGTCGATCGGCATGGCCTGGGCGGCCTGTCGCCGGCCGAGCGCGCCGAGCTCAACCTTGTCTGGCACCGGCTGCCGGCCTGGCCGGACAGCGTGCCCGGGCTGGCCCGGCTGAAGACGCGTTTCACGATCACGACCCTGTCCAACGGCAACTTCTCGCTGCTGACCGAGATGGCCAAGCATGCCGGGCTGCCGTGGGACTGCATCGTCTCGGCCGAACTGTTCGGCCACTACAAGCCCGACCCCGAGTGCTACCTGGGTTGCGCCCGGCTGCTGGACGTGGCCCCGGACGAGCTGATGCTGGTGGCGGCCCATCCGTCGGACCTTCGGGCGGCGCGGAGCAACGGCCTGCGCACGGCCTACGTGCGCCGGCCGCTGGAGCGGGGTGCGGCCACGGTGCTGCCGGCGGTCGAGTCAGGCGAGTTCGATCTCGTCGCCGACAGCTTCGGGCAGCTGGCCGACCGGCTCGGCGTGGCCTGAGCGTGGCGATGCGCAGCGGACTCGACGCCCCTCAGGCCTGCAGCGCCGGCATGCGGATCAGGTGGTCGAACGCCGACAGCGCTGCCTTCGAGCCCTCCCCGCTGGCGATGATGATCTGCTTGTACGGCACCGTGGTCGCGTCGCCGGCCGCGTAGACGCCGGGCAGGCTGGTCGCGCAGCGCTCGTCGATCACGATCTCGCCGTAGCGCGACAACTCGACCGTGCCCTTCAGCCATTCGGTGTTCGGCACGAGGCCGATCTGGACGAACACGCCGGCGAGTTCGACGTGATGCGAGCTGCCACTGGCGCGGTCGGTCCAGGTCAGCCCGTTCACCTTGCTGCCGTCGCCGGTGATCTCGGTCGTCTGCGCGCCGGTGTGGATCGTCACGTTGGGCAGGCTCCTGAGCTTGTTCACCAGCACCGCATCGGCCTTGAGCTGGTCGGCGAACTCGAGCAGCCTGACATCCGCGACCACGCCGGCGAGGTCGATCGCGGCCTCGACACCCGAATTGCCGCCGCCGATCACGGCCACCTTCTTGCCCTTGAACAGCGGGCCGTCGCAGTGCGGGCAGTAGGCCACACCCTTCGTCCTGTACTGCTGCTCGCCGGGCACGTTGACGTTCTTCCAGCGCGCGCCGGTGGCCAGGATCACGGTCTTGCTCCTCAGCGCCGCGCCGTTGGCCAGCTTCAGCGTCGCCAGGCCACCGGGCTGCGCCGCCGGCTCGAGCGACGCGACGCGTTGGCCGTTCATGATCACGACGCCGTTGGCGCGCACATGCGCCTCCAGCGCGGCAGCGAACTTCGGCCCTTCGGTTTCCTGGACCGAGACGAAGTTCTCGATGCCCAGCGTGTCGAGCGTCTGGCCGCCGAAGCGCTCGGCGATGACGCCGGTGCGGATGCCCTTGCGGGCCGCATAGACCGCGGCCGCGGCGCCGGCCGGGCCGCCGCCGACGATCAGCACGTCGAAGGGCGCCTGCTCGCCCAGACGCTGCGCATCGCGCGCGGCAGCGTTGGTGTCGAGCTTGGCCAGGATCTCGCCGATCTCCATCCGGCCCGAGCCGAACACCTCGCCGTTGAGATAGACGGTGGGCACGGCCATGATCTGGCGCGCATCGACCTCGGCCTTGAACAGCCCGCCGTCGATGGCGACGTGGCGGAAGCGCGGGTTGAGCACCGCCATCAGGTTCAGGGCCTGCACGACGTCGGGGCAGTTGTGGCAGGTCAGCGACAGGTAGGTCTCGAAGACGAAGTCGCCCCCGCCCGCCGGCTGCAGGCCGCGGATCTGCTCGATCACGTCGGCGTCGAGCTTGGGCGGGTGGCCGCCCGCCTGCAGCAGCGCCAGCACGAGCGACGTGAACTCATGGCCCATCGGGATCGCGGCGAATCGCACGCCCATGTCGTGCCCGGCGCGGCTGATCGAGAACGAGGGCCGGCGCGCGTCGTGGCCGTCGTAGCGCACGGTGATGCGGTCGCTCAAGGACGCGATGTCCTGCAGCAGTTCGCGCATCTCCTGCGAGGCGGCGCGGTCGTCGAGCGAGGCGACGATCTCGATCGGCTGGGTCACGCGTTCGAGGTAGGCCCCGAGCTGGGCTTTGAGGTTGGCGTCGAGCATGGAGATCCCCTTGAATTCGAGTTGCGGTGGGCAGCGTTCGCGCCGGCCCGGTCGCCAGCCCCCGGTGATCGCAGGGGCTGGCGACAGGGCCCGCGGGTCCTGTCGGTCGTGGGACGCGCGGCCCCGCGGGGCCGTCGCGCCGGTTCGTCGGCCTGGGCTGGACGGCTCAGATCTTGCCGACCAGGTCCAGCGACGGCGTCAGCGTCTTGGCGCCTTCGTTCCACTTGGCCGGGCAGACCTGACCCGGGTGCTTGGCGACGTACTGCGCGGCCTTGAGCTTGCGCAGCGTTTCCTTGACGTCGCGGGCGATCGCGTTGTCGTGCACCTCGGCGGTCTTGACCACGCCTTCCGGGTTGATGATGAAGGTGCCGCGCAGCGCAAGGCCTTCTTCCTCGATGTGCACGCCGAACATGCGCGTGAGCTGGTGCGTCGGATCGCCGACCAGCGGGAACTTGGCCTTGCCGACCGCCGGCGAGGTCTCGTGCCACACCTTGTGCGCGAAGTGGGTGTCGGTCGTGACGATGTAGACCTGGGTCTCCAGCTTCTGGAACTCGGCGTAGTGGTCGGCCGCGTCCTCGACCTCGGTCGGGCAGTTGAAGGTGAAGGCCGCCGGCATGAAGATGAACGCCGACCATTGGCCCTTCAGGCTCTGCTCGGTGACTTCGATGAATTTGCCGTTGTGGAAGGCCTGGGCCTTGAACGGCTGCACGGGGGTGTTGATGATGGACATGGAAAGCCTTTCGGGTCTGGAGGGTGGAGGAAACATTGCGATGGGAAGAATTCTCGTTGCGATGCAGCATTCCGTGGGTTGATTGCTTTGATTCTGGCGATTGGCGATCGCTATCGGGATCGGGATCGGGATCGGCCAGCACATGCAACCGGCCGCGCCGGCGCCGCGGGGTGCGGCACCCCCGGGCGAGAATCCGCACCATGAGACCCGCGCGCCGCCATCCCGAACGCCACCGCACCTCACGCATCGGCTGGCTCCGCGCTGCCGTGCTGGGGGCCAACGACGGCATCGTCTCCACCGCCAGCCTGATCGTCGGCGTCGCGGCCGCGCATGCCGGCCGCGGCAGCATCCTGCTCACCGGCGTGGCCGGGCTCGTGGCCGGCGCGATGTCGATGGCCGCCGGCGAGTACGTCTCGGTGCATTCGCAGGCCGACACCGAGAAGGCCGACCTGCACAAGGAGCGCGGCGAGCTCGAGACCGACCCGGCGGCCGAGCACCGCGAGCTGGCCGCGATCTACGTCGGCCGGGGTCTGGAGCCAGGGCTGGCCGCGCAGGTGGCCGAGCAGCTGATGGCCCACGACGCGCTGGGCGCGCACGCGCGCGACGAGCTCGGCATCTCCGAAATCCTCAGTGCGCGGCCGGTGCAGGCGGCGCTGGCGTCGGCGGCGAGCTTCGCGGTCGGCGCGGCCCTGCCGCTGGCCGTGGCCACGCTGATGCCGCTGCCGAGCTTGATCACCGGCGTGGCCGGTGCGTCGCTGGTCTTCCTGGCGCTGCTGGGAACGGTCGCCGCGCGCGCCGGCGGCGCCGGACTGTGGACCGGCGCCTGGCGCGTCACGTTCTGGGGCGCGCTGGCGATGGCCGCCACGGCGGCTGCGGGATTGCTCTTCGGCGCCGCCGGCTGAAGGGCCGCCCGGGCTGAAGGGCCGCTGGCTTCAGGGCGCGGGCGTTGGCGGCTCGCACGGCTCGTCCGGCCTCGCCGCCGGCGCCTCGGCAACCGCCGCGGAGACGGTCCGCGGCACGACGGCCGTCGCTGGCAACGCCGTTGCTGCAGCGGTTGCTGCAGCGGTTGCTGCAGCGGTTGCTGCCGCGGTTGGTGCCGCGGTTGGTGCCGCGGTTGGTGCCGCGGTTGGTGCCGCCGTTGGTGCCGCCGGGGGTGCCGCCGTTGGTGCCGCCGGGGGTTCAGCCGGGAGTTCAGCCGGGAGTTCGGCCGCCGGCTCGGGCGGCAGCCGCAACAGCTGCAGGTCGGCCAGCGAGGGGTACAAGGGTCGCGACAGCGTGCGCGAGACCGCACTGGCCACCAGCGAGCAGGCCATCAGCGTGAGCACCAGCGCGTGGCCGTCGACCATCTCCATCACGATGATGAACGAGGTCATCGGCGCCTGCGTGACCGCGGCCAGGAAGCCGGCCATGCCCAGCGCGATCAGCGTCGGCGCATCCGGGAAATGCATGATCTGCGCAACGTCGTTGCCCAGCGCCCCGCCGATGGCCAGCGAGGGGGCGAAGATGCCGGCGGGCACCCCCGACCAGGCCGTGACCCAGGTGGCGATGAACTTGAAGAACACGTAGGGCTGCGACGCGACCTCGGTGCCCTCGAGCATGTGGCGCGTGTGCGTGTAGCCGCTGCCGAAGGTGACGCCGCCGGTGGCGAGACCGATGACGGCCACCGCCAGGCCGCAGCCGGCGGCGAACTGCACCGGATGCAGGCGCCGGTAGCGGCTGAAGCGGTCGGGCCCGTTACCGGCCAGCGATCGCACCAGCAGGCGCGCGAACAGACCGCCGGACAGGCCGCTGGCCACTGCCAGCACGAGCGCCGGCCCGACCAGCGACAGGTTCACGCCCGGCACGTGGATGACGCCGAAGTAGGTCGAGTTGCCGTTCAACGAAATGGCGATCAGCCCGGACAGCACGATGCCGGCCACCAGCAGGCCGCTGCTGCGCTGCTCGGGCGTTCGCGACAACTCCTCGATCGCGAACATGACGCCGGCCAGCGGCGTGTTGAAGGCGGCCGCGATGCCGGCCGCTCCGCCCGTGACGAGCAGGCCGTGCGCTGTGACCACCGAGCGCCGTGGCAGCAGCTTGCGCGCTGCCAGCAGAACCCCCGCGGCGATCTGCACCGACGGCCCCTCGCGGCCCAAGGACAGACCCGCGAGCAGGCCCAGCGCGGTCAGACCGAACTTGGCCGCCGACAGCCTGAGCGAGACGAAGATGCCCCGGTTGCCAGGGTTCACCGAGGGTTCGAGGGCGGCCATCACCTGCGGGATGCCCGAACCCGCCGCCCCGGCCGCATAGCGCCGCGTGAGCCAGACGATGAGGGCCGTGCAGGCCGGCGTCCACAGCAGCGGCGACCAGCGCCAGGCGGCGCTCAAGTCGTCGAAGGCCTCCAGCGCACGCTCGGTGAGCCGGGTGAACAGCACCACCGTCAGACCGGCGAGCGCGGCCATCGAGAAGACCACCGCGCGCGACCACCACACCCGCCAGTCCGCGAATTCCTTGCGCAATGCCGCGGCGATGCGATGTTCTTGTCTCATGGGTCAGAACGGAACTTGCGCGGCGGACGGCCAAGCGCGACACGATAGCGCAGTCCGTTAGCCGACCCATGGGGTGCGGATGCGGGCCGAGCGCCCGAGCCCGCGCAACCAACGACCGACCGGCGCGAATCGCGCGCACCCTCAGGCGCCCGTCTCCTTGAAAACCTCGCGCGCGTTGCGCACGCTGTCGATGGCGGCCGGCACGCCGCAGTAGATCGCCGCCTGCAGGAAGACCTCGCGGATCTCGTCCCTCGTGACACCGTTGCGCAAGGCGCCCCGCACATGCAGCTTCAGTTCATGCGGCCGGTTCAGCGCCGTGAGCATGGCCAGGTTGAGCAGGCTGCGCGTGCGGCGGTCGAGACCGGGACGGTTCCAGATGTCGCCCCAGCAGTACTGGGTGACGAACTCCTGCAGCGGCAGGCTGAAGTCGTCGGCGGTCTTCAGCGCCGTATCGACGTACTCGGTGCCGAGCACCTCGCGGCGCGTCTGCAGCCCCTGGTCGAACAGATCCTGGTTCATCTCTCGTTCCTCGTCGTTGGCTGGATGCGCATCGGCGGCGCCGCAGCCGGTGCCGCGCCGCCGATGCGGCATTCTGCGACGGGGACGCGCCGCCGGCGTGGCGGGAGTCAGGCCGCCATCGGCTGCCACGACCGGCGCGCCAGCGACCACAGCGCCATCGCCCGGCCAAGGAAGACGCCGCTGAAGACGCCATAGGCCGCGCTGGCGACGATCGCGAAGCCCGCGGCATGGCGCAGGCCCGGGTCGCGGGCGAGCATCACGCCGCAGACGAAGCGCAGCGCGAACAGCCCCAGCATCAAGGCCAGCGGGACCCAGCTGCCGGGCATCGCGAAGGCCTGCTCCTGCGCGAGATAGCGCACGCGCCGGGTGTCCACGCGGCCGTGCAGCGCGAACGGCGCAGCGGCCAGCGCGAAGGTCCAGGCCAGCAAGGCCCCGGGCTGGCCGCCGAAGGTGGAAACCACGCCGGACAGCGACAGCCCGGCCATCGCCACCGGCAAAACCGCGCTGCGCCGCAGCGTCAGCCGGCGCGGCACCGCTTGCGTCAGGCCGAGCACGACCAGCACGGCGAGCAGGCCGAAGACCCAGGCAGGCGTGTGCTGCAGGATGGCGATCAACATGACGGGCTCCCTTGGTGTTCAGGTGCAGATTCGGGTGCGGATGCGGGTCGGCAACGTGACAGCGCCACTGTGCCCACCCGTCGCGCCGGCGTCGAGCGCGTTGCGACGGGTCGCGGCCTGACCGCCGCGAAGCGACACCGCGGCGGCGCGAGCCGGCGCGCAGGCCGGCGATGGAACTTTTCCGGCGGGCCTGCGTTCCCAGGGGCTTGCTCGATGGCTCCGTGCCCGTTCGACCCCTGCGAGCGAAGCGCCCGATGATCGACGACCCACCCCCAACGCCTGCGGCGCGCGAGCGCCGCGCGATGCGCCCCGCCTGCCTGCCCCTGTGCGCAACGCCGC
This sequence comes from Betaproteobacteria bacterium, assembly GCA_037443665.1. Lineage (GTDB taxonomy): Bacteria > Pseudomonadota > Gammaproteobacteria > Burkholderiales > Burkholderiaceae_C > Rubrivivax. The sequence continues at coordinate 90,439 of JBBINW010000005.1, forward strand.
CGCCGGCGTGAGGTCGCCGCTCCGGCCACCGGCCGGGAATTGATCCGACAAACACGAGAGACCCTGCCCGCTCGCCCAATCCGCGCCGGCGGCGGGTTGGTGCCCACGCGGGTGGTGGTCACGAAGAGGAAGGACCCCGAGATGATCGAGATGACGCGGCTCACGCGCCGCTACGGCGATTTCACTGCCGTCGACGACGTGAGCATCCGCATCGGCCGCGGCGAGGTCGTCGGCCTGCTCGGCCACAACGGCGCCGGCAAGACCACGGTGATGAAGATGCTCACCGGCTACCTGGAACCCACCCGCGGCACGATCGAGGTCGACGGCCTGCGCATCGGCCGCGACACCGAGGCGATCCAGGCCCGCATCGGCTACCTGCCCGAGAACTGCCCGGCCTGGCCCGAGATGACGGTGGTCGACTTCCTCGACTACCAGGCCGCGATGCACCGCGTGCCGCCGCGACAGCGGCGCCTGGCCGTGGCCACCGCGATCCGTCGCACGGCACTGCGCGAGAAGGCGACGGCAACCATCCAGACCCTGTCGCGCGGCTACCGACAGCGCGTGGGCGTGGCGCAGGCGATCCTGCACCGGCCCGACATCGTTATCCTCGACGAGCCGACCAACGGCCTGGACCCGACCCAGATCCTGCAGATGCGCGAGCTGATCCGCGAGCTCGCGCAGACCGCCACGGTGATCGTTTCCACCCACATCCTGCAGGAGGTGCAGGCGGTGTGCGAGCGGGTCGTGATCCTGCGCCGCGGGCGCAAGGAGGTCGACGCGCGGATGGACGCGCTGCAGCGCGGCGCGCGGCTGCTGGTGACGCTGGACCGCGACGAGGCCGCCGCGCGGCCCGTGCTGCAGGCCGTGCCCGGCGTGCGCTCGGTGCGCCACGACGGACTGGCCGGGACCTGCCACCGCTACGCGCTGGAGGCCGACGCCGACGCCGCGCCGGCGGTCGGTGCGGCCGTGTGCCGCGCCGGCTTCGGCCTGCATGCGCTGGGCTTCGAACGACGCGACCTGGAGACGCTCTTCGCCGAGATCAACCGGCCCGACGGCGCGGAGGCTCCGGCGGCGGGTGGCAGCGCGGCAGGCACGGGCGCCGTACCGGCCCACGAGGAGGCGCGCGATGTGGCGTGAGAACCTGTCCCGCGTGCTGGTCATCGCGCGCAAGGAACTCGTCGGCACCTTCGCCTCGCCGGCGGCCTTCCTGTTCCTCGCCGCCTTCCTCGGTGTCACGCTGTTCGTCTTCTTCTGGGTCGGTACCTTCTTCGCGCGCGACCTGGCCGACGTGCGGCCGCTGTTCCAGTGGATGCCGGTGCTGCTGATCTTCCTCGTCGCCGCGCTCACCATGCGCGCCTGGGCCGAGGAGCGGCGCAGCGGCACGCTCGAGCTGCTGCTGACCGCGCCGGTGGCGCCCGGCGTGCAGGTGCTGGGCAAGTTCCTCGGCGCACTGGCGCTGGTGGCGATCGCGCTGGCGCTGACGCTGCCGCTGCCGCTGACCGTGTCCCTGCTCGGTCCGCTGGACTGGGGGCCGGTGATCGGCGGCTACGTCGCGTCGCTGGCGTTGGCCGCCGCGTACATCTCGATCGGCCTGGCGGTCTCGGCGCGCACCGACAACCAGATCGTCAGCCTGATCGCCACCATGGCCGTCTGCGGCGCGTTCTACCTCGTCGGCTCGCCGGCGATCACCGACCTCTTCGGCAACGCCGCCGCCGAGGGGCTGCGCGACCTCGGCGCCGGATCGCGCTTCGACTCGATCACGCGCGGCGTGCTCGACGCGCGTGACCTGGGCTACTACCTCTCGATCACGGTGCTGTTCCTGGTGCTCAACCGGGTGGCGATCGAGCGCCTGCGCTGGGCCGGCAACCCGCTGCAGGCCGCGCAGCGGCGCTGGCGGTGGGCGGCCGGGCTGCTGGCGGCCAACGCGATCGCGTTCAACCTGTGGCTGGGGCAGATCGGCAGCGCGCGACTGGACCTGACGCAGGGACACCAGTACACGCTGTCCAGCGCCACGCGGCGCTACCTGGGCGAGCTGAAGGAGCCGCTGCTGATCCGCGGCTACTTCAGCGCCAAGACGCACCCGCTGCTGGCGCCGCTGGTGCCGCAGCTGCGCGACCTGCTGGCCGAGTACGCGGTGGCCGGCGGCGACAAGGTGCGGGTCGAATTCGTCGATCCGCGCGACGACCCGAAGCAGGAGGAGGAAGCCTCCAGCCACTACGGCATCCGCCCGGTGCCGTTCCAGGTCGCGAGCAAGTACCAGGCCTCGGTCGTCAACTCGTACTTCGACATCGTCGTGGCCTACGGCGACCAGTACCAGGTGCTGGGCTTCCGCGATCTCATCGACGTCAAGTCGCGCAGCGAAGGCGACTTCGACGTCGCGCTGAAGAACCCCGAATACGACATCACGCGCGCGATCCGCAAGGTGCTGCTGAGCTACCAGGGGGGCGGCAGCCCGTTCGCGGCGCTTGCCAAGCCGCTGCAGTTCACGGGCTACGTCTCGGCCGCTGGCACCTTGCCGCAAACGCTGCAGCCGGCGCGCCACGCGCTGGACGAGGCGCTCGACGAGCTGAAGCGAGAGGCCGCCGGCAAGCTGCAGGTGGCGTTCGAGGATCCGGGCAGCGACCCAGCGCTGGCGCGCAAGCTGACCGACGAGGGCTTGCGCCCGCTGGTGGCCGGCCTGCTCGACCCGCGGCCGTTCTGGTTCCACCTGCAGCTCTCCGATGGCCGTGACGTCGAGCAGGTGCCGCTGCCCAAGACGCTGGACCGCCAGGCCTTCCAGCGCAGCATCGAGGCCGCGGTCGAGCGCTACTCACCCGGCTACTTGAAGACGGTCGCGGCGGTCACGCCGCAGGCGCCGCCTTCGGCCTACGGCATGCCGGCAGGCGCGCAGTTCCAGGTCCTGCGCCAGGCGTTGGGCGATTCGGTGCGCTGGCTTGACACCGACCTGCGCGATGGCGTCGTGCCCGCCTCGGCCGACCTGTTGATGGTGCTGGCGCCGGAGAACCTGGACCGCAAGCAGGTGTTCGCGATCGACCAGTTCCTGATGCAGGGTGGCACCGTGATCGTCGCCAGCGCGCCCGACAGCGTCTCGGTGGGCGACTCGCTGGTGGCGCGGCCGGTGCGCAGCGGGCTCGAAGACTGGCTCAAGGCGCAAGGCCTGCAGCTGGGACAGGGCATGGTGCTCGACACCCGCAGCGGCGCGCTGCCGATCCCGGTCGAGCGGCCGATCGGCGGCGGCATGTCGGTGCGCGAGATCCAGCTCGCACCCTACCCGTACATCGTCGACGTGCGCCACGCCGGCATGGAGGCCACCAGCGCGGTGACCGCCCACCTGGGCCAGCTCAGCGTGCCGTGGGCAGCGCCGGTGGAGGTCGATGCGGCGGCAAACAAGGCGCGCCAGGTGACGACGCTGCTGCGCTCGTCGCCGCAGAGCTGGGTCTCGACCAGCACCAACCTTCTGCCCGACTACCGTCGCTACCCGGACCTGGGATTCGCGCCGGGCGCAGCCCAGGGCCCGCAGCCGCTGGCGGTGGCCGTCGTCGGCCGCTTCGATTCGGCCTTCAAGGGCCAGCCGTCGCCGCTGCTGGCCGCCGCTGGCGCTGCCTCCGCCGCCGCGGCCCAGCCCGCATCGGCGGCTGCCTCGGCGCCACCGTCGCTCGACCGCCTGGGCCGGGTCATCGAGCATTCGCCGCCTTCGGCGCGGCTGGTGCTGATCGGCTCGAACGCCGTCTTCAGCGACGCCGCGATGCAGCTCGAAGGCGAGGCCCAGGGCACCGCGTACCGCAAGCCGACCGACTTCGCGCTCAACCTGGTCGAGGACGCGCTCGAGGACCCGGGCCTGCTGGCCATCCGCGGCCGCAGCGGCTTCGCGCGCACGCTCGACCCGATCCCGCCCAGCCAGGAGCCGGCCTGGGAATACGCCGACTACGCCGCGGTGCTGCTGCTGCTGGCCGGCGTGTGGTGGGCGCAGCGGCGCCTGCGCCGGGCCCGCGCGCTGGCCTATCAACCCTTCCTGCAGGAGGCTTGAACGATGCAACGCTGGACCCTGGTGCTGGCCGCCGTGCTCGGCCTGCAGGTCGCCGCCGCGCTGGCGCTGAAGCTGCGGCCCGACACCCTGACGCCGCTGCAGCCGGAGCAGCCACTCGTGGCCACCGAACTGAAAACCGCGGACAGGCTGGTGCTGGCCGGCCCGGCAGGCGCGGACGACAGGCCGTCTGCGGCACCACCGGCGAGCCTGGAGATGCGCAAGCGGGATGGCCACTGGCTGCTGCCCTCGCTGCACGACGCGCCGGCCGATCCGGCCAAGGTCCAGGACCTGCTCGCCAGGCTGGCCGGACTGAAACGCGGGCTGCCGGTGGCCACCACCGCCGACGCGCTGGACCGCTTCAAGGTCGGCGACGCGCACTACGAAAGGCGACTCGTGGTCAGAGCCGGCGCGAAGACGCTCGCGACGGTCTATCTGGGCAGCCCCGCCGGGCCGCGCACGACGAGCGCCCGGACGGCCCGCGACCAGGCCGTCTACGACGTGGCGCTCAGCCCCTACGACCTGGCCACGAGCGCCGCCGACTGGTTCGACCACGGCCTGCTGCAACGCGACGCCGGAACGATCGATGCGATCGAGATCGCGCGTGCCGGCGCGGCGCCGATCACGCTGCGTCGCCAGGCCGGTGCCGCCTCGGCGCGTGCGGCCGTGCCCGGCTGGACGGCGCAGGGCCTGCCCGCCGACGAGAGGCTCGACCCCGACAAGGCGCGCGCGCTGGCGGCACTGATCGCCGGCCTGCAGGTGGACAGCCTCGCCGATGCGGCACCGGCCCGGGAAGGCACGGCCCCGCTGGTCAAGCTCACGCTCGATGTCGCCGGCGGCCCGGCGCAGACCTGGTCGCTGTGGCAGACCCAGCCCGGGGGCGACGTCACCCTCGAGGCCTCGGGCCGTCCCTGGCCGCTGACACTGAAGTCGTGGACCGCCGACCCCCTGCTCAAGGCGCTGCAGCCGCAATCGCTGGCGCAGGTGGCGGGCGCCGCACCGGTGGCCGCGGCAGCCTCGCGATCGACGAACCACGCTTGGGCCACCGGCCGCCGGCCCGTCCGCTGAGCCGCCAGGCCGGCGCGGCCACCCCCGTGCCGGCCAAGGTCGAACCGGCGGTGCTACCCTGAACGGCTTTGCGCCGCGCTGCCTGGCTAGAGCTGCCCGGCAAGAAGGCGACGCGGCACACCGCACGCCGTCCATGGACCACCCCAACGTCAAACGCTATCTGCCCTGGGTGGTGGCGACCGCGCTCTTCATGGAGCAGCTCGACTCGACCATCGTCAACACCGCGGTGCCGTCGATGGCGCAGAGCCTGCAGGTCACGCCGCTGAGCCTGAAGGCCGTGGTCACCAGCTACATCCTGAGCCTGGCGGTGTGCATCCCGGTCAGCGGCTGGATGGCCGACCGCTTCGGCACGCGGCGCGTGTTCGCCGCCGCGGTGGCGCTGTTCACCTTCTCTTCGGTGCTGTGCGGGCTCGCGCTGAACGTGCCGATGCTGGTGGCCGCGCGCATCCTGCAGGGCATCGGCGCGGCGATGATGATGCCGGTGGGGCGGCTGACCGTGGTCCGCACCTTTCCCAAGGGCGAACTGCTGCGGGCGATGAACTTCGTCATCATCCCCGCCCTCATCGGCCCGCTGCTCGGGCCCACGGTCGGCGGACTGATCGTGCACTGGGCTTCGTGGCGCGTGATCTTCTTCGTCAACGTGCCCGTGGGCCTGGTGGCGCAGTGGCTGATCCACCGCCACATGCCCGACTACCACGGCGACGCGCCGCGGCCGCTGGACGTCGTCGGACTGGTGCTGTTCGGCGCCGGCGCGGCGCTGCTGTCCTGGCTGCTCGAGGTGTTCGGCGAGCACCATCTGGACGTGACCTCGGCCGGCGTCCTGCTCGTGCTCTCGCTCAGCCTGCTGGCAGCGTATGCCCTCCATGCCGGCCGCGTCGAGTACCCGCTGCTGCGGCTGGCGCTGCTGCGCGTGCGCACCTTCCGCGTTTCGGTGGTGGGCGGCTTCGTCACCCGACTGGGTATCGGCGGCATGCCGTTCCTGCTGCCACTGCTGTACCAGCTGGGACTGGGCCTTCCGGCCTGGGAATCGGGCCTGCTGATGATGCCGGCGGCGGCGGCCTCGATGTTCATGAAGATGCTGTCGGTGCGGATCCTCGGGCGCTTCGGCTACCGCCGGGTGCTGACGATGAACACGGTGATGATCGCGGTCACGATCACGATGTTCACGCTCGTCGGCAAGGGCACGCCGCTGGCGCTGATCGTGCTGCTCAGCCTGACCCAGGGCTTCTTCAACTCGCTGCAGTTCTCGAGCATGAACTCGATGGCCTATGCCGACGTCGATGGTGCCGACTCGAGCATGGCCAGCACGATCGCCAGCTCGATGCAACAGATGTCGATGAGCTTCGGCCTGGCCTGCGGCTCGCTGGTGACCGCCTGGTTCCTGGGGTCGCTCCCGCAGAGTGACGAGGCGGCGGTGACGAGCGCGCTTCACCACGCCTTTCTGACGCTGGGCGCGCTGACCCTGCTGTCGTCCGTGATGTTCTGGACCCTGCGGCCGAACGACGGCGAAGCGGTCAGCCGCGGTGCGCTGCAGGTCGTCTGAGCGTGGCACCCGGGCCGCGATTCGGGTTGCGGATCAGGGGAACCGCGGCAGCGGGGGTGCGCCTTCGGGCAACGCGTAGCGTGCCACGTTGAGCTGCATCGCCAGCAGCGCGTAGTAGCCCGCGATGGCGGTGAGGTCCACGACGCCCTGCCTGCCGAAGCGCCGCTCGGCGCGCGCGAAGGTGGCGTCCGAGACCCGGCGGTTGCCATGCAGCTCGGTCGAGAACTCGTGGACGATCGTCTCGTCGTCGCTCATGCCCTCGGGCCGCCGGCCTTCGGCGATGGCGTCGGCGACCTCCGGCGCGATGCCCTGCGCAAGCGCGATCGGCCGGTGCACGTGCCACTCGAAGTCCTGGCTCCAGGCGCGCGCGGTGACCAGGATCGCGAGTTCGCTGAGCCGGTTGCCGATCGACGAGCGGTAACGAAGGTAGTCGCCCAGCGCCTGCGCGTGACGCATCACCTGCGGGCTGTACAGCAGCGGCTCGAAGGGGCCGAAGACCGGCACGCCTCGCGCGGCCTCGAACTCCGCCGCGGCAGCCTGCTGCTCGGGCGTGTAGTCGGCCGGGGCGATGGCCGGCAGGCGCTGCCCGGCCGGGGCCGGATCGGCAAGGCGGGGGCTGGCGGCGGGGTCCTTCATGGGCTTGGGTCTCCTTGATTTGATCGCTGTGTCGAGCCGGGTCGGCTGCCCCGCGCCGCCGCACGGGCGCCGAGCGGACGCTTGCATCGGTGGCGCCGCGCCGCTGGCGCTACACCGCGGCGGCCGAAACCAACCCCTTTCTGCCTTGCTCGGGCACCATACGTCTGCGCATCGGCGCGCCCGAGCAGCCCGTCGATGTCGCTCCTCGCGCCATCATCCACCACGACGCCGATGCCGGCGAAGACGGCGCTGCTGCGGAACCGGTGGCTCGCCGGCAGCGCCTGCACGATGCGCTCGCAGACCTCGAGTGCGGCATCGTGCCCGGTCTCCGGCAGCAGGATCACGAACTCGTCGCCGCCCATGCGGGCCGCGAGGTCGCTGGTACGGACCGAGGCGGCGACGATCTCGCCGAAGGTCTTCAGCAGCCGGTCGCCGTGATCGTGGCCGAAGCGATCGTTCGCGCCCTCGAAGTCGTCGAGGTCGATGTGGGCCAGCGGCATCGGCCGGCCGTTGCGCCGGCACAGCGACAGCAGCGAGCCTGCCTGCTCGATGAATCCCTGCCGCTTGAGCCGGCGGGTCAGCGCGTCGCGCCGGCGCAGCACCTGTTCATGTGTCAGCTGCTCGCTCAAATGCGAGACCAGCAGCGTCACGACGAGGAAGGCGCTGCCCTGGGTCGTGAAGTCCACGACCCAGACATAGGCACGCTGGAAGTCCGCGCCATGGTCCAGGTGCAGCGCCGCGCGCCGGGCCCCGGTCGTGACGACCACCACCATGGCCGCGGGCCGCCGCAGCCGCACCCCGGCCAGCGCCAAGGGCAGGAAGTACAGCGGCGTGACGACGATGCCGGCACCGGTGACGAAGTCGACGACACCGATGCCCGCCGCGCCAACGCAGGCGAGGGCGAAGATCCGCAGGCTCTGCTGCGCGCTCTCGGGACGGGTCAAGGGGCCGGCGGCAAGGGGGTTCGCGGGCCAGTCCATCCGCGCGCTGCGGATCTGCGGACCCCAGCCGGCAGCTTGACGCTGCGCGACGGATACGATGCCCGGGCCGCCGCGGCCCTTCCGTCCGACCCATGATGCCAACTCGCACGCACCGCCTTCTGCTTCTCGGAGCCGGTGCGCCGGGCCGACCTGCATCGTGACTGCCGACCGCATCGACGCCCTCGTGGTCGGCGCCGGCGTCGTCGGCCTGGCCTGCGCGCGGGCGCTGGCGCAGGCCGGACTGGAAGTCGTCGTCGCCGAGCGCGAAGCCGGGTTCGGCACCGGCGTGTCGTCGCGCAACAGCGAAGTCCTGCATGCCGGCCTGTACTACGAGCCGGGCAGCCTGAAGGCGCGGCTGTGCGTGCGCGGCCGCGAGCTGCTCGAGGCCTTCTGCGTCGCGCGCGGTGTGGCCTACAGGCGTTGCGGCAAGCTCGTCGTGGCCACGCGCGAACAGGACCGGCCCCGGCTCGAGGCGCTGCTCGAGACGGGCCAGGCCAACGGCGTGACCGGCCTGCGGCTGCTCACCGGCGCCCAGGCCAAGGCGCTGGAGGGCGAGCTCGAATGCCGTGCCGCACTGCACTCGCCGGCCAGCGGCATCGTCGACAGCCACGGCCTGATGACCGCGCTGCTGGCCGACGGGGAGGCTGCCGGCGCCCTGCTCGCGCGGCGCAGCCGCATCGTCGCCGCCGAGCGCTCGGGCGCAGGATGGCGCGTGGAGGTGGCGAGCCATGAGGGCGGCCCGGGCGGCGACGTGGGTGGCGAGGAGGCACGCAGCGAACTCCAGGCAGACTGGCTCGTCAATGCCGCCGGGCTCGATGCGCAGGCGGTGGCCGCGGCGATGCGGGGATTTCCATCGGCCGCGATTCCGCGACGCCACCTGGCCAAGGGTCACTACTTCGCGTTCGCCGGCCGCGCACCGTTCTCGCACCTGATCTATCCGACGCCCGTCGATGGCGGGCTCGGCGTCCACCTCACGCTGGACCTGGGCGGCCAGGCGCGTTTCGGACCCGACGTCGAATGGCTGGCCGGCGAAGCCCTCGAATCCCGCCCCGGCCACGCCCTCGACTACGCGGTGGACGTCTCGCGCGCCGAGGCCTTCGCCGCCGACGTGCGCCGCTACTGGCCGCGCCTGCCGACGGCCGCGCTGGTGCCGGCTTACGCCGGCATCCGGCCCAAGCTCGCCGGCCCCGGGCAAGCCGCAGCCGACTTTCGCATCGACGGGCCAGCGCAGCATGGCTGCGACGGCGTCGTGCTGTTGTTCGGCATCGAGTCGCCGGGGCTGACCGCCTCGATGGCCATCGCCGAGCAGGTGGCCGGGATCGTGCGCGGATGACGCGGCAGCGGCCCCACCCGGCAAGGTCGCAGTCGGCCTCGTGGGCAACAACGTCGGCGTCGCGCGCCGTGCCTGGCATTGCCGTGAACCGGGGAAACGGCGTTTGAAGGGCCCATGCGCCGCGCAAGCGCAGCGCCGACGCCAAGCCGCCCGGCCCGGTCAACCCGAACGCAACCCGAGCCTCTTGCATCAGAAGACGCCTCCTGCCGCGACGCCGCGGAAATGGCGCCGTCGCCGATCGCGATGCGTGATGTCTGATCCACGAGACCCGTGGCTGACCTCTTCGCTTGAACGCGCCCCCTTCGGCGCGGCGGCAAGCTCGGCGTTCACGCGCTGGACACCTTCGACACCCCGGCTTGGCGCAAGATCGCGCCTCCCGGCGCCGGCTGCAACCCGCAGCGACGACGCCGGTCCATGACCAAGCGATGCGTCCCCCATCCAGCCGCGAGCTCCCGCTGAAAGCCGATCGCCGCGACGGCGCCGGAGCCACGCCTGCCATGGCGGACCCCGAGCCTCGTGCGCCCTGAGATGACCGCCCCGCCCCGATCGCGCCGCGCCGTGCTGCTGCGCCTGACGGCACGGCTGCTCCTGGGCCTGCCGCTGCTGCTGGGGGCGCTGCTGCTCGTCGGGTGGCTGGCCCTGCGTTGGTTCGTGCTGCCGCACATCGAGGACTGGCGCCAGCCGATCGCCCAACGCGTCAGCCGCAGCCTGGGCGCGACGGTGCAGATCGGCGCCATCCAGGTCGACTCTGGCGGCTGGGTGCCGACGATCGAGGTTCGCGACGTCCAGGTGCTGGACCCGCAGCAGCGCGTCGCTCTGACGCTGCCGCGGGTGGTCGCATCGGTGTCGGCGCGTTCGCTGCTGAGCCTGGACCTGCGTTTCAACCGGTTCTCGGTCGAGGCCCCCAGCCTGGACATCCGGCGCGACGCGGCCGGGCATGTGCGTGTGGCGGGGCTCGACCTGGGCAACGGGGCGCCCGGCAGCTCCGACGTCACCGCGGCGGCCGACTGGCTCTTCAGGCAGCACGAGTTCCTGATCCACGGTGGCAGCGTGCACTGGATCGACGAGCAGCGCAGCGCGATGCCACTGGCGCTGACCGAGGTCGATCTGGAACTGCACAACGGCCTGCGCGGCCACCAGGTCCGGCTGGGGGCCACGCCGCCCGCAGGCTGGGGCGAGCGCCTGACCGTCGAAGGCCGCTTCAACGGGCCGTTGCTGGCCCGTGCAGGCAACTGGCAGCGCTGGAGCGGGACCGCCACCGCCGATCTGCCGCACATCGACGTCGGCGAGTTGCGGCGCTACGTCGACCTGCCTTTCGACTTCAGCGCCGGCCAGGGTTCGTTGCACGGCACCTACGAGCTGCGCGCCGGCCTGCCGCAGTCGGCGACCGTCGATGTCGCGCTGCGCGCGGTCACGCTGCGGCTGGGCGCGCGGGTCGAGGCGCTGCAGTTCGAGCAGCTCGCAGCGCATGTCGTCGCCCAGCGCAAGTCGGGGACCACCAGCCTGCAGTTCAGCGGCCTGAGCTTCGTCACCGCCGACGGCCTGCGCTGGCCGAACAGCCGGCTCGACGTGAGCTGGCATCAAGCGCCCGGCCAGGACCCCGACGCCGGCCAGGTGCAGGCCGATCGCTTGGACCTGGGCGTGATGGCGGCCATCGCCGGCCGCGTGCCACTGGGCGCCGCGATTCGCAGGCTGCTGGCCGACGCCGCGCCGCAAGGCATCGTGACCGGGTTGGATGCGAGCTGGGACGGGCCGCTCGACGCGCCGGCGCATTACCGGGTGCGCGGGCGCCTGGCCGGGCTGGCATTCAACGCCGGGGCGGTGGCCCCTGGCGCCAGCCTCGGCCGGCCGGGACTGCGCGGCGCCGATGTGCAGTTCGACGCCCGTGACACGGGCGGCCAGGCGCAGGTCGGCGTGACCCGGGGCGCGGTCAACCTGCCGGGTGTCTTTGCAGACGAATTGGTGCCGCTGGACAGCCTGCAGGCCAGCCTGGCGTGGCAGATCGACAAGGCGAACCGCGGCGACGAGCCGCCGCACGTCGTGGTGACGGTGAGCGAAGCCCGCTTCGCCAACCCGGACGCCCATGGCGAGTTCAGGGCGCGCTGGCAGACCGGCTCCGGCAGCAGCGGCATCGCGGCCAGCGGCGGGCGCTATCCGGGCCTGCTGGAGCTCGACGGCAGCCTCGGCGAGGGGCAGGCCCTGCGCACCGCGCGCTACCTGCCGCTGGGTCTTGCCGCCGGGGTGCGCAGCTACATTGCCGCGGCGGTGCGCGGCGGCCGCATCGCCACCGCGACCTTCCACGTCAAGGGCGACCTGCGGGACTTTCCGTTCCGGCCGGCGCAGAACGGGATCGGCGGCGAGTTCCGCATCATCGCCAACGTCGAGGACCTGAGCTTCGCCTACCTGCCGGGCAGTGTCGCGGGCGACCCGGCGGCGCGGCCAGGCTGGCCGGCGCTGACGTCGATCGCGGGCGTGCTCGACATCAACCGTGCGTCGCTGGCCATCCGCCAGGCGCAGGCGCGCCTCGACGGCGTCCAGTTCAGCGGGATCGAGGGGCGCATCGACAGCCTTGACAATGATCCGCGGCTGCGGATCGCGGGCCAGGCGAGCGGGCCGCTGGCCGACATGGTGCGCTTCGTCGACGCCACGCCGATCGGCGGATGGATAGGCGGCGCGCTGGCGCAGGCCACGACGAGCGGGCCGGCCAGGTTGCAGCTGGAACTGGCCGTGCCGATCGCCGAGCCGGCCGCCACCAGCGTCAAGGGCAGCCTGCGGCTCGCCGGCAACGACATCCGGATGACGCCCGACAGCCCGCCGCTGGCCGGCGCCCGCGGGGTGGTCGACTTCACGCAGGGCGGCTTCACCGTTAGCGGCGCCAGCGCCCGCGTGCTGGGCGGCGAGCTGAGCTTCCAGGGCAGCGGGCAGGGGCACGAGAAGGCGCACTTCAGCGGGCATGGCACCGTCACCGCTCGGGGCCTGCACCGCGCAGCCGGATTCAGCCCCGTCGCGCGCTTGGCAGCCTCGCTGAGCGGCCAGGCCGGCTACCAGCTCAGCCTGGCCTTTCCCGGCGGGTCGCCGCAGCTCGAGCTGAGCAGCGACCTCGTCGGCCTGGGCATCGCGCTGCCTTACCCGCTGGGCAAGGGGGCGGCGACGCCGCTGGCACTGAGGCTGCGGTCGACCACCGCCCCGGCCTCAGCCACCGGCACGGCCGGCGCCTCGACGCGGCGCGAGACGTCGTGGCTGGAGCTGGGGCGCGTGCTCCAGGCCCGGATCGAGCGCGACACCGGCAACGCGGCCGCCGGGCCGGCGCAGCCCCTGCGCGCCGTGCTGCGGGTCTCCGACGCCGGCGTGCCGGCCAGCGCCGCGGGGCTGACCCTGCCCGGCGCCGGGGTCGGCGCAACGGTCGATCTCGACCACCTGGACCTGGACGCCTGGCAGGCCGCGTCTGCGGGCTGGTTCCCGGACCCGGCGGGCCCGTCGGCGAAGGGGCCTGCACAGCCACCCGAGCCCGCTTCGGCCCCGCTGGCGCTGCCGGTTGCGCTGCCGGCCACCGTCGCCCTGCGCATCGGAACGCTCACCGTCAGCACCCACAGGCTCACCGGACTGAGCGCGGATGTGAAGCGTCAGGACGGACTGTGGCATGCCGGCGTCACCGCCACCGAGCTGGCCGGCACGATCGACTACCGGCCTGACGGCGTCGCCGGTGGACCTGCGGCCAGCCTGGCCTCCGGCGCGGGTAGCGTCGTCGCCCGCCTGTCGCGGCTGAAGCTGCCCCGCGCCGAAGCCGAGGCTGGGCATGGCGCGGCCAAGGCGGCAGTGCCGCCGTCGGCCGAGCCACCCGCCAAGCTCCCGGCGCTGGACATCGTGGCCGAGCAGTTCGACTGGGGATCCACGCCGCTCGGGCGGCTCGAGATCCAGGCCGGCTACCGGCCCGGCGCGGCAGACGGCCCCTGGCGGATCTCGAAGCTCGAGCTGGACATGCCCGAGGCGCGATTCACCGCCAGCGGGGCCTGGACGGCGCGCGCTGCCGCGCAGCCGGCGGCGACGAAACTGGACTTCAAGCTCGCGCTGAGCGACGCCGGCGCGTTTCTGGAGCGGCTGGGCCTGGGCCCGGTGGTGCGCGGCGGCCAAGGGACGATCAGCGGCGACGTCACGTGGCCGGGATCGCCCTTCGCGCTCGAGTTCAGCCAGTTGAACGGCGGGTTCAGGCTGGCCGTCGACAAGGGTCAGTTCCTGAAGGCCAGCCCGGGCTTCGGCCGGTTGCTCGGCATCCTCAGCCTGCAGTCGCTGCCGCGGCGGCTGCTGCTTGACTTTCGCGACGTCTTCGACACCGGCTGGGCCTTTGACAGCGCGATCGGCGACTTCACGGTGACTGCCGGCGTTGCGAAGACGAACAACCTGCGACTGGCGGGCGTGGCCGCCACCGTGCTCCTGGATGGCCAGGCCGACGTCGACCGCGAGACCCAGGACCTGCATATCGTCGTCGTGCCAGAGGTCAATGCTGGGGCGGCCTCGCTGGCCTACGCGATCATCAACCCGGCCGTCGGGGTGGGGACCTTCCTGGCCCAGTTCCTGTTGCGCAACCCGCTGATGGCCGCGAACACGCGCGAGTTCCACGTCACCGGCCCGTGGAGCGAGCCGAAGGTGGCCCGGGTCAATCGCGGCAAGAACGGCCAGGCGCCCTCCGAAACGCCGGTGGCGGCCGACGACGCGGCCTCGGCAGCGGTTCGCTGAGCCGCGCGGCAGCAACGACGACACCCGGGGGCGCGCTCTGAGGGCGCACGCTGTGCGCCGCGGCCATGCCCGAATCCCACTGCTCTCCGACGTGGCAATGCATCGGCCAGGTGCCCGGCGCATCGGGCCCGCTGTCGGCGGTGACCCTCTGGAGCAGCGCGATGTACGGCGTTGGCGCGCTGGCCGTTCAGCAGCACGGCGGTGCGGTCCCAATGCGGGGTGCGGAAGCTGAGCAGCGAAGTCCTGCATGCTGGTCTGCACTGCAAGCCGGGCCGCCTGAAACCGCGGCCATGCGCGGGCGGATGATGCGGCCGCGGCCCCGCCCCGCGAGGTCGCGGCCGGCCTCCCGGGCAACAAGGTCGGCGCCGAGTGCCGTGGCTGGCAGTGCCCGGCCCGGGAAAAGCGGCGTTGCAACGGCGCATGCACCCGCAGACGTACCGTTCGTCCACCGGCAGACCCTGGGCGTCGACGACGACCTGGGCGCCGGACCGGCGCGTCGGCGCCTGCATCTGCAGCGCCCGACGACCGGGCTTCATGGCGCCGCCTTCGCTGCCGCATCGTCGGCGACGCCGCCGCCCATCGCGACGAAGAACTGTGCCGAGTCGGCATAGCGCTGTGCCTGCGCCCGCACATGACCGAGCCGCGCCTGCTGGAACAGGCGCTGGGCCTCGATGATCTGCAGGAAGCTCGCCTGGCCGGCCTGGTAACTCTGCTGCGTGAGGTCCAGCGTGGCGTCGGCGGCATCGAGCGCCCGGCGCTGGGCGTCCAGCAGGGCCGCGTCGTGGTCCAGCGCTTCCAGCACGTCGGCCACCTGGCCGAAGGCCTGCAGCACGGTCTGCCGGTAGCTGCCCAGCTGCGCGGCATAGGCATCGGTCGCCGCCGCCCGCTGCGCTTTGAGCGTGCCGCCGTCGAAGACCGGCGCCAGCAGGCTGGCGGCGAGTTCCCACAGGCCTTTCGGGTGGCTCAGCAGCGCGCCGCTGCCGGAGGCGGCCGCAGTCCACGAGGCGGTCAAGGTCAGGCTCGGGTAGAGCTCGGCCGCGGCGATGCCGATGGCGGCGTTGGCGGCGTGCAGCTGGGCCTCGGCGGCCTGGATGTCGGGTCGCCGGCGCACCAGTGCGGAAGGCAGGGCCAGGGGCAGTTCGCGCGGCAGGACGAGGGAGCCGAAGTCGAAGGCCGGTGGCGTCCAGTCGGCCGGCCACCGGCCGACCAGCACGGCCAGCGCGTGGCGCGCGGCGCTGGCCTGCTGCAGCAGCGGCGGCAGCAGCGCGCGATCGCTCGCAAGCTGGCTTTCCGCGGTGAGCACGTCGAGCCCGGCCGACTTGCCCGCTGTCGCCGAAAGCCGGACCAGTTCGAGGTTGCGCTGGTCGGCCGCGATGATGTCCTGCACGGCACGCATCTGCTCGGTGGCCGAAGCCAGGGCAATGGCCTGCGTCACCGTGCCGCCCGCGAGCGCCAGCCGGGCGGCCTGCCACTGCGCCTGCTGCAGGTCGGCCAGCGCCTGCGCCTGCTCGACGCGGCGCGCGGTGGCGCCGAAGGCATCGACACCGTAGGACAGCGACGGGCCGACCGACGAGCTGTTGATCACGCCAGTGGCGCCGCCCGCGCTCGGGTTGCCGCGGCCGGCCGACGCGCCGAGCGTGACCTGTGGATAGCGGCTGCCGCGTGCAGCGCTCACGCCTTCGCGGGCCTGCGCCAGCGTGGCCTCGGCAGTCGCTGTCGTCGGGCTGCCGGCCAGCGCCTGTTCGACGACCGCGTCCAACGCCGGCGACGCGAACGCGCGCCACCACGCGGCGGTTACTGCACCATCGGATGCGGCGCCGGCGACGATGCGCTGGCTCGTCTCGGCGCCGCCGGCATCGGCAAGCCCCGGTTCGGCCGCGCTGTAGCGAGTCTGTGCCGGCGCGGCGGGTGCGACGAAGTCGGGGCCGACGGCAGCGCACGCCGTCAGCAGCGCAGTGGCGGCGGCGCCGGCCAGACGTTTCGCGAAGTCACTCATAGCGCAGGGCTTCGATGGGATTCAGCCGCGCCGCCTTGCGCGCCGGGTAATAGCCGAAGAAGATCCCGACCGCCGCCGAGAACACGAAGCCGCCGACGATGGCCGACGGCGCGATGAACGTGGGCCACTTGGCCACGAGCGAGATCGCCTCGGTCACGATCGCGCCGGCGGCGATGCCCGCCACCCCGCCGACGACGCTCAGGAACACGGCCTCGGCCAGGAACTGCAGCAGCACGTGCACGCGCTGCGCGCCGATGGCCATGCGCAGCCCGATCTCGCGCGTGCGCTCGGTCACCGAGACGAGCAGGATGTTCATGATGCCGATGCCGCCGACCAGCAACGAGATCGACGCCACCACCGCGAGCAGCGCGGCCATCACCTGGCTGCTGCCCTCGGCGGCGTTTGCGATCTGGCTCAGGTTGCGGACGTTGAAGTCGGCCGTGTCGCCGGGCCGGATGCGGTGCCGACGGTTCAGCACCGCCGTCACCTCGTCGATCGCCGTGCGGATCTGCGCCGTCGACTGCGCCTGCACGTAGATCTGGTTCACGTAGCCGGTCAGCCGCGGCTGCACGCTAAACGGATTCGGCGGCGGCGGGTACTGCGACGTCCCCGCCGCCTGCTGGCTGGGGGAGGCCACGCCGAGAACCTTGCGCTCGGCGGTGCCGAACGGGATCATCACCAGGTCGTCCTGGTCCTGGCCCCAGGCGGTCTGTCCCTTGGCCTCGTACACGCCGACAACCCGCAAGGGAATGCCGCGCACGAGGATCGCGCTGCCCAGCGGGTTCTCGTAGTCGCTGAACAACTGCTTGCGCACGGTCTCGCCGATGACGACGACGAGCGCGGTCTCGCGGTCGTCGTCGTCGGTCAGCCCGCGGCCCGCGCTGACGCGCCAGTTCGTGATCGGCGGGTAGCTGGCCGTCACGCCCTGCACGCTGGTGGTCCAGTTCTGGTCGGCGTATTGGACCTGCCCCGACTGGCGGATCAGGTAGCTGACCTGGGCCACTGCCGGCGCCTCGCGGCGGATCGCCTCGGCGTCGGTCACCGTCAAGGTCGACGCGCTGCCGAATCCCGAGCGCACGCCGCCGGAGGTGGTGGCGCCGGGCACGACGACGAACAGGTTGGTGCCCAGGCTCTCGATCTGCTTGCGCACCGCCTCGTTCGCGCCCTGGCCCACGGCGACCATCGCAATCAGCGCCGCCACGCCGATGAACACGCCCAGCATGGTCAGCGCCGAGCGCATCTTGTTGCGCAGCAGCGCCTGCAAGGCGGCCGACATGATCATCACGCCAAAGGCCCAGGCGGTGCCGGCGTGCCCGCCGGCCGGGACCAGGTCGCCGCCGCACTGCGCCTGCGGGCGGAACAGCGTCATGCCCTCGCCGGCTGGCACGCTGCCCGTCGCCGCGGCACCGGCGGCGCCCTCCGTTGCCGCCGCGCTCGGCCGCAGCGGGTTGCGCTCGTCGGAGACGATCCGGCCATCGCGCATCGTCACCACCCGCTGCGTGTAGTCGGCAATGTCGCGCTCGTGCGTGACCACGATGATGGTCACGCCCTGTTCGCGATTGAGCCGCACGAGGGTCTCCATGATCTCGTGCGAGGTCCGCGTGTCGAGGTTGCCGGTGGGCTCGTCGGCGAGCACGAGGCTGGGCGCATTGATGAGCGCGCGAGCAATCGCCACGCGTTGCTGCTGGCCGCCCGAGAGCTGGGCCGGGGTGTTGGCTTCGCGGTCGGCCAGCCCCAGCAGCGCCAGCGCGGCCCGGGCGCGCCGCACGCGCTCGGCGCCGTGTGCCGAAGCGCCGTGGGCGTAGAACAGCGGCAGCGCCACGTTCTCGATCGCGCTGGTGCGCGCCAGCAGGTTGAAACTCTGGAAGACGAAGCCGATGCGCTCGCTGCGTATGTGTGCCAGCGCCGGCTCGGGCAACTGCGCGACGTCGGTGCCTTCGAAGAGGTAGCGGCCACTGGATGGGCGGTCCAGGCAGCCGAGCACGGCCATCAGCGTCGACTTGCCCGACCCGGACGAGCCCATGATCGCCACGAACTCGCCGCGGGCGACCGTCAGGCTCACGCCGTCGAGCGCGTGCACGTCGGTGTCGCCGACATGGTAGGTGCGCCTCAGTTCGCTAACCTCGATGACGGTCTCGGGCATGGTCGACGTCGGCGCCGCCGCCGCGCTCACATCCGCGGCGGGCGCGTCCCGCCCTGACCGCCGGCCGGTGCGCGTGCGGCGCCGGCGCTGCGTTCGGCGACGACGACCCTGTCGCCCGCGTGCAGGTCGCCTTGCAGCACCTCGGCAAACGCATCGTCGTCCAGCCCGATCACCACCGGCACGCGCTGCGGCCCGCCCCCTTGCCCGTCCCGCAACACCCAGACCTGTGCCGCCCGCCCGACACCGGGCTTCGGCTTCGCGGGTGCCGAAGCCGGCCGGGCGGCATCGCCGCGCTCGGCAAAGCCGGTGGGCGCGTAGCGCAAGGCCTGGTCGGGCACGCGCAGCACGCCGTCGTGCCGCTGGGTCACGATCCGCACCGAGGCGGTCATGCCCGGCTTCAGCAGCAACGCGGGGTTGGCCACGCTGATGACCACGTCGTACGTGATCACGTTCTGCACCGTCTGCGGCGCCTGCCTCAGCTGCGTGACCAGGCCGTTGAACGGCCGGTCAGGGAACGACTCGACCGTGAACGTGGCGCTGTTGCCCTCCGCGATGCGCCCGATGTCGGATTCGCTGACGTTGGTGTCGACCTGCATCTTGGTCAGGTCGGTGGCGATCAGGAACAGCGTCGGGGTCTGGAAGCTCGCGGCCACCGTCTGCCCCTGCGTCACGTTGCGCGAGACCACCGTGCCGTCCACCGGCGAGGTGATGTTCGTGTAGTCGACGTTGAGGCGCGCCGCGGCGAGCGCCGCCTGATGCTGCTGGATCGTCGCCTCGTCGAGCGCGATCTGGCTCTGTGCCTGCTGGTAGGCGTTCAGCGCGGTGTCCACCGTTTCCTGCGACACGATGCTGCGCTTGAGCAGGTCCGCGTCGCGCTCGTAGATGAGCTTGGAGAAGGCGAGGTTGGCGCGGTCCTTCTCGAGTTGCGCGCGTGCCGTCGCCAGGTTGGCCGAGTCCTGATCGACCACGGTCTGGTACGGGCGCGGGTCGATCCTGGCGCACGACTGCCCCGCGCGCACCCGGGTGTTGAAGTCGCACGCCAGGCTCTGGATCACGCCCGAGACGTAGCTGCCGACCTGGATCGTCGTCACCGGGTTGACCGTGCCGCTGGCGATCACGGTCGGCGCCACCGTGCCGGTGTCGGCGGCGACCGTGACGTACTCCTTCGGGGCCTGGCCCCGTCCAAGCCAGAAGAACCCGGCCACGCCGGCCGCAACGACCGCCAGCACACCGATCAGAGCGACGTGCCAGCGGCGAGGTCGCGCGACGGGCTCGACGGCGCCAACCTGTGCGGAGACGTTTTCCGGGGTCTTGTCCGTTGACGACGTCTGCGCGGTGATGTTCATCGACAGGATCCTGTCCCGGGCACTCGCCGATCCGCGAGGGCGGGCGGGCTCAACCGGCGCCGAGCCGCAAGGGCCTTCGGGCCGAACGGGATTCAGTCTGCGAGCGCGCGAGCGGCCCAGGCTTGACCTCGCTCAAGCGGGCCCATCAAGACCTCCCGAAAGGCCCGCAACGCGTGGCCATGAATCGCCCCGGCTGATCGATGATGCTTCGGCGCGTGGGCATCACCGATGTCCATCCCGGCCCGCCTTCGGTCCCGCGACGCGGTTCAGGTCTTCGGCGGCCGTATCAGGTGAATCGACTCGACGAGGCAGCGCGGGGACAGCATCCCCGGCGCGGACACGGGCAGGCGGTCGAGCCGGCCCAGCGTGTGGGCAAAGCCTTCGCAGGCGATTCGATGCGCATTCTGCAGGCCCAGGCAGCCCGGGCCGGCGGTGACGACTACACGACCGTGACGCCGACATGGACCCCGATGTGCGTGTGGTCGAGGGGTCGAGGGCATCGAATCGGTCGATGTTGAAGTCCGGCAACGACGTCGCGTCCGAGCGGCCAGCCGCCGGCGGCCCGCTTGTGCTGCCAGTTCGGCTCGGGCGCCGCCGGGGTGGCGCAGGCCGGCAGCAGCAGGCCTGCACTGGCGACGAAGCCGGCGCGGCCTGCCGGGGATGGATGGTGGGCATGAGACCTCCGACGCGACGACCGCCGTGGCGCCGATCAGTCGATGCCGTTGACGGGGCCGACGACCGGGGTCGAGGCCGACCCGCCGAGCCCGGTACCGGGCGCGCTCATGCCGTTGAACAGGAAGTAGATGGTGTGGCCGTAGAAGGCCGACAGGCCGAAGGCGACGCTCGAGTTGCTCGCGGTGGAGGTGCTGCTGTCGGGACCGCCGACGGCACTTGTGGCGACCGCGCTGACGCCGTACAGAAGGCTCGCGTTGCCCACCGTGTAGGCCAGGTTGCCGAAGACGACCGGGCTGCTGCCCGCGTTGCCCAGGCCGAAGCTCAGGCTCTGTGCCGACGCCGGACAGTAGAAGCCGGCGACGAAACCATTGGCCGGGCAGTCCGTGAGCTGGGTGTCGGCAGCGTCGTTGAAATAGACGACATCGGTGCCGCTGTCGATGTACGCGACGGACCAGGCGCCGCCGATCAGGGCATTGAAGGTGCCACTGTTCTGGCCCGAGCTGCCATCGTTGGCCACCGCCAGCGTCGTCGCCGCCGGCGTATTGTCGGCCTGCGTCGCGACACCGAAGTACAGCGTGCCCCACACCGGCTTCGTCGTGGTGCCTGCGGCGATGGCGGGCAGGCTGATCGTCACGCCGTTGTTGTCGCCGGCGAACTGCGTGACCGTGTTGGGGATGCCGGCATAGGCGACGTCGACGGCGCAGGCGGCGGCGTTCGGGGTCGGGCAGTCGTAGTAGAGGGCGTAGTTGTCCGCCGTGTCGAAGCTGACCCCGAGCAGGCCGTTACCGCCGAAGCTCTCGGTCGTGTTGGTCTCGGTGCCGCCCAGGCTGCTGCACGAGCTGCTGCACGAGCGCGGCACCATGTAGCCCGAGGCGCCGAACACCTGCAGCTGGGTGCTGCCGACCTTCTTGCCGGCGATGACCACGTCGGCCTTGACGACCGGACCGTACACGTAGGACGAGATGTAGGCCTCGCACTCGGTCAGCTTGCCGGGTGCTTGCGCACCGGCGACCAGCGGCAGGCCGGCGCCAGGCTGCAGCGACGCGTTCAGCGCTGCCGAGGCGATGCGCAGGCCGGTGGACCCCGTGTCCAGGATCACGAGGTCGATGGTCTGGCAGTTGGTGGTGCTGCCCGGAGCGCAGATCTGAACCGCGACGTAAGGTATGTTCGAGAATACATTTGCGCCTGCCGGGCCGGCAGCGGGACAGGGGAGTTGTCCACGGCGACCGGCGCCGCGTTGCCGCTGCCGGTGCTGGTGACACCTCCGCAGCTCATGGCCATGGCGGCGGGCGCCGGGGCGGGTGAAGGGGCCGGTGTGGGCGACGGCGACGGCGACGGCGACGGTGCTGGCGTAGGCGATGGCGATGGCGAGGGTGTCGCCGTGGTCGCGGCGACGCTGCTGCCGCCACCCCCGCAGGCCGACAGCGTGAGCGCGAACAGGATCGCCAGGATCGCCGGCGTCGGTGTCTGCACGGCGGGGCCGTGCACGGGAAGGGTCTTCGATGGCGGGGCGGTCATGGCTAACTACTTCGAATCGACGGGCACCGGCAGCGCCGCGGCCATCGACTCGGGCAGGAGTGCCGGCAGATGCGCGGTGCCGCTGAAGTGGCGGTTGCGGACCGCGGCGTGGATCTCCAGGTCGGAGGCGACCAGGCCCCCCCGCCGGGCGATCGCCCGCGCTCCGCGGGCGGGTGTGCGCCCGCGGCCGGCGTAGGGGCCCAGCAGTTGCGTCATGTCCGGCTTGTGGCCCTTGCCGCTCCAGGTGACCTCGAACACGCGCTGGGCGGCATTGACGAATTCGTGCACGACGATGCCGTCGGGCAGCTGGAGCCGGTAGTCGGCATAGGTGCCCATGTCGATGACCGTCAGGGTGGCGCGGAGAGCCGCCTGGTCGGCCGCCACCGTGGCGACGTCGCCACCGAGCTCGGCGTGGGCGCAGGCGCAGGCGCCGCAAAGGAGCAAGGCCGCCCAGCGCGCCGGGCGCGGCGACCGCAGATTCGATTTCATCGTCGTTCTCATCATAAGGAACGCGGATCCAGCCGGCAGCCGTTGCGCACCGCCCGTGATCCCCGGGCGCCATTGCAGCCATTGCAAGCGGGCACCGTTTCTGCCGTGCGCGATGTGGCCCACGGCCATTGCAAAGTATCGCGATGAATTGTGATGATCTGCCGCCCCTTGCGGCTGGTGGCGAGCCCGACTCTCGGCCGTCTCGGCCGCCGTCTCGGTGGCCCCCTCGCGCGGCCCGGCCCGCTTCGCGACGCGACCTGCTGCGGGCGGTGGTGGCCGCGCCTGTGCTGGCGCTCGCCGGTGCGCTCGGTGCGCCGCGCCGGGCGGCGGCCACGCCCGGCGAGGTGGCTGTCGGCCAGACCCTGCCCGACGTCACCCTGCTCGGCCTCAACGGCCCTTCGCGCCGGCTCACGGACTTCCGCGGCCGGCCGCTGATCATCAACGTCTGGGCCAGCTGGTGCCCGCCCTGCCGCGCCGAGATGGCGTCGCTGGAGCGGCTGGCCTGGCGCGACGGCGCGCAGCGGTTCGCGATCATCGGCATCTCCACCGACGACGACCGCGCCGCCGCGCTGGCGCTGCTGAGGCGCACCAACGCCACGATCAGCCACTTCATCGACCGGCAGCTGCAGATGGAGAACCTGCTCGGCGCGTCGGAACTGCCGCTGACGGTGCTCGTCGATGCGCAGGGGCGCGTGCTGCTGAAGGTGGTCGGCGGGCGCGAGTGGGACGATGCGGCGTCGCTGGCGCTCGTCGAGCGGACGTTCGGCACCGGCCGGCGCTGAGCGGGTGACCAGAAGGATGCGGTGAACTGCGGCTCCTTCGGCCCACATCGGCAACCGGAATCCTTCTTCGTACGGTGCAGAGCAAGATGGCCCGGGCCGCACGCGGTCACGCGGCGGCCGCGATCATCCAGGCGCGCGCCGCCTTGAGCGGCGGCGTACCTTACTTCAAAGTGAGGCATTGACGGGAGTTGCGGCGATGACCACCGCCACCATGACCGGCAAGGGCCAGATCACCATTCCGGCCCAAGTGCGCCAGGCGCTCGCGGGCGACGCCGGTGATCGAGTCGAGTTCGGCGAGCTCGAGCCTGGTCAGTTTCTGTTCCTGGCGGCCAACCGCTCGGTGACCGAGCTCAAGGGCATGTTCGGCAAGCCGGCCCGGTCGGTGTCGATCGAGGAGATGAACCGGGCCATCGCCGCGCGAGGCGCCTCCGCCCGATGATCGGTCTGGATGCCAACGTGCTCGTCCGCTACATCATGCAGGACGACGCGAGGCAAGCAGCGAAGGCGACGACGCTGATCGAGGGGCTGTCGGCCGAGGCGCCGGGGTTCGTGCCGCTGGTGGCGGTGGTCGAGCTGGTCTGGGTGCTGTCGTCGAGCTACGAGCTCAACCGCTCGCAGCTCGCGCAGGTTCTGGAGGTGCTGTTGCGATCCAGGCAACTGCCCGTCGACCAGGCCGAGCCTGTGGTGCGGGCCCTCCGGGCCTGCCGCGCCGGGACGGCCGATTTTGCCGATTGCCGGATCGAGTGCACGGCGTCGGCGGCAGGATGCTCCAAGACGATGACCTTCGACACTGCCGCGGCGAAGACCGCGGGGATGACATTGATCCAGTAGCTCGAGTGGCATTGCGCTCGCTTCGCTGCGGCCCAGGAGGCCCTGCAGATCTGTCGCGCGGCTGAAGCGGGCTCTTCAGTTCCCGGTCGGGGTACGCCGAGGGCCGCCGTCGCCGCGGAAAGCGACGGATCTTGCTAAACTGACAGTTAGACTTCTAACCATCAGCAGGCTATCGAATTGCCGACCGTCGAGAAGCGCTTCTCCGCCGCCCTGCACAGCACCGCGCGCGGTTGGCGGCTGACGCTGGATCGGCGCCTGAAAGGCTTGGGCATGAGCCAGGCGAGCTGGCTCACGGTGGCGATGGTCGCGCGCGCCAAGGCCCCGCTGTCGCAGGCCGAGCTGGCGCAGCGCGTGGGCGTCGAGGGCGCGACCATGGCCGTGATGCTCGACCGCCTGGCCAAGGCCGGCCTCGTCGAGCGCAGGCCGTCGGCGGACGACCGCCGCGTCAATCACGTGCTGCTCACTGCTGCCGGATCGGCGCTCAGCGACAAGGTCCGTGCCCAGGCCGGCGCGGTGCGCAAGGCGCTGCTGGCCGGCATGGATCCGGCGCGGCTGCTCGTTGCCACCGAGCTGCTCGAGCAGCTGCAGGGCATCCTGGACGACGCGCCGTGAGTGCGGTGGGCAACGTCCAGGGCGGCGCCGGGGCGAGCCGCCGATGAACGATCCGGCCAGCCCGCTGACGGCCGTCGAGCGGCGCATGATCACCCTGTCGGTGATGCTGGCGACGATCATCCAGGCCCTGGACACGACGATCGCCAACGTCGCGCTGCCGCACATGCAGGGCAGCCTGTCGGCGGCGCAGGATCAGATCACCTGGGTCCTGACCTCGTACATCGTCGCCGCCGCGATCGCCACGCCGCTGACCGGCTGGATGTGCGACCGCTTCACGCAGAAGCGCGTGTTCCTGGTCTCGGTGGCCGGGTTCACGCTGGCGTCGCTGTGGTGCGGCATTTCGGGCTCGCTGGCCGAGATCGTCGCCGCGCGGCTGCTGCAGGGCCTGTTCGGCGCCGCGCTGGTGCCGCTGTCGCAGGCCGTGATGCTGGCGATCAACCCGCCCGAGCGGCGCGGCTCGGCCATGGCCGTCTGGGGCATGGGCGTGATGGTCGGCCCGATCCTGGGCCCCAGCCTGGGCGGCTGGCTGACCGACAACTACGATTGGCGCTGGGTCTTCTTCATCAACCTGCCGATCGGTGCGCTGGCGTTCTACGGCATCGCGACCCACATCCGCCCCGCGAAGGCGGCACGCGCGATGGGTTTCGACGCCTTCGGCTTCGCCACCCTGAGCCTGGCGATCGGCGCGCTGCAGATGCTGCTCGACCGCGGCCAGGACAACGACTGGTTCGCGTCCACCGAGACCCGGGTCGAGGCGGTCGTGCTCGCGGTTGCCACCGCCTTCTTCGTCGTCCACACCGCATTCACGCCCGCCGGGCGCAGCTTCCTCGACTACCGGCTGCTGAAGAACCGCAACTTCATCACCGGGCTGCTGTTCATCTTCATCGTCGGCATGGTGCTCTACGCCACGCGGGCGCTGACGCCGACGATGCTGCAGAACCTGATGGACATGCCCGCGGTCACGGTCGGCCTGCTCACCGCGCCCAGCGGCATGGGCACGATGCTCTCGATGATGATCGTCGGCCGCCTGGTCGGCCGCGTCGACGTGCGTGCGCTCTTGCTCGCGGGCTTCTCGATCACGGCGTTCTCGCTCTGGCAGATGAGCCGCTACACGCTGGTTCTGCCCTCGTCGGACATCGTGGGGCCGGGGGTGATCCAGGGCGTCGGCCTGGGCCTGGTGTTCGTGCCGCTGAGTACCGCCACCTTCGCGACACTGGAGCCGGCGATGCTGTCGCAAGGCACGGCGCTGTACAGCCTGGTGCGCAACATCGGCAGCAGCATCGGCATCGCGCTGGTCCAGACCCTGCTCGTGCGCAACACGCAGACCATGCACGCCTCGCTGGCGGCGCAGGTCAACCCTGCGGCGCTGGCGGCGGCGCCGGCGGTCGGCGGCATCGCGCCGACGTCGCCGGCGGGGCTGGCGATGCTCAACGGCGAGATCACGAGGCAGGCGTCGATGGTGGCCTACATCGACGACTTCAAGCTGATGCTGGCGCTGACGCTGCTCGTGATCCCGCTGCTGTGGCTGATCGCGCCAGGCCGCAGGGCTGGCGGCACGGCCGACGCGCCCCAGGTGGCGGTGGAATGACCCTGGGCCAGCCGCGCTAGGCCGGCTGCATCGGCTGCTGGCGCAGCAGCCGCCGCAGGTACGACACCAGCTGCACGCCGATCAGCAGGCTGCAGGCGCCGATGAACCCGGCGCTGATCGGGTGATCAAGGAACACCATCAGATCCCCCCGCGACAGCAGCATCGCACGGCGGAAGTTCTCCT